>NZ_JAIUHU010000007.1:0-318283 GCF_020165275.1 Mesorhizobium sp. Ca11 | reverse complement strand
GATGCCGACGGCGACAGCGCCTCGACCGGCGCCATCGACATCGGCGGCGCGGTCACCTTCCTCGATGACGGCCCGACAGCAGTCTCGCCGGACTACGCGGTGCTGTCGAATAGCGCGGGCGCTCCGGTTACGTTTGCTCTGGATGTAGACCACTCGCTGTCCAACAACTACGGAGCGGATGGTGCCGGCACGGCGATTTTCGCGGCGTCTCTCGATGGCGCGGACAGCGGCCTGACTTCGGGCGGCGCCCACATCATCTACGATGTATCTGCGGACGGTCATACCCTGTACGGAAATGCTAACGGCCTGGCGGTGTTCACCGTCACCCTCGACCCCCAGAGTGCCAGCTATTCCGTTGACATGAATGGAACGGTCGACAGCCTGACGCAAGTGACGTTCTCTAACGGGACGTATGATTTCGACGGCGGTAACGGCGCCTGGGCCGGCTTCGTGCCCAATGGTCAGAAGAACTCCGGTGCCCCGGTCGACGATAATTCGCAGGACGTGCTTTTCACGCCTTTCGGCACCGGCACGACCATCAACGGGAACGCGAACTCCTTCGGCGTCGGCGGCGGCGCCGGCGGGCAGAACATCGGTGCGGGCGAAGGCATCCGGGTGGACTTTGTCCAGGATTTGACCGGCAACACGATGGGAGCCGGCGGATATGGCGTCCTCGCCAACCGCGACCACGTGTTCGATAACCACTATACCGCCAACGGCGCCACCTTCACCTTTGGCGACGGAAACACCAACACCGTTCTTCAAATCACGGCGAAGGACGACAACGCCACGACGGGTACCGACAACAACAAGGTCGTTGGGGATGGTGCGCTCGATTCGGTCACGTCGGTCGCGATCGCGTATGACGGGCAGACGCAGATCGTCGATTTCGCGACCATCGGCACCAACGCAACGACATACACGGTTGGCAGTCCGGGTGGGCTGACGGACAGAACCTACACGGTTCACTTCGTCGATGTGGATCCCACCGCCGCAGTTCATTATGCCGCTCAGATAACAGGTATAATGGACGACCATGTTTCCGTCTCAACGTTCACGGCCGACGGCTACAACAGTCTGGAATTGTTGAACACGAGCGGCGACGACTTCGCCATCACCGGGTTCGGCGCAGCCGTTCAGAGCACCAACCCCGTCAACTTCAATCTGCCGATCCAGATCGTGGACGCGGACGGTGACCTGGCGACAAGTCTGATCGGCGTGACGCTGAGCGGGAACCCGATTGCGGATCACTCGGCGGACGCCGCCGGCGCTTCGCATATCTACACGTCGACGGCGGCGGCGCCCGATATCATCGGGTCTGCTTTCGACGACACCATCACCGGCAACGATGTCGGGAACATGCTGTATGGTGGAGCCGGAGTCGACAATTTGAGTGGAGCGGGCGGCAACGACACGCTCGTCGGCGGCGCCGGCAACGATACGCTCAATGGCGGGTCCGGCAACGACCTCCTCGTCGGCGGCGCTGGCCAGGACACCCTGACAGGCGGCACCGGCGCCGATACGTTCAGGCTCGACCACCTCGACATCAAGGATCTCATCACCGATTACAGTGGCGCCGAAGGCGACAAGATCGACTTGTCGTCGCTGTTCGAGACAGCACCGGGAGGCAACATCGCCGACTACGTGCATTATGACGCTGGCACAAAGACGCTGAGTGTCGACACCAACGGCACGGTCGGCGGCACCAACTTCGTAGATGTGGCCCAGCTGACGAACGGACCTGCCGCCGGAACGATCAACATCCTTTACGACGACAACGCACACGCACAGCACACGGCCACCATTTAGCACTTATGCGCCACCACGCTTCCATGCTAAACATCAGCAAAGCATGAATTCGCAATTCGGAGAGGGGCTTACATGAAACATTCCGTAAGATTGCTGGCTTCGGCCGCGGCGCTGTTGGTGGCCGGGTCGACGGGGTTCGCCGCCGACATCATCGGCGAGCCGGCGGTGAATTATTGCCGCACTGTGGGCACCTCGGACCTGGTGCTGACCGACAACATGGTCGAGCTCAAGGACCATGTGGTGAAGCTGATGGACGAATCGGTCGCCGTCGCCAACAGCCCGGAATGGATCAACTCGTCGCGTCCCGCCTTCGTCTGGGCCTCGGAAGCCAAGGTCGCCTGCGGCATGGCCTATGGCTACCTCAAGACGAACTACAAGGACGAAGACACGCTCAACAAATGCGAGTGCTTCCACGACCGCATGGTCGAGTACATGCACTGAGCTGACGGGCAAGCGGACGCCGGCTGGCTGCGATGGTGGCCGACGGAGAACCGGCGAAGGCGATCGCGCTGGACCGGTCCGCCGTTTCACCGAAACGGCGAAACGGTCCATCTCTTTGTCTTGACGCAAGTGCGAGCGGAAAACCGCCACGCAGTTTTCCTGGAATTGCCCTGGCGGTCGCCTTGCTTGGCCTGGGGCAAACACCTGTCCACGCCAATTGGCTGGAACGGCCGCAGCCGCAGCGGGCGCAGCCCGTGCGCTGCGACGCGGCGCCCGAGCGGACGTGCGCGACATTCAAGGCATTCGCGACTTGCCAGGCGTCGCTCTTCGGCCTCGAGCCGGTGCTGGCGCATGCGGTGATGGAGATCGAGAGCGGCTTCGATCCCGGCGTGCACGGCGCCGACGGCGAGATCGGGCTGATGCAGGTCATGCCGGCAACGGCGCGGATGCTCGGCTTTCGCGGCTCGCTCGACGAGCTCGGCGAGCCGGCCACCAACATCGCGCTCGGCGTCAGATATCTGGCGCAGGCAAACAGGCTCGCCGCGGGCGATCTTTGCACCACTGTGATGAAATACCGCGCCGGGCATGGGGAAACCCGCTTCTCGGTCCGCTCTGTCGACTACTGCCGGCGCGCACGCGCGATCCTGGCGCGGGAGGGGCTCGACGCGGCCGGGCCGCTGCCGGTGGCGACGATCGGATTCTCCGACGTCTCGACGATCGGATTTTCCGACGTCTCGACGATCGGCTTGTCCGCCGCCGGCGAGGAGAAACGCGTCTGCGTGAGACGATCGTTCGTGCCGGGGCCGCGCTACATGAAATGCGCCGACTATCGCAGCCCGGCGCAAGCAAGGACGATACAGGCGCTGAGAGCGCGGCTGTTCGACGGCTGAAGCGATGATGCAAGAACTGCGGGACGGCCGGGCAGGCGAACGTTAAGAGAAGTGAAGGCAGACCGGGGCGAACAGCTGGCGGCAGATGGGATGGAAGCATCAGATGAAATGTGAGCGGCACGATCAGCGTCTGTTGGCTCTCGCTCTCGGGCTCGTCGCGACGCTGTGCGGTTGCCAGTCCAAGAGCGGCGCGTCGGACGTGCTCGATCCGTCGGCGATAGCGGCACCCGCCGGCCAGGCGGGCGCGCCCGCGGCGCCCGCCCAGCAGGCAAGCGGCCAGGCCTTGGGCAGTGCGGCCTTGGCCAGCGCGACCTCGGCCGGCCCGACCTCGGCCGCCGCCGCCAAGGCCCAGCTGACGCTCGGCACGGGGCCGACCAAGGTGGCCATGCTGCTGCCGCTTTCGGCGCCCGGAAGCACGGGCGAGACCGGCCGGAAAATGTATGACGGCGCGCGCCTCGCAATGGCCGATCTCGGCGACAAGCTTCTGACGCTGACGATCGAGGACACGCGCGGCGACAGCGGCTACGCGAAGGAGCTCGCGGTGAAGGCGATCACCTCGGGCACGGCGAAGGCGGTCATCGGGCCGTCCGAGCTTGCGGCCGCTCAGCACCTTGCCAAGCTCTCCGGCTCCAAGCGGCCGCCGGTGCTGGCGCTGGCCGACAATTTCGCCGGCGGCCCCGGCGTCTATTCCGTGCGGCTCGGCGAAGCCGATAGCGCTGCGGCGGGCGCGGCGGCGGTCGCCGCCAAGGGCGCCAGGAAATTCGTGCTGCTGGTGCCATCGGGCGCGGACTCGGGCCCGATTGAATCCCGGGTGGCCAACGCGCTCAGCATCTATGGCGCCACGCTTGCGGTGACGCTGCCCTATTCGGCGAGCGACGGCGGCGCGAAGGTGGTGTCGGACATGGGCTCGCTGGTCGAGGCGCCCGATGCCGTGGTCGTCGCCTGCGGCGACGGCAGCCCTGTCGCCGTGCTCGCGGCGCTGAAGGCCAAAGGCATTCCGGGCAAGGCGGTGACGCTGGTCGGCACCGACCGTTGGCTCGAGCACCCGATGGATCCGCTCTACGAAGGCGCCTATATCGCGACGCTCGACCAGAGCGAGATCGGCCCGATCGCCGACCGCTTCAAGGCGACCTACAACTACCAGCCGGACGTCAACGTGGCCTATGCCTACGACGTGGTGGCGCTGAGCGCGGGCATCGCCAGCTCCGCCGGCCCCGACGGTTTCAGCAAGCAGGTGCTGGAAAACACCAGCGGCTTCCGCGGCTCGACCGGCCTGTTCCGCTTCCGCGCCGACGGCTCGAGCCAAAGGTCGATGCCGTTCTTCAGGGTGGAGAAGGGTAAGCTTAAGCTGGTGGAGAAACAGACGTCGGGGTTTTAGAAAGTCGCTACTGTTGAGTAGACGCTTCTGGCGAACGGAAGAACCGCGGCACCAACATCGGCACCCGCCGGGCATATTCGTCGTATTCCGGGAAAGTTTCCCGCAGTATCGCTTCTTCGTTCGTGGCGCGCCGGTACTGAAAAATACATTGAATAAAGCCAAGCGCCACCATCAGCCATGAGAAATGCGAGATTATTATACCCAAAACGAAGACGGCTTCGCAGATGTATAGCGGATGCCTGACGACGGAGTAAGGGCCGGACGTCACCAGACGCCTTGCGGTTGCCATAAGTGAAAAGGACCTGCCGAGCCAAGAAATACAGAAAATTGAGCAGGAAGTGCCGAGAAGAATTGTGCACAGCGCGGATAGCTGCACCCACCAGCTCTGTACTGGCGGAATCAACATCATCGCCACCAAAATCAGGAAGGTCCCAGCCACTGAAGTGACCCTAGGTTCTATCCCCTTGGCAGTGCCTTGCGCCGGAAGCCGGGCAACTGTCATGAAGAGCTGAAGCAGAAGAAATATGACCGAACTCAGCTGCGTGACCATCGCTAACGTTATCGAATAGGAAGCGCTCCAGAAATATTCGGCCAAGGAAATCGCACTAAGCGTCGCCAGCACCGTCATGACAGCGACGATGGCCATCCGTCCAAAGAAATCCTCAGTAAACATACCCCACCCCCAGAGAGCAATCTAAACACTTTCTTATCGCCAGCACAAGCAAATGGTTTTCATAAAGTTAATTGCCACATATACGCGCAGTTAATCTATTCGATCTAACCATTATCAATGCCAACCAATTTTACCACCGTGCTTCGTACGCTGGCGCCACTCATGGCGACCACTTCAGTGGTCGCGGTAAGTCGCACTCCACCCCCACAGCACGATGTTTGCGGTTTGGCTGACGCTGCCGATTAATGCAGCCGAGCGGCAAACTTTCTAACGGCGGATCTAACCGGCAGGACTAAATAATCGCAGCCAATACAGCCATTGGATGCAATGGTATGCGCACTCACTAGTTGAGTTGCTCCAAAACCCCGGAACTGGTTGCCACCACAATGGCGTGATACATCTGCAGAGCCACCGCGCAGATGGAAGCGGCGGATATCGGCACTCCGAACGGCACGATGCCCCTGCGGTCCATATGCTGCACATAGTGACGGAACATCCCAGCCGGCAGCAGAAATGGATTCTTGACTAGGGCCGCCGTAGCGACCGCGAAAACCAGCAGCAGCACGGAAAAAACGGCGAGATTGCTGCCGCCGATCAGGAACGGCGTAACGCTCATCAGCTTGACATCGCCGGCGCCGATCTTGCGCAGGAGCCAGAATGGAAAGAGCGCAAGGAACAGCGCCAGACCGCCAAATGCGCTGATGCCCATCTCCAACCACGAGTGAGCTTGTAAGGATTGGAATTGCAAAGCACCAAGGCCGAGGCAAAGCAACAGCAGCACGTCGCGGTTTGGTATGCGCTGCGTGGAAAAATCGATCCAGGCGATGCGGCCAAGCAGCAGGATTGCCAGTCCCTTGAAGACGATCGAAGCGGTTAGCAAAAGACTCATGACCGCTCGATGTTCCGCACGCTGGATGACAGCAGCTTCAGATTATTGGCCACGGTCGGATCGTTGGGGGCCAGTTCATAGGCCTTGAGGAAGTTGCTGCGCGCGTCCTGCAGCTTGCCGCGCAGTAGATAGGAATAGCCGAGATTGTTGTAATATTCCGGCGTTGCGCCAAGCAGCCGGTAGGCCCGGCCATAGGCCATGTCGGCAAGATCGAAACGGCGGATGCGATCGCAGGAGGCGGCGAGACCAAGCCAGGCGACGCCGTCATTCGGCGCGAGCCGGGTCGCCTTATAGAACAAGGCGCCGGCATTGCCGTAATTTTCGGAACGGAACTGGGTCTTGGCCTCGGTGACCGCCTGGTCCGACGCGTAATAGTCGACGTCGCTAATCGTCTTCAGCCCGTCGAAGGTATCGCCGAAGGCGGTGTAGTCGCCTTTGGCGGGCTCATTGGTGCGCACGACGCCGCCGGTGGAATCGTGGGTCTGGCAACCGGCCAGGAAAATCAGCAGCAGGCTGGTCGCGACTGCGAGGCGCTTTATCATTGTGTGTTCCCACGAGTCCCCGACTCTATTTTAGAAGAGAAACATATGACCGACTAGAAGAAAATGCCCTTCATGCGGATGATCACCGGCAACATGATCACCATCATCACCACCGGGAAAATGCAGAGCCCCAGCGGGATCATCATTTTTACCGGCAAGGCGTTGGCACGCTCCTCGGCATTGAGAATTCTCTGGCTGCGCATCTCGGCGCTGTAAACGCGCAAGGCTTCCGTCAAGCTTGTGCCGAGTTCTTCCGACTGTCGGAACAGCACGGCAAGTGCCCGCGCCTCGTCGAGGCCGATGCGATCGGCCAATTCCCGCAGCGCCTCGCGTAGCGGCTTGCCGGCGCGCAGCTGCAGATTCATGATCGAGAGCTGGATGCCAAGCCATTTATGCGCGCCAGCCAGTTCCTGACTGACCCGCTCGACCGCCGCCTCGAGGCTCATGCCGGCATCGGCACAGGTGATCATCATATCCATGAAATCGGGAAAGGAGCGACGATAGACCTGTTTCTGCGCATTCTCGAATCGATCGAGCATGATGTTGGGAATGACGATGCAGGCCAGGCCGAACAAGGCTGAGCCAGCAAAGGTGATGAATCCAGGGAGTTGCGCTGGCAGCACCCGATAGAGGAGCGCATATATCGCCAGGAAGCCTAGACAGACGGCGGCAAGTCGGCAAAGTGTATAGATCAGAGGGGCACTTGACTGATAAAAACCGGCACGAAAGAGTTTCGCCTCCAGAGCGTTCGGCTCTTTACGTTCCTTTTCGATCGACTTGAAATAGGCATCGACTGGCTTTTGCGCCGCGATCTTGGCTAGTTGATCCTGTCCTAGCATCGAACGATGATCGACAGTGTCATTGCCTACCAGATTGCCTGTCACCAGCCTCCGTGTTTGCAATGCCGGCAGAAAAACCAGCGCGGCAAACAGGAACAGCGCAACCGCTGCCACGAAGACAGCAACGGAGACCAGAAAAGCCAGGTCGTTGGTGTTGGAAAGCAGGCTTATGACTCGCTCCTAGAAATCGAAAGTGACCATGCGGTACATAATGAGATCGCCTAGGAGCGCCCAGATTCCGAAGATCAGGAATACTGGCATTATTATTGGATCGCCCCAAATCGTTCCGTAATACGACGGCGCAATGAGCTGCAGCACCAGGAACATTACGATCGGGAACAGCGAGATGATCCAGGCTGAGACCCGTCCCTCGGATGAGAGCGCCCTGATTTTCATACGCAACTTCTGTCGCTCGCGGAGGGCGGATGAAAGGTTGGCCAACATCTCGGTGAGATTGCCACCTGTTTTTGACTGGATCGAGAGAGAGACTGATAGGAGGTGCAGCCCCTCGAAACCTACCCGTTCCGACAGCTTTCGCACCGCCTGCTCCATGCTGAGCCCGAAGGTGATCTCATCGGCGACGATGCCGAATTCCGTGCCTAACGGATCGGGCATTTCGCGAGCAACAAGGGCTATTGCAACGGAGGCGGGGTGCCCGGCACGCAAGGAACGGACAATCATGTCGAGAGCATCGGGCAATTGCTTTGCGAACTTCTGTATTCTTTTTTTTCGGGTACGCCGCAATACGAAGAGCGGCAGCCCTAAGCCAATGATAAGAAAGACGATGAAAGCAGCCGGTGCAGCCAATCGGACAAGGAACGAGAGAAGCAAAGCCAGCGCCAAGCCAGCAAGGAGAAAGCTCGCCGCGAAAGTCGGCGGATTTCCCGTGATACCGGATTGTGTATACAGCCTATTGAGCCAAACAAAACCGAAAGCAAAATCTCCAGAGTCAGTCAAACCTCGTTCGCGCAGCAAGCTTTGTAATGTCTGTTCCGCAGGCGATTCATCGGCGAGCCTCCGCAGTCGACGATTCACCGCGACCCGGCGCGAGCGCCGGCTGGCCAAAGACAGATAAAAAGCCTCGCCGGCAAGGATGACCGAGGCGGCGGCAACCACATAAATGAAGTAAAGCAGCGACTGTCCTGTCAGCATCACATCGCCACCTGCGGATTGAAGGCGTCCTTGGCGAAGTGGAGGCCCTGCGTGGCGGCCTCAGGGGCAAAGCGCGGACGGACGCCGGTGGCGCGGAAATCACCGATGATCGCTCCATCGGCGGCAACATCGCGCCTGACATAGTGATAGATTTCCTGCAACTGCACGACGTTGCCTTCCATGCCGGTGATCTCGGAGATGGAGACGACCCGCCGCCCGCCATCGGATAGGCGCTGTGTCTGCACGATGATGTCGATGGCCGAAGCGATCTGCGCACGGATCGATTCATGCGTCATCGGCAACCCGGCCATACCGACCATCTGCTCCAGACGCGAGATGGCATCGCGCGGGGTGTTGGCGTGGATTGTGGTCATCGAGCCTTCATGGCCAGTGTTCATGGCCTGCAGCATGTCGAACGCTTCCTCGCCGCGCACCTCGCCGACGATGATGCGGTCGGGGCGCATGCGCAGCGCGTTCTTCACCAGCTCGCGCTGGCGGATCTCGCCTTTGCCCTCGACATTGGGTGGGCGTGTCTCCAGCCGGCCGACATGCGGCTGCTGCAGTTGCAGTTCCGCGGCGTCCTCGATGGTTACCAGACGCTCCTTCGACGGGATGTAGCTCGACAGCG
This sequence comes from Mesorhizobium sp. Ca11, assembly GCF_020165275.1. NCBI lineage: Bacteria > Pseudomonadati > Pseudomonadota > Alphaproteobacteria > Hyphomicrobiales > Phyllobacteriaceae > Mesorhizobium > Mesorhizobium sp. Ca11. The sequence continues at coordinate 309,042 of NZ_JAIUHU010000007.1, read as the reverse complement.
CGTTGAGCAACGTCGTCTTGCCGCTGCCGGTGCCGCCCGAAACCAGGATCGACTTGCGCGCCTGCACCGCGATCCGCAGCATGTCGATCATCGGCTGGCGGATCGAGTTGAACGCCATCAGGCGTTCCAGCGAATAAGGATTCTTCGAGAATTTGCGGATCGAGACCAGCGGGCCATCGACCGAGACCGGCCGCACGGCAATGTTGACGCGAGAGCCGTCCTCCAGGCGCGCATCCGCCATCGGCGCGGATTCGTCCACCCGACGACCAATAGCCGAGACGATCTTGTTGATGATGCGCAGCAGATGCGCTTCGTCGCGAAAGCGGATCGAGGTTTGCTCGATCAGGCCGCGGCGCTCAATGAACACGCGCTCATGCGTGTTGATCATGATGTCGGTAATCGAATCATCCTTGAGCAGAGGCTCGATCGGACCAAGGCCCAGCATCTCGTCGGCCGTGTCGCTGGTCAGTTGATCCAGCTCGCGGGCATTCAAGGGCACGTTGCGGCTCCGGACGAACTCGCGCACGATCGGCCGGATCTCGTTCAGGATTTCATCCTTTGACGCGCTTTCCAGCGCCGTCAGGTTAAAACGATCGATGAGATGGCGATGCAGCTCGACTTTCAAGGTCAGGAAGTCGAGACCTTGTGGTTCGACATCCATCGTAGTTGCCACGACTGTTTCGTTCCCCGCCGCAACGACGGGTACTACCTGCTGCGACGCCCGTTGCTCACCCGGCCCCTTTATGAAGCGACCCAACATGCCGCCAACCCCTTTTTGTTCCCGGACATGAAACTAAGCGTTAACCACGAGTGGCACAAGCGGCCTGCAGGCCACAGTCCATGTATTACTTGCGACATAGTTAAGAAGGTGGTCAAATTCTCGCATAACTGCTTCTAATTCACTCCGGTTTAACAGACTAAAGTCCTAAGACCATTGCCGCGACGAATGCACCTAAGTCCGCCAAGGCGTTAGATATACTGAATTATGTCGGATTTCTAATACACCAGCAATGAGACCCCACCGCGGCGGAATTGTGAATGAATGGTTAAAATGACTTGAAAAATGAGGCGAATCAAGCCCTTGTCCCAATTGAAACGATTCCAAATCGAGTATTGAAGGGTTAAGCTTCCGTTAATCCGTTTGACACTTCTTTTTCACGAGACCTAGGATTGAACCTGACGGGGGATGCTTGGGTATGGGGTTCATTCCTTGGCTCTGTCTCGTCGGGTTCAAGCCTCCAAAAGGAGAAATTGGCATGAAGAAGCTCATGACGATGACCCGGCAGTTCCGCGATGACGAACACGGCGCTGCTATGGTCGAATACTCAATCCTGATCGGCATTATCGCCGCGGCGTCGATCGTGGCGATTGTCGCGATTGGCGGTTGGGTAAGCCACCAGTTCACCCAGCTCTGTACCAATCTGGGTACCAACGGCGCCACGGGAAGCACCTGCAACCCCGCTGGCTAAGCAAAAAGCACTCCAGGCCGGGGTTATTGATCCCGGTCTGGAGCCTTGCATCATCAGGGGCTGCCGGCGCGGTCAGAGCCGGCTTCAAGGGTGGGGAAATGCGCGCCAATACACTTATCATGGTCGTGCTCGCTGGGATATTCGGCGTCCTGGCGGTCGTTCTCGTCAACATCTGGCTGGCAGGCCAGCGCAATGCTCTGGCTCAAGCCAACGGCGTGCAGGCGGCTACCGTCGTGGTCGCGGCCGTGCCACTGAAATTCGGAGACGCGTTGAGCGCCGATAATCTTCGCGAAATTGCATGGCCGGCGGGAGCGGTGCCGGCAGGCGCATTCAAGACAGTCAAAGAGGCGATGGCCGGAAACGGTGCGCGCCAGGCGCTGCAGACGATCAGCGCCAACGAACCCGTCCTCGCCACCAAGATCACCGGCCCCGGCCAGCGGGCCACGCTTTCGGCGGTTCTAGACGAGGGCATGAAAGCTGTTTCTATCAGGGTCAATGACGTGCTCGGTGTAGCCGGCTTCGTCTTTCCCGGTGACCGCGTCGATATCCTGCTGAGCCGATCGGTTCGCGACAACGAAGGCGCGGATAAGAGCTTCGTCGATGTGTTGCTGCAGAGCGTCAAGGTGCTCGCCGTCGATCAGATCGCGGATGCGACAAAAGACAATCCGACGGTCGTCAAAGCGGTGACTGTGGAGGTGAGCACGAAAGATGCGCAGAAGCTCACCTTGGCCGCAGGCGCCGGCCAATTGTCCCTGGCCTTGCGTCAGGCCGCCGGAAGCAAAGGCGAGATGAACGAGAGGGTGACGCTGGCGGACCTGACCGGCGACACGCCGGAGGATGTCGCCAAGCGCCAGGCCGAGTTTGACAGGCAGGCCGCCGAGGAAGCCGCGCGCAAGCAAGCCGACGAGAAGATCGATGGCCTGGCTAAGGCGGTGGAGCGGGTCGGCAGCCAGATCGACCAGATGAGCAAGGCAAAGGCGGTCACGGTCGTGGCCGCCGCGCCTCAGCAGCCGGCGAAAGAAGTCATCAAATACGTCCAGCCGGAGCCGCCCAAGCTAGCGACGATCGGCGTGTTCCGGGGTGTCAAGCTGGAATCATACGAAGTGCCGCGACAAGACTGACGAGGGTCGGCGCGGCGGAGGCTGCCCTGGGCAGCAAGCGGGGAGATGGGGAATGAAGGGGTTTTGGGTGAGGATAGCGGCGGCCGCGCTATCCCTGTTGGGCGTATCGGCGATCTCTGGCAATCCGGCTACCGCGGCTGACCGCTTCATCGACGTGTCGAGCCCGTCGCTGCATCGCGTCTTCGTGCCGGTATCGCAATCCGCCACGATCCAGGTGAACGCCACGCTGGGCGACATCGTGGTGGGCGACGAGAAGATTGCCGATGCGCAGCCGATGACCGACAAGACGCTCTACATCATCGGCAAGACCGTCGGCACCACCACCGTCAATCTCTTTTCCGAGGACAAACGCTCGCTTGGCGCCATCCAGATCGAGGTCGGCCAGGATGTCAGCGACATGGCGGTGGCCATTCGCCAGGTGGCGCCGAAAGCTCGGATCGAGATCGGCTCGATCAACGGCAAGGTGAGGCTCAGCGGCCACGTGAAGGACGCAGCGACGCTGGCATCCATCGTGGAAGTCACGCAGCAATATGGCCCAGACGCCATCATCAACGCAGTGACGATCGATGATAGCGAGCAGGTCAATCTGTCGGTGCGCATCCTCGAGGCCAAGCGCAACGCTGGCCGTGATCTCGGCGTGTCCTTCAGGGGTAGGAATAGCCGGGGCACTACACGAGTGGGTACGGGTATTGGCACGGTAGATAAGGACGGAGCCGAACTGGGCGCAGGCGATCTGGTGACGGGCCTTCTCTCCAATACCAACCCGTTCGCGGCGCTCATCACCCGCATTATCGACAGCAACATCAAGGTCGACCTGATCATCGAGGCGCTCGAAGCGAAGGGCGTCGTTCGCACGCTAGCCGAACCGAATCTCACCACGGTTTCCGGCGAAATGGCTAGCTTTAATGCCGGCGGCGAAGTGCCGGTGCGCAGCGTCAATGCGCAAGGTGAGGTCGAGATCGTCTTCAAGCAATTCGGCGTCAATCTGAACTTCACGCCGGTGGTGTTGGACGACGGCAAGATCCACATGAAGCTGGCCCCGGAAGTCAGCGACCTGACCGGCTTCACCGCTGCGGGCGATCCGATCTTCACCAACCGCAAGCTGTCGACAGTGGTCGATTTGCGTGACGGCCAGAGCTTCGCGGTCGGCGGCCTGCTCTCCAGCAAGAACACCATACAGCAGGATCAGGTGCCCTGGCTCGGCCAGGTGCCGATCGTCGGGGCGCTGTTCCACAATTCGAGCACACAGAAAGAAGAGACCGAGCTTGTCGTCATCGTGACGCCGCATCTCGTGCGGCCGGTGAGGCCCGGCGAACAGCTGGCGACTCCCTTCGACAAGACGAAGCCCGCCAACGATCCGGAGCTCATGCTGCTCGGCCAGCTCGAAGTCAACAAGGACATGATCCGCATGTACGAGCATGGCGAGGGCGTCACCGGGCCCTATGGCCACATGCTGGATGTGAAATCGAAGGACAAGCTGGTCTATGTCAAGAAATAAGCTCCTGCTCGTCCTTCTCGGCACCAGCCTGCTCGCAGGCTGCGCGGCCGACTATTTGAACAATTACGACACGATGACTTTGGCATCGGGCGACTCGCAGAAAGCCAATCAGCTCCTGCAGACGGTCGATCCCTATAACCCGGCTTCCAACAACACGAAGATCGAAGGCAATGGAGCTCGGTCGGTCGCCGTGGTGCAGAAATACAAGCTTCCGCCAGGCGGGTCCGCGCCGGCAACCAACATGACCGTCAATGTCGGCCCGTCGAGCGAGACCAGCGCAGCGAAGTAGAAGGATGCGGTTCGTCAGGCGAGCGAGGACGCCTGGCACGAATGGAACAGAGAGTAAGATCATGTTGAGGACCATTCGTGAATTTTGGAACGATCAGCGCGGCATAGCGATGATCCTTGTCGCCATCATGCTGCCGGCGCTCGTGGGTTTTGCCGTGCTGGCTCTCGACATGAGCCGCGCCAACGGATTGCACAGCGATCTGCAAAAAGGCGTCGACGCGCTCGCGCTTGCAGGGGCAGCGGAACTGGATGGCAATTCGGATGCCTGGACGCGAGCAGAGAGGGCCCTCACGAATCTGGTTTCCAACGACACCATATTCGCCGATGCAGGTGTCGTGACGTTGCCAAGCACGGGCAGCACCACCGTCAATCCGACCTATTCCGCATGCCGGTCAAGGGGCCAGATCTCCTGGTGTTTCCTTGCGAACATTCCCACAAACGATTCCTCTCCGATTACTTCGGCCAACTATGCAGCAACGGCGGGCGCAACCAAGTTCATCCAGGTGACGGCTCAACCGGAGAGCTTCACCGCCATGTTCCCCGTTTCTTACCTTTCGGGAAGCTCGGCCAACAGCTTCAATGTCGGAGCTGAAGCCGTCGCTGGCTTCACCAACGCATTGTGCCAATTCACGCCGATGTTCATCTGCAATCCTTACACCTCCCTCGGTGCCCTTCAGACAGCCGTTTCGGGAACGAGCAAGCCGATGATCTGGCTGAAGGAGCAGACCGGCGGCAATAACGCTCAGTATGGGCCTGGCAACTACGGATTCCTTTCTTCTCCGGAAGGCGACAAATCCGCCCAGAAGCTCACCGAAATGTTCGCGGTGACGAGTCCGCCCGCTTGCTACAGCCAGAACGGTGTGCAGACCCGCCCCGGAAATGTCACTCCGGTCAACGACGGCATCAACACGCGCTTTGATATCTATCCGAACGGCAACAGCGGGAAGCTGATCCCTTCAAGCGCGCCGCCCGCACCCAATGTTCGGAAGGGCATGGTCGTCAAGAATAATGGCGGCAGTTGCAGCTACGATCTACCAAACAGCGGGCAGATAAATAATTACAAAGCACTGCCAAGGGACAATTGCTTCTATTCGGGTACCTGTACGCAAGCAGGCGTGCTTGGCAATGGCGCATGGGATTTTGCAGGTTACTGGAGCGTCAACCATGGCAACGCCAGCACCACTGGGGTGCTTACCGCGTGCGGCGCAAATCCCAGCCGGTATTGTGTCTACAAATATGAAATCGACAATCCCACCTTGAAGAGCGGACAAGAGAAGACTCCGCCGCAGTGCAACACCACAACGCAGCTCGCGGATAGGCGTTTGCTCTACGTCGCTATAGTCGACTGCGTAGCCAATAATGTGCAGGGCGGCGGCCAAACTCTGCCAGTGCAGGCTTTTGCAAGTGTATTCGTGACTGAAACGGCCGGTGGTCCACCGAATGCGGACATCTATGGCGAAATCCAGGATATCAGCACGACGGTCGGCCAAGGCACGTTGAAGAAACTTCAGCGCAACGAAGCGCAGCTTTACCGGTAGAGCCATGCTGGTCGCGCTCAGACATATCATCCGGCATTTCAAGAGCGACGACGATGGGGCCGCGCTGGTCGAGATGGCTATCGTGACGCCCTTCGTGCTGCTGCTGTCGGCCGGCGTCTTCGAGTTCGGGAACATCCTGAACACACGCATGCTGCTTGACGCCGGCGTCAAGGATGCGGCTCGCTATATGGCGCGCTGCAGCAGCGATTGGGACACTTGCAAGGCGCTGGCACAGACGCTTGCGGCCAACGGGGCGATCAACGGCACCAGCGCTCGGGTGAGTGGATGGCTGCCAAGTCAAGTTATAATCACCCCGGTATTATCCACCCCGGCGATCGATACCGCGACCGGCACCGAACTCTACCTCAGCAGCACTGCCAACGTAATTGTCGTGCAGGTCAGCACATCCTATCCGTATCCGGATCTCGGCTTCTGGTCCTATCTCGGTTTTGGTCAAATCAGCCTGTCCGTATCCCATCAGGAGCGCGTCCTCGGATGGTGATGCTGCGACGCAGGTTCTGGGCGAGCGAATGCGGCGCGACGATGGTCGAAGCGGCCATAGCCATGCCGCTGCTGCTGACGCTGTTGCTCGGCTTCGTCGACTTCGGCTATGCCTTTTATCAATGGAACGCTGCAGACAAGGCGGTGCAGGCCGGAGCAAGGCTGGCGCAGATTTCCAATCCGGTCGCAAGCGGGCTTTTACTCGAGGCAAAAACGCCCAGCAACTCGCTGGACGTGGGCAACCCTGTCCCGGCCAATACCTACAATTACATCTGCACAGCCAGCGCCGCAGGAGTTGCCTCGTGCACCTGCGGATCGGGGGCTACATGCCAGGACCTCACCGCGAGCCAGGCTGCATTCGACTTCATTCTCAGCGGCAGTAGCAGCCAACCTGGAATGCAGACATTCCTGCCATTGCTGGCCAAATCCGAAGTGCAGATTCAGTACCAGGCATCCGGCCTTGGTTACTGGACCCGGCCCAACGGCCCCGTTCCGACCATCACGGTCAGCATCGTCAATCATCAATTCCAGTTCTTCTTCCTGGCCGGTCTGCTCGGATTTTCCAACATCACCATGCCCTCCATGCTGAGTACAGTAACGGGTGAAGATTTAAAGAGTACATCGCCATGAACGCCATCGACACCAGAGTTCTCCCGACCAAGCGCAAGCAGGTGGCGCTGTTTTCCGCCGACCCCAATTTCAAGCGCGATGTCACCACGCGGCTCGATGCGCTGGCGATCTATGAGGTCAAGGTCTCGGACGCGGCGGAGTTCCTGAAGGGGCCGCCTGTCGACAGCCGGCCCGGCATCATCATCCTCGATCTGGCCAATGGCGAGCTGCTCGGCAATCCGGCAATCGTCGAGGCGCGCGCGGCCTGGGCGTCGGTGCCGCTGATCGCGATCTCGGACGAGCTCACCTCCGAGCAGACGCGCGTCCTGGTGCGCATGAACGCGTCCGACTGGCTGCACAAGCCGCTCGACGCCAAGGAGCTGCTCAACGCCGTCACCTTCCACGACACTGGCAGCCAGGGCACCAAGAGCCGCATCGTCACCTTCATTGCCGCCAGCGGCGGCGCCGGCGCCACCACGCTGGCGATCTCGGCGGCCGAGTATCTGGCCGCGAAATCGGCCGAGCGGGCGGCCTCGACCTGCCTCGTCGATCTCGACTTCCAGAGCGCCAATTGCGGCGCCTATCTCAACCAGTTCAACCAGTTCGACCTCTCCGGCATCATCGGCCAGCCGGACCGGCTCGATGTCGAGCTGATGGACGTCATCAAACTGTCGCGGCCCTCCGGCCTGACGCTCTATTCCTTCGAGCGGCCGCAACTGCCGTTCGAGCCGCGCGGTTCCGACTTCGTCTTCCGGCTGCTCGATCTCGTCGCTTACCGCTTCGACGACATCGTCATCGACCTGCCCAACATCGAGACGCCGTGGCACGATTCGGTGCTGCGCACGAGCGACGAAATATTCATCGTCTTCGAGCTCAACGTCGCTTCGCTGAGGCAAGGCAAGCGGCTCTACAAGAAGATCCGCGAGTTGCGCGGCAACAAGGTCAGCATCACGCTGGTCGCCAACAAGCACAAGCGCAAATGGTTCGGCAACCACTTCTCGCGCAGCGAGCTGGAGAAGATCTTCAAGGCGCCGCACATCAAGTCGCTGGCGCTGGACAACGCACTCCTGGCCGACGCGCTGAACCGCGCCATCCTGCCTTCCGAGGTGGACGGACGCGCGCGCTTCAACAAGGACTTGAAACGCATGTTCAAGGAGCGACTGGACAATGCCCAGCGCTAGCCTTCGCATTGCCGGGCGTCTTGCCGCGGCCGGCCTGATCGGCATCGCGCTGGCGTCGGCCTGCGGTTTGGCGCAAGCCGGATCGGGCCTGCCGCCGCTGCCGGCCATGGGCCCCAGCCTGCGCAAGGCGGTCGCCTTCGAGACCGGCGAGCAGCCCGGCACGATCGTCATCCGCAAAAACGAGAAGGCGCTCTATCTGGTGACCGCAGCGGGGCATGCGCTGCGCTACCAGATCAGCGTCGGCCGCGACGGCTTCGGCTGGACCGGAACTGTCAAAATCGCTTCCAAGACCGAATGGCCGGAATGGCGCCCGCCCAGGGAAATGCGCGCGCGCCGGCCGGAACTGCCGGCGATGGTGCCGGCCGGTCCCTACAATCCGCTCGGCGCCAGGGCGCTTTATCTGTCGCGCGACGGGCGCGACACGCTCTATCGCATCCATGGCACCAACGATCCCAAGGGCGTCGGTTTCGACGGCACGTCCGGATGCTTCCGGCTGACGAACACCGATGTGATCGATCTCTTCAAACGCGTCGCGGTGGGCGCAAAGGTGGTGGTTGAATGACGATGATCAGCGAGCCGGACGTCCCGGCAATCGAACTCGGTCACAGGGAAGCCGCTCCGGGAAAGCCCAGCCGGGCCAGGCTGATCGGCGTCGTGGCGGTGGGTGCGCTGCTCGTCACCGTCGTCAACGTGACGGCCGCGGTCTATCTCTATCGCGGCGTCAACGACCTCAAGACGATGGAGGCGCGGCTGGAACAGCTCGGCCAATTCGAGCAGCGGATCGGCGCCCGCATCGACACCGTCAATAACGGTTTCCAGAGCCGGTTCGAGACGCTGGACCATCAGTTGCAGGCGAGTTTCGGCCGGATCAACGGCAATATCGCCAAGCTTGAGCAAGGCCAGCCGGTCGCCGCCAGCGAGCCGGCGCCCGGCGCGGCCGAGCCTGCCCTGCTCGACAACACCACGGTGGCGGATGCGTCCGCGGCCGACGGAGACGCTGGCGCCGGAGACGGACAGCCCGCGTTCAAGCGCAAGGTCGCGCCTCCGGGGCCCAACCCGTCCTACCAGCGCATCCAGCAGCCCGACGGCAAGGTCTATTACAAGAAGATCAACTGAGCAGGCGGTCTTCGCCTAGACCGGCAGGTTACAGATCGCGCTGCAGCGCAAGCATGCGGACAGCGCGGGCTTCGGCACGCAGCTTTGCCTCGCGCAAGAAGGCGACATGGCAGTAGGCGCATGCCGCGAGACCGAGGCACAGCACCAGGCAGTTCTGCAAGCTTAGGTCGACCATCACCGAGAACTGAAGGCCATGGGGCGTGACGAAGGCGGCGATCGTGCTCGCCGTTTCCGCGTGGCTGCTCAGCGCCATCATGGACCCGGCGAAAATGATTGCAGCATGATTGGCGATGAAGAAACCGCCGGACCATTTTGAGCAGCTTGCCATCCAGCAGGCGCCCGCCGCGAAGACAATGATGGCCGCATCGAGCGCCATCGATCCGCCGAGATAGACGTGCACCTGCTGCCAGAACATGGTCGAGAACGGCCGCAGCTCGAGCCAGGCATGCCACGCAGCGGGGCTCGCCGGATAGAAGCCGAGAAGCAGCGCCGCCGCTCGCTCCGCCGCCAGCAGAATGAGCACCAGGGCCGGAAAGGCAAAAAGCAGTATCGGCTTGCGCATCATGTCATCCCCTCGACATCCGATGGCCGATTCTAGGCCGCATTGGTTGCGCGAGACTTAACGCAACGCCTTGCTTTTCAAGGAATGTCGCTCACATCTAATGTATGGTCCGGTTCAGCGGTCGGGGGGGCGCCATGTCGACAGGAGCTAACGGGTCGGGCTCGGGCCGCACCGCCGGCTATCGGCACGATCCCGCGAGGGTCCACGCGTGAACCAGGTGAGCCCGTCCGGCCGCCCGCTGCTAGCGTCCGCGCTCGGCGGCCTCGGTTTGCTCGCAGGCATGGTGCTGATCGTCGAGGGCGGCCGCCTGCTGCCGCCCGCTTCGATCGCACCGGCTCAGGACGCCGGCGACCTGAAGCCGGCCTTCCATGGCCCGATCCATGACGCGCGGCCAGGCCGGCCGGCGCGCAAGATCGCCGAGGACCTCATTGCGCCGCCGCCGCTCGACCCATCCGGGATCGAGCGCATCGAACCGCGTCCTCCGCTTAGCGAGCTCGGACTTGCGCAGCGGCCGCAGACGCCGATGCCGCAGGATTGGCGCGAGACGCTGCTTTTCCGTCCCGTCGCGACCTCCTCGGCGGTCGTCGAAGCCATGGGACGCACCGTCGCCATCAGCGGGACGGTCGACATAGGCCCCGACAGGACCTGCATGTTCGACGACACCGCCTGGCCTTGTGGCCAGCGGGCGCGGGCCGCCTTCAACGCCTGGCTGCGCGGGCGGGCGCTGAAATGCTTCCTGTCGCCGGACGTCGACCGTTTCGCCATCGCCGCGCCCTGCGCGCTCGGCACGCAGGATGTCGGCGCCTGGTTGGTTTCCAACGGCTGGGCGATGGCCGCTCGCAACGGCATTTACGGCAAGGCGGAGGTGGTGGCGAGAACCGCCCGGATGGGCATTTTCGGCCCACCGCAATAGTGCTGCCGCGGGAAAGCCGGTGGCCGCTCCCCTCGCGCACTTGCGTGAAAGCAGAATGGTCAGGGCGGTTCAGCACTTCTAAAACCTGGACTGGGCCGACGACCTGGCAGGTCGTTAGCCGCCGACCGCGGCCGCCGCTGTGCCGGATCCGGCGCTTGCCATGGAGAACATGCCGACTTGCATCAAATTGTACGTTTCCCTGACACCGAAATCGTAACGGACCTCCTGTATGCCATGCGTCGAACAGGAGATTGGCCCTTGACTGCGAAAACACCGACCGCGCCGGTTCAAACGTGGAAGCACCTCATCTTGCTGGCCGCGCTTGGCACCGCCGTCTGCGTCGGGCTTTCGCTCGGGTTGAACTACCTGCTGCTTTTCAGCGACAGCCTCACGCCATTCGGCCGCGGGGCAGTTACGGCAATCATCGTGCCGATCGTCATCGGTCTGCCGTTGTTTGCCTTGCTCGGCTGGCAACAGGTGGAGATCCGCCGCTACCGGCAGGAACTCACCAGATCCGGCACCTACGACCAGCTGACCGGCTGCCTGAACGGCAAGGTGTTCACCTCGATGGTCGACCGGAGGGCGCAGAGACCGGCCGGTCCGCGCTCCGGCGCCTTTCTGGTCATCCATCCGGAACATCTGGCATCGATCAACCTGCGTTTCGGTCTCGAATGGGGCGACGAGGCCTTGCGGCTGATCGCATCGGCCATCCGATCCGCGGTGCGCAAGGACGATCTGATCGGCCGGATCGGAACCTCGATGTTCGGCGTCTTCCTGCCGGGCGCGAGCGAAGAGGACGCCAAGGACATCGGCGAGCGCATTCGCGGCACGGTCGGCGAGATCTACTTCGCGCCGAAAGGCGACAAGGACGTGCTTGCGATCAAAGTCGGCGGCGTCATTTTCGAGCGGGAGCTGGATTTCGAGGACATGTTCCGCTTCGCGGAGGAAGGCATGGCCGAGATCCCGGACGAAGCCGGCCTGCGGCTGTCGCATGTCACCAACTGAGCCGGCGTGATCGCCCGACACGCCCACCAGATGTTTCGGAAAGCCGGTGCTGCGTGAGGATTGAACTTCCGCTAATTCAATAAAAACAATAGTTTACACTATGTTTTCTAGCATTGTGACGACCGACAAGGTGACCCTGCTGGACAATTGTCTTGCGGGCAAACCCCAGCAAATCACCCCTCGACCTTGCTTGGATTTGCGCTAGCATGACCGCGAATTAGCTGTTCCTGAAGAAATCGAATTTCGCTGAAGGGGGCGAAAATTCATGGAGATGCAGCAGGTCCGCTATTTCTTGGCCCTGTCCAACACGTTGAACTTCACCAGAGCGGCCGAGGAATGCAACGTCACTCAGCCGGCGCTTACGCGCGCGATCAAGACGCTTGAAGAAGAACTAGGTGGCGAGCTCCTCCGGCGAGAGCGTCAGCACTCGCACCTGACGGAACTTGGACGGCGGATGCTGCCCTTGCTGCAACAATGCTATGACGCGGCCACTTCCGCCAAGTCATTGGCCAAGGCTGTGCAAAGCAGTGACGTTGCGCCGCTCAATGTGACCATTTCGAACAGCATCAACATTGCGCTGCTGGTTTCGCCGTTCACCGAGCTCTTTCGGGCCTATCCCGGTGTGCATCTCAAAATCCACCGTGGCTCGCCGGCGGCTGTGATCGAGGCGCTAAAGGGCGGTGAAGTAGAGCTGGCGATTGCGGGCCCCCTTGGACAGGCTTGGGACCGCCTGGACGTGTGGCCTCTGTTCCAGGAAGGGATCGAACTCGCGGTAAATTCAGATCACCCGCTCGCCCGGCGAAATGAGGCTGATGTCGCGCTGGCTCAGCTCGCCGCCGAACCTGTGCTCAGCCGGATCGATTGGGAGACGAGCGAGGAACTAGCGCGTTGTCTTTCCGCTAAAGGGTATACTCCCCGGACCGCGCATGAAGTCGAGACCGATCAGGATCTCCTTGCGCTGCTTGAGGCCAATGCCGGAGTTGGCTTTGTCTCGCTTACGGCACCGCGATCCTCGAACATCCGCCGGCTCAAACTTCGCGATCTGGACGTCTCGCGGATCGTTTCAGTTTATGCGGTCGCCGGCAGGCAGCGCGCGCCTGTCGCGACGACGCTGCTCAATCTCTTGAGAGCGGCCGACTGGTCATCCTTCGGCGTCAGCGAGCCCGCGTGAGCGCCGCGATCAGGTCGTCGATGTCCATGCGACGGCGGTAGTCCGGATCGACAAAGCGATCGGTAATGATCCCGTCGGTTCCGACGACGAATGTGGCCGGGATCGGCAGGAACCAGCTGGAATTGCCCTGGTAGCTTGGGAGGTCATAGGCAACGCCCATCAACCGCTCCATCTCGGTTCCGATCCATATTGCCAGGTTAAGAGACAGGGCGTAGCCATTGTCCATATCGGTCAGGAAGGGGAAGCTTGCGCCAACCGCGGCCTTCATGGCCCTGGCGAATTTGCCTCGCTCGGGCATGATCGCCACGATTTGCCCGGCCAATGCCGCGATCTCCTGCTGCGCTTCGACGATGCCGATCGCGTTCAAACGGCAGTAAGGGCACCAATGCCCGCGCTGGAAGGTGATCACAGCGGGCCCTTGGAGCAGGATGTCGGCCAGGCCAACCAGCCTGCCTTCGTCGTCAGGCAGCAGGAATGGCGGCATGACATCGCCGGGCTTTGGCGCCGCCGCTCCGGCACCCTGCTTCTCCAGGCGTTCCACCAGCCGATCTACAGCGTCCGCGAACTCCGAGTTTAGGCGGCGGACCGCCGCGGCAACCACCGCCAGCCGTTCATTGAGAGGCGCATCAAGCTCGATGGCTGCCTGCACGGACTGCTCGAATGTCATTGCCTGGTCGTCGGCGGCCATGTCTGCACTTTCATACCTCGCACACAGCCTATCACCGTAACCCCTCGGCAGTTGCCATGTTTTTCCTGCATGGATTTGATGCCCCACCTGCATCGACACATGCCAGATCTGTGTCTTCTTCGCTGACCCGAGGCGACGCGTTACATCATGTTCCTGATATCCGCCGTGAAGGTCGGGAAAGCGCAGACCATCTCAGACAGCTCTCGTGCCGTGATGCCGTGCTTCATCGCGAGCGCAAATGTGTGGATCAGCTCTTCGCCGGCATGGCCGACCAGGTGAGCCCCAAGGATCCTGTCTGTCGTTTCCTCGACGATGATCTTCGACCACGCTACCGGCTCGGCGTAAGTCCTGGCCGAAAGCCAGCCTTGCATGTCGTTCGAGCGGACTTTGATGATGAAGCCGCGTTCCCTCGCCTTGGCCTCGGTCAAACCGACGGTTGCCACGGCCGGAATGCTGTAGAGCGAGGCAGGTATGTGACTGTAGTCGGGCCGATGTTTCGGGCCGTCGACGATATTGCGGCCGACGATGCCGCCCTCGTAGGTCGCTATCGGCGAAAGCTGCGGAGAATTCCAGACCGCGTCCCCGCAGACATAGACGTCCGGATTGGAACGGGACCTCAGATGATCGTCGATCTCGATGCGGCCTTCGCGATGCACGATGACGCCGGCGCCGAGATCGAGGCCCTCGACATTGGCAACGCGCCCGGCGCAATTGACGGCCCGATCTGCGTCCACCCGGTATTCGGCGCCATCCTTCGCGAAGCTCACCCGCATTCGCCCGTCGACCTCCTCGATCTCCTTGACCCAGGCCTTGGTATGAATGCTGATACCCAGGCGCTCGCTCTCGCCAAGGAGCTGAGCAACGGCATCCACGTCGAAGCTTCCCAGAAGCTGCGGCAGCGCCTCGAGGATGGTGACTTCGACGCCGGCGCGCGCATAGACGTGACCCAGCTCGAAAGCGATAACGCCACCGCCAATGAACACCACGGCGCGAGGCAGCGCCGGATCGCTCAGCACATCGTCCGATGTCGTCAGGAATTCCGAGCCGGGAATCGGCATTGGGCGCGGCTTCGAGCCGGTGGCGATGACGATGTTCCTGGCCTCGAATTCTCGACCGCCGACGCGGATGGCGTTGCTGGCGACAAATGCGGCCTCGCCGTAGATGACGTCGACGCCTCGCTTGGCCATCAAACCGGACAGTCGGGACGGGATGTCTCTGATGATGTCCTTTTCCCGCTCGATCAAGCCTCGCCAATCGAGCCGCGGCGGTTCGATCCTTATTGCATGATCTCTGGCCCTTGCGATCTCGTCGAGCGCGTGGGCTGCCGCGACCAGCACCTTCTTCGGCGTGCAGCCGCGATTGGGACAGGTGCCGCCAAGATCGCGAGCCTCTATCATGGCGACGGAAAGTCCGGCGGCGCGCGTCGCAACCGTCACGCCCATTCCGGCATTGCCGCCGCCCAGGATCACGACGTCATACTTTTCCATCGCCATCGCCTCCGCCGCTCTAATGAAGCTTGATGCGCGGTCTGGCGCGCCTGACGATCATCTCGCCGATCGAAGCCAGCGTTGTCTGCGCCAGGCCGTGCACCGCCGTGAGATGCAGCTTGTGCAGCGCGCGATAGACGAGCCTTGCAACGAGACCTTCGATCTTCAGTCCCCCGATCAGGCTGCCGAACGCACCGTGGTCGGCGAGTGAGACGAGGGAGCCATAGTCGCGGTAGCGATATGCCGGCGGGGCCCGCCCCGCGAGACGCGCCGCAATCACCTTGGCCATGTGGTGAGCCTGCTGATGGGCTGTCTGGGCGCGCGGCGGCAAGGCGTTTTCTTCGCCCGGGAGAACGCAGTTCGCGCAGTCGCCAATCGCGAACACATTCTCGTCTGCGACCGTGCGCAAGGTTTCATCGACGATCAGGCGGTTGATGCGATCGGTTTCGAGACCTTCGAGACCCTTCAGGAAATCCGGCGCCTTGATACCGGCCGCCCAGACGACCAGTTCGGCAGGCACAAAGAGCTTGTCGCCGAGCCGTATACCGTCTTCGGTCACTTCAGTGACCTTGATCCCGCAGCGTATCTGCACGCCCAACTTGATCAGCAAGCGTGCCGTGGCGCGCGCCATCTGCTCAGGCAGCGCAGGCAGGATCCTCGGTCCGGCTTCGACGATGGTGATGCGGATCAGCCTTTCGAAATCGATGTTGTCGAGATTATGCGACGCAATCTCGCGCATCGACTTGTGAAGTTCCGCTGCCAGCTCGACGCCGGTGGCGCCGGCGCCGACAATGACGCAATGGAGCTGACCGGGTGAAAGCTGCTCATACTGCGCATTGGCGCGCAGGCAGGCGTCGATCATGCGCTTGTTGAAGCGGGCGGCCTGTTCCGCGGTGTCGAGCGAAATGGCATGGCGCGCGGCGCCTGGTGTGCCGAAGTCATTGGTCACGCTGCCGACGGCCATGACCAGCGTGTCGTAGCCCAGAACGCGCGGCGGGATGACCTGGCGACCGTCATCGTCGAAGCTGGGCGCAACGAAAACCTGGCGTTTGGCACGATCGATGCCGACGACCTCGCCAATGCGGTATCGGTAGCCGTGGCGGCTGGCATGGGCGATGTATTCGACCGCATCGTGTGATGCGCTCAAGGCGCCGGATGCCACCTCATGCAACAGCGGCTTCCAGATATGGGTGCGGTTTCGGTCGACAAGCGTGACGGAAAGCCGCCGGTTGCCGAACTTGCGGCCGAGGCGCGTCGCCAGTTCCAGGCCGCCCGCGCCACCGCCTACAATGATCACGCGGTGCAATGACTTGTCCGCGTGCGAGGGAGTCTCCGGGATCGTGCGGAACAGCGCAGCATTGTTGGCGAGCACGGCTTCCGGGATCAACCGCATGCCGGGGGTGACAATCTGCATCGGTGGTCTCCGTATCTTGCTCGGCGCGGCACGTCACTCTTGGGATTCGTGGATCACGATGCCTTGCAGCATGTCGACCTCGCATTCCCAGGGCTTGTCAGCGAGGACGCGCTGCCCATGCTCGTATCCTGCCTGCCAGCGCGTGCGTATGCCCGAGCGGGTGAAGTCGATGTCCTTGGTGTGGTCCTCGCCGTCCAGTCGCGGCGAAAGCAGGCGAACGAGATGCATGACCGACGGGCAGCCATAGGAGGCGAGCTCCTTGAACATCGGATCCTCGCGACGCTCCTCCGGCACGAGCCTTCCCAGTTCGCGCACGACATGCCGCAACCGATGCAGTTGCTCCTGCCGTGCAACGTGGCTCCGGCCGCGGCTGGCGTATTGAAGGTCCTTCTGTCGCCCCATGACCTGCCAGATCGATTTCGGCTCGTTGGCGCGGGGCTGCCACATGTTGACGGCAAAGATCAGCGCGTCGCGCCGAGGGCGCTCGTCCAGCACGACCTCGATGGGCGTGTTCGAATAGATGCCGCCGTCCCAATAGGGCTCGCCGTCGATGCAGACTGCCGGAAACGCCGGCGGCAAGGCACCCGACGCCATGACATGCGCCGCCGACAGGATCATCTCGCGCGTGTCGAAATATTTGAGCTCGCTGGTGTTGACGTTGACCGCGCCGACCGTCAGCCGCGTGTGGCGCCCGTTGAGATAGTCGAAGTCGATCAGATTGCTCAGCGTCCTCTTGAGCGGATCCGTGGTGTAATAGGATGCGTTCTCGACACCGACCTCGCGGTTGACTCCGAACATGGCGCTTGGGTTCGGCTCGAAGAAACCCGGGATGCCGCGCATCACCGTGCCCATATTGGCAAAGATGTTGCTTGGAACCATCATCCGGAAAAACTCGTCGAACGGACTGCTGCGGCTGACGCCGTCCCAGAATTCCTGGAGCCTGGCGAGACGCACGCGGGGCTCGTTTCCAGCAATCAGCGCGGCGTTGATGGCGCCGATGGACGTGCCGATGACCCAGTCCGGTTCGATGCCACCCTCGACCAGCGCCTGGTAGACGCCGGCCTGGTAGGCGCCGAGCGCGCCTCCGCCTTGAAGGACAAGAACGGTCTGACGCTTGACTTCGCCCTGGTGGCCGATCGCCGGTCCTGCTTGCGGGGCGGACAGGTTTTGCGTGATCTTGTTCATCGCCTTCGCTCCTCGTGCGGGTCTAGTGAGCAGTCCAACCGCCTTCGATCGGCATCACGGCGCCGGTGATCGAAGCCGCGTCGTCCGAAGCCAGGAACAGGCAAAGCGCGGCAACCTGCTCGACCGTGACGAACTGCTTGGTCGGCTGCGCTGCCAACAGAACATCCTTGATCACCTGCTGCTCGGTGATGCCGCGCGCCTTGGCGGTATCCGGTATCTGCTTCTCGACCAGCGGCGTGAGCACGTAGCCGGGGCAAACGGCGTTGACTGTGATGCCCTGTTCGGCAACCTCCAGCGCGACTGCCTTGGTCAGGCCGGCGACACCGTGCTTGGCAGCGACATAGGCGGATTTATAGGGTGATGCGACGAGCGCGTGCGCCGAGGCCACGTTGATGATGCGGCCCCATTTGCGCGCCTTCATCGCCTGCAAGGCGCGCCGGATCGTATAGAATGAAGACATGAGATCGATCGCCACCACCGCTTCCCATTTCTCGATCGGGAAGTCGTCGATCGGCGCGACATGCTGAATGCCGGCGTTGTTAACCAGTATGTCGACGGCGCCGAACTCGGCGATGGCTTTGTCCATCATCGCCGTGATGGCGTCGCCTTTGCTCATGTCGGCATTGTCGTATCGAACGGCGGCCTGATGATCGGCCGCAAGCTTGGCCCGCAGGCGTTCGATCTCGGCGGCGTCGCCAAAGCCGTTCAGAACGATGTTGCAGCCCTTGGCCGCGAAGGCTTCGGCAATGCCTTGCCCGATGCCGCTGGTCGAACCGGTGATGAGCGCTGTCTTGCCTTTGAGCATCGTCTTGTCCTTCCGATTGCGCTACGAGCGACGGGGTGCGGGCCGGCTCTGGATCTGACGATGAGTATGGTGAACCGCCGCAAGCTGCGGAAATGCCGTTGAGACATGGATTCGATAGCTGACGGTCAGATCGTCGGCTGTGGAGGTCGATCGACCGCTCGGGTTGTTTGACGTCAGGGCAGCTAGTAAGATTGCATGGCACCCGGGCCGTGCCGTATGCACCTCCAGTGAGGGAGCGTGCAGTGGAGATCAGCCAGGTCCGATACTTCTTGGCCGTTGCCAAGGAACTGAATTTCACGCGGGCGGCCGAGCAGTGCAATGTCACGCAGCCGGCGCTGTCGCGCGCCATCAAACTCCTGGAAGATGAATTCGGCGGGCCGCTTTTCCACCGCGAGCGCCGTTTCACTCACCTCACCGAGCTCGGCCGCATGGTTGAGACCTTCTCGAGGGAGTCTTCGAGAACTCTCGCCAGGCAAAGCAGATTGCCGAGCAATATGTGAGCCTGAAGAAGATGCCGCTCAAGGTCGGCATCATGAGCACCATCGCTCCGGACGAGATCATCGAGCTCATCGCGGCCGTGCGCGCGCACCACCCGGGCGTCGAGCTGCATCTTTGCGATGCGGACGCGGCAAGCCTCAGGAGAAGGCTGATCGAGGGTGAGCTCGAGGCTGCCATCTATGCGTTGCCTTCAGACGCCCCGACGAAGAAGTGCACGCCCTGCCGCTTTTCCAGGAGCAGATGGTGATGGCTGTTCACCTGACCCATCGCTTGCCAATCAGCGCGCGGTGCGGGTGAAGGATATGAGCAACGAAAGCTACATCCATCGCAACAATTGCGAGTTCGCCGGCTACGCGGATGCCATCCTTGCCGAACAAGGCGTCACGGTCAGCCCGGTATACTGGAGCGATCGTGACGACTGGACATTGGCGATGATCGCCGCCGGGCTCGGCTTCGGCTTCATGCCCGAGCATACCGCCAAGCATCCTGGCGTGGTGCCTCTGCCGATCACGGAGCCGGAATTCTGGCGGGAGGTCAATCTCGTCACGGTGCGCGGCCGCAGGCATTCGCCCGCGGTCGGCGCATTGGTGCGAGAGGCCACGCAGAAGAAATGGTTCGGCGAGCGGGCTAAAGCGTTGTCCGCCGCCGAATAGGGTCGCCGGGCAAGGCAGCGTGCCTTGCGTGTCCGGGCAATGCTTTTGCGCATTCAGTTCTTCTTGACGGTTGAGGTCACCGACTGGATGACTTCCGTCGCCATCTTGAACTGCGCGGTGCGGTCGGTGATGCCGTGCCGCTTGGCGATCCAGTCGAAATCGCTGTAGGCGGCGTAAACCGAGCCGTCGGCGCTCTGGTAAACCAACACTCTCACAGGCCAGTCGAGCCCGGCTTCGGGATTGGAGGTGATGAAGGTGGTGCCGAGCGCCGGATTGCCGAACATGACGAGCCGCGACGGCCTGACATCGTTGCCCGCATTCTTGCCAAGCTGTGCCTGGTCGATGACGCCGAAGAACTTGATGCCTTTCTTGAGCACGTCCTTCTTGATGCGGGCGACGGTTTCGGCGACGGAATAGTCGCTCTTGACTGTGACGACGCCGTCCGAAGCCGCAGTCGGGAGGGCAGCAGCCATCAGCATGGCGGCGCCTGCAAACAGAGCTTTGAGATGGTTGGTCATGTCGGTCTCCTTGGTTGGACAACTAAGTTTCGATTTCAGGTCTCAGGCCTTCGGCGTTTGCAGCACGCGTGCGATCGCGATCGCACTGGCGAGAACCGCGGCCAGCACGATCACGCATGCGGTCCAGCCGACACGGTCGTAGATCTGTCCGATGAGGAAGCTGCCGGCGAGCCCGCCCGCGTAGTAGGACGCGAGATAGATGCCGCTCGCGGCGGCGCGATCGCGCGGCGCGGTCCGGCTGACATGTCCCGTGGCTATCGCTTGAGCCAGGAAGGTGCCGACGGCGACCAGCGCCATCCCGGCGAGGACGACCGGAAGGCTGGGTGCGAGCAGCAGAAGCAAACCGATGATCGCCAGCCCAAGCGTCGCGCCCACCCCCATTTTCGGGCCCAGGCCTGAGGCCACGCGCCCGGCGAGCGGGGTGGTCAGCATCGATGGCAAGAAGACGAAATAGACTGCGCCAAGCGCCATGGGGGTCAGCGAAAGCGGCACCGCGACAAGCTGAAAATTCACATAGGTGAACGTGCCGATAAAGACGAACAGGATCAAAAAGCCGATCGCAAAACAGGCACGCAGCTCGGCGTTCCGCAACGGGGCTTTCCAGGCGCCGCGGGCGGGCTGACCTTCGGCGTCGGCGCGCATCATTGCCGAGGTCTTTTGCAACGTGAACCAGACAAGGGTGGCGCCGAGCAGATTAAGCGCGGCGAAGGTCAGAAAGTTGGTGGAGATGCCGAACGTGTCGGCGACAGCCGCCGACATCAACCGGCCGAAAAAGTTGCTGGCAACATTCCCCGTCACATAGGCCGCAAGCGCGCTCGTCGTCTGCCGCGCCGAAAAATGCTCCGCCAGGTAGGCCATGGTGAGCGTGAACGCAGTCGACATGCAAAGGCCTTGCACCACGCGCAGCAGTGCGAAGACCACAATATTGTCCGTCTGCGACAGCAGCGTCGTCGGGATCGCCAGGATGGCCAGGCTGATCCAGATGCCGTTGCGGCGGTCGATGCCGCGCCCGAAGAGAGCGACGGCAATCCCGGCCACCGCCATGCCGAAGGTGCTGGCGTTGACGGCAAAGCCCATGGTGGCGCGGCTGACGCCGAATTTTACCACCAGCGACGGCAGGATGGCTTGGGTGGCGAACAGATCGACAAGCGTCAGGAACGCAATTAGCGCGATCAGGCCGAAGCGCCAGCTATCCGCGGCCGCCATGCGAAGCCGCGTCGGTTCGGAATGCTCACTGGTCGTCATGACGGGCTCCGTTGCCACGTCCTCAGGCAATCGCCCGAGGACGGTTTTTAGTTTCTGATGCCGGGATATCTTCACCGCGGCGACCGGCTTACATCATGTGGTCTTCATGCATCGCCGGCGGCAGGACGTCGGCGGAATAGAGGACGGCCGGAACCTTGCCGTTGTTCTTCCACCAGTGGGCGAGCTGGCCGAACTCGGCGGTCGCGTCGCCGGCCGGATGCTCGATGCCGACCTTGCAGGTGCTGGCGTATTCAGTGATCGAGCCTTCGACGACGATAATGTTGGCAGGGCGGACATTGTGCTCATGCCACGGCACGACGCCGCCGGGCTGAACGACGAGCTTGCGAAGGCGCAGCATGTTGCCTTTCCAGGCCTCGCCCTTGCTGCTCAGATCGATTGCAGAAAGCACCGTGTCGGTCACGCCGACCGGCTTGCTGGGATGTTCCTGGATATCGGTGGTGGCGGCCTGGCCGGCAGGGCAGTCGCCGGCGAAAGCCGGGGCCGCGGAAAGTGCAGCGGTCGCGGACAGCATGCCCAGCGCGAAGGCAAGGTTGAGTTTCTTGGTAGCCATCTCGTATTTCTCCTTTGTCGGTGCCCAATCGCGGGAGGCGGGGCATGACGAGGAGAGTGACCGGAAGCTCCTCCAAAGAGAAATGCTGACTGGCTCTTAAATCGATACCTGAAAACTATCGCCGATCATCATACGGGCGCAGCAATCCGCGCCACGACATAGATCATGGCGTCGGTTCTTTTCTTCGACTTGCTATGCAGCCGTTTTCCTAACCAGATCGATGCCGCTTTCCGGCCAGCTATGCGCCTTGACGCTGTTGACGAAAGTCGATGTGGCCGGCGAGAACCGGCGCCCGGCTACGACGACAAGCGATACCTCTCGCCAAACCTCCGGATCTATGACGGGCCTGATCTGCAATCCCGGGATGACGGCGCTGAATTCCGGGATGAAGCAGATGCCCAGCCCGCCGGAGACCATGTTTTGAATCCAGTCTTCGCGTTCGCTGGCGTAGGAGATCCTGAGCTTGACGCCACGTTCATTGCAAAGGCCCGCAAGATAGTCGCGATACTCGCAGTTCAGGCGTCTGAGATAGTTCTCGCCGTCGAGTTCCGAGATGGCGACATTGTCGTTTCGGGCCAGCCGGTGCCCGTTGGGAAACGCGAGCACGAACCGCTCGCGGTAGAGAGGCGTGACATCGAACCTCTCCGGAAAGCTGTTGCTCGACGCCATGATGGCGACATCGATCTCACCCGCTTCCAGCAGCTGCGACAGGGACGCCGGCACCCCCTCGACAAGCTGCAGCTGGATGCCCTGCTGGCGCCGGTTGAAGTCCGTCAGCAGCCCGGTAAACCGCCGCGGACCGATCGTGCACATCACGCCAACCTTGAGATTTGCATTCTCCAGGCAAAGGAATCTCGACGCCTCCTGGCGAACGCCGGTCACCTCATCGAGGATCTGCTGAAATCTGGGGCGGAGCAAAGCGCCCAAATCGGTGAGGTGCGTCAGATTCCGCTCGCGGCGAAACAACAGTCCGCCGACCTCATCCTCGAGCTGCTGGATGGCGCGCGAGAGCGCCGGCTGGGTAACGTTGCACTTCTCGCCTGCGCGCGTGAAATTCCGGGTCTCGCAGACGGCCAGGAAATAGCGAATGTGATGTATGTCCATGCGGGTCGTCCCTCAACTGCATCTGCAGGCTCGAACCCTGCCGCAATGCATTCCATCACGCCAATGCACGGGGGGTATAAAGTCGATAGCAATCGGTCATGATGAGCTTCCGGCGAATGCCCTCGCTTTCTCAAAAGGATGATGGCGAGCAAGCTGCTCGCCATCGTGCCGCCGTCCGATGTTGCCCGAAACGGTTGTCGAGCGCTCAGTTGGCGCCGCCGAGCGCCTGGAGGTTGGCGCAGAATTCGGCGTGCGGCTTGCTCATCGCCGCATCCTGGCACTCCTTCATCATCGCGCCCTGCTTGTCCTTCGACATCGCGTCCCAGGCGGCCTTGAATTCAGCCTTGGGCTTCATCGTCTTCATGCTGGCGTCGGTGAAGAAGGGCTGCATGTTGGACGGCTCGTCGAGCGCGCCGGCGAACGCAGCGCCGCCGAGCATGGAAAGTGCAAATGCGCCGATGCAGATGGCTTTGATATTCATGGTGGGATCCTTCTCCGGAGTTGTGCAATCGCCCCTTTGACGACTGCGTTGATGACCGGCAGCATTTTGGAACTCTATTGTTCCCGCTTGCCGAGGTGGACCTTGCTTCATCCGGCGCTCAATTCGCCAATGCCATCTGCGAATGGGGTTTATGCCGGTTCTGCATTCCGGGCGTGCGCCGCTAATTGGCTCCGCCCAAAACAAGCACGTTGGCGCAGTATTGTGCGTGGGGTTTGCGTTGCACGCCTTCGTCATCTTGACCCGGTCATGCTTTGACAGAGCGAACCAGGCCTTCTTGAACCCGGCCATCGGTTTCATCGTCTTCATTGTGGAGTCTGCATAGAAGGTCGGGAATGCAGCGAGGTCGCTGAACGGGTCGGCGGACGCCGGGCTCACGCCAAGACAAACTGCAAGCACAGCCACACAGGCAAGTTGTCTTCTCATCATTCATCTCCCTTCCAGGCGCGGCTCCGGCAACGGCGCCAGCCTGATCGGGATGAAGATTGTCGCGCGCGAGGGCCGGCAGCCGATGCAATCTGCCTATGGACTTCATGCCACCTTGGCATTTCGGCTGAACAAGAAGATGCGGCAGTCTCTCTCCAATCGCCCTTGCTGGCGACCTTGGGATGGAGACCAGGCCATGCTTGCCCAGTCCGCAGTGAGCACAGTCCAATCGATGACGTCAGCGACGGATCTTATCACGTCAGTGACGGATCCTAATGTCGAGGGCCGGACGATCGACATCGTGCTGGCAAACGACGCGCATGCCGCTTTCGTCTGGGGTGTGCTCGATCGGCTACTGGACGAGCCGAACTGCAGCGTGAGCGGCGTTACCGCGTCGGGCTTTGCAGCGATGCAGGCGGCGGTCTTTGCTTATGGGCTGAGCGTCGGCGGAAGGCGCGGCGCGCGGACGGCACTCGCCAATTTCTGGCGGCGCGTCAGCCATGCCTCGATGTTCGCCATCGACAGAACGAGCCTGCTTAGATCGATGCTGGAACAGTCGATCGAGCTTCAGCCTATCCGCGACGAAGACTGCCCGGTGAAGCTGCGCGTCGTGGCCGTCAACGCCCGCACAGATGCGGTGAAGATATTCTCGGACGAACAGTTGTCGATAAACGCGATCGTGGCGGCAGCGGCTGTTCCGTTCCTTTCGCCGGCCATTGAGATCGATGGCGATCTCTATTGGGGCGACGGCGACATCTCGCAATTGCCGCCTGCGGCATCAATCGGAGCCTGCCATCGTGTGGGGGTCAGCGGCAAGCCGTCGATATTCATGGCGCGCTGTCCGGATCGCAGCCCCGGCGCCACCCAATGCGTGACCGGATGCGCCCCGGTTCACAGCATCTTCGACAGCCACTATCGAGCTGGAGCTCCGCTGCTTGTGAGGCCCTGGATCGATTGGGGCGAGCTGGCTGACATTCGTGACAGGGGACGGCAATGTGCCGAAGACTGGCTTGCCGCTGATCTTTCCAGCACCGACGAGCGCCCGCCCAGCGACTGCAAAACCCAATACATCTAGGCGCTTTCCTCCCGCCTAGCCGCGCCTGCTTCGCATACTCCCGAATGCAGGCGCCAGGCCCTCCGGTTCCCGGCCGGAGGGCCTTTTCGCGCCGCCCTCGGCACATCGTGGCCCGCTTATCAATTCCATGCCGAGACAGCATTTCAGCTCGGCATGGCGATCGTGGAAACTGATCTGCAGACGGGCCTCAGGGCCGGTCTTTCCGTCGAAACGCCAACCAGGAGACAAGCCTGTGATCAACACCAAGACCCTTATCGGCTCGGCCCTCGCGGCCGCCACCTCGCTCGCCGCCACGGCGGCATATAGCGGTCCCGCCGCCAAGCCCGGCTTCGCCTTCGAGAAGTGCTACGGCGTCGTCAAGGCCGGCCAGAACGACTGCCAGACCGCGACGCATTCATGCGCCGGCACTTCCACCGCCGACAACCAGCCTGACTCCTGGCTCTACGTGCCGGCCGGCAGCTGCGCGAAGATTTCCGGGGGCAGCGACAAGCCCAAGGCCTAGCCGACTTTCCACCTCGAGCAATCAGACCAGAAGGAGGAGACCGATGTCCAATATGTTTTCGCCACTCGCAATCCCCGCATCGGCGGGCATCGGTCTTCGCTCGCCTCACATCGCGGAGATGCTGACGCGGCGCCCGTCCGCAGGCTGGCTCGAGGTCCACGCAGAGAACTACATGGGCGACGGCGCGGGCGTCCAGGCGCTGGAAAGACTGCGCCAGACCTATCCGCTGTCCGTGCATGGCGTCGGTCTGTCGCTGGGCAGCGCGCAAGGCCTGGATCGCGACCATCTCGAAAGGCTGCGGAAGGTCTGCGAGCGCTTTGAGCCCGATCTGGTTTCCGAGCACCTCGCCTGGAGCGTCGCCGACGGGGCCTATCTCAACGATCTTCTGCCATTGCGCTATGACGAAGAGGCGCTCGCGATCGTTGCCCGCAACGTCGAGACGGTTCAGGACACGCTGAAGCGACGTGTGCTGATCGAGAACCTGTCGGCCTACCTGGCATTCGCGGACTCCTCGATGAGCGAGGCCGAGTTCCTGGCGGCGCTCGTGGCGCGAACCGGCTGCGGCCTGCTGCTCGACGTCAACAATGTCCAGGTCTCCGCACATAACCTGCAGTATGATGCCAAGGCCTTCATCAACGCCCTGCCGGAAGAGGCTATCGGCGAGATCCATCTCGCCGGCCATGCGACCAACCAGGTCGGAACCGACACCGTGCTGATCGACGATCATGGCTCGCGCGTGCCGCCGGTCGTCTGGGCGCTCTACCAGCATGCCGTGGATCGGCTTGGGCCGCGCCCGACATTGATCGAGTGGGACACCGACGTTCCCGTTCTCGACGTGCTGCTGGGCGAAGCGATGTGGGCCGACATGCTGACCGCATCGATCATGTTCAGCCGCAAGCAGGCGGTGCGGCGCGAGCAAACGGCAGAAGCCCGAGCGACGCCGATCCGCCTGCCGATCGAAGCCGAAACGACAACCAGCATGCCCGTCCTTGCGGCGTTCGCGGCTGCCAGAACCGCGAGACCATCCGTCTCCCTGGCGCTGCCTCCGCTCGAGGAGGAATACCATGCTGCCGCTTGAGCACCTGCAGACCACGATGGCGCGCTCGGTGCTGGCCAAGGGTCCAACGATCGCGGCGAGATTGCTGACCGCGGGCAAGGCCGATCCGCTGGCCCGCCTGCGCATCTACCAGAACAACACCCGCAGCTTGCTGACAGCGGTGCTGATGGCGGTCTTTCCTGTCACGGTTCGCCTGGTCGACGAACGTTTCTTCCGCTACGCGGCGAGCGAGTTCATTCGACGCCATCCGCCAACGGAATCGCGGCTGGCGCGCTATGGCGCCGGCTTCCCGCGCTTCCTCAAGTCGACCGACACGTTGTCCGACATGCCGATCGTTGCCGAAACGGCGCGGCTCGAATGGGCCATAGCCGAGGCGCTCGATGCACCTTCGTCGCAGCCCCGCAGCCTCGCTGAATACGACAACACCGAGCTCGGTCCATCGCCAGATATCGTGTTGCAGCCTTCGCTGCGGCTGGTCATTTCGCACTGGTCGATCCTTTCGGTATGGACTGCGCATCAGCAGGAAGGACCCGTCGACCAGAACAGCGCCTGGACAAGGCGCCCCGAACGCGTGGCGTTGTGGCGGTCGGGGGATAACGTGCGACTTGCTCTGCTCGACCGTGCGAGCCTCGCCTTCTGGCATTCGCTGAAGCATGGTCTCGGCCTTGAGCATGCCACCGGCCGTGCGTTGGCCCTCGACCCTGCCTTCGATCTGGTTTCCGCCCTTATGCGTCTGTTCGGCGACGGTCTCGTCACCAATGTGCGCGTCGCCGCGAATTTCCTCTCAAACACATGGAGACAGCCATGAGCGCAGCATCAGAACATTCCTCGTCCATGCCGGCCGGCCTTGTCGGCCTCTACAGGCGCGCCATCAAGCTGCCCGAACATATTCCATTTTCGCTGGTCCAACTCGCCGCGCGCGTGGCGGTGGCGCATGTCTTCTGGCAATCGGCCCAGAGCAAGCTCGCCTCGTGGCCAGTGACGCTGCAGTTGTTCGCAAACGAATACAACCTGCCGTTCATCGATCCCTCGATAGCGGCGCCATTGGCGACAACGGCCGAAATCACAGGCTCGGTGTTGATCTTTTTTGGACTGTTCTCGCGCCTGGCGGCCCTGATGCTGCTCGGCGTCGTCTCCGTCATCCAGCTCTTCGTCTATCCGGAGAACTGGGCCGAGCACCTGTTGTGGGCCTCGTTGCTGCTCCTGGTGCTGACACGCGGCGCCGGCATTTTCTCGCTCGACCATGTCGCGGAGCGAAACCTTTCGGCGTCTCCTAGATGAACATCCCGACGGGTGAGGCTATCGCTTACCCCGTGCTCGCGGACTTTGACGATAGCCATGTCTTGAAATCGGCGCGAAAGACGGACGCAGACCTTTGGCTCTCAAGAGCTTCAGCAAATTCAACGGGATAGGCTGGTGCTGCGAGAGAGGATTGAAGTCCCTCAGATTCAACACCGCAGCATTGAAAACAAAGAGCTTTTCAGGCCAACGCATTTACTTCCATAACAGCGGGTCCACAACATCTTCAATAAGGAAAGAGGTGGACTCGGAGTTGAGCCTTCCCAGGACCGGAGTTTCCAGTTGGCGTCTTGGCTGGTGATGATGTTGTAGAGATTGCACATGCGGTATCTTTCCGCCCCAGAAGTTGGTATATTCAGTCCGGTGAAGCTTCTTGTGGTTAATGGAGCGGGCTGTGAACGAACTTACACCAGAGGCAAAAGATGCCATTCGCACCTACATGCTAAAATTCGTAATTCCATCCAGTGTTCTGCTTACCATCATTTCAGGCTCTCTTGGCTATGTTGTTAGTGGCCTAGCACGAATTGACGCGTCATCCGAAGCCGCCAAGTATGCGATGATGGCTGCTGGAGAGGCCGCCAAGGCAAATGCCAATGCAACCGTTGCGGCGTCTGAAGCGGCCGATTCCAAAGACAAGGCTCAAAACGCTTCAAAGGATGCATTAGCCACTAAGGCCTATCTAGAGTCTGTAAAGGGTCAGGTCGATAAGGTTATGACGGGCCAGTATGGGGAGTTTGCCACCGCTCTTTTCGCAATCCCGGACTTTCGATCTTCGGTGGGAAAACTTGGCCAGAACGAGCTTGTGGAAATAGACGCCCGGCTTGACGCACTGGAACTTCGAAATTCCAACACCCTTACGGCTTTCGGGATCATTCGAAACAGTACGCTGGTTGCAGGCACCAACGTGTCGTATGATCCGGCGTCGGGAATTATAGCGTTCGCGAATCCAAGTGGGGTCGCTTTCGTGCCGCTGGCTTCGGCAGTTCAGTCAACGGTCAGTACTTGACCGAGTCATGCTACGTGCGTGCCATTGGCGCCAATCAATTCGTTCTTTGGCAAGGCGCTCAGGACACAAGCGGTCGCAATGAGGCTCCAAGGGATTGCACCTTTGCGGTGATAGGCGGAACCTCACATTAGATAATTGGGCTCCTTGGTTCGGGCGCTCGGCAGTATCCGAAACACAGATGTTCGACTTATCCCGACGGCTACTACGATGTCGTTTGGACGATCCTAAATATCGTCGGATTGAGGAGGCATGCGATTGATTGAGGCTCTACGGGCCGAAATAAAGGCGACGGGCTTCGTGTTTATCGAGCGATTCCTGCCAAATCACGCCACTGAGGCCGTCGCCGCGACACTCGGAACGGTACTGAATCTGGGTACTTCGAATCCAGTCCACCGTCTTGCCCCGCGCGATCAGGGTCAAGCAACTCCGAACACATATAGTGGGAACTTCGGACTTGAAGCGTTTCCGTTCCACACTGACCTCGCACATTGGCGGATGCCTCCACGATATTTTATGTTGCGTTGTATCGTGGGATTTGCGGAAGTGCCAACATTGCTGTTGGACGGCAGAAAACTTGTGGAGGCCGTCGGTCGACAAGAGTTGCGACACGCAATTGTGCGCCCTCGGCGGCGTGTCAAAGGTGAATTGCCGCTTTTGAGGCTCTGCCAGGATCGGAACGGGGAGGATACCATTCGGTGGGATAGCTTGTTCCTAGTCCCCGCGAGCGAGGCGGGCAAGTCTGCCATAGCTCGCTTTGCAGAAGCGGTTGCCAAAGCAACTTCACTAAGTTTTGCTCTGAGCGACCCTTCTGACACTTTGATAGTAGATAACTGGAGGATGCTACATGCACGGGCGGCAATTCGAAAAGGATGCGAAGGCAGGCTGATTGAGCGTATTTACTTGGGGGACCTCCTTTGAAAAGAACAATTGAACCGGGCGAGATTGCGGAGGCTTGGCAAGCTGAAGCGTTATTCGCAAAAGCCGAACGCTACGCTGCGAACATGCTCGACCACGACAGTGATGATTGGCAATACGCCCTCTGGTCAAGTCTTCTATTAGAGCTTCTTGCACGAGCTGCCCTTTCCAATGTGAGTCCCGCTCTTCTCGCGGAAACCGACAATCGAACGTGGAGCAGTTTGTTTCATTCACTGGGCTTCGAGCCAAAGGAAGCACGATATGTGCCACGCTCCATAGCCATCGCCGAGGCCCTAAGGCGTCTTGGAAGCATCTTGCCGGATTTGAACCAGGAACTGGAAAATTTCTGTGTGGTGCATACGGGTCGCCGCAATGCAGAACTTCACTCTGGCGAAGCTGCATTTGACGGGCTCGTAGGGTCTAGCTGGCAACCCGGATTTTTCCGCGCTTGCAAGGTGCTCTTGGAATCTATGGGATATTCGCTCACTGACTTATTCGGCGAGGAACAAGCAAAAGCGGCGGAAAAGATGGTGGCTGCTGCGGCCGACGATAGCGCGAAGGCCGTGCGTGGTGACATTGAGGCCCACAAAAAAGTTTGGCAGGCGAAGGATGAGGCTGATCGCAAAAAGCTCGCAGAGCAAGCGACGCTGTGGGCAATCAGACGCGCTGGCCATATCGTCGTCTGCCCGGCATGCCAGTCGGATTCACTGGTGGTAGGCGAACCAATCTCACCCCCCAGCCACAAGCTTGAGGACGATCAAATCGTCGCGACGCAGGAATTTCTACCAAGTCAATTCGAGTGCATTGCCTGCGGACTAAAGATAGCTGGATTGTCAAAACTTAGCGTTGCGGGGGTTGGCGATAAATACAAGAACACCAGCACGTACTTGGCGTCCGACTACTACGGTTTGCCGCCTGAAGAGGATGACGGTCAGTATTTCGAGGACGACAACAACGAGCCATACTGATCTGCCTCAGTTCGGCAACTTCACCGCCTCGACAAGCGCCGCTGGGGTCCTGGCAGGAGGCGCTAGAGCAATCCCAGGAAAAGTGCGAGCGCTTTTCCGTCCGGAATTGCATGAAAACAAAGAGATAGGGCGTTTCACCGTTTCCGTGAAACGGTGAAACGCCCTAGAGCAGGATCGCGAGTTGGCGGCGGCATAGAGCAGGCCCCCAACGTAACAAAGGCCCTCAGTGGTGACACTAGGGGCCTTTCCTTTTGGGCTCCGCTGAGCCGCTAAATGAGCCGGAGTATCGCAGCCCCGACCACCGCTACGAACACCACCGCGCCGCCGAGGGTGAGCACCCGCGTCCGATGCTTAATGGCATCCTCAGGCTGGCGATGTCTGCCTTGGTAGCGACCTAGCAGCTCTTGCCAAAAGGAAGCAAATCACCATAGCCCCACACAAAAGTCCCGAAGAGAGCGAGTGCCGGCAGCATCAACAAGGGGTGGAAGAATGCCGGCCGGTTTATGACGAGTTTCGGGGCCTCGTGCCAAGTCGTCCATCCGAATGCCAGAGCGGAAATGAGAACGATAGCCGCGCCACTCCGGGCGAAGTGTTGGCCGCAAGAGGCATTCACTGCCCACCAGCCGTGCAAGAAGAGGGCTAAAAGGCTAGCCCAGAGCGCGAGCCTAGGAGCAAGGTAGTCCGCAGTCCGACGTTTCATCCAGGGGACCGTCCCCTTTTGGTTCCATTCCCATAGAATCTTGAAGGCGTGTCGGGCCAGGAACTTGTCGTCCTCGTTTGGTACCTTAGGCACATAGACGACTTTGCCGTCGAGCACATGACGTTCAAGTCCTTGCGACAGCGCGTGCTCTTCATCCATTCTAGATTTCCTTCTTTACGGTCTTCGGAACCGACTCGATCTTCTGTATCTCCGCCGCAAGCCCTGGCAACATGACATCCGAGGAGCCGTACTTCGCGTGGACAGCCTGGGTGGAGTGGGCCCGCGAGATACTCAGCCGCGCTCCCCTCAAGTCCACAGCGACGGGACAGGCCGACGACGTAGGCCGTGGTCAGGGGACAGCCCAGGCCTCACCAGACCTGCCGGTTTGCCCCGCACCCACCGCCCGATGAGGGACGTAGCGCCATCCCTGAAGAGCTGGTCTGACGGGCCGCGCAATAGGGCCGCCGTCAAGCAGCCGCCGAGCGTTGACAATACCTTCCAGCTGTGCCGCTTCCCGCGCCTCTGGTGACATGCCTGAGAGATGGCTTCTGGTATTGATGCTGCTTCGGAAAATCTGGTGCTGCGAGAGAGGATTGAAGTTCCTCAAAGGTGGCACCACAGCATTGAAAACAAAGAACTTTTCAGGGCTAACGCATCCATTCTCATAACAGCGATCCACA
Organism: Mesorhizobium sp. Ca11; assembly: GCF_020165275.1. Classification (NCBI taxonomy): domain Bacteria; kingdom Pseudomonadati; phylum Pseudomonadota; class Alphaproteobacteria; order Hyphomicrobiales; family Phyllobacteriaceae; genus Mesorhizobium; species Mesorhizobium sp. Ca11. The sequence continues at coordinate 276,775 of NZ_JAIUHU010000007.1, read as the reverse complement.
ACATCTTCAATATGGAAGGAGGGCTAGGAGTTGGGTCGTCCCAGGACCGGAGTTCCCTGCGGTCTCTGCCAGACATTTTGCAACCACTTAAAGATTTGAACTCATTTAGCAATTCTGATGAGCACGCCCACGCCGTGCCTCCGCCGGGTGCCCAAATTTTTGTCCACAAGGTAGCCGATGCTACTTTGCCCAAGATTGGCTCAGTGAGCTATATCGGGTTTTGGATTTGATCAGGCTTCGCGATGACAAACGACGACGAGCTTCGACGGCGGAAGAATCTGACTTTCGAGCAGGCGGAAGGCTTTGCCGAGCTGCCCCGTCAGTTGCTTCCGGAAGAAATGCCGGACACTCTGAGGGCTCGCCTGCTGCACACTATTGTAAGGTCTATTGAAACAGAGATGGCGGAGCGTGGTTGGCGGACCGACCTGGGACCAACGTGGAGTGTAATTCTCAAGCGTTTCAACGTGGAGCACCTCGGCCAGCTCACGACGACTTTTGAACCCCGCAAATCCTACAACCTGACGATACTTGAGGAGCTCTTTGAGAGTCTCAACGCGAAGGCAGTCCTTGGCGTGGTGCAGGCGTTGGTCAGACTAGCCCGGGATAGGTACTTTTCATCTGAGGTGGCAATGGTGCTGGAAGCCGAGCACTCAGCCTATCGATTGATCGACGGCGATACGTTGGTGCCTGTGGGTTCGTTGCAAGAGGCACAATCAATAAGCCAGGCATTCCACAGTGCCCAGGCGGCCGGACACATTGGAGCGATTGCCCATCTTAAGGGCGCGGCATCGGAGCTTTCTGACGGGAACTTTGCGGACAGCATCCGAGAAAGTCTGCACGCAGTTGAGTCGGTAGTCCGAGGGATTACTGGTAAGAGCAAAGTATCTGACGCGCTCGACGAACTCAGCAAGCGGCGCCCTCTGCATGGCTCACTTCGTCGCGCCATCACGCAACTCTATGGGTTCGGAAGCGACGAGCCCGGCGTTAGGCATCCTCTGCTAAACGCAGGAGACGCGGCCGTTGCCGAAGAGGATGCAATGCTTATGCTCGGCACGTGCGCGTCACTTGTGACGTTTTTCTCTAGGTCGTTCGGCAGGCGCACCCCATGAGCACCGCCGTCAGTGCGGAAAGCATCCGAAACAGCCGTCCTCTCCAAGCCCTTATGACTTGGGGCCACGTCATGTTCTGCGTGAGCACTGCTGACCACTACCTCCATCGCATGGAAACTCTTGAAGCCGAGTTCACACTAGAGAGCATAATGGAGATAGACGGGCTAATCCTCGCGTTCTCAGTGACGTATGGGAGGTTGTTCACCACTGGGGCCAGAGGGCTGCCGCAGCTCGATCCAAATAGAGTTTACAAAGATGTGGAACTGCGGGCGATCCACGATCGGATCATGGACCTGCGGCACAAGCGATACGCCCATGAGGAGGCAAGCGAAGGCATCGACTTTTCCATGATCGTGGGTTTCGAAGAGGGTGCCTTAGTGGCCAAGCCGGAAATCGGCTTTACTATCCGAGGCGATGAATTCCCAAGCTATCGGCGACTGATGAATGTTCTTCAGGCGTTCACGTATGAACGCATCCACAGGTTCGTGGCAAAAGCCACAAAAGAACTCGGAGTTCAGGTAGTGTTCCCAAGCGGGCCGCCGCCGGCACACCACGTCCAAACCTGAACGCCTCCAAAATCTGGCAAGCGGCTACCTGCCAAAGGAACTCGCTTTTCGATTAGCGCAAGCTCTTCAGTCGTTGAGGATGATCTCGGCGCTATGATCAAGGCGCGACTTGATGGCCTCCCAGCCGGGCAAGGAGCGCGTGAGGAGGCGGAAGAACTCGGGGCTGTGATTGTGCTCCCTGAGGTGGCAAAGCTCGTGGGTGATCACGTAGTCGACGGCCTCGCGCGGAGCCTTGACCAGGAACGGATTGAGGGTGACCGAGCCGCCCGTCGCACAGCTTCCCCATTGTCGCTTCATGTCGAGCAACCGGAAAGGCGGCGGCTCCTGGACCCAGGGCAGTGCCCTGGAGATTGCCTCGATGCGGCCGGCAAAGTAGTCCCGTGCCTTGAGGCGATACCAGGCCCGCAAGCGAGCCCGGAGCGCCGCGCGGTCAATGTTGTCGGTCGCAACGACGAGCAGGCCGCGCTTCAGCTTGATGGACCGCTCAGCCTTGGGCACCTGCATGACCTTCAGGACATAGCGGCGGCCGAGATAGAGCGCCTGCTCGCCGCTGACATATTGCCGTGGCAGCACATGCTCGAAGCGCTTGCTGGCATCGGTGACATGGCGGAGAACCCAGCGGGCGCGTTTCATCACGGCCTTGTGGATGGCCTCCTCGCTGGCATCCTCGGGCACCTCGACCTCGACGGCTCCATCAGGATGAACATGGATGGCAATGCGCTCACGTCGGCTGGGGTTGACCCGCACGGAATAGGCGATGTTCTGGTCGCCGTAGCGCAGCGTCGACAGGTTGCGCTCAGAGAGTGCCACGGGAGGCTCCCAGGCGAACGATCTCGACGATGCGGTCCACCAGCGCCTGGGCCTTGTCCAGCCCTCCCAGCGCCTTGAAATAACGCGGCAGGAGCTGTTTCCTGATCTCGGCCTCGATGTTGGCGGGGTTGATCGAGAACGACGCCACCGCGTTGCTTACGACACTGTCGATATGGAAGGCCTCGGCGACAAGCCAGTCCTCGCCGCGATTCCATGCCGCGACCTCGCCCAGCACCAGCGGGAAGAGACCGAAATAGGCCTGCGCATGGGGATTGTCGGGGAAGCGGTCGGGCACATGCGGGTTGGCCCGCATTCTCGCCTTCTCCTCAAGGTCCTTGAACAGAATGTATTGCTTGTGCGGGTGATCGAAGAGGGCTTCGGCCTCCTTGATCGCCTGTCGCAGCAAATCCGAAAAGACCGCCTGGGCATAGGGGTCATCGGCTAGGGTCTGCTCGATGGTCTTGGTCAGCCGGGTCTTGATGACATCGGTCTCGGCGCGGGTCTTGTCGTCGCTCCAGGCGGAGGCGTCATAGCCGGCCTGGTCGCCCTCCGCCAAGCCGGTGAGATCGATGACTCCTTCCGATTCCTTGATCTCGACGCCGACGACCTGTTTGTCGACCAGCTTGCGTATCTGCTCCTCGTAGGCCGAGAAGTCGACAGTCTCCATGGCGTCCTGCTTGGCCTGGATGCGCAGTTCGGTGAAGAACTTCAGGTCCTTCTTGTAGTCGGCGATCGTCGCTTCGCTGAAGGAGCCGTCCTCGAAGAAGGCGCGGGATGAAAGGGCCAGCTTCAGGCACATGCCGAACTCGGTCAGCGCGGCATAGAAATCCTCGCGCACCTTCTGGTTTCGGTCATGGCTCGCGCCATCCTCGCCCAGAACCGAATCCGGGGTCAGCACCAGGCGGAATTGCTCGCGGTCGCCCTTGTTCTTCACGCCGGCAAAGATTGCCCACAACGCGGCATGGAGACCGGGCAGGCGTTTGTACTCGGTCGCGACGTTGGCGAAAGTGCCTTCGATGTCCTCGATGTCATAGCCGCCCTGGGTGCGCTGGGCGAGGTCCTGGTAGTCCTTCAACGACGTGTCGAGTTCCGTCAGGATGCCGCGGTAGTCGATCAGGAAGCCGAACTGCTTGGCCTCGTGCAGCCGGTTCACCCGAGCGATGGCCTGGAGCAGGTTGTGCTCCTTCAGGTATTTGTCGATGTAGAGCACCGCGTTGCGCGGTTCGTCGAAGCCGGTCAGCAGCTTGTCGACGACGATGAGGATGTCGGGCTTGCCTGGCGTGGCGAAATCCTCGATGACGCGACGCTCGTATCCTTCCGGGTCGTTGCCGACATTGGCCGCCCACCATTTCTGAACTTCCGGGGTCTTCGCCTCGTCGGTGTCCTCGTGGCCCTCGCGGGTGTCGGGCGGCGAGATGATGACGGCGCTGGTGACGAGACCCGTGGCATCGAGTGCCTGCTTGTAGCGGATGGCGGAGAGCTTGCTGTCGGTCGCCAGTTGCGCCTTCAGCCCCGTGCCAAGCTCCTTGAAGTTTTGCGAGAAATGCGTGGCGATGTCCCAAGCGATGAGGTCGATGCGGTTGCCGGCGCGATAGACGCTGCCACGGGTGGCGAACTTCTTCTTGAGGTCGGATTGCTGCTTGTCGGAGAGCCCGGTGGTGATCTTGTCGAACCATTTGTCGATCGCCCCGGCGTTCACCTCGACAACGGGCTGGCGCTCCTCATAGAGCAGCGGGGTGACAGTCCCGTCTTCCACCGCCCGCTGCATGGTGTAGGCGTGAAGAATCGGCCCGAACTTGTTCTGCGTCTTGTCGTGCTTCAGAAGAGGTGTCCCCGTGAAGGCGATGAAGGCGGCGTTGGGCAGCGCCTTGCGCATCCGCTCGTGGTTCTCGCCGCCATGGCTGCGGTGCCCCTCGTCGACCAGCACGATGAGGTCTTGCGAACCGTTGTGGCATTCCTTGAATCGGGTCGCCGAATTGAACTTTTGCAGCAGAGTGAACATGATGCGCTCGGTGCCGGAGCCGATGCGCCGCGCCAGGTCGCGACCTGAGAAAGCCTTGGCGTTCTCCCCGTCCTTTTTCGTTGCGATCGATGAGCCGAAAGCCCCGCCCGCCATGAAGGTGGCCGACAACTGGCGCTCCAGGTCGACCCGGTCAGTGACGACGATGATGCGGCAGCGGGCAAGGGCGTCGTGAATCAACAGCGCCTTCAGCAGAAAGACCATGGTGAAGGACTTGCCGGAGCCGGTGGTGTGCCAGATGACGCCGCCCTCGCGGCCGCCGTCGCGGTTGCGCCTTTCCATCCGCGTCAGCATCGACTTGATGCCGAACACCTGGGGATAGCGGGCGGCGATCTTGCCCAGCTTGCGATCGAACAGGAGGAAGTAGCGGACGAACTCCAGCAGGCGATCGGGCCGCAGGAGTGAGACTATGAGCTGATCCTGGCCGGTGGCGGCGACGGGCTTCGACCAGAGGCCATCGAAGAAGGCGCGGACATGGGCGGGACGCTCGGCGAACAGCGCAGAATTTTGCTGCGGCCTCAGCCTAGTGTTGACCATCGCGTCGATGTCGGCGGCGGGAATGTCCTCCTCGCGCCACATGGACCAGAATTTTGCCGGGGTCTCGGTCGTAGCGTATTTGCCATCCTGCCCGGAGATGGAGAGCACGAGTTGGGCATAGGCATAGAGCGCGGGGATGCCGTCCGGCTTCTGGTTACGGAGATGTTGCGAGACACCCTCGGCGAGCATCTGCTTTTCGGCATGGCTGCCGGTCGGGCGCTTGGCCTCGATGACGGCGAGCGGAATGCCGTTGACATAGAGCACGATGTCGGGCCGGAAGCGGCCATGCCCACCCTCCCGTTCGAGTGACAGCTCCTCGGTGACCTGAAGGCGGTTGCTGGCGAGATTGGCGAAGTCGAGCAGCGGCACAGTGACGGAATGCTTGTGGCCATCCGGCATGAACTCGGTGACGGTGGCGCCAAGGGCGAGATGCTTCCAGACCCGCTCGTTGGCCGGCGTCAGGCCCTCATTGAGCCCGGTGTTGCTGAGCGCCTTCAAAACCTGGGCGATGCCGCTTGGGGAGAGCGCATGGCTCGCGCCGCGATAGGCGAAACGCCAGCCCGAGAGATGGTCGCGGATCACAGCATCAAGTAGCACCGCCCGTTCGCTTCCGCGCAGCCTGAGGCACTCCTGTGGTGACAGGTAGGACCAGCCGAGCTTCGTCAACAAAGCGAGTGCCGGGACCTTGGCCTGGGTCTCCTCGTCGGTCCTTGGGCGCTCGGGGGCGTTCACGCGGTCACCCGTCTCTTGCCTGTAAGCAGTTGCTGCAGCAGGGCGCGTTTCTCGTCCAAGATTTTAGCTTTCACCGCTGACAAGGTGTCGACTTCGTATTGTGCAGCGTCGAGGATGTCAGCAATTCTGGACTGCTCAGCGGCTGTCGCCGGCACCACTATCTTCTCTTGAAGAAACCAATCCAGATTGAAAGTCATCTTTTCAATATGAACGCCATAGCTGCTCAGGTACGCGAGCCTATACATAAACGGCATTCGGGACAGCCAATCGAAAAACCGCATTTCGAACTGACCTTTGTTTCGTGGAATGAGCGAGATGTAAGAATTAGAGATATGCATTCCGTCATATTTGGCCGGCGTCATCGCCATTGCACCATGGACCACCTGCATTTTCGAGATCAGAAAATCTCCCGCTTTGGTCGTTTTCATTCCCTTGGTGAGGATTTCTCGCCCGTGTAGCCTTTCGCGCAAGAAGAGACCACCAGATCGTCGCCTGAGACTGAGCAAGCTGTAAAGATTGTCGTCGGACCAGTCTACGGCGCGACGGGTCTCCTTCAACAGGCTTCCTATTTGGACCCGCACCCAATCGCTACCGAACCCCTTCAGGCGCCGCCTGCCAGTGAGCAATTGCTGCATGAGGGCGCGTTTCTGTGCTTCGGCATTGGCGAGCAGCTTTTCGGTCGTCGCGATGGCCGCGTCCCAGGTCGAGAGGATTTCGGCGATCTTTTTCTGCTCGGGGAGCGGAGGCAAAAGAACGGGAAATTGCTTGAGTTGCGTCGAGTTGATGCTCGCTAGATTGGTGCTTCGCTTAGCGCAGGATAGGAAATACCGTCTGCCATACGGGCTACCACTCTGAGCAGCAAAGAACTCTGGCGACAAAACGTCCGTCTTTGTTCTCACCGCAAACACATGGTTCTGATGGAGGCAGGTTGGTATTTCTCCGCGCCAAAGTGTTCCACGGCCGAGTTTGTCGAAGTCTCCTCCCTCAGTTAGAACAACATCCCCGTATCGAAGCAAGTAGCGATCAACCGCCTCGGCGCCAACCGCTATCTGCTTTATTTCCGACAAATCAAGGTAACCGTCCTGAACATTAGCAACTCTAAGGTATGGCATGTAGATGGGGTCGCCGTACTGCTTCCCCTTTGCCAAGCCGGTGCGAATCTCTGCGACATCCTCAAGACTGTGCCTAGTCCAACCCTCAGGCACCATAACCGAGTTCCTTCAGATATCTTTCCATCTTGGCCTCAAGCTCTGCCATCTCGGCCTTCAGCTTCAGGCGCTCGGCCCGCAACGCTATCAGGTCGATCTCCTCCTCCTCCTCGACGGTATCGACATAGCGGGGGATGTTGAGGTTGAAGTCGTTGTCGGCGATTTCCTTTACCGTCGCTAGGTGGGCGTACCCATCGATTGCGACGCGATCATCAAAGGCGGCGAATATTTTCAGAAGTTGCTCCTCACCCAGCCGGTTCTGGTTGGCGTCGGCCTCGTATTCCCGCGAGGCGTCGATAAAGAGCACAGTGTCGTCGGGCTTCTTCTTGCGGAAGACGAGGATGGCGGCAGGTATGCCGGTGCCGAAGAACAGCTTTTCGGGCAAGCCGATGACGGTATCGAGAAGGTTCTCTTCGACCAACTTGCGGCGGATTTCACCCTCGCTCGATCCCCGGAAGAGAACGCCGTGTGGCACGACGACGGCCATACGGCCCGTCCTCGGCTTCATGGTCTCGATCATGTGGAGAATGAAGGCGTAGTCACCCTTGGTCTTGGGCGGTAGGCCACGTCGGAAGCGGCCGAAACGGTCATTGGCGGCCTTTTCAGATCCCCATTTGTCGAGGCTAAAGGGCGGATTGGCAACGACGATATCGAAATGGCGCAACTGGTCTTCCGCCGTGCGCAGTTTCGGGTTGCCGATGGTGTCGCCCCATTCGATCTGGTGGTTGGTCTCGCCATGCAGGAACATGTTCATCTTGGCCAGCGCCCAGGTCGAGCCGATCGCCTCCTGGCCGTAGAGCGCGTATTTCCTGGAGCCGGTGTGCCGGGTGATCTCCTGGCCGCATTTCATCAAGAGCGAGCCGGAGCCGCATGTCGGATCGCATATGTCGTCGCCTTCCTGCGGCTCGACCAGCCGCGCCATCAGCGTGGAGACTTCGGCAGGGGTATAGAACTCGCCCGCCTTCTTGCCGGCCGATGCCGCGAAACGCGAGATGAGATACTCGTAGGCGCCGCCGATAATGTCGAGGCTGCCGACCCGGCTTGGCCTTAGGTCCAGGCTGTCCTTCGCGAAGTCCTCCAGGAGCAGGCGCAGAATGTCATTCTTCTGCTCCTCGTCGCCGAGCTTGTTGGCGTTGAAGGAGATGTCCTGGAACACGTCGCGCAGTTTGTTGCCGTTCGCCTCCTCGATGGCATGAAGCGCTTTGTCGATGCGCTCGCCATTGCCGGCCTTGTGGCGGTCGCGGTGGAGATCATAGAAGCCCGCGCCCTTGGGTAGCACGAACTGCTCGTTCTTCATCAGCGCCTCGATGAGGTCGGGATGGTCGCCATGCTCCTTGCGGTATGTCTCGTAATGATCCTTCCAGACATCGGAGATGTATTTCAGGAACAGCATGGTGAGCACGTAGTCCTTGTAGACCGACGCGTCGACCGTGCCCCTGAAGGTGTCGCAGGCAGCCCACGCCGCCTTGTTGATTTCCGCTTGTGTGACGCGACCAGCCGCCATGGTGCCCCCTCCAACTGCTTTTCGCGGCAATAGACCCGGTAGGAAGCAGGAAGGCAATCGGGAAAACGCGGGGTGAACAGTTGATCCCGTCTTGGCGCTCGGTGCTACTTTCGCAATGTCCGCGCCGCAGCGGACAAAGTCAAATCGTCCCCTTCTCACCGAAGAGTGGCCAGGCCCTAATGGTATTGCTTGCCATGCGCCTAGGGAGTTACCTGACGCCAATCGACTCTGCCGAAGGACCTCCATTATGCCCCTAATTCGGGACGCACGCACGCTCAGCAATAAGGCGATTTCTTCCCTTCGGATCGCAATGTCCACGTTCAATTCATATGACGATGAGGGTCGGGTCTGCTCGGTCCTGCTGCACCTCCAACACGCCTGCGAAATGCTGCTCAAGGCAGTTCTCGTTCAAAACAAGGTGAAGGTTTTCGATGATAAATCGGGAATGAGCATCGGCTTCGAAAAGTGCTTAGGCCTCTGTCGCGCGAATCATGGGCTAACAGATGCCGAAGCGCGTGTGATGCGAATGATCGACGCTCTACGCGATGCCGAACAGCACTGGTTCGCCAAGCTGGAGGAGGACACGCTCTATCTTCACACGCGGGCACTGATCACAGCGTTCGACGCGTACATGCAAAGGGTGCTCCATCTCGACATAAGCTCGCGCATACCGCCGCGCGTACTGCCCGTCTCCACAATGCCGCCAGGGGATTTCGATTTCCTCGTTGACCGCGAGTACAAACTGATCGCGGAGCTGCTGAAACCAGGCAACCGAAAGCGCGATGAGGCGCGGGCTCGCATTCGATCCCTGTTGGCCATGGAGGCCCTCGTAGCCGACGAGGTCGAAATCTCCGAGAAGGACATCAATCGGATCGAGAAAGCCATCAGGGACGGAAGCGCATTACAGGCCGTTTTCCCCCGCCTTAACACGGTCGCCAGTGCGGTCCAGGGGGAAGGCACGGCAATCACTGTGCATTTCACTAAGAAACAAGGTGCGCCAGTTAAGTTCGTAGGCGGGGATGACCCTGAGGGTGCGGCGGCAGTTCGGCAAATCGACCTTCAGAAGAAGTTCAACATGCGAGCCCAGCAATTAGCTGACTCTCTGAAGCTGACTCCTCCCCGGTCCCTCGCGCTCCGCCGCAAACTGGGGATAGATGAGGACCCAAATTGCTGCCACACATTCGAATTTGGTCAATCAAAGTTCGAGTGCTTCTCAGACAATGCCCGCACGAAGATGAAGGCTGCTCTTGATGGCGGCCTCGATATGGACGAAGTGTGGAAGGACTTCGGCCCGAAGCGAAAGAAGAAGGCCGCCTGAACGGACCGGTAGCGGCATTGGCCGCGCCAGGGCCGGGGATCGGCGAGATTGGTTAAGCGTTGGCGTTAAGCTCCTTCAGCACGGCGCGTGCGTAATCGTGTGTCGTGAACTCGTCGCCATTGGGGGAGTAGCAATACATCGCGCCGGCTTTCGGGAGGCCGAGCTTCCTAGCCATTTCACGCAAGATGTCCTTATTCTTGCCGCGCTGCACCCGCTCACCAGTCTTCAAGTTCGTCATCTGGATAGGATCAACGCTATCGATACGATGGTCGATGAACTCATTTTGCTTCGGGCCAATGTCATCCTGACGCGACATCTGGGTGCGGATCGTGGCAGCGTTATACCCGTGTGGCACGAGCGCGGCGACCGCTTCGGCCGTTGTCGCTTCAGGGTTTGCAGCACGGAACCGGCGCACGGCTTCGATGGGGCCAACCAGTTCTGTCGCCTCTTCGGCCATTAGAGCAGCAGCAAGTGCATCGAGCCCCGCGTGAAGCTGTTCAAAAGCGGCCGCTACCCTTTTGGTATTGATCATTGTGAGCGATCCTTGTGTTGGCTGTGGAACTCAAATGCCACCTGTGTCGCAACACATAAGTGACATTTCGGCAAAACACAAGTGACGATTTTGCAAACACCTTCACAACGCGACGGGAAACGCGGGGATCGTCGAACGAGGGCTGGGTGGTTTCGCCAGTTTCTGAAGGAGACCTCTCACGGTGCCCCCCCGGCGCAACAGACCCAATACCTGAGAGGGGCTTCGCCCTCATCGTCACCCTCAAGGTAATGCGAGGGTCCGGTGCTTAAAGCAGTCACATTGAGCATCTACTCCAAGTGGGCCGACGATGAGGCGGAGCGGAGGCCTTCCAATACACCCTAAGACCCCACCTGGAGCCCTTTAGCAGCGAGTTATTTTGCATATAGCAGCGACTTATTGGCGAGACTTCTCCTCGACCGGTAGGGCCACCCCCACCAGCCGTTTGGACTCTTCACGCATAGCCGCCATGGCCGCCGCCTTGGCGCTTTCGGCCACAAGCGCACAGTCATGGATGGGTAGTGCCACCACGCCCCCTCCGATCAACCGAAGAAGCACAGCCACCAGGATGTTGCTCTCGGTGTTGGCAAGGCTCGGACCAATGTTGGTCCCGAGGAGGTGCGCGATGGCGGGATGCTTGGCCGCCACGGCCTCCGAGAGTCTCTTGGCTGTCCATCCCGCAGGCAGCAATTCCCGCAGCTCCCCGGAGAGGCGGCGCAAGGTCCCATCACGGAAGAACAGGGACGCGACGGCCTTCTTTACGGCGTCCCGGTGCCCCTCTAGGCCTGCCACCGCATACGGGTCTCCGGCCGGCAGGGTCGCCCCGACGTGGGCGTAAGCCAGATGGACGTACATCGCGCGATAGTCCAACTCCACCAAACGCTCCCCACCTATAGTAAGGCCCGCCCGCCTCGCCCGTGGGAGCGACTGCCAGAAGCCCCCGAAAAGCCTCCCGTGGCCATCGAACGTGGCGGGGGCCTCCGCGCCGTCCACGAGGAAGACCCGGACGAGTTGGTCGGGTGGTTGGCGCTCGCCGCAGAGCCTAATGTCGGCCCCCGCCAGTGCGTCGTTGATGGTCTTCATTTCGGTTCGCAGTCGGAGGGTCTCCCCCGTATCTGGGTAGTCTACCAGCGGCTTCGGCCTGTTCCTGCCGACGACCGCCTTGAGGATGACTGTCTCTCCACCAGGAGCGCGGCCGAAGTCCGCCAGCGATGCCCCGGCCTGGGTCAACCTGGAGCGGAGCCGTGCAGTAGGCTCGACGGTCGTCCGCAGATGCTTAAAGACTGCCGGGCGGTAGACCGCCAGCCCGTCCCCGGCCAGCGACTTGAGGGTGTCGATGAGGGGGCCGCGCGGCAAGTCCTTGCGGTCGTAGCGTGTGGCGGCCCTCTTGTCGGCCTGGACGGCAAGGCGAGCCCCCGGCCGATGGCGGAGGGCCACCAGCGCCAGGTTGGACACGAGGTTCTGGACAATCGCGAGGCGGCGCTCGGCGGCGTCGGCCCTTGGCTTCCGGTTGGGGTTGCGGCTGGAGGCGGCTTCAAGCTTGGCGTGGAGGGAGGCCGCCAGGTCAGCCAAAGGGGATGACTCGCTGACGGTCAGCCACGGGTCGTGCATGAGGGTGGGGGTTGGAGGAGGTACGGTGCCCTCCCCCAAGTCGTCCGCACCTAGAAGGACCAATGGTGGGTCGTGGTCCTGGTCCGATCTCTCGTCAAAGTGCGTCACCGCTCGTGCCTCCCCGCCGCCTCTACCACCTCGCGCACCGCCTCCGAGTCCGCGACGATCCCGGCGATGTCCTCGATGGTTTGCCCGAGGAGCCGCATGAAGGCCCCCTCCGCGCGAGGGTACCGAGAGAAGGTGCCATAGAGTGCGGAACGGACATGGGTCCCCGAGGCGAGGCGATGGGCCATCTTGGCGATCTGGACATACTGGAACTCCGGGTTGGCCCTCGGCCCGAGAGCCGACTGGGCGGCCTTCACGGTGAGGGTGATCAGGAGGAGCTGTTCTCCCGACTTCCCGGCCTCATGGAGCCGCGCCAAGGCATTCCGCACCTTCTCCTCGGTGCCGGCCCATCGAGCGTCCTGCGCAGTCCGGGCGGCCCCGCTTCCGGCCAGGAGGCCATTGAGGGCAGCGACCACTTGGCCCAAGCTGCGGTCGCCCCGGTGAGCCTTGAGCCACCGCCGCGCCGCCGCCTGGAACGGCCCTAGCTCCGCCATCGTGTAGCTCCTCCGCCAGTAGGTCCCGTGGCGGCGTCGGAATTCGACGTGTCGCTTGCACAGGGTCTCCGAGAGGCCGTTCCTGGCGGAGCGCTGGGTGAGGTTCTTGCAGCCATGGGCGGCGCAGCGGCGGGGCGAGAGGTCGGAGGGCGCAGCGGCGCGGTGCTCGATGTCGTGGGGAGACCCTCCGCTATCCACGGGCAGCCTCCAGTCGGCTCACCAGGCCATCCGGGTCGGGGTCTGCGTCGGTAGCCGCGATGAAGTTGAGAGGGTCCTTGTGCTCGGCGGCGAGAGTCGAGAGCAACGGGAGCCTTCTGAGCGCGGCACGGAGGCCGGACCTGGCTGACTGGACCGCGAGGTGGTGCCCCTCCGGCTCCTCCACCCGCGCCTTGAACGGCACCAGCCGCCACTCCCCCCGATCCCTGGCCTCCTGGATTGGCTTCAGGAAGTCGAACCCATCGAAGGGCTTGCCGCCTGCCGTGCGCCCGCGACTCCTGGCTACGTGGTCGAGGATGCCTACCAACCCTTTGGAGTGGACGAGGAGCGTTGCGTCCCTCTGCCGCGCCTCCAGGAGACGCGACACAGCGGCGGCCCTGAGGATGTCGTCGCTCTTGGCGCAGCCGGCCCTCCAGAAGCGAAGCACGTCGCCCCGACCCCAGAGGACGGCCCCGTACGATCCGGCATGCTGTGGAGGGGCAAAGCCTTCAGGTCGAGGGCCTCGATCGATCTCAATGACCGCGCGGAGGGTGGTTGGGTCGTTTATCTCCTGGGAGTCGAATGGAATATCTATAACAGACACTTGGCTGCTTCCTATTGTTGGACTGAAATCGTGGAATTTGGTTTCGACGCTGCCGCGTCTTCATCAGCGGGAGGGCGTCACTCCCGGACCATTCCCCGCCCCTCATCCCTTGTTCTCCACCTAGCTACCTAGGCGCCGTATGGGAGGGGCAGCACCGACCCTCTTCGAGCCGAGTGGACAGATGGTTTGTGCTTAGGCCTATCTGTCAGGGGCCGCCCTAACCCTCGCGCGGAGGGCCGTAAGTCCGTGTGGTCCATCGCTCCAAGGGGGAGCGGTATAGGAGCTGCCGCGCCCAAATAGAGGGCGGCCTCCGGGTGCGTGCCCCGGATGTAATCCTGGTGCCCCTCCGGTTAGGGAGGGTCGCGCAGGGGTATTTTTCGAGTTTTGGGAGTTTTGACTATACATCCCGCAAGATAGAGCAAGACTCTTACGATTTCAATACTATAAATCGGGCGGCCTAATAGTGGCGTGATTACTCGATGAACTCGATCAACGAGCGGAATATTTTCAACAAACGTGCCGCTTTCAACTCCCAGGGAGTGGCAGCGGAAACAAGGAGGCGTCCAACAATAGCGACAAGACCTCGCGGGTATTGAGCTGTCTCCGCCGAATCAGCTCGTCGGCCACGCATTCTGTTGCTGCCCACATTCGCGGGTCCTGGAGTAGCCCCGCTGTCGTCGCCTCATGCTGCCGGTAGCTGGCTAGGGTCGCCAGGTCGTCGGCCCCTCCATGCTGGGTCTTGATGATCGACACGGCGTCCTCATCGTCATCAATGCCATGAGGTCGGAAGGCGGGGCGGGTGATAGCTCGCCATACGTGCTCATCGGGCCGGCGTGGCTCCAGGCGGCGGTGGACGCACTCCGCCAGGTAACCGGCCAGCGAGACCGCAATGCACTCCTCGGAGGTGGCTGGTCGTATCGGCAGCAGTCTCCACCTGGCGGGCGGCCCTAGGCGAAGCTCTTTGACGGACCACCAGTAAAGGAGGGCCACGACCGCTCGGCCCGCGAGGCTGTAGGCCGCATGACGCTCGGCCCTCTCGGCCTCGGCAGCCAGGGTCTCGACCGTGGGGTCCGGCACTGAGGCGATCCCGTGGATCACCATCCAGTCGCCCCTTGAAGCCAGATTGCGAATGGCCTCGATCTGGGCGGCTGTCAGTCTGGCAATCGGTATATTCTCCGCCAGGTTCCAGCGAAGTCTGTGCCCTGTAGCCCACTCCAGCCAGTGCTTGGGGCAGAGCCCTTCGCGAACCTCTGGACGCTGGCAACGTCGGCACTTGGTGCGAGGCGGAGGACCTAGGCGTGGAGGAGCGTCCGAAGCCGGGACGGGAGTCGCGGCTACGAGGGCGCGAGATACCTCGGACAGAGGGGCATCGACCCGGAGCTTGGATATGGCACCGAGTTGCCGCTGAGTTAGCTGAGTGCGCGGCAGCTCCCAGACGGTATCGGGCAACCTCCAGCCTTTCCGCACGCTGAAGCAATAGTGGAACTGGCAGTATCCGGTCGGATCGGGGCGCTCCCGGCATCCCTTGAGGAAGCAGTCACCCCGCCGTGGCCGCATCAGTCCGCCGCCGTTCCGGCCTGTGCCCTGAGTATCCTGAAGACACTCGCTCTGCCGATCCCCAGCTCCTCTGCGATGGCGTCCCCAGTCTTACCCTCTGCCTTGAGCCTGATCACCTCGGCGGCCTTGCGCTTCGCGGTGGGAGCCCTTCCCTTGTACTTCCCCTCGGCCTTGGCCTTGGCGATGCCCTCCCGCTGCCGCTCCAGCATCAGCTCCCGCTCGAACTCCGCGATGGAGCCCAGGAGGTTGAGCATGAGCTTGCCTGTGGGAGTTCCGGTATCGAGGTTCATCGCGAGGATGCGGAGGGCGACGCCCTTGGCCCGGAGCTTGGCGGTGATCTCCACCAAGTCCGCCACGGAGCGGGCCAGCCTGTCGAGCTTGGTGACTATGAGGGTATCCCCCTCCCGCACGTAGTCCAGAGTCCTCTCCAGCTCCGGTCTGTTGGCGGCCACCGAGGACAGCTCCTCGCGGAAGACCTTGGCGCACCCGGCTCCGGTGAGGTCCCTTAGCTGGGCCTCAAGCCCTGCCTTCTGGTCGGTGGTGGAGGTGCGGGCGTAGCCGACAAGCTGGCCGGCTCCGGTAGGCGTGGCTTTTGGGGTCTTCATCGTAGGGCACTCCGCTTCGGATCACTGGACTCTTTGAGTCTCTGATTCAGCAGTCTCAAAATGTCAATACCCATTCATATGATACGCATTTGCACACGGTCTCGGCGGACTCGCTAGGGCAAGGCCTAGTGAGACGGTCTTTGACCCCGATTGCCGACCCCAGGGAATCCGCATGTGAATTGACGCAGGTTAGGTGGCGTGGGGGGCGGGGGGGGGAAATCCTCCCGCTGTCACGTGAACAGAAGGCTTCGCGTGAGCTACCCCCGGTCGCATTCCGGGCTTCTAGAGGAAACGGTCTACCGGCATGCTGGTGGAGACGTCGCTGCCCCACCGGAGCCCAGCAAGCTCAGCGCCGCGCCGCAACCATGCCTGCGTCTCCTCGGCTGAGTTGTTTGTCCCAAACCACCATCCGTCCATTAGGGGCTGGGCGTACTTGTGGGCTAGGGCAGCTTGATCGAAAAGGTGCAACGGATCACGCGCTACGATCCGCTTCGTACGGGGCTTGATGGCGGATAGCTTGTCGAGAACACCAGGCTGATATGCTTCAAAAGATTTCAAGCCTTCTTCGAGTAGGTTTCTGAGCGACCAACAGTCCGTAGTCACGCCTTTAAATTTCAGTATGTAGCTACCTGTCTGGCGGGACGCGCGATGAGTTAGCGACGGGACGACAGCCTCTGGCGATGCCGTCTCCTTCTTGGCCTCTTCGAGATCTATTGATCGTACCGTCTCGTTTGAGAGATCGAGTACACTCGTGGGTTTAAGCGGATCCACGCCGAGTGCCAGTTGATTGCTGGAAAGGACACTGACGCTCAGGTCCCCGCTCCCGTTAGCGGAGCCGAGGAGTTCGATGAGCTTGGTTGCCATGATGAAAGACACTTGAGCCATTGGTTCTCCTCCGAGGAATAGACACAGCGAATTTCTATTCTCTTCCTTACAAGAGTCAACCTTCCTTATAAGGAAGCCAGAAGGAGGACCAGGCTTCGGGCAGCCGGGAATCCGGTGGAGAAGGGACGTTTTCACCTCCGGAATGCGGGGGGCGCGGGGGACGGTTCTCCCTCTCTCGCGTAGATCAGAATGCTTCGCGTGAGCGACCCTTCTGGCGATCCTGGCAGCGGCTAGACAACGTGCTCATTCAAGCAGGTTTCCGGCGGCCAGTTTGGACTCAGCCCTGACAGGATCATCCTGAACGTCTGGTGGGCGGGAATGAAGCGACCTGCATTATCGAACTCGTTGATGTGAAGCGGGTCATGGGGCTCGATTCGGTCCATGTGTATCCGGTCTCTCCAATCCGTAAGGTCCTGGAGCCTAGCGATTAGGTCTGCCCGCGCGATGGGCGGAGGTTGCGCCGAGTTTAGAACCTCGTCCACCAACGCCGGGCGCCAAATCCGTGTGGCAATTTTGTCGTTAGGATTTACTGCTTGTCCCTGCATTCGTCTGTGAACGCGAACTAGGTGAGCTCCTATCCCTTCCAGGACCGAGTGAGTTAGGACAACGAACTGGTGCATCTTCATCGATGAGATTGTTCCGTGAAGCGTAGACGCTCCGTTAAACTGTCTCTGGGTTTCAAGATTGAGGAGCAGCAAAGCACATTCGAACTCGGCAAGTTGCAACCGATAGCCGATGTTGCGTCGATGTCGCGGGGGGATAAGGTCTGTCGGGTCTGCCCGGGGCCGGATTCTCTCTAGGTACCTGACCCAGGGATCGATCAAGGTTGGCGCAACGAACCCGTGGACGAAATCCGCATCGTCCACATGGGCGATTAGTGCTTGAAGTCGATCCATTCCCCTCCTCGGAATCTGGCGGCCTTCACATACCATCTGCCGTAGGCGAGTTAAGAACACACCTACTCCGGCTCTGGGGCGGTCCGGAGTGACCAATTCAGAAGCTGGGCTCTCCCGTATCGAGGAGGCTCAGTCGTTGCGTAAAAATCGGTGATACGCCTAGCAGAGACGAGAGTGACAAGGCGATCTTCAGCATATCGGTCAACCCAGAGGGACAGGCTGACCACCGGCTTGACCGAAAAGATCATTCCGGCTGAATGGCCATTCTCTTGCAGAGACCCCGCGACTTCGTGAATCGAAATTGCTAGCGACGTTGTGCCTTTGAGCGGAGCTTCCAGCTCGCCGGTCAACTCTATATAAGTTCCGATGTGTCGAGGATAGCGCTCCGACCCGTCGCCGCTCGACTCAAGGTGGACCTCCTGGCCGCTGATTTTGGCGGTTAGAAATAGGTTTTGGCCTATTCTCCTGCGCTTGGCCATCGACAGTTTGTCCGCGCATACCCTACACTTGTTGAACCTGTCATTTGCTTCTAGGCTCGAAATTGCTTGCGCCCTCGCGGTCTACGTCATGAGCCCAGAAGAGCCTGTGATTATTGTACCTGAGCATCCGGGAACGGATACCATTAAAGCGCCAGTGCTGAACGTATTCGACGGCGACGGGTTTCTTACGAGGATAAGAGCTTCCGAAGTCCCGGGTGCTGCGAGCGATCAAGAAGAGTTCGAAACAGTAGCTCGATTTGGCTTCATCGATGCTCCCGAATTAGAGCAACCCGGTGGCCGAGAGGCCAAAGATTTTCTTACCGATCTGATCGGTGGAAACTGGGTGGAGCTTGTCATCCTAATGAAGATGGATACGGGCCGGTCGGTGGACAGCTACGGGCGAATTGTTTGTGTTCCCTTTCTAACGCTGGCCTATGCCGACAACCAGTTCCGAACAGCAGCTAAGCGGCTCCACGTCGCAAAGTCTTTTGGGGCACCTCTGCTCATTACGAGGAACATCGAACTGGAGATGGTCATCAATGGCTGGGCCTGGGTGCTGGAACGATATGGACCCGATGAACGATACTTCCAGGCGCTGGATGAGGCCAAGCGACATAGGAGGGGCATTTGGGCGTTCGAGGACAACATCCATCCCTGGGAATTCAAGAAGCGGAAGTATCGTGAAGCCCGGCGAAACGGTACGAGTCCGCCAGACCCAAAGCGCCCGTGCCAGATAGATGGATGCCGGGGCCATCTCGTGAAGAGAAATGGTAGGTTCGGGGATTTCCTAAGTTGTTCAAATTATCCCAGTTGTAAATACACTTGTTCAGCAGCTACCTGAGGCCTGCCGCCTGAACCGCCCGCACCTCCAGACGGCTCCAACAACGGCTCAATCTTTCTTAGCTCCGCAGCAAGCCCAGGCAGCATGACATCCGAGGAGCCGTACTTGGCGTGAACCGCCTGAGTGGAGTGCCCCGCGAGATACTCCGCCGCGCTCCCCTCAAGCCCATAGCGCCGGGACAGGCCGACGAAGAGGTGGCGCAGCCCGTGGTTAGGGGACAACCCAGGCCTCACCAGCCCCACCGCCTTCCCCCGCACCCACCGCCCGATGAGGGACGTAGCCCCATCCCTGAAGAGCTGCCCTTGAGGAGCCGCCTCCACCCACACCAGGAAGCCCTCGGCCTCCAACGCCGGATGGACCGGGATGCGCCTCTCGCTGTTTGCCGTCTTGAGGGAACGCTTGCCGGCACTGGTCACCTTGAAGAACCAGAGGCCCTCGGCCTGGAAGAAATCAGATTTCCGCAGGGTGTTCGCCTCGCTGATCCGCAGGCCGGCATAGAGGCACAGCCAGGGCAGCCACCGCTTGCTGGCGTCCTCCTCTCTCCGCGCCGCCAGCAGAACCGTGCGGGCCTCCTCCATGGTATAGGAGGTCTCGTCTGCCGGCTTCTCCATATAGCTGGGCAACTCCACTCGCCCCGAGATGGTCTCGGCCTGGGCCATGGCGTCCCGGTGGTCTCGCTGCTTCTTGCCCCAGTTGATGATAGTCCCGATGGCCACCAGCCTATCCGCAATGGTGCGGTTTGAGACCCCAGCCTCCTCCTGCATGGCGTCCAGCCAGGCCTCGACCTCTCGCAGCGTCACCGTAGCGGCATTCTTTGAGTCGCGATGAGTGGCGAAGGCTTCCGCTATTCGCTTGTACTTCTTGACCGACTTATCGGGCATCGGCTTGGAGCCCTGCCCCGCCTTCTTCTTGGTGACCTGGGCGTCAATGATCGCCTCGAAGGTGACCCCTTTGGCGCTGGCTCCCTTTGGCCCCGACGCAGGCGGAGTCGCCTGCTTCGCATCGGCGACCCATGCAGGTTCGCTAAGGTCCCCCGACAGCCGCGCCTCAAGGCTTGCCGCCAACCGCTCCTTAGCGCCTATTCCCTCAAGGCCGACCAGGAAGCGCGACCATTCATCCGCCGCCGTGATGCCCGCCGCCCCCAGATCTTCCGATATGGCCGAGCCTCGCGCGTCTTCCATCATGGCGAGGCCGACCGCGCGAAACTCGGGGAAGCACCACGGAAAGCCTCGACCGTCGCGGACATCTTGCAACGCCTTGGCCCGCTCAATAGGCCCGCCGTCAAGCAGCCGCCGAGCATTGGCAATGCCTTCCAGCCGCGCCGCTTCCCGTGCCTCTGGTGACATGCCCGCGAGATGGCTTCGGGTATTGTCGGAGGGGGCGAAGACGGGGCGAGAGAATGAGCCGTGGGCCGCAACGGGGGCATCCAGCGGATTATCCTTGAAGGCCTCCCACCGCCGAGCGGCCCCAAGCGCGGCCACCCTCACCGCGTCCATTTGGCTAAGGCTGCGCGGGCCGTGGTCCAGAAGGGCCTGCCAGGCCTCCAGGAGTCGCTCCCAGGCATCCAGCCGTTCGCGGTAGACGCGCGTTGCCTGGCCTCGGTCTCGCGCCCCAAGCGACTTTGTGAACTCCTGGCTTCCGCCTATCGCAGAGGCCCCCAGCTTCAGCAAATCGTCGCGCCGATCCCAGAGACGCTGGGGGATTCGGAACTTGCCTTGCCAAACCTCAGAGCCTTTGCGCTTGGATAGACCCCGCATTCTCCACCGAATTCCCGCCATACCAGAGCACATTCCCATAACAGTCCGCACAGGCGGAAGCCACGGAAAACTCTAAGTTTTTGATGCTGCTTCGGAAAAGTCTGGTGCTGCGAGAGAGGATTGAACTCTCGACCTCTCCCTTACCAAGGGAGTGCTCTACCACTGAGCTACCGCAGCCTGCGATGGCGGCGCTTCTGCCATATCGAACCGGTAAGCGCAAGGCCAAGAAAAACCCAAAGCGTCGCATGTGATTCCCGCCGGCAATTATACGGTTTGGGGCGGCATGGGCGGCTGATCCACAGGATGAACCCGACTTTCGGCCCGCTTTCATGACATGGCCGCGCGAAAATGCTAGCCATGCGGAATCGCGGCCGGCTGACCGCCGGTCAGGAATGGACGATGGACGACAAGGCAAATCCACCGAAAAAAGGCGGCGGCGAGCGCAAGGACCGGCTGGCCGAGGCGTTGCGCGCCAATTTGCAGAAGCGCAAGATGCAGGCACGTTCGCGACGGGTTGGCGACGCTGACAAGCAGCGCGCCCGCGACCGTGACAAGCAGCGCACTGGCGACGTTCACAAGCAACGCGCCGGCGACGCTGACGAACAGCGCGCTGGCGATCCCGACGATCGGCCGGAAGAGTTGCCGGCTGCAGGAAAAATGCACAAGGACTGACCAAATCAGCCATACTGGCCGGCCACAGTCGGTCCGGTTTTAGGAAAATCCTATTTCTTGAACCAAGCCGGCCAATAGTCTAAGCCGGGCACACTCAAACCGATTGAAGCGGCCTGTTCGGGCCGAGGGGACGTTTTCTCATGGATCGCATCAGAATTGTCGGCGGCAACGAGCTTGCCGGCACCATTCCGATCTCGGGCGCCAAGAACGCGGCATTGCCGCTGATGATCGCCTCGCTGCTCACCGACGACACGCTGACGCTCGAAAACGTGCCGCATCTGGCCGATGTCGAACAACTGATCCGCATCCTCGGCAATCACGGCGTCGATTATTCCGTCAACGGCCGGCGCGAAAAGCAGCAGGAAGGCTATTCGCGCACGATCAATTTTTCGGCCCGCAACATCGTCGACACCACCGCGCCTTACGAACTGGTGTCGAAGATGCGCGCTTCCTTCTGGGTGATCGGGCCGTTGCTTGCCCGCATGGGCGAGGCCAAGGTGTCGCTGCCCGGCGGCTGCGCCATCGGCACGCGCCCGGTCGACCTGTTCCTCGAGGGCCTGCAGGTTCTCGGCGCCGAGCTCGACGTCGACAATGGCTATGTCATCGCCAAGACCCGGAATGGCCGCCTCATCGGCAATCGCTACGTGTTCCCGAAGGTCTCGGTCGGCGCCACCCATGTGCTGATGATGGCGGCCTCGCTCGCCAAGGGCGAGACGGTGCTGGAGAACGCCGCCTGCGAGCCGGAAATCGTCAATCTCGCAGAATGCCTGATCGCCATGGGCGCCAAGATCCATGGCGCCGGCACCTCCACCATCACCATCCACGGCGTCGAGGCGCTGTCGGGAGCGCGCGTGCGCGTCATCCCCGACCGCATCGAGACCGGCACCTATGCCATGGCCGTCGCCATGACCGGCGGCGACGTGATGCTCGCCGGCGCCCGTCCAGACCTGTTGCAGACCGCGCTTGACGTGCTTGTCGAGACCGGGGCCGAGATCACGCCGACCAATGAGGGCATCCGCGTCAAGCGCAATGGCGCCGGCATTGCGCCGGTCGACGTGACCACCGCCCCCTTCCCCGCCTTCCCGACCGACCTGCAGGCGCAGTTCATGGGCCTAATGACCATGGCCAAGGGCAAATCGCGCATCACCGAGACGATCTTCGAAAACCGCTTCATGCATGTGCAGGAGCTCGCGCGCCTCGGCGCCCACATCACCCTTTCCGGCCAGACGGCGATCGTCGACGGCGTCGCCAGACTCAAGGGCGCTCCCGTCATGGCGACCGACCTGCGCGCCTCGGTGTCGCTGGTCATCGCCGGCCTTGCGGCCGAAGGCGAGACCACGGTCAACCGCGTCTATCACCTTGATCGCGGCTTCGAGAGGCTGGAAGAGAAGCTCTCCGGTTGCGGCGCGGTGATCGAGCGCATTTCGGGCTGACGCTTCGCAGCATTCTTTCCCAGCGGTTGCGCCGAGCGGAAAGACCGCATAACAGAACGTTGAATTGTCAACGTTCAGGGTGCGCATTCCGCATGGCAGCTCTCAAGCTCATCGCGCTCGACGACCAGGATCTGAGCATCGTCTCGGCGCATGTCCAGGACGCCGTGATGAAGGTCTCCGACCTCGAATATCTGCCGGCGGCCAAGCGCTTCGTGCTGACCATGAACCGCTTCGTCTGGGAAGCGAAATCCGGCTTGTTCCGCCAGCACAATGAACGGCGCCAGAGCGTCTTGCATTTCGATCGCGTGCTCGGCGCCAAGACCAACGGCATTGCGCGCGACAAGCCGGCCGAGGTGCTGTCGCTGCTGGCGGTCAGCTTCATCGCCATCAGCAAGCCGGCCGGCATCATCGAGCTGATCTTTTCGGGCGGCGGCACCATTATGCTCGACGTCGAATGCATCGAGGCCAGGCTTGCCGATATCGGCGGCTCCTGGGAAGCCACCTCGCGCCCCCTGCACAGAGGCTGAAGCGCGATGGCGATAACGCTCCGACAGCAGGACGCCGATTTCGAACAGCGTTTTTCGGCCTTCCTCACCACCAAGCGCGAGGTGTCGGCCGATGTCGAGGCCGTGGTGCGCGACATCATCGCCCGCGTGCGCGCCGAAGGCGACAAGGCGCTCGTCGATTACACGCTGAAGTTCGACAAAGCCGATCTCAACACGCTCGGCATCGCGGTGTCGAAGGACGACATCGCCAAGGCCTATGAAGCGGCCGATCCGGCGACCGTCGAGGCGCTCAAATTCGCGCGCGACCGCATCCGCTCACATCACGAGCGGCAGAAGCCGAGGGACGATCGCTATACGGATGCCGCGGGCGTCGAGCTCGGCTCGCGCTGGACGGCGATCGAAGCCGTCGGCCTTTACGTGCCGGGCGGCACGGCGAGCTATCCAAGCTCGGTGCTGATGAACGCGGTGCCGGCCAGGGTCGCCGGCGTCGAGCGCATCGTCATCGTCGTGCCGGCCTCGGGCGGCGTCATCAATCCGCTGGTGCTGGTGGCAGCCGACCTTGCCGGCGTTTCGGAGATCTACCGCGTCGGCGGCGCGCAGGCCGTTGCAGCGCTTGCCTACGGCACCGAGACGATCAGGCCGGTCGCCAAGATCGTCGGTCCGGGCAACGCCTATGTCGCGGCGGCCAAGCGGCAGGTGTTCGGCACGGTCGGCATCGACATGATCGCCGGGCCGTCGGAAGTGCTGGTGGTGGCCGATGCCGACAACGATCCGGACTGGATCGCGGCCGACCTTTTGGCGCAAGCCGAGCATGATGTTTCGGCCCAGTCGATCCTGATCACCGACGAACCGGAATTCGGCAAGGCGGTCGAGCAGGCGGTCGAGCGCCAGCTCAAGGTGCTGCCGCGCGGCGAGACGGCCGGGGCCAGCTGGCGCGATTTCGGCGCGGTGATCCTGGTGCCGACGCTCGAGGCCTCTCTGCCGCTGGTCGACAGGATCGCGGCCGAGCATGTCGAGCTCGCCTTCGACGACGCCGAGGCATTCCTTTCCAGGATGCGCAACGCGGGCGCCGTGTTTATCGGCCGCCATACGCCGGAAGTCATCGGCGATTATGTCGGCGGCTCCAACCACGTCTTGCCGACGGCGCGGTCGGCGCGTTTCTCGTCGGGTCTGTCCGTGCTCGATTTCGTCAAGCGCAGCTCGATCCTGAAGCTCGGCCCGGAGCAGCTCAACGCGCTGGCGCCCGCCGCGATCGCGCTCGCCAAGGCCGAAGGGCTCGATGCCCATGCCCGCTCCGTCGCGATCAGGTTGAACATGTAACGATGTCCGGCCGCGACCAGACCCGCGACAGGCTGATCGACGTCGAGCTCGACGAATCGATCGGACGTTCGACGCCCGACGTCGAGCACGAGCGGGCCGTGGCGATCTTCGACCTCATCGAGGAGAACCGTTTTCGGCCGGTCAATGATGACGGCGCGGGTCCTTACAAGCTTAAGCTTTCACTGGCCGAGTCCCGCCTGGTTTTCGGCGTCAGCCGCGAGAACGGCGCCGAGGTGGTCACCCACATTCTGTCGCTGACGCCGCTGAGGCGCATCGTCAAGGACTACTACCTGATCTGCGAAAGCTACTACGAAGCCATCCGGTCCTCGACGCCGAGCCATATCGAGGCGATCGACATGGGCCGGCGCGGCCTGCACAATGAAGGCTCGCAGACGCTGATGGACCGGCTTGCCGGCAAGATCGAGATCGACTTCGACACGGCGCGCCGGCTGTTCACGCTGGTCTGCGTGCTGCACTGGCGAGGCTAGATCCTGGTCGCCCTGCCCCATTCGATCCTGTTCCTATGCGGCATGAACGCCGTGCGCTCGCCGATCGCGGAACAAATGGCGCGCCGCATGCTTCCCGCCACCACCTTCGTCGCTTCGGCCGGTGTGCGCGCCGGCGAGCGCGACCCGTTCGTCGATGCGGTGCTCGCTGAAGAAGGTCTGTCGCTTGGCGAGCGCCAACCCAGGACGCTGGCGGATATGGAGGACGATTATTTCGACCTGATCGTCACGCTGGCGCCGGAGGCGCATCATGCGGCGCTCGAGCTGACGCGCTCGCTGGCCGTCGAGGTCGAATACTGGCCGATGCCCGACCCCACCGACACAGGCGGCACGCGAGAGCACATCATGGCCGCCTATCGCGATGTGCGCGAGCGGCTGAAAGCGCGCATAAGCCGACGTTTTCTGCTTCCTGAGGCAAAAAACGCGGCCGATTAAGCATGTTCACAAGCGGGCGATTATCATATAGGTTCCGCCGCAAATTCCGGCCGGAGTCGGATGATTTCCGGTCGGTTCGGCCGGGAATCATCCGACTCCGGATCAAAGAACTAGAGCACGATGTTGCCCGAAAACCGCTTGACACTTTTCGGCATCATGCTCTAGGCGCCGGAACCGCCATCCAAGCAAAGGTATCGAATGCCGAAGGAAGAAGTCCTCGAGTTTCCAGGTGTGGTCACCGAACTGCTGCCCAATGCGATGTTCCGGGTGAAGCTCGAAAACGAACACGAAATCATCGCCCACACGGCCGGCCGCATGCGCAAGAACCGCATTCGCGTGCTGACCGGCGACAAGGTCCTGGTCGAGATGACGCCCTACGACCTGACCAAGGGCCGCATCACCTATCGCTTCAAGTAATCATCTAGCGCGGACCCAGAGCCGGATGATTTCAGGTCTGTTCGACCCGAAATCATCCGGCTCCAAATCAGGGAGTGGAGCATGATGTCGTCCGAAAACCGCTTCACACTTTTCGGCATCATGCCCCCATGAGCATTCTGCAGAAGCTGGTGCTTGCCTCTGGTTCGCCGCGCCGCATCGAACTCTTGCAGCAGGCCGGCATCGAGCCCGACCGGGTGCTGCCCGCCGATGTCGACGAGACGCCGCTGCGCGCCGAGCATCCGCGCTCGCTAGCCAAGCGCCTTTGCAAGGACAAGGCCGAGAAGGCGCTGGCCTCGCTGAAGAGCGAGGAGGACTATGCGCCAGCCTTCATCCTCGCCGCCGACACGGTGGTGGCGGTCGGACGGCGCATCCTGCCCAAGGCCGAGACGATCGACGACGCCGTCAATTGCCTCGGCCTGCTTTCCGGCCGCTCGCACCGGGTCTATTCCGGCATCTGCCTGATCACGCCCGGCGGCAAGCTGCGCCAGCGGCTGGTTGAGACAAGGGTGCGCTTCAAGCGGCTGCCGCGCGAGGAGATCGACGCCTATGTCGCGTCGGGCGAGTGGCGGGGCAAGGCCGGCGGCTACGCCGTGCAGGGCCTGGCCGGCTCCTTCGTCGTCAAGCTGGTCGGCTCCTACACCAACGTGGTCGGCCTGCCGCTCTACGAGAGCGTGGCGCTGCTTTCCGGCGAAGGCTTCAAGGCGCACCAGCACTGGCACGCCGCGCGCTCATGAGCATAGTCCACACATGAGCTCGGGCGACAAGGTAACGCCGCTGAGGCCGAAACGGCCCTGCCCCGAATGCGGCAAACCGTCGGTGCGCGAGCATTATCCGTTCTGCTCGGCGCGCTGCAAGGACATCGACCTCAACCGCTGGCTGAAGGGCGCCTATGTCATTCCCGGCCGCGACGGCGAAGAGGAAGAAGACGACAGCCCGACGCCCAAGGACGAGCCGTAAGCGCAGCCGGCGACCGGTTGTTTTCCAGCGATTTTTCTTTCCTGACGAAATCAACACCTAGGCGCTGGACAGGCAAGATTCCCGTGCTATAACCCACGCGCTTTCAAGGGGCGCCGCCTGGCGCCTTCGTGAAACCCGGCGGGCGCATCCCGTTAGCCGGCACAGGCCCAGATAGCTCAGTTGGTAGAGCAGCGGACTGAAAATCCGCGTGTCGGTGGTTCGAATCCGCCTCTGGGCACCATCCCCTCTTCTCCCGACATTCCGTCTCGCCGAAGCTTTAACGCTCAAGTCTCCGCAAGCCACTGAATTTGCCCCTCTTTTCGGCACGAACAGTGTGCTTGAGCGAATTTCATCGCAGTTCGGCAGATTTCGTCCAACGGGGCGAGGTGTTGGTATTTTTGTTGGTATCTGAGACCCTGTTGGTATCGAAGCGCCAAAACAGGAGGTCCCACAATGGCTCTCTCCGACGTGAAATGCCGCAACGCCCGGCCGGCGTCCAAGCTCCAGAAACTGTCCGATGGCGGCGGGCTGCAGCTATGGATTCAGCCGTCGGGAACCAGGCTATGGCGCCTAGCCTATCGATTTGACGGAAAGCAGAAGCTGCTGTCTCTCGGCACCTACCCGGTCATCTCTCTCGCCGATGCCCGCGAAGCACGCGATGAAGCCAAACGTCTCCTTAAGGCTGGTGCCGACCCAGCTCAGGAGCGAAGATTCCATAAGGCCACTTCGCAAAAAGACACCTTCCGTTCAATCGCGGACGAATATGTTGACAAGCTGAAAAAGGAGGGACGTGCCGACCGGACGATTAGCAAGGTCAAATGGCTGCTCGACTTTGCCTATCCGACAATTGGTGACAAGTGCATTCGGGAGATCGATCCGGCCACCGTCCTTACTGCCCTTCGCCGCGTGGAAGTTCGTGGTCGATATGAGTCGGCGAGGCGACTGCGCTCCACCATCGGCACCGTGTTTCGATATGCAATTGCGACCGCACGCGCCGAGGCTGATCCGACGATCGCGTTAAGGGGCGCACTAATCACTCCAACGGTCACGCCGCGTGCCGCGATCATCGATCCTAAGGCCTTCGGCGGCTTGGTGAGGGCGGTCGATGCGTTTGACGGACAGCCTACAACCCGAGCTGCCCTGAAGCTCATGGCATTGATGTTTCCCCGCCCCGGCGAACTTCGCGCGGCAGAATGGGAAGAGTTCGATTTCGAAAGCTCGATGTGGATCATTCCTGAAGCACGCATGAAAATGCGCCGGCCGCACCGCGTACCCCTTTCAAGGCAGGCCATAAGCGTATTGACTTCGCTTAAAGAAATCTCTGGTGGTGGATCGCTGCTCTTTCCTGGCGTTCGATCGGTTTCGCGTCCGATTTCCGACAACACGCTTAACGCCGCCCTTCGCCGCATGGGCTACGGCAAGGAGGAAGCGCCGCGCATGGTTTTCGAGCAACAGCATCAACTCTGCTAAACGAATGCGAAAATGGCATCCGGATGCGATAGAGCGCCAACTGGCCCACATTGAGAACAACGACGTTCGTCGAGCCTACGCCCGGGCTGAGCACTGGGAAGAGCGCGTCAAGATGATGCAATGGTGGGCCGACTATCTGGATGAACTCGAGAGCAACAGCGGACGGGTGATCTCAATCGGAGGACGTGGCAAGCCAGCTGTCTATACGCCACCGGCAGGGTCGACTTTGAACCCAATGTCGAGAATTCACCAAACGGTGAGACGAATATCCCACGCCCGAAAAACCTACTGATCGAACACCGGCAATTCTGAAAGCGAAATGGTGGGCCCGGAGGACGTATCCAGAATATTGATTCAATTGGATTTTTCGTGGGCCAAAATCAGAAATCTTCCCGTATGGTCCCGCACGATCTCGCAGCTGATTTAAAGATCGTTGGCTACCATCGTTGGCGCGACTAATGAGGGTTTTAGGCCAACAAGCAGTCTAACCGCTTCCGGAGCGACCGGCCAAAGCCAAGCTTTGCGTTGCGTCTCAGAACGGACATTCTGCCCAGTTGCAAGGAACGTCGGTCGCGCAACCGGGTCACTTCAACAGCGCCATGGTCCTGTCCACTGCGCTGGGAAAGCCGTTCAGCGAGAGCGCCAGGTTGGTCTCCTTGCCGCCGTCGGCGACCACCTTGATCTTGAGGCTTTTGCCGTCGCGCAGGGAAGCTAAGGTCTCGGAGTCGAAGCTGATGTCCACGAGACAGCCACCGGGAAGGCAGGTTCGGAAGCGCAGTGGCGGCAGGGCCGGGCCGTCATCGACCTGAAGGGTTACCCCTTGGTCCAGCGACAGTCCGAACGGCAGCACGAGCGTGCCCTGGACGGCCTCGCCGGCCGGGCGCAGTTCCATCGCCAGCACGCGCTGGCGCGACTGGCTGTCGGTCTGCTCCTGCGACAGCGCGCAGACCTTGACGGCGGCGCCGTTCTGGCTGGCGAGATTGCAGGAGACGGTCCAGTCGCCATGCCCTTCCCTGAGCGAAGTCGCACCGCCAGGGAGAGCTGCGGTGTCTTGCGCGAATGCGGCCGCAAGGGAGAGCAGGCTTGCGGCGATCAGCGTGGCATATCCAATTCGTTTCATCTCGTTTCCATCTCGTTTCCATCTTCAAGAAATTCATCACGCCCAAGAGGCGAACGGAGAGAGTGCGCACATCTGCCCGCATTCCGATTGTCCAGCCTCGTTGACGCCGCTACCAGTGCACGCTGAAGCCGAGCTTGCCGCTGACGACATTGCTGTCGCCGAAGCTCGCCAGGCTGGTCTTGGCCAGCGCCTCGCCATAGACCGAGTACTTGCCGTCGCCGAAGTCGAGCGAGCCGCCGAGGCCGACGCCGCCCCAGACCTTCTGGTTCTGGCTGGAAAGCTTCACGCCCGAGACATCGATATCGGTTCCGTCGAGGAAGTCGTAGTAGAGGTTGGCGATGCCGTAGACATGCGCCCGGCTCACCTGCCCGGCGCTGTCGGCCCACTGGTCCTCGTAGTCGGCCGAGATGCCGAGGCGGCCGATCAGGCTGTCGCCGCTGCCGGGCGACACGATCGTGCCGAACGGATCGGTGAACTTGTCGAAGTCGACGGCCGAGTAGGAAAGCTGCGCCTGCGGGGTCAGCGACCAGTTGGAGCGCAGCGCGATCTTCTGGCCGCTCTCGATGCTAAGCGCATAGCCGAACCCCTTGTTGCCGTCGGCAAGCTTGCCCAGCACGGCCGAGTTGATGTCGCTGTCATACCAGGTCGCCTGGGCCTGGCTATCGACATAGAAGCCGCTGTTGCCGAGCCAGGTCAGCGTGCCGCCAACACCGTAGCCGGTGGCCGAGATCGAACCGGTGCCGAAGGACGATGACACGTCCGACGAGACGGTGCCGTAATGGACGGTGATGCCGCCCAGCAGGATGCCGGCCTCGCTCTCATGCAGCAGGCCGTCGACGCCGGCATTGAGCTTCCAGGTCGTCACGTCGTAGTCGGTGCCGGTGGTCGAGGTCTTCGGCTCGAACTTGCCATGGGCGGCATCGATACGCGCCCAGATGGCGTTGCCGTCGACCGGACCCTGGCCGGGCACGTCCGCGCCCTGCGGCGTCGCGCCCTCGCCCCAGGCCCGGTTGCCGATGCGCTGCTGCAGCGTGCCCGGTTCATTGAAGCTCCGCAGCACGCCTTCATAGGCCTCATAGAGCGGCGTGCTAGGCGCATAGAGCGGACCGGTCTGGTTGATCAGCGTGGAGCGCAGATACCAGTCGCCGTCGGCCGGCGTGCTGACGCCGTTCTTGTAGAGCCGATAGGCATAGGCGCCGCCGACCACGGCCTGGTCGCCCTCGAAGACATAGTCGCCGGCGAGCATGAAGGTGCCGGCCGAGCTGCCGTCGATGTCGACGATCTTGATGCCTTCGCTGGTCTGCGCGCCCGCGCCGCCGACATTGGTGACCGCAAGGATGCCGGCGCCGGCGGTGTTGCCATGTACCACCAGCCTGTCGGTGGTCGAGCCATCGCCGTCCAGCGCGGCATTGATGAGGATTTTGCCGCCATTGCCGACATAGTCGCCGCTCACCGTGAGCACTGTTCCGGGTGCCGCAGCGCCAAGCCGCACCGCGCCGCTGTTGTTGAGCGAGGCCACCGTCTGGTCGAAGCTGGCAAGGTCAAGCGTGCCACTGGAGTCGACGGTGAAGGCGGACAAGGGGCTCAGCACGTCCGCAGCGCCCGCCGCAAGCGTGCCCTGCTGGACGGAGGTGGATCCCGAGAAGGTCGAGCCAGCGGACGTCAGGACAAGCGTTCCATCTCCCGCTTTGTTGAAGGCACCCGACCCCGTCAATGCCCCGTTCAGGGTCAAGGTAGTACCGGCGTCGGTCGAGATAGTGCCTTGGCCGAGAACGTCGATGGCGCGGTCGCTGGCGAAGCTGGCGGTGGAGTTGAGCGTGCCGCCATTGAAGGAGAGCCCGCCCGCCGCATCGCCGAGGTTGGCATCGGCCGAGATCCGCAGCGTGCCGCCATTGATCGCCGTGCCGCCGGTGTAGCTATTGGTGCCGGTCAGCACCAGCGTTCCGGCATCCGTCTTCACCAGCTGGGCACTGCCGGTGAACGCCGAGGCGATCGTTGCCGTATAGCCCGCACCCGCGTTGGTGCCGTCGCCGACCCGGATCGTCGACTGCGGCCCGAGAAGGCCGATATCGCCGCCCTGGATGACATAACCGTCGGTCGAGAACTGCATGCCGGCGGCCGTTACCTGGCCGAGCCCGTTGTCCACCGTCACCGTGCCGGCCTGGCCGGCGAAGATGGCGAAGGCGCTGTCCGAATAGGCTGCGTTGATCGACCCGGTGTCTTCGGTCCAGTTGTCGTTGCCCGAAGAGCTCTGCCAGGTGCCGTTGCCGCCATTGATCGTGCCGTCGAACTTCGGACCGGCATCGCCGTCCCAATAGTTCAGGTTCAGTCCGTTTGCGTTGACCAGGTTCACCTGATGATCGACGGACGTCTGCACGAAGTAGTTCGAGGACGGGATGGAGCCGACGGACAGCCCGTTATTGGTCAAGGTCCCGCTGTAATCGAACACGCGGTAGATACCGGGGCCGAAGGTTCCACCCGGCGAGACAGTGACATTGAGCGTGCCGTCGAGCACGAGATTGCCGCCGACGGTGGTCAGATCGTTGAGAGCCCCGCCGGCGACATTCGCCTGGCCGAAGCTGTAGTTGAGGATCGAGCCGCCGGAGAGCGTCAGATCGCCGGCGATCGCCAGCGTTCCCGGCGTGCCATCGGCCGACCCTGGCGAGAGCGTCGCGCCGTTGGCGACCATCACATTGCCGCCGATGGTGCCCTTGCCGCCCAGCGTGGCGCCGAACTCAACCGAAGTAATCCCTGTGGCCAGGCTGTTGTCGCCGTCGATATAGAGCCCGCCTGCCGTCACCGTGGTCGGCCCGGCATAGGCGCTGGCGCCGGTCAGCGTCAGCGCCGCCCCGCCCCGCTTGGTGAAGCCGCCCGTGCCGCCGACCACGCCGGAAAGCGTGAGATCGGCATCGGTCTGGAACGTGCCGCCGCCGGCATTGAGCGTGACGTTACGCGCCGAGCCGAACGCGGCGGTGTTTCGCAGGGTCGCGCCATTGTCGAATGACAATACGCCCGCCGCATCGCCGAGATTGGCGTCAGCCGAAACCTGCAACGTGCCGCTATGGATGGCGGTGCCGCCGCTGTAGCTGTTGGTGCCGCCAAGCACCAGCGTGCCGAGATCGGTTTTCACCAGTTGGCTCACACCGGTGAGGTTCGAATTGATAGTTGCCGTGTAGTCTGCACCCGGCAGGGTGCCGTCGCCGACGCGCATCGTCGCCTGCGATCCAACCAGCTCGATGTCCTGTCCCTGGACGAGATAGCCGTCCGTGGCGAACTGCATGCCAGCGGCCTGCACCTGGCCGTTGGTGTTGTCGACCGTCACGGTGCCGGCGCTACCTGCGAAGATGGCGAAGCTGCCGTTCGAGAAGGCGGCGTTTATGTCGCCGTCGGAGCCGGTCCAGTTGTCGTCGCCGGCCGCCCGCCAGGTGCCGTTGCCGCCGTCAACGCCATCATTGGCCTTCGGCCCGGCATCGCCGTCCCAGAAGTTGAGGGTCATCGCGCTGATGTCGACCAGGTTCACCTGGCCTGCGACCGAGGTCTGCACCAGGTGATCGCTCGACGTGGTATCAAGCCCGTTGTCAGTCAGAGCGCCGTCATAGCTGATGACGCGATAGATACCCGGTCCGAAATTGCCGCCGGGCGCTTCCGTCACGTTGATCGTGCCGTCGAGCGCCAGATTGCCGTGGACGACCGTGAGGTCGTTGTAGGCGCCGCCGACCACGCCGGCCTGGCCGAACGAGTAATCAAGGTTCGAGCTGTCGGCCAGTTCGAGGTTGCCGTTGATGGTGAGGGTGCCGGGCGTGGAGCCCAGGCCGCCGGGGGCCAGCCTGCCCGCGACATCGACGAACACATCGCCGCCGATGGTGCCGTTGCCGCCCAGCGTGCCGTTGTTGACGTTGGCCAGCCCGGTCGCTGCGCTCTGGTCGCCATCGATGTAGAGCCCGCCGCCGCCGACAATCAGCGTGGTGCCGCCGTACGTGTTGTCGGCCGTAAGCACGGTGTTGCCGGTTCCGTCCTGGGTGACGCCGCCGCTGCCCGAGATCGTGCCGCCGAAGGTATAGAGGTCGGAGCGGTTGAAGCTGAGGGTACCGTTATCGACCACGTCGCCCAAGATGGAGCCCGTGGTGCCGCCGGTGCCCAGCATGAGGATGCCGCTTGAGATTGTCGTGCCGCCGGCATAGCTGTTGTCGGCGCCGAGGATCAGCGCCCCGGTTCCCGTTTTGGTGAGCGCCCCCGCGCCGTCGATAGCGCCTTCCCACTGCACTGTGCTGTCGATCTGGAACGTTCCGCCGCCCGCCTGAAGCGTCGCAGTGCGGCCTGTGACGATGCTGGCCGGGCCCTGCTGGTAGAACGTGCCGCCGTCGAAGGTGACCTTGCCGGCCGCATCGCCGAGATTGGCATCGGCGGTGATCTGGACCGTGCCGCCATTGATGACGGTGCCGCTCTGGTAGCTGTTGGCGCCGCTGAGAACCAGCGTGCCGCCACCCTCCTTGGTCAAGGTCCCGGCGCCGCTCACGGTGTTGGTCAGCGTCAGCTTGGTCGCGCTGTCGGTGTCGAAGGTGCCGCCGCCGACATTGAGGGTCACGGCGCGGGCAGAAGTAATATCCGCCGTCGTATGCAGCGTGCCGGCGTTCAGCGAAAGGCCGCCGGACGCGTCGCCGAGATTGGTGTCCGACGCGACCTGGACCGTGCCGCCATTGATCGCGGTGCCGCCGCTGTAGCTGTTGGTGCCGGACAGCACCAGCGTGCCGAGCTCCGTCTTCAGCAGCTGGCTGCTTCCGGTGAGGTTTGAGGTGATCGTCGCCACATAGGCCGCACCGGCTGCAGTGCCGTCGCCGACGCGGATGGTCGATTGCGGCCCGACCAAAGCCACGTCGCCGCCCTGGATGAGATAGCCGCCGGTGGCGAACTGCATGCCCGCCGCCTGCACCTGACCGTTGGTGTTGTCGACCGTGACCGTCCCGGCGGCACCCTGGAAGATGGCGAAGCTGGCGTTGGCGAAGGGCGCGGCGAAGGTGCCGCTGGCATCGGTCCAGTTCTGGTCGCCCGCAGCGCGCCAAGTGCCGCTGCCGCCATCCACCGCATCATTGGAGTGGGGGCCGGCATTGCCGTCCCAAAAGCTGAGCGTCAGCCCCGCGGAATTGACGAGGTTGACCTGGTTGGCGACCGCGGTCTGCACGAAATAATCGGGTGACGTGACGTTCAGTCCGTTATTCGTCAGCGAACCGCCATAGTTGAGGATGCGATAGACGCCTGGCCCGAAGGTGCCGCCCGGCGTCTGCGTGATGTTGAGCGTGCCGTCGAGCGTCAGGTTGCCGCCGACATTGATGATATCGTTGAGCGGTCCGCCCGGCACGTTCGCCTGGCCGAAATTGACGTTGACGGCCGACGTGTTGTTGAGCGTCAGGTTGCCGCCGATGGTGAGCGTGCCGGGCGCATTGCCCGCGCCGCCGGGAGCGAGCGTGCCGCCGTCGGCCACGGTGACGCTGCCGCCGATCGTGCCGGTGCCGCCGAGCGTCGCCCCGCTCGCGACAGTAGTCTGGCCGATAGCACCCGACTGGTTGCCGTTGATCAGCAATGTCCCGGCATTGACGTTCGTCGCGCCGATATAGGTGTTGGTTCCGGTTAGCGTGGTGGTGCCGGTGCCGAGCTTGTTGACCACGCCACTGCCGGAGATGGCGCTGTCGAATGTATAATTGTTATTCAGATTGAAGGCGAGCGTGCCGTTGTTGGTCACATTCGGCGTCGCCAGCGCGCCGGCCACCCCGCCGTTGCCGATCTGCAGCGTGCCGGCCGAAATCGTCGTACCGGACGTGTAGCTGTGATCGCCCGTCAGCGTGAGGGTGGCGGCGCCTTGCTTGTTCAAGCTTTCGAAACCGGTAATCTGAGCGCCATTGAGCGTACGGCTGAAGGTTGTGGTCACCTGCAGCGTGTCGGAGCCGCCGCCGCCGTCCACCCCGACTCCGGCGATCGTCGCAAGACCGCTCAACAGGAAAGTGTCGTTGCCGCTGCCGAGATTCAATGCGGCTGCGCCGGTATTGAGCGAACCGGCGGCGAGATTGACAATGTTGCCGCCTCCGCCCAGCGTGCCGTTGCCGAGCAACGTGCCGCCAGTGAAGTTGATCGTGGCGCCGCCGGTCCCGCCCGTGAACAGCGTCTGCGTGCCACCGGCTGCCTGGACCGTGCCGCCGCCGACGTTGAGCTTCGAGCCGGAGTTCATCGTGATCGTCGGCGTGGTTATGGAGGCGCCCCCTCCGTTGCTCTGCAGCGTGCCAGCGTTGATCGTAATCCCCCCGCCGCTCGTCAGGCCGCCATTCACCTGCAGCGTGCCGGCGTCGATGCGCGTGTTGCCGCCGATCGCGTTTGTTGCCGAAGTGAGGATTGTCGTGCCGGTGCCGATTTGGGCGATGTTGCCGGCACCGCTCAGCGTGCCCGTGAAGCTGAAGCTGTCGGAGCGGTTGAAGGACAGCGTGGAGGTCGCGTTGGCGACGATGACGTTGCCTGCGCCGGCATTGCCGCTGGTGCCACCATTGCCGATGATCAGATTACCGTCATTGACGACCGTGTTGCCGGTGAAGGTGTTGTTGCCGGTGAGGACCCAGGTGCCGCTGTCGTTCTTGGCGAGTGTGGTCGTGCCGCCGGGGCCATCGATGATGGTGCCGCCCATCGTGTTGAGCCCGGTATTGGTGCCGCCCAGCGCCAGCGTGCGGTTGCCGCTGCCGGTATAGGCGGCCGAACCGGTGTTCTTGAAGACGATCGCGCCGGTGCCCGAGGACTCGATGAAGCTGATGCCGGTCTGCAATGTGAAC
Source organism: Mesorhizobium sp. Ca11 (assembly GCF_020165275.1). Classification (NCBI taxonomy): domain Bacteria; kingdom Pseudomonadati; phylum Pseudomonadota; class Alphaproteobacteria; order Hyphomicrobiales; family Phyllobacteriaceae; genus Mesorhizobium; species Mesorhizobium sp. Ca11. The sequence continues at coordinate 240,747 of NZ_JAIUHU010000007.1, read as the reverse complement.
AGGCGATCCGTCTCGTCGCCAGCGCCCGTATAGCGTAGCGTCGAGCCGCTGCCGATCACGAGGTTGGATGCCAGGTTCGACGACTGCCCGATCGAGCTCGCCTGGCCGCCGTTGGCCAGCTTGCTCACCGCAAGCACGCCGCCGCTGATCGTGGTGACGCCGGTATAGGTGCTGGTCGTGTTGTTCAAGACCCACGTGCCGGCACCGGACTTCGTCAGCGACGTGACGCCCCCGGATGGATCGTCGATGCGGGCAGAAAGCGAGTTGTTGGCCGTGTTGCTGCCGGCGAGCGTGAGCGTGCGGTTGCCCGTTCCCGACAATGTGACCGGCGTCGTGCTGGTGAAATTGATCGCGCCTGTGCCGGAGGCATCGAGAGTGCCGCCGCTGGCCCCAAGCGTGAACTGGCGGTCCGTGCTGCCGGCGGCGCCGATATATTGCAGCGTGCCGCCATCGAGCACCAGGTTGGTTGCCGCAGCGCTGGAATCGCCTATCGAGCTTGCGACGCCCCCATTGTTCAGGCAGGTGACCGCAAGAACGCCCCCATTGATCGTTGCGCTGCCGTCGTAGCTGCTGCTGCAGCCGGAGAGCGTCTGCGTGCGCGTGCCGCTCTTCACGAGCCCGCCGGCGCCGCTCATCGCGCCGCTGAAAGTGAGGTTGAACCCGTCACTTAGGGTCAGCATGCCCGACCCGAGAGTCACGCTGCCGCCGCCGTTGAGCCCGAGCACCGTGTTGTTGTTGCCGGCGAGATCGAGCGTCGCGCCACTGTTCACCGTCATGGCGCCCGTGCCGAAGGCGCTGGTCGAACCGGCTCTCAAGATGCCGCCGGTAATCGTCGTTCCGCCGCTGTAGTCGTTAGTGCCGGACAATATCAGCGTACCGGGACCGTCCTTACGGAGCGTACCGAGACCTGTGGCCCGACCGCTGAAGGTAAGCGCCGTGGCGGCGTTGGCCACACCAATGGCGCCCGTTCCTCCCTGGAGCGTGAAGCCACGATTGGTCGATACCGTCCCGCCGGTATAGTTCAGGGCGCCATTGCTAAAGACGAGATTGGTCGAGGCACTGCCGGACATGCCAATGTCGCTCAGCTCGCCGCCATTCGCCAGGCAGCCGACGTTCAGAACGCTGTTGCCGCTCAGCGTGGTGGCCCCGGCATAGGTGTTGCCGCAGCCGCTGAAGGTCTGTGTTCCGCCAGTTATGCTGACCCCGCCCGTGCCGCCGATCGTGCCGGTGAAATTGCCGTTGCTGTTGATCTTGAGGGTCCCCGAGCCCAGGGTGACGTTGCCGGCGCCATTGAGCCCACCGACGAAGACGCTGTTGCCGGCGAGGTCCACTGTCGCACCGCTGGCCACAGTCATGGCGCCAGCGCCCGTTCCGGCGGCGTCGCCGCCGAAGGCCTGGGCCGATCCGGCGCGCAAGATGCCGGCGCTCACCGTGGTGCCGCCGGTATAGGTGTTCGTGCCCGACAGCACCAAGGTGCCGGAGCCCGTTTTGGTGAGGCTGCCCGCGCCAGTGGCCACCCCGCTCACAGTCAGGGTCGTGGTCGCCTGCGCGACATCGATGCCGCCGCCGCCCGTACCAAGTGTGAAGCCGCGGTCGCTGCTGGCGATGGTGCCGATATAACCCAGCTTCCCGCCGTTCTGCAGGACCAGGTTGGACGAGGCGTTGCTGGACGCGCCGATGGAGCTGTTGGTGCCGCCATTGGCGAGGGTGGTCACCGCAAGCGTGCCACTGTTGACGGTCGTGGTGCCGGTATAGCTGTTGTTGCTCCCGGCAAGCGTCAGCGTGCCGGGACCGTCTTTGATGAAATCCGCACCATCGGGGCTCACCACCTGCCCGGAGAAGGTCAGGTTGGCGGCGGCATTCGTGACCTTGATCGTGCTCGATGTGATGGCGCCGGCGCGTGCGATGGTGAAGCCGCGATCGGTGGAGGCGCCCGTCCCGGTATATTCCAGTGTGGCGCCCTGGATCATCAGGTTCGATGAAGCGGTCGTCGCGGCGCCGATGGCGCTGGCGACACCGCCATTGGCGACCGAATTGATCGAGAGCGTGCCCTGGCTCACGGTGGTGGCGCCGGTATAGGTATTGCTGCCGGAGAGCACCACCTTGCCCGTGCCGGCCTTGCTGAAGCCGACGGTGCCGGTGTTGTCGACGATGGTTGAGGCGATGGTGAAGGTGCCCGCGCCGTTCTGCTGGACGCCCAGCACGCCGCCGCCGAGCGTGCCCGTCATCGAGCCGCCGGTGATGGTCTGGTTAGCCGCGCCCACCGAGGGCGCGACAATGATGGTGCCGTCAATGCCGAGGGTCTGGCCGCTCGCCACGATTACCGTGGAGTTCGCGGCGGCCGTATATTGGAGCCCGCCGATCTGAACGCTGGCGCCGACCGTGTTGAAGAAGGGCGTGTTCGCCGCTCCGCCGGCATCGCTCAGGATCTGGTTGGCCTGCCACAGGCTGGCGTTGTCCTGGTTGACGTAGTCGGCCGCGGTGAAAGCAACGATGTTGCCCCCCATCACCTTGGCATAGTCCGAGCCGTTGACGGTCGCCCAGCCGCCGAGCGCGCCGTCGGCATTGCTGGTCGCAATCGCTCCAGCCGTGGGCAGAACAAAATTGGCGAGGCCTCCGGTGCGGGTGATGGCGCCGAGACTTACGGTGGTACTGCCCCCAGCCCCGGAGGTGGCGCTCGCCGTGTTGTTGCCCGTGGTGATCGTGAGCCCGCCGAAGCTCTGCAGATTGGTCTCGCCTGCCGCACCTTTGACGGTCAATGTCCCGCCATTCATGACGAGCGGCGACGAGGCAGAGATAATGCCGCTGGTCGGCCCTCCGGCCGGCGAGAAGTCGAGCGCCAGCGTGCCGCCGCCGATCGTCGTTGCGCCCGTATAGGTGCTGGCACCGGTCAACGTCAGCGTGCCCGCGCCGAGTTTGGTCAGGCTGCCGGTGCCGGTAATGCTGCCGCCATAGGTGTTGGTGACGCCGGTGCCCAGATTAAGCGTAAGGTTGCCGCTCCCCATCGCGACCGCGCCGCCCGTGCCCACAAGCGAGGTCGTGGACATGTTGAACCCGTTTAGGTCCAGCGTGCCGCCATTGGTCGTTATGCCGGTTATCGTACCGAAGGCTGAGGCGCTGCCCGCACGCAGCGTTCCTCCGTTGACGGTGATGGCGCCGGTGCGGGTATTGGCGCCGGTGAGCACCCAGGTCGCGTTGCCAATGCTGGCGAGACCGCCTGAGCCGGAGATCACCCCGGAGACCGTATTGTCGGATCCGGTGTAGCTGCCCCCAAGCGTGAAGGTGGAGCCGGCGGCGAGCGTCGTCGCGCCATTGAGAGTCAGCGCTCCCGTACCGTCGCTCTGCAGTGTCGCCGTGCCCGACACGGACCACGTCCGGTCAAGACCAACTGCACCGCCGGTATAACTGAGAACACTGCCGTTGCCCAAGCTTATCGAGGCACCCGCCCCGAGCGAGCTGTTTACGCCCGCATTCGCCAGCGTACCGGCCTTAACTGTGACGGCACCGATTCCGGCCGTGCCCCCGAAAGTATTGGCGTCACCCAGTGTGATGGTCCTGGCATTGCTGGTGCCAGTGAAGTTAACGAATCGACCACTGCTGCTGCTGATCACCCCGAGGAGCTGGAGATCGGCAGAATCGGCGGAGAAGCTAACCGAGTTGCTGCCGCTGTTGCTGCCGGCGCTGGTGAGCGCAATGCCGCCGTTAATGGTCAGCATTCCGCTGCCCGAATTGCGGAAGGTAAGGGTTGCGCCACTGATCGGACCAGGCCGCAGCTCGAAGCCGCGGTCGGTGCTGGCCGCTCCGCCAGTATAGCTGGCGCTGTCCCCGTACTGGTCACCGCCCGAGCCGGTCATGATGAGCACGGTTCCATTCGCGGCGGTCGTGGGTGCGCCCAATGCGCTTGCTTGGCCTAGATTGCCAATCGAAGAAAAGGAGACGCTGCTGCTGCTCCTCAGCGTCGTGGGGCCGGTATAGTCATTGGCGGCATTCGTCAGCGTTGCTGCGACGATCCCGCCGCTGCCGGTATAACGAGCCGCCGCCGCACCCGCCCCTGTCACGGTCACTTGACCGCCCGCTCCCAGCGTGACGACGCGGCTTGCGTTGAGACTGCCATTGAAGGTCAGGGAAGTGCCCGCTGCCGCGGATATACCATTGGCGGCCGCGCCGAGCGCTGCATCGGCATTGATGGCAAATCCGCCAGCGCTGACTGTGATGCCGCCCGTGAAGGTGTTCACGCCAGTCAGGCTCAAAGTGCCGCCACCCGCCTTGGTCAGGCCCCCCGACCCGGCGATAATGGAGCTTATGGTGGCGTTGCCCGTTGCCGTGATTGTCGGCGTCCCGCCGCCGAGGGTCAGCGTGCCGCCTGCAATGGTATAGCCGCTGACGTTGAAGGTGAGGCTGCCAGCCGTTATCGGCGCGCCGAGCGTGACCGTCCCCGCCGTGCCGGCAAAGATGGCGTTGTCCGGAGTGCCATTGTTCCAGATGACGAACGGGCCGGCCGTGGCATTGCCTGTGGTGTTCCAGAGCGGCGGCGCCGCCGTGTTCCAGGTTCCGGTGCCGCCAAGCTGGAGCCCAGAGCCATCCGCATCCCAGTAGAGATCCGCGGCGCCGGCCGGGTTGGCCGCAAGGCCTGTGAGGAACGTGAGCAGGACGGCGGCGCTGCGCGGACGAGGAGCAGATGCGATCATGTGGGCAAGATTCGGCGCATAGCTCGCCGCCTCGCCTTTCCATTTGGTCATGCGGCCGCCGCGCAGCAACCGCGAGAAAATGGCGTCTTTCGCCTTGGGCTGCCCCGCGCGGCCCGACCGCGCCTGGGAGGATGCGCGTCCGGGATGCGGGGTGTCAGCTTTCAACCTTCGGTCCCCGGCGCTATCGCCGGATTCCACATAGTCGGGGATCGTCTCGCCGCAGGCCAACCCAGCCATATATCCCCCCCCTTGCATTAGCAAACCATAATATTCCCTGACGGAATCAGGGTGCAACGCAAGAGGAATGCATGAACTGTACGTTGCGTATTTCAGAAAAGCCCGGTGTTTTGTAAAAACTTCCGGACGATCTGTGCGTGAAGCGCAACTTAGACAAAAGTGTTACTCGAATAGCACAAGTTGTTATTCCGTAAGGCTAATATAGCTTTAATGAACGACCCTCGGTTCGACGATTTCAGATCGAGGAGCGGAAGCGCGTCGGGGTTGTCCCCCGATATTTCTTCATCGCAGCCGTCAAATGGCTCTGACTGGAGAACCCGCTGAGATAGGCGACATCAGTAATGGTCGCGTCTCCCTCAGAAAGCAGCCGCGTTGCGTGATCCAGCCGCAGATCCAAAAGATAGCGATGCGGCGACTTCCCAAAGGTTCGGCTGAAGGCCTGGATGAAATGATTTGGCGAAAGATTGGCAAGCGTCGCCAACTCGCCCACGGAGATTTTCCGGGCAAGGTTAGCCCTCAGGAAGTGCTCCAGATTGCGCGCCGCTTTTCGCGTCAGCCCGCCTTTGAGCTGCTCGGGTTCCCTGTCCCGCGATGTGTAGGCATGAAGGATATGAAGTCCGAGAATGGCGATGAGGTGCTCGACATAAAATTCGGCGGCGCCCTGATCCTTGGTAAGTTCGGCCTTGAGCAATTGTCCGACACGCAGGGCGGTGTGATCGAGCGTGCCGAGGGGCGGAGGCTTCAACTCGACCTGTTCAGTGCCGAACTGTTGTCTCGCAAGTTCCTTCAGGCTGTTTTCAGGGTAGACGATAATCGAACTTTCGCGCGCCTCCGACAAATGCAGGCGAGCTTCGAGATGCGCCGGCTTCAAGATGACGCTCCCTGCCGGAGCGTCATAACGCTCGGACTTGCCATTGCCCAGTCTCGCGCATGTGCCCGGCGCGGGTTCGAGGCCGATGTATACGACATGGTGGCGGGCTGGAAACGTGTACGATCCGGGTGGCATCAGTGAATACGCGGTTGTTCCCCGCCTGGTCGCTATCGCCAAGCCGTCGGCCCTCGAAAGTACGGATTCTAGATCAGCATCGGCGGAAGGAGGACCAGCATCTAGACCGCATTCCGAAGAAGTCATGCCATTTTAGCCTGTAACACAAGTCATCCTTTAGCTTCACCTAAAATGTATTCGCCTAATCCCACGTCAAAACCCAACGTTAGTTGCGAGTGCCCGGTTCCCATCCAATTCACATTTGTGAAATCCCAGCAAGCCGCGTGACATTGAGCCAGCCGCGGGTCGAGTGGCGGATTTTCGATTTTGGAAGGGTCGATAATCGGAAGAGCAGCCGGAGTCCTCCTCGATCCTGTACCCATTGATAGAATGCACGTCAGTGGGTCAAAATTACCGATCTGCCGTGTTGTCAAACAGCCATCGCTGCAGCAGTCTCCCGCCGCCAAATCCCTGACTCTCGGCAGCGTCGAGGACGGTAAGCTGAGCTCTTAATCGACAACAGATCGCATCATCGAACCCTCCGTTCGGGATTTTGAACATGGAAGCCAATCCGTCTTATGAACTGAAGGACATACGCTGCTTTGTTCAGATCGCCCGCGCTGGAAGCATATCGAGAGCGGCGGACACCTATAGCGTTCCCAAGTCGACGCTCAGCCACTATTTGCAGACATTGGAGGATGCGCTTCAGGTAGAGCTGTTCGTGCGCAGGCGCAGAGGGCTGGAACTTACGGACGCCGGGAGGGAGTATCTCGACAATTGTACGGCCATTTTCGACAGCTGCGATAACGCGGCCAGCGCTGCACAGCGCGCTCACTCGTCCATCAGCGGGAGTGTCCGTGTTATTGCCAGTTCCGAATTTGGGACGGCAATCATCGGCGCTGCGGCGCACTTCCTCCTGCGCGATAACCCGAACATCGATATAGACGTGAAGATCATCCCGAACGACAAGCTTGTCGTGGGGGACTTCGATTTCGACTGCATGATCTATGTTGGCGAGCCTCCAAACTCGGTCCTGATGCGTCGAACCCTGGGCGCCATCTCCTACGCATTGTATGCCAGCCCCGACTTTCTGGCCCGGCACGGAACGCCGAAACCATTGCCGACATCGAGCGGCTGAACGGCGTGGTTTACATGCGCAATAGCGTGGTCGAACGATGGCGGCTTCGCAAAGACAAAGGCCATTGCCGAGGCGAAGCCGATCGGCAAGTTCAAGGTCAACGACTATTGGATGACGAAGTACTTCACGGCGATAGGATCGGCGATCAGCTACCTGCCGGATTTCTTCGTTGAGTACGAAGTGGCGGCAGGCGCGCTGGTGCCCGTCTTGCCCGACTGGCGTTCCGAGAAGCGATCCATCTATGCGCTCTACCAGCGCAAAGACACCGCAGTCCCCGGGTGATGAAGTTCGTGGAAACCGTTTCTCGAGAGTTCGATCGGATCATCCGCTATCCCGGCTACCTGCTGGTGAAGCTGCAGGAGAGCTCTAACGATGAGACTCACCGCGGTGCGCCTCCGCCGACGGACGGCAACGACATTGCGAGGCTCCACACCGCACCCGATCCATTTCCAACAGGTCACGGCAAGTAGTCTCTAGTGGCCTGGATTCGGGGCGTTGAGGGTGCCCCTCCGGGCATGGCGGCGAGGCCTGGTCGTTTTGGACAGCGCTCGGCATCGGCGCCGAATTGGCATTCATATTGTTCCAGGCTCGCTGACGATATCGCCCGTGCGCAAAATGCCGGGCAGATTATCGGCGCATCGAAAGTCGCCCGGGATATCACGGCAACGAAGGAGCACGAGCATCGCATTCGAATGTTGATGCGCGAAGTCAACCACCGGGTCAAAAAACCAATATTGCGTCATTCCTCGATGATCAGGGAAACCAACAAGCGGCGCACAATCCCACAGCTTTCGAGCGGCAGGTTCGTGAGCGGATCATGGCTCTGTCACGCTCGCATGATCTCCTTGTTAGCGGCGACCGGAAGGGAGTGACGGTTTTCGAACTTCTGCTGTCGCAGGCCGAGCTGTTTGGGAGTGAGGGACGAATCTCCATGTCCGGACAGTCGGGCGCTGATCGCCGGCGCCTGAGGTTGATCATCGATTTCAAAGACGTTCGTCGACCCAACCTTTGATGTCGGCCATGACCACCTCTTTATCCTTGTCATTGAGGAGGTCATGGAAATGGCCGTCATACAGCTTCAGCGTCCTGTCGACGGCGCCGGCGGTGTCATAGAAGAGTTGGCTGCCGCTCGGTTTCGTCGCCTTGTCGGCCGTGCCGTGGAGGATGAGCAAGGGCAGCTTAATCAGTGGGAACTGCTCCTTGAGCTTCTCATCGGCGCGAACCATCTCGGCAATTGTTTTGGTCGGCTGGGTTTCATGGGCGATGAGTGGATCGGCATTCATAGCCTCGACGACGGCCGGATCGCGAGAAAAATCCTCGTTCTTGAGGTGCAAGACATGCGCGTGTGGCGCGATGTGGCTAAGCCCCTTGAGCACCGCAAGGGCGAAGTCGGGCGCCGGCACCTGGAACGCGAAGCTCTCGCAGATCAGCCCCGCCAGCCCAGCTTGGTTTTCCAGCGCGTAGAGGCAGGCGACCACACCGCCTGCACTGTGTCCGAGCAGAAACACCGGCAGACCGGGCTCCCGCGACTTGGCGATCTCCACGACACCCGCGACGTCGCTCACATAGTCGTCGAAACTGTCGACATAGAAGCGCTCGCCATCCGACCTGCCGCGTCCGCGCAGGTCAACGGCATAGACGGCCAGCCCGTCGCCTATGAACTGCTCGGCCACCCAACCATAGTAGCCGCTGTGCGAATTGAACCCGGGGACGATAACGACGACGCCGTTCGGATTGGCGAATGGGCGCCACGACCGAAAAGCTATCTTCAAACCGCCGCGGCTCTCGAAGCGATCATCGACGGGGTTGAGGACTTCCTGGTTCATTTTCTTCTCCCGTCGAGCGCGAAGCTGAGGCTTTCGGAGATATCGGCTCAATGTCCTTCGACCGCGAAGACGATTTCCGCGAAGGCCGGAACCGTCTTTTCGCGGAGCCAGTCGCGCTGCAGTTCGCAGGCGAACTGAACCCAGCTGACGGGCACCGCCCCTGCTTGCAGAATGAGTTCGAGCCCGGCCCGGTGTGCCTCCATGGAGGTGCCCCCGACGGCATCGACCACTGCATAAACCTCGAAACCGTCGCGCAATGCATCGAGCGCGGGAAAGGCCAGGCAGACCTCGGTCCAGAGAGCGGCCATAACGAGCTTCTTTCGGCCGGTTGCCCTGACAGCGTCGGCAAAGTCCTTGTCTTCCCATGCATTAATCGCGGTGCGGTCGATCGCTTCAACGGCCGGGAAGATGTCGCGCAGTTGGTGAATGAGAGGCTGGTTGCGACCGGTATTGACGTTCACTGTCGTCAACACGACAGGTACATCATAGAGTTTCGCCGTCTTCGCCAGCGCTACAATGTTGCTGACAAGGGTCCGCCGGTCCATTGACACTACGGAGGTTACCTGGACCGGTTGATAGTCGATGATCACGACGGCGCAGTTGCTGGGTGTTAAGAGGTGGTCCTCGACTGGATTGCGCGTGGGTCGGCTTGCCATGGGTCTGTGCCTTCAGGTGCTGTACTTGGCCATGTTGCCGGGCAGCTATCTGGCGAGAAAATCCGTGACCAGCTTTATCGTGGCGTCGGGATTCTCCTCCATGATCCAATGTCCGGAGCCGGGTATGATCCCGGCGGTCACATCGGTTGCGACAAAGCGCAGAACATCCGCCTGACCCGCGCCGAAGGATTTTTCTGCACCCAACGCCAGCACCGGCATGGCAACCTTGCCGCCCTTTTCGACGAATTCCTTGTTGTCGGCCGCATCCTGGTTGAACGCGGCGAACTGCTCGAAGGCATCGTGCATGGCACGCGGTCGGGCGTAGAGCTTCGAATAATGCTTACGGGTCGCTTCATCGATGGCCTTGGGGTTCGCCGACAGCTCATTCCAGAAGCGATCGAGATAGATGCGCTCTCTGCCCGCAACCAATCGCTCCATGTCGGGGCCACGGAAGTTGAAGTGCCACAAGAGCGGCAAGCGGATGATGTTTTCCCAATCGCCGATGCCCGGCAGCGGCGCATCGATGACGGCCCAGTGTGTGACGCGGTCGCGATACTGGGCGACGAAGGCATAGCCGACCATGTTGCCGATGTCGTGGGTGACGAGATCCACCTTGTCGATCTTCAGATGATCCAGGATGCCGGCAATGTCGAGCGCCTGGTTTTTCTTGGTGTAACCGGTATCTGGATGGGCCGAGATCCCCATGCCGCGCAGGTCCGGCACGATTACGGTATGGTCCTTCATCAGCCTGGCGGCGAGCGGCGCCCACATGTCGCCGCTGTCGCCAAAGCCGTGCAGCAAGAGCACCGCAGGCCCCTTGCCGCCAACTCGGACGTAAAGGCTGGTGCCGTTGGTGTCGATCGACTGCGCCTTAAATTCAGACGGAAAGGGGACAATCCGAGCCGACGCCGGCAACGTAAGAAGCATCACGCCTAACGCCGCTATCACTATCTTGAGCATGTTGTTCTCCCGAAGCTTTGAGCATGTGAACCGAGCTGTGTCGGCCCGGCCGACGACCTGGCCTCGGGAACAATAGGTTTCCGTGCTCCTATTGGATTGCCCGAATCTGACCTGGATTGAAGGAAGCAGCCCTTTTCTCGCGCCGCCCCTGCGCGCGGACGATTTTTTCGTTCCGAGCGAAACCAAGGGTGGATAGGCTGCTGTCCCACAGTCGAGGGCGCGTCATGGACAGAATTGGGGGAATGGTTGACGATGCTGGCGCGAAGCTGAAACTGCTCGAGCAAGAACTGGCCCATGCGAGGAGCGAGCTCGATGCCAGCCGGAAGATTTCAGCCCAGCTCACCGAAGAGAACGAGGCACTTCGTATCCATGCGGACCGGCGGCAGTGGGAGGCGGGCTTCCGGCTGGCGACTGATACGACACCCGGATTGATCTGGTTCGGCCGAGCGGACGGTTCGGTCGAATTTCTGAACAGCCAATGGTGTGCCTACACCGGGCTCAGCATGGAGGAGGGGTTGGGCTGGAACTGGGTAAGCGTCATCCATCCGGAGGATCTCCCCGGCCTGGTCGAACATTGGGGCGAGATCATCAAGTCGGCACGTCCAGACGAGCATGAAGCGCGGATGCGCCGGTTCGACGGCGCGTATCGATGGTTTTTATTGCGCTGCGCGCCGCTACTCGACGAGTCGGGCGCCGTGATTCGATGGTACGGCACGAATACGGACATCGAAGAGCGTAAACGCGTAGAGCAGGCGCTCAGTGCTTCAGAAAATGTATCGCGTGGCCAGGCCGAGGCACTCAAGAGCACGCTCGATGCACTGGCGATGGAACCCGTCGCCGACAAGTTGGTGGAACACGTGCTGCGCATCATCACCGAGCAATTCGGAGCTCATAGCATCAGCGTCTGGCGACGGGATCCCGCGACTGGAATGATAGGCATCGAGATGGCCTTCGAAGAGGGCCGGGTGGTAACCAGCGCCGATCCGCGGTTCGCCGGAATGGACAAGTGGCTGCCGATGGAAGAGCGCTGGCCTTGGCCGGAGGTCTTTCGTACGGGTAAGCCCAGCCTCATTGAAGACATCCGCACGGTCCCGGCATTTTCTCTGCGCGATCGTCTGCTGCCGATGGGCATTATCACTGTGTTGCTGGTGCCAATGTTCGTCGCTGGCCATCTTGAAGGGGCGATCGGTCTTCGCTTTGTCGAGAAACGGGTGTTTGGCACGGAGGAGATGGACCTTGCTCAGGCTTTGGCCAACCAAGTGATGCTGATGATCCAGTTCGCGCGCCTTTCCACTCAGACCCGCGAAACGGCCGTGATCGCGGAACGCAATCGCATCGCTCGCGACATACACGACACTCTTGCCCAAGGGCTGACGGGCGTGATCGTGCAGTTGGAAGCCGCGGAGGACGCAAACCTGCGGGGGCTTTCTGCGGAAGCTGGAGAGCATCTGGACCGCGCCCGCCGCCTGGCTCGCGAAAGTCTTAACGAAGCCCGGCGTTCAGTACACGCGTTGCGTCCGCAGGCATTGGCCGACAGCAATCTCAGCGGAGCGCTGGCGGAGTTATTCACGAAGATGACGGCAGGAACGAGCCTGAAACTGGATTTCGCGGTGCTTGGCGCACCACGATCACTGCCTCCCGATTCGGAAGAGAATCTGTTTCGTATCGGCCAGGAGATCCTTACGAACGCCTTGCGTCATGCTCGGGCGAAACTGGTTGTCGCCAAGCTGATCTTTCTACCGGGAGAAGTCTGCCTTGATCTGACCGATGACGGACGCGGCTTTGATCCTTCGAGCAAGAATGATGGATACGGTTTGCTTGGAATCAGGGAGCGGGTCGAAAGAATAGGCGGTCGGCTCGTTGTTCAAAGCTCAGCGGCGAAGGGCACGGCCGTGCGCATCACCTTGCCATCGCAGAAGGCTTGAACGTCATGAGCATTGCTCCCGAAAACACGCCAGCCGCCAAGATCAGGGTTCTAATTGCTGACGACCACGTAACAGTGCGCGAAGGTCTGGCGGCAATTATCGGCCGTCAGCCGGACATGCTGGTTGTCGCGGAAGCCGCAACCGGCCGTGATGCCGTCGATTTTTGGCGGCAGCAGCATCCTGACGTCGTGCTGCTCGACCTGCGTATGCCGGTTCTCGACGGTGTCGCGGCAATGGGCGAAATCAGGCAGCAGGATCCTTTTGCGCGCGTTGTCGTTTTGACGACCTTCGACACGGACCATGAGATTTCCCGCGCCATCAAAGCCGGTGCCCGTGGCTACCTGCTGAAGGACGCTCAGCGGGAAGATCTACTCGACTGCATTCGCAAGGTTCATGCAGGCGAAATCTGTATCCCGTCGCTGCTGGTCGCAAAGCTTGCAGCTGCCGTCAGCAGCGAAGAACTCAGCGGCCGCGAGATGCACGTGCTGACGCTGCTGGCGCAAGGCAAGGGGAACAAGGAGATCGGCCTAAATCTGCACATCAGCGAAACGACTGTGAAGTCGCATTTACGCAGCATCTTCAACAAGCTCAATGTTCTAAGCCGGACCGAAGCGATCTCCGTCGCCAGCCGGCGGGGTCTGGTTCAGCTTTAGCAGATCACAGGCTCAAGGTCTTCTCGCGCTTCTGTCGGCGTCCCGGCTGCGCTTGCGGGCTTCGTTCGAAAGTATGAGTCGACGCCGGGCCATTGGAAGTATCGGAAATTCCACCGCTTCACCAATTTCGCGAGACCTCCGCGAAGTGCATCCTATCGGCATTGCAGGGACGTTGTGCTGCCGCGAGGGACAACCGGTGAACAGTCAAACGACCGATCGTTTAGGCGAAACGACGACGGGCTTCATGGCAGCCGCCGAGAAAAGGGTTGCGCACAGACAGATGCGATGCTTGACCGGCGTTAGTGTCGAAGTCGCCCACCTGCATGGTCCCGGTCGGCATCTGGAGGACCTAGGGTCAAACCGGCCGCGACTGACCGCGATCCTGGAGCAGATCGGCGGCCGCGCGGAAATGCTTCTGACGCCCTTCTGCCCGACCCAGTCCATGCCTCCCTCCGCGGGAGGGGCTGTCAGACATCTCACCTTCGTGCCAGCCGGGGTACCTCTCTGGCAGTTTACCCGACAGTGCCACTACCTCCGCCGGCTGGTCGTCGATTTCGATCTTCCTGAACTGGCGGTACACTTCGGTGAAGCCTTCGAGTTTACATCCCGCCTTACGCCGCGTGTAATGTTCCACGACAACCGCCTCCTGGCTCTGGTTGAATTGCTGGCCGATGCCTGCATTCACACCCACCCAGATGATCGCCTCTATGGAGATAGCCTCGCCCTGGCGATATCGTACAATCTGTTCGGCTTGAGAGGGCAGGAGGAAAAACGGGGTGGACTTGCCCCCGCACGGCTCCGCCGAGTGACCGTGCTCATGGAGCAGAGTCTACCCAGAGCCATCCCTTTAAAGGACTTGGCCGATATGATCGGACTTTCCGAGGGCTATTTTGCTCGTGCTTTCAAGGCTTCTACAGGAATGTCGCCGCATCGCTGGTATCTTGCCGCGAAGATTCGAGAAGCACAAAAAGCGCTGCTTCAAACAAGCGACGCGCTGGCTCAAGTGGCACTTGCCAACGGATTTGCCGATCAGAGCCATTTTACGCGTGCCTTCAGAACGATCACTGGCTACTCACCCGGGGCTTGGCGCAGGAGCCATCCGACACAGGAATCCGATTTTGCCGCTGCCTAAGGCGCGATACATCGCGCCTGGGCGTCCTAACTTGCTCGATCGCGTATCGATCAAACAATAAGGCCGCCCCGGTTAGACCGGGACGGTTATTGATTTATGATGAAAGTGTTTGCGGGGACGGCCAGCCACTGAAACCGACATTCGCTGGTCGTCAGGTTTTGATCGTGGCTGTGAAGTCTGAAATGGCGCAGATATTCGGAAGAAGTCACCGCTTCCTTGTTTGTCATTTCGGCAGACCAAAACGAGTGCTTACCGCGTTATCGCCGCATTCCGAGCTTCACCAATCGTCGTCCGCTAGCCTCAAGGGACTGCCCTCCCAATGAATGTTCGAGATGACCGAATTGAAGCCCGAAGAACGAACCCGCTGCGCGGGATGGGCGCGTGGGGTGAGGTAGAGATCACGAGCCGGACGTCGCGCTCGCATTGAGGGTGGTTCGGCAGCGGCAGAGCATCACGGGCTTCTTCAACAAGGAGCCTGACCATGCCCTATCCTGTTCTTGATGCACCTATCAGTCCACTTCGTCAGCGGCTGATCGACGACATGAACATGCGGCGTTTCTCACGGGAGACGCAGCGCAACTATCTGGGCGACATCGGACGCCTGGCGACGTTCCTCGGGCGTTCACCAGACACAGCGACCACCGACGACCTGCGCCGGTTCCAGATCGAGCAGCAGGACGACGGTGTTCCCGTGCCGAGGATGAACAGCATCGTGTCGGCGCTGCGCTTCTTCTTCACACATACGGTCGATCGTCCCGATCTGGCGACGGGCCTGCGCAAGAGCTACGAGCAGATGGAAGTGTTGAAAGGCATCGACTTCGAGATGGCCGCCGGCCAGAGATCGCGCTGATCGGCCACTCGGGCTCGGGCAAGGCCACCTGCCTGCGCTGCCTGAGGAGCCGAGCGCCGGGAAATCCATCTCGATGGCGAACGGATCGGCGTCAACCGCGGCCGGCCGATGAACGATCGCCGTTCGCCCCGCAACGCGCCGAAATGGGAATGGTCTTCCAGCTGTCCAATCTCTGGCCGCATCTTTCGGTGACGGAGAACGTCGCGATCGCCGTGCGCAAGGTGCGCGGGCTTCCCGCCAGGGAAGCGAAGGAGCTGGCGCTGGAGATGCCCGCCAAGGTCCACATGACCCACCGCGTCCACGACGAACCAACCTCGGCGCTCGATCCGGAACTGGGTGCATGAGGTGCTGAAGCGGCCGGCAGGACGAACTTGCCGTCGACCTGCTTGAACTGGGCTCATTTCTCCTCCAGCCTCTTTCGAAACATCACCGAATGCGGCAATGATCGGTCCGAGGGACACGGAAAGAAAGAGTATCCCTGCCACGGGCGATACGCGGAAAGCTGTACTGTGACTCGCAGGTGTCACAGCTTTCCTACTCCGTTGTGCTGGCTTTTTTTCTGCGCCGATTGGTGTGCGACTGCGCGACGGCCACTTTCAACTCGGGTGTGATCTGCAACGGCGCGTTCCCATGTGGGTTCTGCAGCCCCTCGACGTGGACGGTCGGGAATGGGAGTTCGATGCCCTGCTCCTTGAAGACCTGGCGGAGACGTACATAGAATTTGCGTTTCATGTTGAAGGCGCCTCCCGGTCTGGTTGTGGCCTTGACCCTCAATACGATGCCGTACTCGCCGAACTCCTGTACGCCCTGCATTTTGATCGGTTCGAGCACCCAGTGTTTGAACTCGGGATCTTCCGCCAGTTCGAGCCCGATCCGCTTGATTAGCTTGCGGGCGAAGTCGATATCCGTGTCATAGCCGACGGTGATATTGAATTTGTCGATAACCCAGTCACGGCTCTGGTTCTGAACTGCCCCGAGTTCACCGAAAGGTATCGTGAACAGCGGACCACGATGGTGGCGCAACTTCACCGAGCGCAGCGAAAAGCTTTCCACAGTACCCTTGTAATTGCCCGAGGAAATATATTCGCCGACACGAAACGCATCATCGAGCAGAAAAAACACGCCCGAAATGATGTCCTTGACGATGGTTTGTGCCCCAAAGCCCACCGCGACGCCGACGACGCCAGCGCCAGCGATCAGCGGGCCAATCTGGATACCCAGCGAGGCGAGCATCATAAGCACCGCCATCACTATGATCGATGCGAGCAGAATGTTCTGGAGGATAGGCAAGAGCGTGTGCAGCCGCGCCTGCTGCGGATCGAGGATCGGGACGTCCTCGTCGCCGATCACAGGGTGCGGTGTTTCGATGCCCAGCTTTCGTTCGATCAAAGCTTTGATGATCGACCAGCCGAAATCGGCTGCGAGGGCAATGACCACGACATTGATCAGGCCGCGCAATACGACCGTGGTCGTCGTATCGCTGTCCCGCATCGACTGCATGTCCAGGCCCCAGACACGCGCGAGAAAATAAGCCGCCGCCAGGATCAAGATCATCCGGACTCCGCGGTCGATGACAGCGATCGTCACCGCCGGGATCGTAGGCCGGCCAGCATCCTCCGAACCCGGCCGCAGGACGAAATTGACCCCGCGCTGCGTCAGCACGACCGCCAAAGGCAGGAAGAATGCGGCGAAGGTAAACCAGAATAATATATTGAGGCCGGCGATGCGCAGCAGGAACAGAACGACGAAATAAGCAGTCAATAGCCATGTCGCTGCCGTGTGGCCGCTTTGGTGCGCACCGTCTCGCTGTGTTCTTGGTCGACGCCAAACCGCAAGCAGCAAGAGCAACAGCAGTACGAAATCGGCGCCCGTTGACAGGACCAGCATTCCGTCCCGATCGATGCCGAGACCCGGCAAGAGGATAAACGCCGCGCCGAAGAAGGCGAAGACGCCGACGATCCGGGGTAGCCAATAGAACCAATGGTCGGCCGTTTCGTTGGTGATCGGCAAAGCACGAACCTCGACGGCGTTCTCGACTTTCATGAAGGAAGGGACGAGCATGGCTGCGAGGTACATGCGCACACCCGCCGTAACGACCGCAGCCATCAGAAATGTCAGCACGATCTCGCGGATAAGCATTGGCCAGTCGAACAACATGAACGCGCCGGCGCTGCCCAGCGCGAACGATACGATCAGCAGGCTGGAATAAAGCGTGCGGCCGCCAATCTTCTTGGCTCGCCCAATCGGCGTATCCTTCGACTGCGCGATGATCCAAAGACGAAACGGACGGGTGAGCCTGTACATTGCCCAGGTGAGCGCCACGCCGGCGGCGATGAAGATCGCAATCAGCATGAATACGCCGGCAGAGCCCTTGCTTGACATATCTCCATGGTCTCCGTGCGAACGCGCGCGAACTGACCTGGCAGCAAAGGCACGGTTCGCGCAATTCTTTCGATATGATGCTTGATCCGATCGAGCGTCGAGGATGCCATCGTATTCATCTGGCCCGGTGCGGCCGCGGGGTCAGACGATATGTCGGCCGGCGAAGCTCCCGCCTCGGCAGGCGCTCCCGTCGGCCCGGAGCCCTGCTTTCGCTGTTCGGCCACCCAGGCCTTCACTGACGGATCGTCGAGAAGCTCGAACAGCTGTTTGACCTTTTCAGGCGGGACGGCCGCCGGCGCCTGTGCCTGTACCGGACCGGCCAACAAGAGGGCGATCCCAAGGACGAGCGACCCGGCAATCACCGCCAGCAGTGCCGTCAGATCTCCGAAATGTCGTGCCGGGCGCGCCAGATACCCGGCTCCCAATCGTCGATTCATGAGTGGCATCGTGGTTTAACCTTCCCTCAAATCGGCAGGCAACGACGTCTATGTCCCCCATTACTCCTACCTTGAAGAAGCCGAAGTTGTGGTGCAAGACTTCATCGTTCCGAGCTAGACCGTTGCGCCGGGCACGTTTTTGACATTCGCCGACTCTTGCCGAAGAAAACGAAAGCTCGATGATCCAGGACAATGCTACCGCAGGCGGTGTGATACCGATGTTCGATGCCAAGAAAACCATCGGCGCAACGCTTGCCGGCATCCGCCGGAAGACCTACCAGGTACTGGATATAGTCGTGATGGATGATGGGTCGACGGACGGATCGGCGTCGATTGTGACGGCCTGCGCCGAGAAAGACCAACGCATCCTGTTCCACCTTCGAACTAGGCGCGGGTAGGGCGGCGTGGCGTCTAATCCTTTGGTTTCAATCGTGGTTCCTGCGCACAACGCGGAGGTAACGCTGGCGCGCGCGCTCGATTGCCTTCTCGATCAGGAAATAGTGGATTGGGAGGCGATCATCGTCGACGACGCCTCCACGGACCGCACCCCCGCTATCATTGCCGGTTATGTGGAGCACGATGCCCGATTTCGGGCGTTGAGGTCTTGCGCGTATAGCGCCGGCAGCGCGCGCAATAGCGGGATTTCGACAGCGCGCGGCCAATGGCTCATGTTTCTGGACGCGGACGATTGGGTGGATGCCAGCTTCCTTGCGAAAATGCTGGCCGCATTGAAAACCACGCCCGATGCAGTGGCCGCCTATTGCGGTTCTCGGCGCGTGATGCCCGATGGCGAACTCACCCCGTCGAGCATCTCAACTGAGGTTGCGATCCAGCCCTTCGAAACTTTCGCCCGCCGGTGTGCCATTCGCACTCACGCGCTGCTGGTCGACCGGGAGACAATTGTCGAGTTGGGCGGTTTCGATGTGTCGCTGCGCACCTGTGAGGACTGGGATCTGTGGCAGCGCCTCGCACGTCTAGGCAAACGTTGGGTGATGGTCGACGAGCCGCTCGCTTTCTATAGCGTCAGCCCCAACTCGCTCTCCCGCAATTCGACGCAGATGCTGGCAGATGCGGAAATCGTGATCGCCCGCGGCTTTTCTCCTGATCCCAGGGTCAAACACCCAGCATCGGCTCACGCCAATGGAGCGATCGAGGCGAACGGCCGCACCGCTTCCCAGGCACTCGCGTGGTTTGCACTGTGGAACGCCGCGTCGGATTGCGGCGGCGGCTCGCACTCGATCAACCCGCAGTCCCTGCGCGCGCTCCCGGCAGGACGTAAGTGGGCGCGTGAGGTCGCCAAGGTGGTCTTCGATGGCCTTTTGGTGGGAAGCCTATCGGTGCCAACGCAACTGGCTGCCAGATGGGACAGGTTCGGCGGCTCTCTCACCGAGCTGATCATCGAACTCGGCAAGATCTGGGGCGATCCCGCAGCGGGTCGCCGCGTCCAGTATCACGTTGAGCAAATGCTTCTCGACTTCGACGATCTTGCCGCGCCGCGCAGACTGGCACGGACACTCGGAATTCGCGTGGACGCTCGAAATCCGATCTCGATAGAATTGCCGGAAGGAATCGACCAAATTTATGCCTATCTGATGGTGGACGGCCGGATCGAGGCCCGCGTGCAGTTCGGCGCGCTCGGGAAAGTGACAAGGAGCCATTGGATTAAGCTGGCCTCGCAGAGCGGCGTTGCCGACAATTCAAACCTGTCTGCAGCCGAGGCGTCGTTGCCCATGGCGGAGCATCCGTCTGATCCGGACAGCCACTTCGGCGAACTCGCCCGATTGGTCGCTGAAGCGCAGGGGCTGGTTCGGTCGAGCGCCGAAATTACAGAGCCTCTTGCAGTGCCGCGCCGTCCACGGGCCGCGGATGACCACGACAATGATCGCACGTCTTTCTGGAATCGTTATTTCGCGACGGAGGACCCCTGGAACTACAGTTCACCCTATGAGCAGGAAAAATATGAGCGGCAGCTCGAAATTCTGCCTGCCGGTCCTATCGGACGGGCGCTTGAGCTGGCCTGCGCGGAGGGCCACTTCACGCGGCAGCTGGCGCCGCGAGTGGGCCATTTGACCGCAACTGACATCTCCGCCATAGCCATCGGGCGGGCGCGCGCGCGATGCAGCGATCAGCCGAATGTTGAATTCGGTGTGCTGGATTTCTCGGCGGACACGCTGCCAGGTGGGATGGATCTGATCGTCTGTTCGGAAGTGCTCTACTACCTGGATGATCTCGCCGAGTTGCGGCGTATCGCCAAGAAATTTGTTGAGGCGTTGGCGCCTGGCGGCAGTTTCATCAGCGCACACGCATTCGTACTCCGTGACAATGTTGAAAGGACGGGCTTCGACTGGAACACTTTCGGCGCACAAGCGATCTCAGAGACGCTGGCAGCGACTGAAGGCCTCGTCCTCGAGCAATCGATCCAGACCGAGCTCTATCGCATAGACCGCTTCCACCGCCTGTCACCAGACGACGTGGCGATGGAACCGATGATTGATCATGTGCCGATCCGCGCACCCATCGGTATTGGCGTCGCACGAAATATCGTTTGGGGCGGGGCACGGGCCTTGCGCCGCGACGTCGCACGTAGCGAGCGGCGGCAGCGTATCCCTGTCCTTATGTATCACAGCGTCGCCGATGATGGTCCGGCCGCGCTCGCCCGTTTTCGGCTCACGCCCGCCGCATTCGGCGGCCAGATGGCATGGCTGCGCGCCAATGGCTTTCACGCGATCACGTCCGAGCAGCTGGGATGGTCCATTGCCAACCGTGAACCTTTCATTGGCCGCCCGGTGCTCATCACCTTCGATGACGGCTTCCAGAACTTTGCCGACCATGCCTGGCCGACCTTGCGCAAGAATGACCTGACCGCGGAAGTATTCCTGGTGACGGACTTGATGGGCAAAAGTGCACAGTGGGACGCCCAAAGTGGTCCGCCGACGCAGCTTATGGACGCCGGGACGGTGCGACGCCTCGCCGGCGAAGGTGCGTTCTTCGGAAGCCATCTGGCGACGCATCGCGCGATCGATGGTCTGTCGAGTTCTGACTTGGCCGCCGAGCTCCTGCGTTCTCGTATGTTCATCGAACGGTGGACCGGTCGTCCAACCACGACGTTCGCGGCACCCTTCTCTGTCACCGACCGACGGCTTGGCCGGCTGGCCAAAGAGTGCGGCTATCGGATCGGCTTCGGCGGCAAACACGGGCCGGCGGACCTCGATTGCGATCCCATCGACCTTCCGCGCATCGAGGTTCGCGGGGATCGCTCGCTCGACGACTTTGTTGCCACTGTCGAGGCCGTACTCGAATGAACGGTGAACAAACCTCTTCTGCTTTTTTGTCGGTGTCCGCCGACTACCTTGGTCGCAAGTCTATTGGACGACCTGGGACACGGCTGACATCAGCTCCTGCGGGTTCGGCGCCCTAAACATGTATCGCCCACCCTCTGGGACTTCAGTGAAGCTCCAGCGGACGACCCCCTGACGGTCCAGCAGGAACTGACCGATCAGTTGTCCGTGACCCGTTGCCATCATCTGCTCGTCGGCCTCGGTCACTTCGTAATGGTCCTTCTTGTCGAGGAATTCGCTGGCCGCAAAAGGATCCATGGGAGCGGGCAACTCGCCTGGTATGTCGACCCGCATATCCTTTGCCGCTGTCATCGAGACCTTGTACGGCCAGTTCGTTTCGTCTTGGGTGAATTCGAGGTTGGGCAGTCCAAAGGCACGATGTGAAGCGCGTTCGGGGTCGGAAGCCGCAAGCAGATTCGGCATCGGGTGGTAGCGGAAATAGAGACGCGCCCGCTCAATCGGCGTGTTGACCACCGTCAGGCTTTCCACCCCCTTTTCGCGCAATTCCGGATCAAGCCGCGCCTGGGCTGCGATATGGCGCCGGCAGAACGCACAATGGAGACCTCGAAACAGGCCGACCAGCACCGGTTTTTGTCCGCGGAAGTCGTCAAGCGCGATCTTGCCTTCCTGGGTGATGGCGTCGAGCACCACGTTCGGCGCACGATCGCCCGGTTGAAGCGGTACCAAGTCAATACGCGCGGACATTTTTCAACCTCCCACCCGGCTAATCGAGAAAAGGCAGCACCACAAGCGCTTCCGGGTCGAGCCCGTGCTGGGCGCATATTCCCTGCGCCAAGGAAAAGTAGCGTTCAGCCTCGGCCAGATTGTCGAGGTCGAGGTTAAGCGTTGCAAGGCCATCATAGCACGGAAACAGCAGTTGGGGCTCACTCGTTTCGCGCGCTACGTCCAGTGCTTCTTGGAACAAGCCAACCGCCAGTTCCGGACGACCGTTGCACTGGTGGATCTGCCCAAGCACGATCAACGGCACCGGCAGGTGCTCGCGCTGGTCGAGCGCCCGGTCGATCTCGATGGCCTTCTCGGCAGCAGGCACGCCCTCCGTTGGGCAGCGATCCGTGAAAGTGCAACAAGCAACCGCCAGATTGGCGAGGAGGCGCGCCTGAAAACCCAAATCACCAATATGGCGCGCCACTTCAAGACCGCGCCGACAGACCTTTATGGCTTGTGCCGGATCGATGGTCGTGTAAAGCACGCCGAGATTGGTGTAGCCGCGGCAGGCCGCGCCCAGCAGACCGGCGGCTTCGGCCAATTCGATGCTGCGCTCAATCTGACGCACGGCTTCATGGTCTCGCCCAAGGCGAGCCAGCGCAACAGCCTTGGTATTGAGTGCCTCGGCGGTCACAAGAGTGGCATCACGCCCCACCTCTGAGACATGCTCGGCTGTCAGAGTGCGTACGCAATCCAGCGCCGCGTCTGCCCATTTTGCCGCAAGAGCGTGATCTCCGCCACGAAACGCCTGTCGGCCACGTTCTTGCCAGAGATGCGCCTGCTCGACCGGGGCATCCGCGCCATCGAGAAGCGCTGCCGCTTCGGCATAACGGGATTCTGCGTGGTCCCGCTTGCCGACGTCCCAGAACAGCCGACCGATCTTGCGCAAAACTCGCGCCGAAGCGATGCGATCGGCGGACTCGCGATATGCCTGCAAGACCGTCTCGTAGTGCTGGTGCGCGATCTCGCGGCGGCCTAGCGGACCGCTCAAATCGGCAATGCGCTCTGCAATTGCCAGTTTGAGCGGTGTTTGCCCGACCGCGCCCAACGCAGTCATGGCTCGCTCGTAGAAACGAAGGGCGTCGTCGTTGGCATATATCATGCGAGCGCGATCGCCCGCCGCCTGCAGGTATTGCGCGCCCCTTTCCCGCTCGGCGCTCTGTGCGAAATGATGGCCGAGCACGGTCAAATCCTCGAGCCGTTCCGGCTTGTCGCCGCACAGTTGCTCCAAGGCGGCACCGATCCGCCCGTGGATGTCGGTCCGGCGTTGCAGGAGCAGATTCTGATAGATCACGTCCTGCAGCAATGTTTGCGTAAAGCGGTAGCTTTGCGATGAGACCGAACCTGATCCGGCAACTTCCTCGATGATTTCCGCATCGCAAAGCAGTTCGCAGCCGGCTTCCAGGCGGCCTGGGTCGGCTGTCACGGCTTTTAGAAGTGTGGCATCGAAGCGCGGGCCGATTACCGCGGCTTCCTGGGCCAACCGTCTCACCTCTTGGGGCAGTCGGTCGACGCGGGCAAGCAACATTGCCTGGATAGTGGCGGGAATGCCGGTTGCGACTTCGCCTGCCACCGTCCGCCATCGCTGGCCCTCGCGCACCAGAATACCGCGATCGATAAGGCCGCGAACAATCTCCTCTATGAAAAGCGGGTTGCCGCCCGCGCGCTCGAGGATCTGGTCGGGAAGTCCTCCTGCGGTGTTTACCCAGCTCTCGCCGAAAAGCGCCCCCAGCAGGCTGCGTCCGTCATCACCGTTGAGCGGCGAAAGCCTGAGCGCTGTGTGACTGACCCGACTTGAGTCGAGCTGGTCGTTGTGCGGCGCCGGACGATGCGTGACCAGCAACATCAACCGCGTGCGTTCCAACCTGTCCATCACGAAACGCAGTGCCTCGAGCGACACGGCGTCGGCCCAGTGCAGGTCTTCGACGACAATCAACAGCGGCGACAACGCAAGCCGCCGTTCGATGATCGTGCGGACCGCGTAGAGAATTTGCCGCCGCAGTTGCTCGGGCTCGACATGCTGCAAGGTGGCGTCGGGGTCGCCAAGCCCAAGCACATGGTAGAGCAAAGGCATCAGCCGCTTCACCTCCTCGCCCTGCAGGCCGAGATCGGTAAGCAAGTCTGCGAGCTTGCCCCGCATTTCCTCCCCACTGTCGTTTTGCATCATCCCGGCAGCGCTGCGCACCACTGCACCCAAAGCGCCGAATGATTGTTCGCCAAGCGGCGAGCACGTGGCCTGCCGCACGGCGACGTTGCGAAAACGATCCTCGTCGCCGACGCGGGCGACGAACTCCCTCACCAGCCGCGATTTCCCGATACCGGCTTCTCCGACGAGGCGGACAAGCTGGGCCGAGCCGCCGCACGCCTGATCAAGGCTGGCCAGCATTCTATTGAGCTCCGCACCGCGGCCTATTATCGGCGCGCTGAGGCCGAGCGCCTCGAGCCCGCGCGCTGCACGCGGCGCCGCAAGCGGTCCATCCAGTCGGTGGACGAGCACGCTGCCAGCCTTGCCGCGAAGCACGACATCACCCAGCGACTCGTAAGCAAAGGCATGCCGGGTCAGCCTGTGAGTGAGCTCGCCAACCAGCACCTCACCCGGTGCGGCCAGCGATTGCAGGCGTTGCGCCGTATTCACCGTATCGCCGGTTACCGAATAGGATTTGGCGGTACCGATGCCCAATCCCCCAGTAACGACCGGACCAGTGTTTATGCCGATGTGAAGCAACAGAGGCGAGCCGGAGTGGAAGGTGCTTTCGCCGAGCCGTGCCGTCCGGGCCATCATGTCGAGAGCGGCGCGAAGCGCGCGTTCCGGATCGTCCTCATGCGCGACCGGTGCACCGAACAAGGCAAGCAGTGCATCGCCGATGAACTTGTCGACGAAACCGCCAAAGTTTCGCACTGCCGCTGTCAATTCCTTGAACAGTTCGTTCTGCAGCGTTTGCATGACCTCTGGGTCGAGCTGCTCGCTGAGTGTGGTGAAGCCGCAAAGGTCGGCGAACAAGACCGTTACCGTCCTGCGATCGGCGTCAGAGACGGGATGCAGCCCGTCTTCGCTTTCGATGTTTGCAAGCAGCGACGGAGTTCGAGAAGGCGGCACAATGGTCCGGCTTGGTGTCGGATCAGGCCGTTCGACGGCTTTTGCCGGCGCACCGACGCTTGTCCCACATTTCGGACAGAACTCGAAATCAGGTGCGCAGACGTAGCCACAACTGGAGCATGGCACGGGCTGGCGCCTGCCACACCTCGGACAGAAAGCGTAACCGTCCTCAACCTCGAAACCGCAGCCCGCGCAGTCCATCGAACAAGACCTCACCAGGGGCCGTGACGGCGTGATCTAGCTACGCACTTCACGGCCGGGTATTCACACAAGGATGAACCGATAGCCGTCGACCAGCAAGCGGCAACGCAAATGGGCATCGAGCGATTAGTGTGGGTTCTGTGGCAGAGCGCTGTCGATTCGGGCGGCTGCCTGGCCGTCCCTTGCGAAAGTTCCCTCTTACCCTCCGTCTTCCTGCTATCCTGGAAATGAGGAGACGACCCATGAGCGAGAATCGTAAGCTAGCGGCAATCCTGGCTGCCGATGTGGTCGGATACAGCCGGCTCGCGAGCGCGGACGAAGATCGTACTTTGGCGAGGTTGCGGGCGCTGCGCAGCGACCTGATCGATCCGACCATCGAAGTGCACCACGGGCGGGTGATCAAGCGCACCGGGGATGGAGCGCTGGTCGAGTTCCGCAGCGTGGTGGATGCCGTGCGCTGTGCCGTTGAGGTTCAGAACGGCATGGTCGAGCGCAATGCCGGCGTGCCGCAGGACCGCCGCATCGAGTTCAGGATCGGCATCCATCTGGGCGATGTGGTCGAAGAGAGCGACGGCGACCTGATGGGCGACGGCGTCAACATCGCCTCGCGTTTGGAGGGCGTCGCGGCGCCCGGTGCCATCTGCCTGTCCGAGGATGCCTATCGCCAGGTCAAGGCGAGGCTCGACCTCTCGGTCAGCGATCTCGGCAGCACACAGCTCAAGAACATCGCCGAGCCGATCCGGGTCTATTCGCTGCAAGTCGGCGCCGGGACCAAGGCGGCCGCGACCCCGGAAACCGCGCCGAGCCGGCCCGCGACGGCAGCGCCGCCGAAATTGTCGATCGCCGTCCTGCCGTTCGCCAACATGAGCGGTGACGCCGAACAGGATTACTTCGCCGACGGCATCTCTGAAGACATCATCACGGCGCTGTCCAAGCTGTCGCAGCTCTTCGTCATCGCACGCAATTCGTCGTTCACCTTCAAGGGCCAGAACGTCCAGGTGCAGGAGGTGGGCTCGAAGCTCGGCGTGCGGCATGTACTTGAGGGCAGCGTACGCAAGTCGGGGAACAGGGTGCGCATTACCGCGCAGCTCATCGATGCAGCCTCCGGCGGCCATCTTTGGGCGGAGCGGTTCTATCGCGACCTGACCGACATATTCGCCGTGCAGGACGACGTGACGCAGCAGATCGTCGGTGCGTTGGCGCTCAATCTGACTGAGGGCGACCGTCAGCGGCTGGCGCCCGAGTATGCGCGCAACACGGAGGCGTATGACTATTTCCTACGGGGCCGAGAGCTGTGGCACCGGCTGACGAAGGAGACGAACGTCGCAGCCCGCGACCTCTTGCAACGTGCCATCGAACTTGACCCGAAATTTGCCTCTGCCCACGCCTTCCTCGCCCTGACGCACGGGCTCGATTACCTGAACAGGTGGAGTGGGTCGCCGCTGGAATCGATGGCGCAAGCGGAAGAGGCTGCGACGCGAGCGGTAACGCTGGATGAGAGCGATCCCTGGGCGCACTGGGCGTTGGCTATCGTCAAGCTGTATACACGACGGCACGATAAGGCCATCAACGAAGCCGAGCACGCGATAGCCCTCAATCCGAACTTCGCCGAAGGGCACGTGATCCTCGGCGAGGCGCTGCACTATTCGGGCAGGTCCGAAGAGGCGCTCGAGAGTTTCGCCCGGGGCAAGACCTTGAATCCATACTTTCCGGATGTGCTTCTGCATTTCCAGGCTTTGGCATCGTTTCAACTCGGAAGGTACGAAGAGGCCGTTGACCTCTTGCTGCAACGGCTGGCTCGCAACGCTGCCACCGATGTCTCGCGCGCGCTTCTGGCCGCCAGCTACGGCCATCTGGGCCGTTTCGACGAGGCCCGTGGGGCATGGCAGGAGGTGCTGCGCGTCAATCCGGACTATTCGCTGGACTACCGACGCAAAGTCTTGCCCTACAAGAACCCTGCCGATTTCGAACTCGTCGTGGACGGGCTCCGCAAGGCCGGTATCGTGCAATGACAGGTGAGGCCAAGTCAGGTCTGGCCTTGAACTGCAGCCGATCGCGATGGAGCCTCCGTAACCGTTTTGTTTCCGTTTGACTGCTGCTAACCCTCAAGGAAGCGGCCGGATCAGACGCCAGAGGCTCACCGATAAACCGCCGTCGCTTGCGGTTGCACCCTAGAAAAACAGCCTGAGATAAGGGCTGAAGTGAGGCTCAGGTCGCCTTGATCTCTGCCTGGCCGACCTTGCGCCACCGGGCGTCTTCGCGAACGAGTTTCAGGTCGTCGGTCGTCTCGGCAAATGTCCGCAAACGATATTGCCGGAGCAGTTCCGGGAAGAGCGCCCCCTCGGGTAGGCCGGCAAGCTGCTCGCGGACCGAGATCTTTTCATCGATGACCCGCATTCCCCAGGCATTTTCCCGAACCTGCAGCTCCGCAGCCAGATCGCGCTCTTCCGGCGCGTTTTCGTCTAGCGCAGCCAGCAGGATCGAGTGGAAAAGCGCTACATAGCCAATCTGTCTCAATCCGCCCACAACCCGCACGCGCGGCAATATGGCAAGAACGAGGAACATCAGGAACAAGTTCGGCAGCAGCACGCCGTCCAGCAGCGCCTGCTTGAGATACGGCCGCTCGAACGGGACGGAAAGACCATGCGGCTTGTCGGGCTCGATCAGGTGCCCGTTCTCGAGGACGAGCTTGCGCACGCGCTCCTCGCGGATGCCCCAGAAATAGGCCGTGGTATTGGGCAGGAATCTGCCAAATGGGCTCGATGCGGCCTCTTGCAAGGCACGTTCGAGACGCTGGCGCCTTGCGGGCTCGACGAGCAGCCTGGACAGAAGGCTGTCGTCATATTCCAGATGCCGAGCCATGGCAGCCGCGGCGAGCCGATCATCGATGAAAACCGGCAGGGCCATGCCGGATCGATCCCAATTGGCGACCAGATCCTGGTTGAAGGCTGTCAGCGCATCGGCAGCGGTTCCAAACACCTTGTCTTGACTGGCAAGCAGTGTGCCCAGCCAGCGGCTGGCATCCGTTTCATCGCCCACCGCTTCGAGCGCGCGCTTGTTGAGGGAGACGGGACCGGCCAGGCAGACACTTTTGCGGCACAGTTTGTGGCGCCCCATGCCGAACAGGTTGATCTTGTCGTCGCCGACATCGAGCCATCCCGGCCCCTCCCGGCCAATTGTTTCCATGGTCATCGTCGTTCCCATGAAGCCGACGAAGGCCGACAGCCTGTTTTCGACCGCGCCGAGCCAAGCAAGCAGGAGGGCATCGAAGGTGATCCGGTCCATCAGAAGCAGGCAGTGCAGGCCGGACTGAATCACCGGTCTGTGCTCGAACTCTTCGAGGGCCTTGCCGATCTCCTCAGGCTGCATAATCACACCGAGGCGCTGATGCAGGACTTCGCGCAGGATCGAGCGGGCAGCGATCGCGGGGCCGGATGTGGGCCTTGCCACCGGCCGCCACAGATGGCGGGCGTAGTCGGAAACCGGTGCATTCCAGTTCTGCTCGATGTCACGCACGACTTCCGGGCAGAGTGGCGACAGCAAAGCCAGAATTTCCACCGGAGGCGTAGGGGTCGGGTCAAAGACGGCGGTCATTGGTTCCCGTCAGCCGCTTGCGGTGCAGAGGCCAAGGGAACCAGACTTGCTGGACGCGCTCGGCCCACGCAACGCGATCAAATGGTGTAAGACGAAATTGACCGTATCCCACGGAGTTCTCCATCAGCAATCACCCGTTCGCCGACTCGGCACAAAATGTCAGATCGGCTGCACGGCCAAGGCCAACAGCGGATCTCAGAACCGCAGCCGGGCCATGCTCAGGAGGTCGTGGTACCGCCCGTCGGTAAAACCGGCCTTCACATGCCGACCTTCGATCTCGAAGCCGTGGCTCGTGTAAAGACGGATAGCCGGTTCGTTGTCGGCATAGACGGTCAATTCGACCCGCTTCAGGGCCCGCCAGTTGTCGGCCACGTCAAGCAGCGCGCCAAGTATGGCGGAGCCGATCCCCTTGCCGACAAAGGCGTCGTGAAGGCCGATGTTGATCTCGCCGATATGCGAACGGCGCGGCGAGCCCTGTACGATCAGGCTGCCATGGCCGACGATCTTGCCGTCCACCTCCGCAACGATCCAGGTGGTTTCCTGGCCGGACTTGGCGATACGCCGCTCCACCTGCTCCACCCTCTCGAAAGGCATCCTGAACGTGCCCCAGCGGAAACCCGGCATGTTGAAGATAGCGCAAAGCGCCTCCGCATCGCTTGACCGGATGGGTCGGAGCTGTGGCCGGATCTTCTCGGACGATGGCGAGGTCGTGCTGGTCATGGCGTTCCCGGCGAAGGCAATCGGTCCGGCACGATGCACCGGACCTCACCTGGAAATCCAGCCGTCTCTTCGACCTACGATGCCGGTTGCGAGCTGAAATATTGGGAGGCGGTGTAGAGCTTGAAGGCGCCGCTCATGCAGATCCAGCCGAAAAGGGCGAGCCAGCACAACGTCCCGATCGCCGTCCAGTCGATCCGGTGCACCGCAGCGTCGGTGATGACGAGGCCAAGGATGGCAAGAAAGCCAACCAGGAACTGCGCCATGCCGAGCACCAGCAGTTCCTCGCGCGGCGCGTTTTTCCAGAGGAGATATACGCCGCCGGCGCCGGCGAGGAAGATGGCGCTGTAGACCTGGGCGTGGAAGGGATCGACCGGCCATGGCCAACTGCTGCTGACCACCCGGGGAAACAGCAACATGCCGACGCCGTATAGCCCAATGATCGCCGTTTCCGCTGACATGTAGCCGCGCCATGCGGGGGTTAAGGCCACGCCTTTTACCGAAGGACGGGCCCTGGCCCGCCACAGGAACAGCCCGGATACCGCGGCCGAGGCAAGATAGACCAAAAACCACAGCCACGGCGCTTTGCGCTCGAAGTTGAAATAGCCGAGATTGATGAACGAAGCCGCCGAGACGATGACCGTGAAGATGAAGGCCATGACCAGCACGAGCCTGCCGGGCGACCAGCGGTTCCAGAACAGCAGCGCCGCCATCACGACCATTTCGGCGGTGTAGAAGCCTCCGAGGAAGCGGGCATTGAACGGGGTGACGGCCCAAGGCCACCTCGGCTTGACCAGCACAGGCGCGAAAAACAGGCCCGCGCCCACGATCAGGACGATGATGACCGCCACCGAAAAAAGGCGCAGGGCCGCGGGAAATGGCGGATTGTCGGATGTCGGCATGGGAGAGAGTCCCCAAGGTGAATGCCCGTGGACCATCATAGTGCCGCTTGCGGCCGGTGAAAATCTGCCGAATGGAATTGAACCGTCATCAGGTTTGTCTATTCGAATGGTCGCACGGTCCGTTTCGAAGTAAAATGCAGCGGCCGGACCAAGGAGCGGTCCGGTCAACATGGCTTGGGCGCATTTTCGGAGCCTGCACGATGAACGAAGCTCAGGACCTGTTCTCGCTTTTGCGGCAATCACCAGATGTCGATCCACTGGCAATCGACGCGATCCAGCGAACCATCGCGGAAGGCGGGGACCGTGAGCTTTGCCGCATCAATGCGCCGGCCTTCGCCAGCAAGCATGGCCTCGACGAGGAGCGCACCATAGGCGCCTTTCTCCATGCGGCGCGGGTCGGCATCTTCGACATTTCGTGGAATGTTCTGTGCCCCGGCTGTGGCGGCGTGCTCGACACCAACGCCACGCTGAAAACGGTGCAAAAGGACGAATACACCTGCACGCTGTGCGCCGAGGGTTATTCACCGACCCTCGACGAGATGGTCGAGGTGACGTTCACCGTCAGTCCCCGCATACGCAGGATCGCCGCCCACAATCCGCATGAGCTGCCGTTGATGGAGTATTTCCGGCAGATCTACTGGGCGTCCGGCGTCGATCTGCCGGATGAAGACTTCGCGAAAAGGATGGAAGAGATCTCGCTGGAGGACATCGAGCTTGCGCCCGGTGAAAAGGCGGTTCTGACCGTACAGCTTCCGTCCGATTTCATCATCGTCTTCGAGCCGGTTACCCATTCGGTGCAGTTCATCGACGTGAAGGGTGAGCCGACAAAGGAGCGCCGAAGCCTTTCGTTGGTCTTCGACCGCGACCATGTCCAGAGCCAGACGCTGGAGATGCAACCCGGGCCGTTGCGCATTTCGCTGGAGAACAGGACCGACACACGCGTGCTGCCGACGGTCTTCATCGCCAGTCAGGGCTTGCACGATCTGCTGGGCAGGCGCCGGCCCTTCCTCACAGCCAAGCGCCTGCTCACCAATCAGACGTTCCGCGATCTCTATCGCACGGATACGCTCGACATCAACCAGCGCCTGAAGATCACCAGCCTGACCTTCCTGTTCACCGACCTGCGCGGATCGACCGCGCTTTACGAGCGGGTGGGCGATCTTTCGGCCTTCGATCTCGTGCGCGCGCATTTTCAGGTTCTGCACGAGATCGTCGCGGCGGAGGCTGGCGCGGTGGTGAAGACGATCGGCGATGCGGTGATGGCGACCTTCGCGACGCCTGATCGTGCGATTGCCGCGGCCCTCAGGATGCGCGATGCCATGCGTGCGCTCAACGACAAGAGCGGGCGCGAGGATCTGCTGCTCAAGATCGGAGTCCATGCCGGCCCCTGCATCGCCGTGTCTATGAACGAGCGGCAGGACTATTTCGGCCAGACGGTCAACATTGCTTCGCGGGTCCAGAACCTTGCCAATGCACAGGCGATCTTCGCCACTCGTGCGGTGGTCGACGACAATCTCACCGCCGATCTGTTGCAAAGGAAGGCGCTGACGCCCGTGCCTCATGAGGTCTCGCTGCGCGGCATTGAGCGGGAGATAGCAGTCTATACGATCCCTTGAAGACTTGGTCCCTAAAGACCCGTCTCCACCCTCACACGCGCTTGCAGAGAAAATAACGATCGGCGGGCTCCGGAGTCGGCGCCGGCAGGCGTTGCAGCTGCGGGTGATCGAGCGGCGTGCCGCTCACCGCGAAGCCGCCGACGCGAAGCATGCGCGCAATCAGATCGGGAAGCCAGGTGGCAGTCACTGCATCGCGATCGTCATAGCCGGTGCCTATGTCGGCATGGACGAGAGCGGCGTCGATGCCGATGAACCTCCTCGCCGTCTCGCGTATATCGCCGAGCACGAGATTTTCAGCTTCGGGAATTGAGCTGGCGTGTGCGCCAACTTCGCGGTCGAACACCACGATCCGGCGTCCGGGCAGGCGCTCGCGCAGATGGTGGAACGTCCGGCCATTGCCGAGGCCAAGTTCGAGCACAAGCCCCTCCATCTTCGCCACCTCGGGGCAGATTTGATTGAGAATGTCGCGCTGTGCGGTCATCCGGCTGATGAAATTGTCGAGGCGACTCATATGCGATTGTATGTCCTGAACCAGCAGCCCCGATCGAGGCTTGCCGCATATAAAGGCGAATGACGAACCCTGCAATAACGCACCGGCCGCCGACAAGCGTCATTCCGGGCGGAGCCGTCGGCAGGCCGCGCGGCGGAATACAACGATGTCACTTGTAGGGGTCTGCGGCGTCCCGCAGGCCGTCGCCGAGGAAGTTGAACGCCAGGATGACGAGAATGACGGGGAGGATCGGCAAAAGCAGCCATGGATAGAACGCGATCACGCTAACGCTGCGCGCCTCGGTGAGCAGGATGCCCCAGCTGGTTATCGGCGCCCTCAGGCCGAGCCCGAGGAAGCTCAGCGCCGTCTCGCCCAGGATCATGCCGGGTATGGAGATCGTCGCCGTCGCGATCAGATGCGACATGAAGCCGGGAATGAGGTGCCGCCGGATAATGCGGCTGCTGCTGGCGCCCATCAATTGCGCGGCCAGAACGTAATCCTCCTCGCGCAAGGCTAGAAGCTTTGAACGCACGGCCCGCGCCAGTCCGGTCCAGTGGAGCAGCCCGAGGATGACGGTGATGCCGAAATAGATCAGGATCGGACTCCAGGTTATCGGCATGATCGCCGCCAGAGCCAGCCATAACGGAATGCTGGGGATAGATTGCAGAACTTCGATTATCCGTTGAACGATCAGGTCGAACATACCGCCATGATAGCCGGCCAGCCCGCCGATGACGATGCCGAGCAGGAAGCTGAAACCGATGCCGACAAGGCCGATCGTCAGTGAAATGCGCGCGCCATAGATGATGCGCGAGAGCACATCGCGCCCCAGCCTGTCGGTGCCGGCCAGAAAGAGCTGGCCGTTTTCGGCAGGGCAGACAAGATGCCTGTCACCTTCGATCAGACCCCAGAATAGGTAGCTGTCGCCCTTGCAGAAGAAACGGATCCGCTGAACATCATCCTGCTTGTCCATATAGTTCCGCTTGAGCGTGTCCATATCCAGCGTCATCTCGCGGCCATACACGAACGGCCCGACAAACTGGCCGTTGTGGAACAGGTGCACCCACTGAGGCGGCGAATAGATGTAGTCCATGTTGCGCGTGTGCAGATTGTAGGGCGCCAGGAACTCGCAGATCAGTATCCCAAGATAAAGCGCTGCCAGGAATATGCCGGATATGAGGGCAAGCCGGTGCCGTCGGAATTTCCACCACATCAGCCGCAACTGCGACGCCTGGAAGACTTTCGACTGCTCAGGCGTCATCGCCTCGACCGACTGCAGGTCAAAGGGCGCAATGGAAACGTAGTGTTGTAGTGGAGCACCCGGAGCGGGCAGCGGCGATTGCGTATTCATTTGGTGCTCCCGCCCTGCAAACGAATTCGCGGATCAAGCAGCGCCAGCGCGAGGTCGGAAATCAGGACGCCGATGACTGTAAGGAAGGCGAGGAACATCAGGAACGACCCTGCCAGATACATGTCCTGGCTTTGCAGCGCCTTGATCAGCATCGGCCCGGTCGTTTCCAAAGACAGCACGATCGCCGTGATTTCGGCGCCGGAAATGATGGCCGGCAGAATAGAGCCGATGTCTGAAATGAAGAAATTGAGCGCCATGCGCAGCGGATATTTGACCAGCGCCTTGAAGGGATGAAGGCCTTTGGCGCGCGCGGTCACGACATATTGCTTGTGTAGCTCATCGAGCAGATTGGCGCGCAGCCGCCGGATCATGCTTGCCGTGCCACCGGTGCCGATGATCAAGACCGGGATCCAGAGATGGGCGAGGATCGACTTCGCCTTGGCCCAGCTCATCGGCTCGCCGAGATATTGCTGGTCCATGAGATGGCCGATGGACGTGCCGAACCAGATGTTGGCGAAATACATCAGGATCAGCGCCAGCATGAAATTCGGAATGGCAAGGCCGAGAAGGCCGAAGAAAGTCAGGCCGTAGTCGCCCCAGCTGTATTGATGGGTGGCCGAGTACATGCCGATCGGAAAGGCGATGAGCCAGGTGAAGATGATCGTGACGAAGGAAACCAGCACGGTCAGCCACATTCGGTCCCCGATGACGTCGCGAACCGGCAGCTCATATTCGAAGGAATAGCCGAAATCGCCGTGCAGCATTCCGCCGACCCAGTAGAAGTAGCGAATGACCGGCGGCTTGTCGAAACCATACTCCTTGCGCATCATCTGGATGCGATCGGAATCCACCGCTTCGCCCTGAGCCCGAAGCTCGGAAACATAGCTGTCGAAATAGTCGCCCGGGGGAAGTTCGATGATCGTGAACACCAGCGCCGATATGATCAGCAGCGTCGGAACCATCACAGCAATGCGCCAGACAATATATCGAAGCACGCTCAGGACTCTCCAAGCCAGAATGTGTCCATCATATAGACACCGAAATAGGCGGTCGGGTCGTAGCTGTAGAGCGCCTTGTCAGGCAGATTGCGCAGCCGCGAGGACGCCAGAATCGGCTGATGCGTTCCGTTCACCGTGCCGATCGAAAACACCTGATCGGTGTAGATCGACAGCATTGAATTCCAGATTTCGGCGCGCTCAGCGGCTCCGGTCGAAGCGTTCCAGCGCTTGAGCAAAGCCATCAACTCGACGACAGACGGAAGATCGGGCGCCTCACCGAGCGTGCCATGGGACAGGTAGTGAGCACCCCAGAGCGGCCATTGCAGCTGGTCGTCCATGGTGGGAGCCAACTGGTACGGATTCATATCGGCGGTCGGCACGCCATTGTCGATGCCCG
Source organism: Mesorhizobium sp. Ca11 (assembly GCF_020165275.1). Classification (NCBI taxonomy): domain Bacteria; kingdom Pseudomonadati; phylum Pseudomonadota; class Alphaproteobacteria; order Hyphomicrobiales; family Phyllobacteriaceae; genus Mesorhizobium; species Mesorhizobium sp. Ca11. The sequence continues at coordinate 205,451 of NZ_JAIUHU010000007.1, read as the reverse complement.
ACCATATCGACATCATGATCTCGCCGCCAAGCGCGCGGCTGCGGAAGATGTCGCGCTGCGAAGTCCGGACGAACAGGGCGAGGCCGATCTCGCGCCAGTGATCGGTGATGAGTTCGAGCGCGTCGGTTTCCAGTGTGCTTTCGCCGGCCGTTTCCACGATGATTTGCGCCGGGCGTCCGTCGGGAAGTATCCGCAAGCCGTCACCGTCACGCGTCTGAAGCCCGACCTCATCGAGCAGCGCATTGGCCTGGTCGGGATCATGGGCTACCCAGGCTTTCGCGAATTCCGGCCGGTAGAGCGGGCTCTCTGGCAGGACCGTATCGGCACTTTCCTGCGCCAATCCGTAGAACACCGCCAAATTGATCTCGCGCCTGTCCACAGCAAGCGAAAGTGCGCGACGCATGCGCACGTCACGAAAAAGGCCACGCCACACCTGGTCGGCACAATTCAGATTGGGCAGCAGCGCCAGCCGCGAACCCTGTGTGCGTTTCCACAGATGCATCTTCACCGGGTAGCGCTTCTCCGCATCCTTCAGGAAGGAGTAATCGGCAAAGTCAATTCCCATACATTGCAGGTCGCTCTCGCCGGCACCGGTCTTGGCGGAGATGATCGCCGACGAGCTCACATTCATGATTACCCGGTCAACATAGGGCAGTTGCCGGCCATTCTCGTCTATTCGATGAAAGAACGGATTTCGCTCGAAGACAAACTGCTCGGCCGGCGGCTTGGTCCGGTTCTGCCAGGGATCGAGCGTCGGCAGTTCCGGGTTCTCCGGGCGATACTGCCGAGACATGCGGATATGCAGGAGCGTCCATTTCTTGGCCCTGTTCTCCTCCATCAGGCCGGCGAGCCGGAATGGATCCTGGTATTTCTTGTGGAACTGCTTGAGATAGGCGGCCGGCAGAACAAGCGATAGCGGCGAAGCGGCAGCGAGCTTGGGCAGGAAGTCGGGATTTGGCGCATCCCAGCTATAGCGGACCGTCAGCGGATCGACGATCTCGAAGCGTGGCGGCTTGCCGTCCGCCAGCAGCGTCGGGGGGAGCCCGCCTTGCGTAAGCTCATCGTTCAGCCAGACATCTTCCCAGCAATAGCGAAAATCCTCCGGCGTCAGCAGGCTGCCGTTAGACCATTTATGTCCTTCCCGTATCTTGAAAGTGAAGACGCGATCGTCCGCCACGTCGAAACTTTCGAGAATGTCGGGTTGCAGGTTGAGCTTTTCGTCATAGCCGACCAAGCGAGCATATCCGTAGATGGTCATCAACCGGATATCTTTCTGGCTGCCGATGATCGTGCGCAGCGTGCCGCCATACTGGCCGGGCTGCCGGCCCATTGCAGCGAGGTTCACCACGCGCGGGCTCTTGGGCAGGCGTTTGGCGAGTGCCGGCAGCGCCAGGGCCTTCAGCAGCGGCTGAAGAAATTCTGGCTCCAGATCGCCGGCGTGCAACGTGCTCGGCACAAATGCCGAAGCCAAGAGTCCGAGGACGGTGCGCCGGCTGATCAATGGCGCAGCTCGCTGACATCGGCCGAACGCCGGGCCAGCACGAGGTGGCCGCCGCCAAGATCGAGCGGCGATAGCATATCGTCGCTGCCCTCGTCGCGGAATTGCGGTCCCCAGGCGCTACTGTCGGAAGCGCCGCTGAGCTTCAGCGTCTTGAAATCCATCGGCCTGTCGAGATCGGGGAAAGGCACTGCGGCGACCAGTGAGCGCGTGTAGGGGTGGATCGGTTTCCTGAGCAGGATTTCGCGCGGCGCAAGCTCGACGATACGCCCGCCGCACATCACGGCGATGCGGTCTGCCATGTAGTCCACCACCGCCAGGTTGTGGGATATGAACAGGTAGGTCAGTCCCAGTTCCTTCTGCAGATCCTTCAGAAGGTTCAGGATCTGCGCCTGGACGGAGACGTCGAGCGCCGAAACCGGCTCGTCGCAGATTAGCAGTTCAGGCCCCAGCGCTAGCGCGCGCGCGATGCCGATACGCTGACGCTGCCCGCCGGAGAAACTGTGCGGGTAACGTTTGATAAAGCGCGGATCGAGCCCGATTGCCTGCATCAGGTTCTTGACCATGGCTAACCGGGACGCGGCATTGCCGCGCTGATGGATTTCCAGCGGCTCGCTCAAGATGTTCTCCACCGTCATGCGAGGTGAAAGCGACGAAACCGGATCCTGAAAGACCATCTGGATTTTCGCGCGCAGCATGTGCAAGGCCTCTCCCTCGCCTGCCAGGACGTCGATCGGTCCCTCGCGGCTGTTGAAGATCACAGAACCACCGCTGGGAGTGACGGCCCGCATGAGGATCTTGCTGACGGTGGTTTTGCCGGAACCGCTTTCGCCGACCAGACCCAGGCATTCACCTCGCCTGATGTCGAAGCTCACACCGTCGACGGCGCGAACAGAGGTTTGATGATCCCCGCCGAACCATCCGGACTTGCGGATGGTGAAGGTCTTTGTCAGATCCCTGACCGACAGCAGGATGTCGTCCGGCCCCTCCGATGCCGGCGCGGTCTGCTTGCCGAGCAGGTTTCCGACATTCACCGGCACCTCGCGTAGCGCCTTTAGCCTTTCGCCAGGCTTCAGGTCGAAATGCGGAACGGCTGCCATCAGGCCCTTAAGGTAAGGATGGCCTGGCCGGCGGAATATCGCCTCGACAGGTCCCGCCTCCATGATCTCGCCATGGTACATGACCACCACCTCGTCGGCGACATTGGCGACCACGCCGAGGTCGTGCGTGATCAGCAGCATCGCCATGTTCAGCTTGGTCTGAAGCCCGCGCAGCAATTGCAGGATTTGCGCCTGGATGGTGACGTCCAACGCCGTCGTCGGCTCATCGGCGATCAACAGGGCGGGCCGGCAGATAAGCGCCATGGCGATCATGGCGCGCTGACGCAATCCTCCAGAAAGTTCGAAGGGATACATGTCATAGGCGCGCTTGGGATTGGGAAAGCCGACGAGGCTGAGCATTTCCTCGGTCCGCGCCTTGCGCTCCGCCCGAGCCATGGGCGTATGAATCTGCAGGGATTCGCTGACTTGGTTGCCGATCGTGTGGAGCGGCGACAGCGATGTCATCGGCTCCTGAAAGATCTTGCCGATGCGGCTGCCTCTCAACGCCCGGATTTCAGGCCCATCACGCGACATCTTGAGAATATCCTGCGTCGTGCCGGGCTTTTCAGGATCGGAGAACAGGATCCGGCCGCGAACATGGGCTGTGTTCGGCAAAATGCCCATCACGGCTTGGCTGAGAACCGATTTACCGGAACCTGACTCGCCCACAAGCGCGGTAACCTTACCGGGCAGGACGCGAAGATTTGCGCGCCTGACGGCATGCAACGGCCCCCCCATGATGGCAAAAGAGATGCCAACGTCTTCGATCCGCAGCAGATCGACACTCGAATTCATTCTCACACCAGCCCCACTCTGGCAGCTCTCCAGAAAGCGAGACTAGCGCATTGTCAGCGCAGAGCAACTTGGATTCGAAGCGGTCGCCAGCGGAACCGACGACCAAACTGGCTACAAAGGCGATCGGGCCAGATCGCGGCGGTTTACTGGAGCTTACTCGGGTCGCCCGCCGCCATCCGCGCGGCATCGCGATGAAGCAGCATGACCTGCTCGGCGTCCGATCTTCGGTCGTGAATCGGCTCCGGCGCACCGTCTTCATCGGGTACGAGGGCTCCCGACAGATCGGGTGAAAGCACCATCAGCTTCTGCTTGATGCCAGCCAGTTCCTCGTGGCCGAGCGTCAGCCAGCTGTTGGCGCCGCAATAGCCGGCGAAGTCTTTGCTGGCCAGAACGCTGTGCGGATATTTCTTGGTCAGGGTCTGCAGGCGCTGGACCTCGTTCACAGCCGAGCCGAAGACAGAGAATGTGAGCCGGTCTTTAAGCCCGACATTGCCAAACATCACATTGCCGACATGCAGGCCGATACCGAATTTGATGTCTGACAACCCCTGCTCCTTTCGGCGCAGGTTGAGATCCATCATGCGCGCGCTGGCCTTGTGCGCGGCCGCAAGCGCAGCCTGGCAGGCGATCTCGGACTGCGAACGGTGCCTTTCGCAAGGGTAGACGGCAATGAAGCCATCACCGATGAAACTCATGATCTGCCCGCCGTTGCGATTGAAAGGTGCGGCAACGGCGTCGAAAAACTGGTTCAGCGTATCGATATAGACTTCGCGGCCGGAGGTTTCGGCGAGCCTCGACGACCCGCGCATATCTCCCATTACCAGTGCGGCCCGGATTGTATCGCCCTCGCCGCGCTTGATCTGGCCGTCAAGAACGCGCCTGCCAGCGTCGCCGCCGAGATAGGTGGTCATCATGTTGTCGGCGAGCTTGGTGAGCACCGCCATCTTGGTGGCGATAGCGAGATGGCTCTGGATGCGCAGCAGCGCCGAAATCATGCTGTCGCTGAAGCCCGCGGCGCTGTCGGTCGACCAAGATCCCATCATGCCCTGACTGGCGTTGCCGCTGAAGGGATGGACGAAAGCCATGTAATCGGTGATGCCCATAAGCCGGAGGTCATCGAAAACAGGAAACTCCGACACCACCGACGGGTCGAGCCGGCGTCGCAGATGGTCGAGCTTATTGCTGAGCAGATGGTAGTATGGGCTGGTCAGGAATCTCTCAGACGGCACACCGGCCTCCTTGCGGAAGCCTTCCACTTCCATGCCCTGGCCGCGAACCCAGGTGAAGCCAAGCGCGTCATAGAGCGGGTGAAGCATCGAGAAGCTCAAATGCACCCGCTTCAGCGGCAGGCCGGCAGCAGCCAGCCGTTCGCAAAAGCCATTTACCAATGTTTCCAGGTCGTTGCCCGCCAGCGCCGATTCGTTCAGCCAATCGGCAACCTTATCCATGAGAATGGTGGAAATTTCTGCGTACGATGTGCTCATGCTATCTCGAAACCCGTCGGAAGACGGAACCATTATCCTCTGATCTGCCATAACACAGTCCGTCAACGACCCAACGATAAGACACCCGAAGTCAACAAGGCCGGCCTCGGCGGCAAAAGCAGCGAAGAATATCCCGGATGACTATCCTTGCGGCCAAGGGGAAGGCATAAATGCATCTGTATTCGGTGGCGTTATGTGGCGAGTCAGCCGACGGAGTGCAACCACGATCCTGACACCGCACAAGAAATTCGCCGGCTCAGATGCCGTCAGGCCTTTAGCACTGTCTCTCGGTCCAGCCCGAGGCGGCCAAAAACATTGCGTGTGTCGACGATTAGAGGGGCGTGATCGGCGATCGTCTGATAGTCGATCGCGTCGTGGTCGGTTGCAACGACGACAGCATCGAAATCCTTCAGAGCCGCCTCGGTCAATTCGACCGAGCGGCGCCCCTTGATCGCCATATGCTCCCGCGTGGTCGGTATCTCGGTAACATGCGGATCGTGGAACTCCGCCTTGCCGCCCCATTCCTCGATGAGTTCAATGAGCCGCAATGAGGGGCTTTCGCGGATATCGGGCACATTCTTCTTATAGGCGAGCCCGACGATGAGAATGCGCGAGCGGCTGAGCGCCTTACCACAGCGCCGGTCCAGCGCCTTCGCCAGTTCATCGACCACATGACGCGGCATGGCCGTGTTGATCTCTGCCGCCAGCTCGATGAAGCGGGTCGGCAGTTCGTATTCGCGCGCCTTCCACGTCAGGTAGAAGGGATCGATCGGAACGCAGTGCCCGCCAAGTCCGGGGCCAGGATAGAACGGCATGTAGCCGAAGGGCTTGCTCTTTGCCGCCTCGATCACCTCCCAGATGTCGATGTCCATCGCACCGAGCACGACCTTCAACTCGTTGACGAGTGCTATGTTGACCGAGCGGAAGATGTTTTCCGTCAGCTTGACCGCCTCGGCGGTCGCCGTGGTGGAAACCGGAACGACGGTCTTGACCACGCCCTGGTAGAAAGCCTGCACGAGCGTCGCCGCTTCAATGCCGTCGCCTGCTACGACCTTAGGGATCGTCGCGACTTCGAAGCTGCGGTTGCCGGGATCCTCGCGTTCGGGCGAGAAGCCGAGGAAGAAGTCTATCTTCGACCGCAAGCCGGTTTCTTCCAGTATGGGCTTGATCACGTCATCGGTGGTGCCGGGATAGGTGGTCGATTCCAGCACGACCAGCTGGCCGGGACGCAGATGCTTCGCAATGGTGCCTGCCGTGTTCCTGACAAAGGAGAGATCCGGCTCACGGTTTTTCGTCAGCGGTGTCGGAACGCAGATGATGATGACCTCGCAGACGGCCAGTTCCGCAAAATCCGCAGTGGCGCGGAACCGTCCGCTCGCCACCTGGCCGGCAAGGGCTGTCGACGCCACCGCCTCGATGTAGGATTGGCCGTTGTTCAGGCTCTCGACCTTGTGGGCTTCGATGTCGAAGCCCGAAATCGGGAAGCCGGCGCGTGCGACCGCAACCGCCAGCGGCAATCCGACATAGCCCAGTCCGATCACGCCGACTTGTGCAGCGCGCGTCGAAATCCGGTTTAGAAGATGGTCATATATCGATCGTGAGGCGTCCAAAAATCTGCTTTCCCGTCAATTCGGACAGGCTGTCCGTTCCCCGTGGCGAGGCTCACATGGTCTCAAGGACCATGGCCGAGGCATATTGCGGAAGATCGGTTTCCGCAAGCCGTCATCAAACCGGCACCTTCGCCTTCAGGCTTGCGGCAGCCCTCGCATAGCCGCCGGCCGCGCCATCGATGAAATGAAGGTGGTCGCGCTGCAGCGGCGAAGCGACGAGGCATGTCATCAAGGCCGATTTCTGGCGGTGCAGGCCATAGGTGCAGATGCCCGCCTCTTCCGCCTGTTTCAGCCGGTTCTCGATCCGTTGCAAGACGTCCGAGTCAACGTCGATGGTCATCTTCAAGCCGTCGTCGAACTTCCGGAAATCCGAATTGCTGGCCACGTCGCGTTTGTAGACCTTCGGATCGAACCGACCGATCGTCCACCCGAATCGATCGGCAACGGCCGCTAGCGTCAGCAGGAACAATATCCACAGCTTCGACAACCACCGCCGTCCTGCCGGCGCCACGGCCCTCGCCTCGAGATCGAAGCCGGCGGGCGAAAAACTGTAGGCCGGCCCGTTCACCGGCACTGGATGGCCATCGCGTTCCTGCCTGCCGGCAAGGGCAATGATGTCGGAAACCAGAGACTGAAAACCGCGCAAGTCGCGCGACGGACCCGGTATGGCTATGATCGAGACGATGTCGCCATGCCGTGCTTCGATCGGGTTCCAGCGGCAGGAGAGGCCGGTCAGATCCGGCCGCGCGCCGACCGGCGCAGGATCGACGCGGTAGCGCCCGGCTTTCATCTCGGTTTCCGCCCAACTGCCACCACCGCCGGCGAACATGGCATAGAAGACCGCTTCGGAGGCTTGGAACCTCGCCACGCGAACGTCGAGACCTTGCGCTCTTATATCTATTATCGGCACGATTGCGGCACGCAAGGTCAGGTCCAGTTCGTCCGCCACCCATCTCTGGACAGCCGCCAGCGCGTTGCGGGTGATCTCCAGCGCCGAGCCGGGAAACGCCACGAGCGCGCCGTCGCCGCCGAAAACAAAGGGAAAATCTTGCCGACCCAGCGCATTGAGCAGCGCCGAAATGACACTGGCGCCGGCCATATTTACGGTTTTATAGCGCCCAGCCTCGATCGCCTTGGTCGAGCCGACAATGTCGGCGGTGGCCAGCGCCCAGCCATCGGGGAGAGGCCGATAGTTGTCGATATCGGCAACGCTTTCGAACTTTGCGAAAACCGGCAGAGAAGCCACAAACGGGTCGGACGCGGCAGGTGTTTCCATGGGCATCAGATAGCACATTCCACTGCTTGAAGGGTGAAGTCGATCATGCTGCGAAATTGACTTGCGCCGGCTTTCCGATGATAGGGTCCGGCAATGCGAATTGCCTTCTACGCGCCGCTGAAGTCACCCAATGATCCCGTTGCCTCAGGCGATCGCCAGATGGCACGGACGCTGATCAAGGCGCTGGAGCATGGAGGGCATAGCGTCGAACTGGCATCCGAATTGCGCTTCTACCTACGCGAACCGGAGCCGAAAAGTTTCGATGCGCTCAAGATCGAGGCCCGAGAGGAAGCCGCGAGGCTGACAAGGCTTTGGGATCGTGACGGCAAGCCCGATCTCTGGTTCTCCTATCATCCCTATTACAAGGCGCCCGACCTGATCGGGCCCGAGCTGGCGTCGGCCTTCGCTGTCCCCTATGTGACGGCGGAAGCCTCCTATTCGAGACGGCGCAACGCCGGTTTGTGGGCCGATACGCAAGCGTTGGTAACGCGAGCCGTCGAACAGGCGGCACTGAACATCTGCTTCACGCAAAGGGACCGCCAGGGACTGGCGGATGCGGTACCCGGCGCCACTTTCGGCACGCTTTCGCCCTTCATCGACACATCGGCATTCCGTGAAATGCCGGCACGGGGTTGTCCGACGCGCCTCGTTACCGTCGCTATGATGCGCCGGGGCGACAAACTCGAAAGCTATCGCATGCTGGCGCAAGCGCTCGGTTCGATCGGTCACCTGCGCTGGACCATGTCGGTCGTCGGGGACGGGCCTGCCCGCGAACAGGTCAAAGCGCAATTCGCCGGCTTGCCCGCCGACCGTATCGAATGGCTCGGCGCGATTGAGCCGGCCGCCGTGCCGGATGTCCTCTACAGTGGGGGAATTTACGTCTGGCCGGGTTTCGGCGAGGCCTATGGCGTTGCCTATCTTGAAGCACAGGCCGCCGGCCTTCCGGTGGTGGCTCAGGACATCGCCGGCGTGCCGGAGGTCGTGCGGGATGGCCAGGCCGGGTTCCTCACCCCGCCGGGCGATGTGACGGCGTTCGCTTCTGCCATTGAAAGGCTTCTGGCCCGTAACGACGAAAGAACCATCATGGCCGCAGAAGCCAGACGTTTCATCCTCGAGGAGCGCTCGCTCGATACGGCGGCGGCGCGTCTGGCCGAACTTCTTGCGAAGATCCCGGTCTCATGACATCCGATCCGATCTGGCAACCCTTGGTGGAAGAACTGGCGCGCTGGCAACGGGCGGACCGCAAGGCAGAATTCTGGCTGCGCGACGATGACGCCGTGGATCCGACGCTTGCGCTTGATCGGCTGCTCGACCTCACCAGTGAATTCGGGGTTCCGGTCGCTCTGGCCGTCATTCCAGCCCTGACTGATGAGAAGCTTGTCGTCCGGCTTGACGAGGCGCCGCATGCCACGGTCGCCATCCATGGCTGGGCGCACCGAAATCATGCGCCCGAGGACCAGAAAAAGCAGGAACTCGGGCCGCATCGGCCACCCGAGGCGGTGCTCGATGATCTGGCTCGCGGGCTCTCTCGCATAACCGGCTTGCACGGCGCACGTGCCGTTCCGATGCTGGTGCCACCCTGGAACAGGATCGACGCCGGCTTGGTATCCGACCTTGGGTCGATAGGATTTTTGGCACTGTCGGTCTTTGGGCCGCCGAAGCCGGCTTCGCTGGCGGTCATCAACAGCAATGTCGACATCATGGATTGGCATGGCACGCGCGGCTGCCGCGATCATGGCCTATTGGTTCAGGCCGTCGCCGCGCAATTGCGGCATGCATTCGACGGCGGCGAACCGGTCGGCCTGCTCACCCATCATCTCGTGCATGATGAATCGGCCTGGCTTTTCCTCGAACGGCTGTTCGCCGTCACCGCACGCAATGCAGCCTGTGCATGGCATCCGATCAGGACATTGATCGGGCGCAGCGCCAGCAGAGGAAAATAGCTCAGCCCGCTTTGTGCGATAAGACTGGAAATTCGAGCGTCTGACCATCCCGCGCGGCAAAAGAGCCGGCAAACCTGTTCTTGGCCAGTTTCTCGATCTCGTCCAGTTCCTCGTCGGTGCGCGCCGGATCGTGGTGAACCAGCGCAAGCTCCCGCGCACGGGCCGCCTCGCAGAGCTTGACCCCCTGTTGCCATGTCGAGTGCCCGTTCCCGCGGTAGCGTTCCATTTCCTCCTCGGTGTAGGCGCAATCGTAAATGACGAGGTCGGCATCTTCGATTAGGCCGAGCACCGCCTGATCGAGTTTACCCGACTCATGTTCGGTGTCTGTGATCACCGCCACGACGCGGCCACCCCATTCGACCCGATAGCCTATACAGCCACCGGGATGGGTGAGACTGCCGGTTCGGATCACCACCCCTTCACGCGGCCGAAGCACGTCTCCTGACACGAAATCGCAATAGTCGAGGCTTGCCTTGCAGACGTCCAGTCTCACCGGAAACCAAGGCGGCCGCATGAACTCATCGACCATCTGTCGGGTCGTCATGCGTCCTGCAAGATGCCCGGACCAAAGCCTGACTTTGACGCTGCGGTCATAGATCGGCTTAAATGCCGGCAGCCCGATGATGTGGTCATAATGGCAGTGGGTGAAAAACAGGTCGAAATCGGTCACGCCCGACGCCCGAAGCGCCCAGCCGGCAGGCCGCAAGCCGGAGCCGGCGTCGAACAGAAGCGTATGCTTGCCGCATCGCATCTCAATGCAGATCGTGTTGCCGCCATAGCGGGAGAAGTCTGGCCCCGATACCGAAATGCTGCCGCGGACGCCCCAAAACCTGACCAGGAAAACGTCGTCGTCCATGCAAGCCCTTCATAGTCCCCTAGGCCATCGTAGCCAAACAACTGCTGCTAGGCGAGACAGGTTTTCCTCCTGATGACCTTGTCCATGAGAGGTCAGTGCCATCACGACGGCAAGGATCGGCGCAAATCATTCGTTATTTGGCGCTTCGTGCGTCGATCAGATCCGCGGTCGTATGGCTTAGGCGATCGGCGAGAACCCGAACCATCTCGACGGTCATTTCCGGGAACTCCTTCATAAGCCTCAGGAAATGATCCTTGCGAATTCTCAAGGCTTCCACCGGACTTGCGGCTCTGACGGTGGCCGTGCGGGAGCTGTTGCACAATATGGCGATCTCGCCAACGATCGAATTTGGCAGCAGTTCGGCAACTTTTATCGGTCCGCTCTCGGAATCGACCAGAATATCGGCCTTGCCTGAAAGGATGACATAGGCGGCGTCTCCCTCGTCGCCCTGCCGGAAAAGGATCTGGCCGGCGCTGTAGCTTACGCGATCAGATGTGAACGCAAGCAGCTTGAGCTTTGCCGGCTCGATGCCAGAGAACAAGGGAACGCGTTGCAGCATTCCGACCTCATCCTTGAGCAGCATTGTCGCAAACCTCCCAAAATTCACGTCTGCCAGACTAGAACAACCGACATCCAGATGGAATCAATTCTGCTTGCGGATAGCGGGACGAACCGCGCGAACGTGGCGGCCTGATCAGTTGGAAACCTTAATCTCTTGAGCTTGCAGCAAGTTCCCATCGGCGGAACGATCCCATCTGAATGTCCGGGCTCTATGACAGCAGTTCCTTGAAAATACCGCTCCCCGCCAAAAGCGTCTCGTGTGGTCCGTCTTCCACCAAACGACCCGAGTCGAAGACGACAACGCGATCGAACATCATCGCCATTGCCGGATTCGTCACGACCCACACAATTGCCGGCGAACGGCCGTCGCGTCTGGCTTCCTCGAGCACGTTTTGCAGCACCTTTTCTTGTACGCGCTGGTCGAGCGCCGACAGCGGCCGGTTGAAAATGAGAAAATCGGGACGCTTGAGCAGGGCCCGGGCAACATCGAGCTTCTGTCGCTGTCCACTGGTCAACCGCCTGCCGCCGGCGCCGACGTTGAAGTCCAAGCCGACATCCAGCAGTTCGGCATAAAGCCCCAGTTCATCAAGAATATCATAGACAATGGAGCGTATGCGGTCCGGCGCATCGGGATGGTTGCTGCCCAGACGCCCGAACAGGACATTGTCCATGACAGTAGCCGCAGCAATGTATTTGGCAGGATCGTAGCGTTCGACGGCGTTTTGCAGCTCGGGCGGCAGGTCTTCATAGAACTGGTTGCGTGCGGCGACGATCTTGTTCATCAATTCGTCGCTGAGCAGGCCGAAGCGATGCCGGGGCTCGATATAGGCAAAGCTCAGGGTGACGATCATGGCGCGGTCGTTCTCCGAGACCGTCTCGTAGGGACGGTTCTTGAGCCGTTGCAGCAAGGTTTCGTAGGCTGGTATCTCCTCGGCGCTCATGAAGGCGAGCTGCTGGAAGAACTGGTGATCGGGCGGCAGGTCGGCAAACAGCTCGATCGCTTGTTTGGCGATATCCATGCCCATTTCGTAGAGCATGCGATCGAGGCCGGCTTGCATCAGCACCGACGCGAAATAAGGATTGGCCGCCAGAGCCCTGTCGGCCAGCTCCGGGCCGGCGGCAGCGCCGAAGAGCAGGTTCTGGCCGATCGTTGCTTCCTTATTGTAGGCGCCCGGTTCGAAAGGAACCACCAGTCCGCTCAATCCTTCGTGTTCCAGCCGGGTTCGCAGCGCCGCACGCAATTCGACGATCCGCCCGGCAAGTTCCGTGTGACGCGTGAGGTCGGCCGAAGAACGCAAGCCTAGATCCAAAATGTCGCGCGACAGAAGAACCGCGTCGAGCACCTGGCGCACGGCTTCAAAGAGGTCGTGCGGGCCGGTAGCGCCGACGGAAGCATAGTCGATCCAGTCGCTGTGGATATCAAGGTCCGGGTTGCCTGATCGGCGCGCCTCGTGGATGTTCCAGCGGTGCTGGTCCGCCGCGGCACCGTCATAAGTCACCGACGTCAGCGGCGCATGCTTCAACCCGTAGAGCAGATTGTCGCGGAGGCTTGCCTGGAACAGGAAAACATCCGACGAGGCATAGGACATGCGCCGGCCGGTCACTGCTTCGGGGAGTTCAAGCAGGTCGTCGGCACCCGAAGCGACCCTTCCGCTTTCCGGCCAGTTCAGCCGCGCGAAGGCCTCTGCAAGCGCCTCCGCTCCACCTGTTGAGGTGCTGACCAGCGCCACCGTCTCCCCCGGCTTGACCTGGAGAGAGATACGGTCGAGGAGCATTGCACCGCCATCGTCTGCCATGGACAGACCGATCGCCGACAGGGGGTTGGTCATCGGACCGGGATCGTCGATCGTCAGTGCCCCGATTCGCGGCGCAATGAGACCCTCGACGGTGAATTGTTCGACGACCTGCTGGTATTTGACCTGGACATCCTGCCGGTCCTGATCCCAGTCGATCAGTTCCTTCATCGGTCCGGGCAGGTCCTTGTAGGCGCCGATCACGGCCACGAGCTGACCGACGTCCAGCCGCCCCCGAATGACCAGATACCCGCCGACCATGTAGAACAGAAAGGGCGTGATCTGCGCGAGAAAATTGTTGAGGAACTTCACCATGAATTTCCATTGGTAAAGATCGAAGCGGATCTTGAAGATGAGCCCGAGCCGGGCAGCTATGTCGGCGCGCTCGTAGTTTGACGTATCATGGACGTGAACCGCGCCGATGCCGTCGACGATTTCGCCGACGCGGCCCGATAGCGCGCGCGCCGTCAACTGCCGTTTGCGCCCGAGCACGATCAGCCGCCGCCGCATTCGCGGGATCAGCACGATCTGGATCAAGACGATCACGGCGGCGATCATTCCGAGCCAGAAGTTCTGGACCACGATGAACAGCATGGCCGTCACCGCCTGGCCGCCGAGCAGCACCGGCTGCAGGAAAGCATCGCCGATGAAACCGCCCAGCGGCTCCACCTCGTCCTTCACCATGGTTGCCACCTCGGCGGATTTCACGCGCTTGAAATAACGCGGCGGAAACCGCAGCACACGATCGACCAGTTCGAAGCGGATACGGCGCAGCATCCGTTCACCGAGGCGGCCCTTGTAGGTGTTGATGTAGAATTTGAACAGGCCGTTGATGATGACCAGCAGGAGGAACACAAGGCTCAGGGCAAGCAGCGTCGTCGTGCGGTCGAGCTGAAAGCCAGGAAAGAACTGGACCTCTCCGATGAACGGCAGGTTATAGTGTAGCCTCATGAATGGCTGGGTCGCGCCCGGCTGCTCGAAGCCGCGACCTTGGATCGGGCCGTTGACAATCAACTTCGGCAGGTCAAAGGACATGAAATACGGGATCATCGAAAGCAAGACGATAACCAATATCCAGAGCTGCTGCTTCTTGGTGTGCGTCCAGATATAGCGAGCCAGGCTGGGTTCCATATGCGACTGTGGACCTTCAGTTTAAAGAACAAAGTAAAAGCATCAGCTGGTGGACGGCGCATCGGCAATCATCACCGGCGACATGTTCGAAGCCTGCGAGGCGGCTTGGCGGGGCAAGATTGCGTTGTGTCGCCCGAAATCCCAACGTACAAGGCGAATATGATGGATGTCACGCAACCGCGCAATGCCGGCATGGACGGGCACGAGCAGGCCTTGGACCTCACGCGGGGAATTGCTGCCTATGTCAACCACCCTCTCGTGGCAGGGCTGGCGCGCGTCATCGCCAAACATCCGAAGGCCGACATCGCCAACGCCTTCAACCACAAGCAGGTGGCCTGCAAGATGTGGGCGCTTGACAGGCTGTTCGAAAGCTGCGGCGGGCGCTTCGGGCGCATATGGGTTCTGGGCGGATGGTACGGCATATTGCCGGCAATGCTTTTCAACGACCCCCGCTTCGATATTGCGGCAGTCGATAGCATCGACATCGATCCCGAAGTCGCGCCAGTTGCCCGGACCCTCAACCGGGAAGCCGGCGGCCGGTTCCGGGCGCTAACAGCAGATATGTACGCACTCGACTATGCGGCCGGGCCGTCCGATCTGATAGTCAATACGAGCTGCGAGCACATAGCCGATCTGCGTGCCTGGCTTGCCCTGCTTCCGCGGGGCACGAATGTACTGCTGCAATCAAATGACTATTTCAGCGAGCCGACGCACATCAACTGCGTGGCTTCACTTGCAGCTCTCGAAGCAATGGCGGCGCTGCGGGAGATACGATTCTCTGGCGAACTACCGACAAAAAATTATTCGCGCTTCATGCTAATTGGAACTGTTTGATGCATTTAGGACAACGACATGCATCAAAACAAAGACTTAAAGCGCGGCGCCTGAATCCGGTTCAGCGCGACGCGCTTTAGGCCCCGCCATCTGCTTGATCATGTCCTATTCCGAGACCGGGCCCCATTTTAGGGACCGTGTTCGATGCCGCTCGCACAGGATTTGCGCCGAGTGACGCGCCCCTTCCAGATCGAGACGATGCGCGGACGGCCTCGGTGCCACAAGCGCCTGTTCGATCGCCTGCGCCAAACCTTCAGGCGTCAGGTCCTTTTCCATCAGCACCGTTGCAAGCCCGAGTTCTTCGAGCATCAGGGCGCGAACTGTTTGTTCGGTTTCCCCGCCGGCTGCAAACGGCACGAGAAGGGAGCGACAACCCGCGCGGAGGACATCGCAGACCGTGTTGTAACCCGCCTGCGAGACCGACAGGCGGGCGCCGGTCAGCAAGCTGGCAAAATCCTCGCGGAAGCGGAAGATGGACAGGCCCGGTGTGGCATCGCGTGCGATCGCGTCAAACTCGTCTTTCGGCAGGTTGGGGCCGGTGATCAAACACCATTTCCAGCCATTGTTGGCATTCCGCGCCGCTGCGATGGTGGAACCGACAAGGCCCGTTCCGGCAGCCCCGCCGCCAACCGACACCAGAATGTCGAAGCGCTCGGTGGCCGCGGGCGATGGCGGCGCGGCAACGAGCCCTGTGTAGGTGACCTCGGCCCTGATTGCCCCAGCCAGCGGAAATGTCTTGTCGATGGTTGCGAAAGCCGGATCGCCGTGGACCATGACAAGGTCGAAATGCCTGTTGATGAGATCGACCGTTTCCTCATTTCGGCCCGGCTTGACGCGCTCCTGAAGGATATCACGGACGGACGTCACCAGTAGCGGCCTGGGCGACGTCGCGTCGATGGCCTCGATCAGCGGCAAGAGTTCGAAACGCATCTGCCGGCGTCCAAATGGAAACGCCTCGACAATGACGATATCAGGCCTGCAATCCAGGAATGCCTGCAGCAGCATTCCTGAACGCCGTTTCTTGAAATCATCGTCGATGGGTTTGCCCTGCAGGTCGACAAGTCCGGAAAATCCTTCATCACCGGAGGTGACGGGTGGCAGGGACACAGATTTTACACCCAGTCCTGGAAACCCCGCGATCGACGCTCCGCCAGTCACCACGGTTACGTCAAACCCGTCATCGACCAGCGCCGCCGCAATGCGGCTGGCGCGCGCGAGATGGCCGATACCGAGGAGGTGCTGGACATAGAAGAAAGCGCGCAGTCGCTTCATTCGGCGGCCCGCCACTCCCGCTCGAACAGTTCCTTGAGCTGTCCAATGCTAGCCATATGGTCGAAATTGCAGCGCACGCACTGCTCCGCGGCGTCGCCGAGGCGGGCGCGAAGCACGGGATCACGGATCAGGCGCTCCAGCGCCTCTGCCAGGGCAATTGGGTTTTCCGTCGGAACCAGCAGCCCGGTTTCATCCGGCGACAAAAGCTCCGGCACGCCGGAAATATCGGTCGACACGCAGGCAAGCCGCTGGCTGGCCGCCTCCACCAGGACATTCGGCAGACCGTCCCGGTCGCCATTTGCGGTGATCCTGCAGGCCAGGGCGAAGATGTCGGCGAACCGGTAGTGCTCAAGCACCTCCTCTTGCGCAAGCGCGCCCTTCCAGGAGACGCGTCCATCCAGTCCGAGCTTTTGCGCCAGCGCCTTGAGCCGTTCCAGTTCCTCGCCGCCGCCGATATGCTCGAAACGCCACGCCAAATCGCCAGGCAAGAGGGCAAGGGCCTCCAGCAAGGTATCGTAACCTTTCTTTGCAACGGCGCGCCCGACGCTCAGAATGATGACCGGTTCGTCCGGCGCCGAGCCGTCCCGCTGTTTTCGCGCCTCGCCGAAACTGCCGAAGCGATCAAGGTCGAGCCCATGGTAGCTCAGATGCACGGACGAGTTGCCATTGGCGAGTTCGTTCAGACGGTCGAAGCCGGTTTTCGTGCAAGTGACCGTCCAGCGCGCCGAGGAAAGCTTGCCGGCCAGATCCCAGTCCGCCGAAGTCCAGATGTCCTTGGCATGGGCTGAGCAGCTCCAGGGCAGACTACGAAGCAGGCTGGCATAGCGCGTCACCGAGGCCGGCGTGTGCGCGAAATGTGCATGCAGCCATCCCGCGTCTTGCGGCCATTCGGCCGCCAGCACGAGCGCTTGCCCGAAGCGGCGCACGCGATTGCGCGTAAAGTCGCGGGGGATATCGGCAGCCAGCGATCCGAGCGCGCGCCAGAACCCCGGCCGCAGCAGATAGGCAAACAGCGAGCGAACCACGCGCAGCGGCTCGTGATGCAGATATTCCGGCAGATAATGGACGGGCGCTTTGATCTCATCATGCACGGGGTGGCGTTTTGCGTCGGTCGGCCGCCTGAGCGCGACGAGTATCAGGTCGAATCCCGCGCGCTCCAGACCGAGCAGTTCCTGCGCGATGAAGGTTTCCGACAGCCGCGGATAGCCCTTCAGAACCACGACGATCTTGCGACGTTGCAACTCAGCTCATTCCCTCAATGACCGAAAGGTGAGGGCTGGCCCGCCGATCGAGCAGTTCTGCAACGATTTCGGAAATATGAGGCAGCCCTTCCAGCCTCAGATGCGGATTGCTCTGGGATGGGCGGGGCCGGTCCGGTAGCGCCACCAGTGCATCGGCAAACCGCTGGGAATCCTTGGCTTCGTCCGGCAAAAGCATCTCGATGAGGCCGAGTTCGGCTGCGCGCCGAGCTCGGATCAGTTGTTCCTGGCGGGGCTCGACGCGCGGCACGATCAGCGCCGGCTTGTCGAAAGACAGTATCTCGCAATAGGTGTTGTAACCACCCATTGCCACTACCGCCTTGGCGCCGGCAATCAGGTCTTCCATGCGGTTGTCGAACTCGATCATCTTGACGCAGGGGATCTTGGACCCCTTCTTGAGCAGCTTGTTGCGCTTGCGCGCCGGCATGTAAGGCCCAAGCACGATCAGCGCCCTATGCTGCAATTGCGGGTCCTGCTGATAGGCATCGATGACGTCGTGGATCAGTTCCGCGCCGTCACCGCCGCCCCCCGTGGTAACGAGGATATACTCGCCCTCGGGCCGGTGGCCGGGCAACTCGTTCCGCTGCAGGCTCCGTTGCAGGAAGCCGACGAACCGCATCTTTGCCCTGACAGCCGGCGGCACATCCAAGCCGGTCAACGGATCGTAGAAATCCGGCGGGCCATAGGCCCAGACCTTGTCGTAGAACAGGCCTATCTTGCGCATCACATCCCTGCGTGCCCACTCTGCTTCGAGCAGATGCGGCGCATCCATCACCTCGCGCAGGCCAAGCACGAGCGTGGTACCTCGCGTCTTGAGGTAGGACAGCGTGTCCTCGATCTCACCGCGCAGGCCGAGCGGTTCCTTGTCGACGATGAAGATTTCCGGCCGGAAGGTCTCGGCTGTGTGGCGGATGATCGACTGCCGCATCCTGAGCGTCTCATGCAGATCGATATCCTTTTCCAGCGAGGTGTATTCGCCGTTGCGCAACTTGATGACGCTGGGGATCTTCACGAAGTCGACACGGGCGCGATAGTCGAAGGCGCCGGCGATAGGCGCGCCTGAAATGATCAGCACCTGAAGTCCGCGGAAATCCTCGACCAGCGAATGCGCGATCGTCCGGCAGCGCTGCAAGTGGCCGAGCCCGAACGTGTCGTGGCTATACATGAGAATTCGAGCGTCTTGTACGTGCTGCGTCATATTGAACGTCTTTCAGAATTCTCGCGTTGAGAACCGGGGACGACCCGCTGGATTCGAAACCACCCTCGCGAGCCCACCGACCTGTTGTGAAACATGAGGGCAAAATTTTCAATTTGTATTCCTCAAGGGGCCCATATGCTGAAGCGGGAGCCGCACCCGCTCAGTTGCCCGCTTGCCACGGATCATGAAGAACCTGCACCATTCGCTGGTATTGATCATCCCCGATTTTCCATCTTTGGCTGCCGGCCCTGAGCGCTGCCGCCGTCGTTACGCGGTTGATCGCCTTGCGGTTGAACGCCCGTGAGCGCAGAGATTGCGGACCGTCACACTGCTTTGACGACCCCGCGCCTGCCGGCTTGATCGCTGATAAGTCGCGGCCGCTTTTAAGATGGAATCGCTCCAACTTCCATTGCCACGTCGGTGACGTGGCGTTCGGCTGGGTCAAACCAACGGATTCCGTCTTGCGGGCTTGGTATTTGTCTGACATAATTTACCATCTTCTAATGTTGCAGTGGGTAATTGGGGCACAGAAATGGCGAAGGAATCTTCGAGTGCCGCTTCTTCGGCAAGTAAAGCGGACGCAAATCTGATAGGTAATGCAGAGGGAAACGGGCTGAACTTCATGGCCTCCCAGGCTCGCGAGGGCGGGGCCGGCGGTGATGCTCCAGGTGTCGACAAGATACGCGATCTTTTGTTCGGCAATCAGATGCAGGACTACGACCGCCGTTTCTCCAAGCTTGAAGAGCGGTTCCTGCAACGCTTCAAGGATGTCGAGTCCGAAACCAAGCGCAATCTTGAAACCTACGAGTCGAATGCCAAGAAGCAGGTCGACTCGCTGGCGACGCAGTTGCGCAACGAAAAGGATGCGCGCGCCGAGGCCGACAAGGAGATCGACCGCAATCTTCGCGATCAAAACCAGGCGCTCGAAAAGCAGGTGCGCGCCTTGTCGGACCAATTGAGCGAGCTCGAGCGCGAATTCGCGGATCGGATGAGCAGAAGCGACCATTTGCTGCGCGAGGAAATCAAGCAGAAGAACGAAAGCGCTCAAATGCTGATGGAGAAGATCTTTTCCGATCTAAGCAACGTCAAGACTGACCGGAATCTTCTGGCCGGCCTGTTCGTCGAGGTCGCGAAATGTCTCAACCAGGATCCCGTCGGCAGCAAGGGCAATTCGGAGCGTGGCTGGAAAGTGAGTTGATCGGAACTTGACGTCGAGCGTCGAACCAATCAGCCTATCTCAAAGACAAGCTTCGAACGATACCGGTATTGATCGCGAGGCTTTGGCCCGCCTTTTGGTGGAAATTGCCCGGAACGTCGATCCGGACAACCGTGCCCTTTACGAAGGCGTTCCGGCCGCCGATCATCGGCTTGAAAGGCTCCGCCAACTGCTCGTCGGCGGCGAGATCTCGGAGCTGTCACGCGTTACGCACCTGCTCGACGAACCCGAGCAGCTTGCCGCCGCGGTGGGAAACGTTCTGCCCGAAGCAACGGCGCGCGCGTCCCATGCGCAACTCGGCGAGGCCCTTGCCCCGGCCGTCGAGAGAGCCGCGCAGCGGTCCATCCAAAAGAACCCGAACACGCTGACCGATATATTGTATCCGGTTTTTCTGCCGGCCATTCGCAAGTCGATCGGCGAAAAGATCGACCAGACCTTCCAGTCGTTGAATGAGTCTCTGAGGCATATATTCACTTGGCATGGGTTGAAGTGGAGGTTTGAAGCCTGGCGAACGGGGACAAGCTTCTCGGCAGTTGTTCTCAAGCATTCTCTTATCTATCGCGTGGAACATGTCTTTCTCATCAGTCGCGCTTCTGGGCTCCTGATTGCGCATGTAACATCCCAAGACGCAACCAGCGAAGACCCTCAACTGATTTCCTCGATGCTGAGCGCCATCCAGGATTTTGTGAAGGACTCTTTCAAAGAGAAGGAAAACAGCGGCCTCGACACCATCCGGTTTGGGGAACTTCGCCTCTGGTCGGAAGTCGGACAGTTTGCGACCCTGGTTGCGGTGATCCGGGGAAATCCTCCGGAGGAACTGCATGAAGCCATCCGCGACGTACTGCTTCGCATCCATCAAGAATCCTCGCGAGCCCTGGAGCGGTTCGACGGCGATAGTTCCCAGTTGCCCGGCGTGGAGACGCAGTTGCAGACCTGCGTCGAGCTGCAGCACATGGATACGAAAGAGGGATTTCCGTGGCTGGTGGTGACGGCGGTCCTGCTGGCATTGATCGTGGGGGGCGGCTGGTTCTTTCTGTCCTGGCAATCCGCACACCGCTGGCAGACCTACCTGTCGCGGCTGGCAGCCCAACCGGGTATCGTCGTTTCGGACCAAAAAATCCGTGGCGGCGAGTTCTATGTCGCCGGCCTGAGAGACCCGCTCGCCGCGGACCCACAGTCGCTGCTGCCGGGAACGAAGGTCGATCCCGCCCGCGTTCATTCAAACTGGCACTTCTATCAGAGCCTCGAGCCGGAATTCGTGCTGAAGCGGCTGTCGGCGTCGCTGGCGCCGCCGGATTCGGTACGACTCTCGGTCGTCGATGGTCGCATCGTCGCCGAGGGCGAGGCGACCACCACGTGGATCGACCGGGCGCGGGCCGCTGCCCAGCAGCTTTCGGCAGGCGGCCCGGTCTTCGACATTTCCGGGGTCAGCGATGTGAGCACCGAGGAGCGCTGGCAGGCCTACGTGTCGCAACTGGAGACCCAGCCTGGCATCATCGTCGCCGATCACAACGTGCGCGACGGCCAATTCTACATTACAGGTCTGAGAGACCCGCTTGCCGCCGACCCAAGGTCGCTGTTGGCGGGAACGCAGGTCGATCCCGCGCGTGTTCATGCAAGCTGGCAATTCTACCAGAGCCTTGAGCCGCAGTTCGTGCTTAAACGGCTGACGGCCTCGCTTGCTCCGCCGGATTCGGTGCGACTTTCAGTCGTCAATGATCGCATCGTTGCCGCGGGTGTAGCCACCACCGCGTGGATCAACCGGGCGCGCGCGGCCGCCCAGCAGCTTTCAGCCGGCGGCCCGGTCTTCGACATTTCCGGGGTCCGTGATGTGAGCCCCGAGGAGCGCTGGCAGGCCTATGTGTCGCGCCTGGAGGCGCAGCCCGGCATCATCGTCGCCCAACAGAATGTGCGCGATGGCCAATTCTATATTGCCGGCCTGAGAGACCCGCTTGCCGTCGACCCGCAGTCGCTGCTGTCCGGGACGCAGGTCGATCCCGCGCGCGTTCATGCCAGCTGGCAATTCTATCAGAGCCTTGAGCCGCAGTTCGTCTTGAAGCGGCTAACGGCGTCGCTGTATCCGATGGATAAAGTGCGACTTTCAATCGTCAAAGGTCGCATCGTTGCCGAGGGTGAGGCTCCCGACACCTGGATAGATCGGGCGCGCGCAGCGGCAAGACAGCTTTCAGAAGGCGGGCCGGAGTTCGACATCTCCAAGGTTCGTGATGTGAGCCCCGATGCACGCGCGGCGGAGCATTGGCAGTATTATGTGTCGCGACTTGAGGCTGAACCGGGAATCATCGTCGCTCAGCAATCGGCGAGGGGCGGAGATTTCTACATTTCCGGTCTGAGAGATCCTCTTGCCGTCGACCCAAAAGCTCTGCTGTCCGGAACACAGGTCGATCCCGCTCGCGTTCATTCACAGTGGCAATTCTATCAGAGTCTTGATCCGAAGTTCGTGGTGAAGCGGCTGACGGCGTCGCTGTCCCCGCCGAAATCGGTTCGGCTTTCGATCGTCCAGGGTCGCATCGTCGTTGTGGGCGAGGCACCTGCCGGCTGGATCAGCCGAGCGCGGGCCGCCGCCGACCAACTTTCGGCGGACGGAGTGGTTCTGGATGTCTCGCAGCTGAGCGAGCTAAACCTTGCAGAGCTTAATCAGTTGAGAGAGGCCATCCAGACGACCGATATTTTCTTCTCTTCCGGTAGAGTTGTCCCGGGACCGGAGCAGACGCCGGTGCTCGACAGACTGGCTAATCAGCTGAAGGAATTCGCAGAAAATGCCCACAAGGCAGGCGTGACGGCGCGGTTCATGTTGACAGGCCATTCGGACATAACGGGTCGCGAGACGGCCAACGCGTCGATCAGCGCCGCCCGCGCCGAGACAGTTCGCGCGCTTCTCAACAAGCGCGGCGTCGCTCCGGAACTCCTGCAGGTTCGGGGCGCCGGCACCTTCGAGCCGGCGGTGCCCGAAAATGAAAATAGCCGAACTGGGAACTCCACCAATCGCCGGGTTTCGATTACGGTGAACCTAGAGTAGCGCGGAGCCCAGGATGCTGCAAAAAAAGATCTGCATGTTGGGCGGGTTCGCCGTCGGCAAGACCAGCTTGGTGCGCAGGTTCGTCCAAAGCATCTTCTCGGAAAACTACCTGACCACGGTCGGCGTCAAGATCGACAAGAAGAGCGTCGCGTTTCCGGACAAGACAGTGGACCTGATCTTGTGGGATCTGGCCGGCGAAGACGATATCGGCTCGTTCCGCGTCAGCTATGTGCGAGGCGCGACCGGGCTCGTGCTGGTCGCCGATGGAACCCGGCCAGCCACTCTTGCGGTGGCGCTCACGCTGCGCGAACGGTGCGAGGCCGAATTCGGCGCCATGCCGTTCATATTGCTGTTCAACAAGTCCGACCTGACTGATCGGTGGGCGGTACCGGAGGGCGAGATCGACGAACTCAAGCAACGTGGATGGCAGATCTATCTGACGAGCGCGCTTTCGGGCGAACATGTCGACGATGCGTTTCGTCAGCTTGCTTCGATGGTCGCCAACTAGACCATGTCCAGTTTGCCGAAAGAAGTCAGAAGCTGGATATACGACTTCTTCTCGAATGAGCGCTTCGCAGCTTATCTGATGATCGATACCCGGCAATGCATAGAAGCCAAGGGCGGCAATCTCGACTTTTACGGGCTCTCGTCGCTTCGCCTCGGCGAGTCCGTTGCCCAGCAGCTTGAATTCATGGAAGGGCTGCTGCCTTGCCCCGAGCTTCCATTCCATATGCCCATGATGGAACTGCCCGGCGGGCATGTCGCGGACCTTCACTTCTTTGGCGATGGCGACTCGGTGTGGCTGGTCTTTCTCGACGCCACGCCCGAACGCGACCACCAGCAGCGGCTTCAGCAGAAGGCATACGAAATGACGCTTCTGCAGGAGAGGGAGCGTCAACTCAATGCGAAGCTGCAATCGACGAATGAGGCATTGAGGGAGAGCCAGGAGGGTTTGTCGCGCGAGTACCGGCGCGCCGAATCCCTGCTCCTTAACATTCTTCCGGCCTCGATCGCGGAGCGGCTGAAGGCGGACGAGCAAATTGCAGACAACCACGCGGAGGTCAGTGTGCTCTTTGCCGACATCGTCGGTTTTACGGAAAGAGCGCGGAGCGTCGGAGCCACGACGACGCTCGCTATCTTGAATTACTTCTTCAGGGCTGCGGATCTGCTCTCGGAACAGCATGGCTGCGAAAAGATCAAGACCATCGGCGATTGCGTCATGGCGGTCGCTGGCCTGCCCGTCGCGCGACCAGATCACGCGCACGCCCTTGCACATTATGCGCTCGAGCTGCGGGAGGCGGCCAGGTGCGAGCGCTTCGCAGGAGAACCGCTAAGCCTTAGAATTGGAATTCACTCAGGGCCAATCGTCGCGGGCGTCATCGGCAAAAGGCGGTTCGTCTATGACCTGTGGGGCGACACCGTCAATCTCGCCGCGCGCATTCAAAAAGCCGCAGAGCCCGATGAAATCCGTATTTCGGATGCGACTCATCAATTGCTTGGGCCGGAATTTGCTTGCGAGCCGCTCGGGGAAACGGAATTGCGTGGCACAGGTCGCGTGCGAATGTGGCGGCTCTAGGCACCTTTACGCTTGCCTCGAAGGCATCCTATTTTGGAGGGCAGCAGCCACTCGCGGGCATAGAAATGTCGGTACTGCCTTTTGTAAGAATTTACGCGCCGCTCAACGCGGTGCTGGCTGCGCCTGGGCTTCTGGCCGTGGCTGGGCTCACGATACCGGACATGTCCGGACGAAGCAGGCTGGCTCTGGCTGTGGTGCTCGCTGTCATTTGGGGCGCCTATCTCCTGCAAATGGCCGCGACGCTGCTCAAGCGCCAGGCGGTAGACGCTAGGGACAGGACGCCGGCAATCGCCATCGATGTGCTCGCGGTCTTGGTTCCACTCGCCGCATTTCTGCTCGTTGGCACGCCCGACCGGAGCCTCTACTGTGCTGTCTGGCTCCTGAAACCGCTGCGCGACTCGACTTTCTTCCCGGTGCTGGGCAGGGTGCTGGCCAACGAAGCGCGCAACCTGATCGGCGTTACCACGCTCTTCGGCGTCGTTCTGTTCGGTGTCGCTCTCGCGGGCTATGTCATCGAGCGCGATATCCAACCGGAAAAGTTCGGCAGCATCCCCCAGGCAATGTGGTGGGCGGTGGTCACGCTGTCCACCACCGGCTATGGCGACGCTATTCCGCAAAGCTTCGCTGGCCGTGTCCTTGCTGGGGCTGTCATGATGAGTGGCATCGGCATCTTCGCCCTCTGGGCAGGCATTCTTGCCACCGGCTTCTATCAAGAAGTCCGTCGCGGGGACTTTGTCCGTAATTGGCAATTGGTCGCCGCCGTGCCGTTGTTTCAGAAGCTCGGACCGGCCGTGCTGGTCGAGATCGTGCGCGCGTTAAGACCTCGCACCGTGCCGGCGGGCGCCGTGATCTGCCGCAATGGCGAGAGCGGTGACCAGATGTTCTTCGTCGTGGAGGGGCGCGTCAGCGTCGCAACACCGAATCCGGTGGAGCTTGGCCCTGGCGCCTTCTTCGGCGAGATGGCGCTGATCAGCGGCGAACCGCGTATGGCGACCGTCAGCGCCGCAACGGCGGTCTCACTGCTATCGCTGCACTCGTCGGATTTCCAGATGCTGTGCGGCAGCAGCCCGGAGATCGCGGAAATCATCCGCAAGACCGCGCTCGAGCGGCGCGGCGCGGCGCCGATGCCTTGACGGTACTACGAGGTGCAACTGCGGGACATGTCCATTCCGGCCCCGAATTTCGACCTGGGTAAGGGCGCCGGTTTTTTCGCCATGAGCGTAGACCTCGGTGCGTGTCGGGAAGAAGCTGGTCGGCTGCGTTGTCTCCCTGTTAAAGATCGCCGCCCTGGAACAGAGCTGGAGGGCTCAAATGAGTTCGCCCCTGGTGGCTATGGGTATTGCCTTGCCGATTACCCAAAAAAGGCGAGTTTCGACCGATGGCGATGTATCAAGTTTCTGGCGCAACGGATGTCTTCAGGACACCGCGACGCGGGTGGTCTTTTCAGTATAGCGAGGCGGTACTCGGCCGTGGAGGGCGTACGACAGCGACATGACCCGTCCACCCGAACAATTGAGGTAGCAATGCAGCCGGCCAGATCCTCGATCTTGGGCATTAACACTACAGTTGCGGATATCCGCGCCGTTTGTAGTGACAGATGGCTGCCGCGGCCTGATGTCGTCGTCGCCACAGCGGCCAGGCGATGATGAAGGGCTTTTGTGTCGGTGGGAAGATGAGGATCCGGGCGAGGAGATAGCGGATCTCGGGGACGCTCGGAACGAGCGCAGTCATCCGAATCAGGCGGCGATTGACCCTTTGGACTCGTTTCGTTCGGTTTGCTCCATGCGCTGCGGCGAAGATCGGCCGATAGTTTGGACAGGAACGCCAGGGCGGTCATGCATAGGCTCATGTGGCGATGCCATCCGTGCCAGGACCGAGCCTCGCAATGATCAAGTCCGAGATCATCCTTGGCGCGCTCAAAGCACTCCTCGACCGCCCAGCGCAGGCCGGCCACTGCCGCCAATTCGGCCAAGGAGGAACCGGGCGGGGCGAAGACCAGGTAGTAGGCTTTTTCTCCGGATGTCGATCGCTTGCGGCGGACGAGAAGCCAATGCTCGAAGCCGCCTTTTGACGTCCAGGGGCGGCGGATGCGTGCCCAGTCGCAGCCGGTCAATCTCGAGTTGCTCCGGCTTCATCTGCCCGTGGCGGGGAAACGCATGCTGCGGATCCGTCGACAGATCGCGCACCCATTTGCGCAGCACGTTCTCGTGGACATCGAGGTCGCGGGCAGCCTGGGCCACCGCAACGCCCCGATCCTTGATCAATCTCACCGCCTCAAGTTTGAACTCGCGGCTGAACTTTCTTCTTTGCATTCCCACTCTCCAGTTCCGTCAAACACCTTATCTCGGTGTCCACGAAACCGGCAGCAGGCCAAACGGCGGCTCTGCGCCAAGAAGTGGGCTTGGCGATCGCGCGGCCACCGAGCGAGTGGTCAGTGGTAGTAGATGCCGCCGTCGACGTTGAGCGCCTGGCCGGTGACGAAGGCCGAGAGATCCGAGGCGAAGAACAGCACCGGTCCGACGATGTCTTCCGGCGCGCCGAGGCGCTTCAGCGCCGCGACCTCCTCCCAATGGCGGATCGCCGCTTCGCTGCCCAGATTGTTCTTGCCCATCTCGGTCAGAATGATGCCGGGGCAGATGGCGTTGACGGTGACGCCGTCCATGCCGACCTCCTGCGCCAGCACGCGGGTGAGCGTGATCACCACCGCCTTGGTCGCGGCGTAGTGGCCCTGCGTCGGCACGCCCTGCCGGCCGGCGATCGAGGCGATGTTGATCACCCTGCCCGACTTCCTGGCGCGCATATGCGGCAGCACCGCCTGGCACATCATCAGCACGCCCTTGGCATTGACGTCGAAATGCGCATTCCAATTGGCCTCGTCGAGATCCTGCAGTAGACTTGGCTTCAGGATACCGGCATTGTTGACCAGAACGTCGATGCTGCCCGCAGCCTTGAGCAGGGCCTGCGCGGCCGCCTCGATGTCCTTCTTCTTGCTGACGTCCATCGTGTAGACATACGCTTTGCGGCCGGCCGCCTCGATCTCGCCCTTGGTCAGGTCGAGCTCTGCCGCCTGCGACGGCAGATCGGTGATGGCGACATCGAAGCCCGCTTCGGCGAGCCCCTTGGCGAGCGCCCTGCCGATGCCGCGGCTGGCGCCGGTGACGAGAGCCGTCTTGCCCTTGGCTTCGGGGAGAATGGTCATGCTGCTTCCACCTTTGATGTCTTGACCGGGAGCGAGTTCATCGCCGCGATCGTGTCGTCGAACGAAACGAGTTTGCCGTCGGAGCCGAGCCCCATCGCCACCTTGGCGGCGACGGCGCTGGCAAAGCGTGCGGACTGCCTCAGGTCCCAGCCCTTGACGATGCCGACGATGATGCCGGCGGTGAAGGAATCGCCGCAGCCCGTGGTGTCGAACACGTCGACCTCGAAGGCGGGCAGATGGAAATCCTCGCCATGCTCGGGCGAGACATGCACACCGTGGGCGCCGAGCGTGAGGATGCAGTTCTTGACGCCCCTCGCCTTGAAGAAGGCGGCGACGCGGGCCGGATCGCGGTCATGCGCCATCTCGCCGGCTTCGTCGATGCTGGGCACGAAATAGTCGATGTAAGGAAGGCACGGCTCGACCAGCTTCCAGGTCTCCGGCGTCGCTTGGATCAGATCGAAGGTAGTGACGCGGCCAAGCTTCTTGGCGCGCTTCAAAAGCTTGACGGTCGGCTCGCCGTCGAAGCGCTTCAGGAGGCCGGTGCCGCCGACATGGACGACGCTCGCGTCGAGCGCCGCGTCGAGATCGGCATCGGCGACCTCGAACAGGGTCGCGGTGCCGGGCACATGCAGAGCCGGCCGCTCGCCGTTCGGCCGCACGGGCAGGATGGTGGAAGACGTCTGGACGCTGCCGTCGCGGCGGACAAGGCTCGTCTCTAGACCGTATTTCTTGAGCTTGGCGAGGAACCAGTCGCCCATATCGTCGGTGCCGAGCGTGGTGACTGCGCGCGTCTTCAGGCCGAGAATGGCGCAGTCCATGCCCGTCGCGCCCGCCGTGCCGGCGACCGTCATACGGATCTCCTCGATATAGTCGGCGCGGCCCCCTTCGGGGATATGCGAGACCGGCCGTCCGAGGATGTCGAGGACGTAGAAGCCGATCGAGCTGACGTCGAATTGCGGCATGGCTGACCTAACCTTTCGAATTCAATGGGCGGCGCGGCGCAGGCCGAAGCTCGCGGCCAGCACCAGGAAGACGAGCACGCCGATGCCGACCTGCTGCCAGTAGAAATTCCAGCCGACGAGCAGCAGCCCGTTCTTGACGATGGCGAGCAGCAGCACGCCGAGCAGCGTGCCGATGACCGAGGGCTTGCGCTCGCGGCTCAGCGTCGTACCGATGAAGGTGGCGCCGATCGCATCGAGCAGGAACGCGTTGCCGGAGAGCGGCACGTACGACTTCACCGTCGACGACAGAAGGATGCCGGTGACACCGGCGAGCAGCGCGCACAGCACATGCACCATCGACAATTCGCGCGGCACGCGGATGCCGGAATACCAGGCCACGCCCGGCTGCGCGCCCATCGCCTGCACGTAACGGCCGAAGACTGAGCGATGCAGCAGGACATGGACCGCGATGACGAGGACGATCAGAACGAGGACCGGGGTCGGTATCCCGAACAAAGCGGTGCGGGCGATGGCGTTGAACTGGTCTGCTGCATAACCACTTGTGAGATAGATCGGCTGGCCGCCGCTGGTGGCGAGCTGCTGCGTGCTCTGGCCGATGAAGAGCACGCCGAGCGTCGCCAGGAACGGGCTGATGTTGAGCCTGGTGATGAGGATCGCATTCAGCACGCCGACGATCAGCGCGGCGCCGAGCCCGCCCGCTACGCCGACTACGCCGCTGTAACCGGCGGCCAGAAGCATGACGAAGATCATGCTTGCCATGTCGACCGAGACGCCGACCGACAGATCGATGCCACCCGACGAGATGACGATGGTGAGACCCAGCGCGACGATCGCCAGCATGACGACGTTGTTGACCAGCACGTTGAAGAGGTTGGCCGGCGTCAGGAAGGTCGGGCTCGCCACGGCGAATAATATGACGATAACCGCGAAGGCGATGAGCACGCTGTATTTGGCGAGGAAGCCGCGCACACTCACCTTGGCTGAATTGTCGTTGGCTGAGACGCTCATCGCGAACCCTCCGAACCGCGGGCAAAGGATGTGATGGCCACCACCAGCAGGATCAGCGCGCCCTGCACGCCGTTGACCCAGTAGCTGGAGACGTTGAGCAGCTGGAAACCGTTCGCGAGCAGGCCGATGAACAGCACGCTGAGCAGCGTGCCGCCCATGGTCGGCACGAAGCGGCGCGAAAAGACGGTGCCAAGCAAGGCCGCCGCCAGCACCGACAGAAGCAGCTCACCGGAACCGGGCGTGCTGGCCGACAGGCGCGAGACGGTGAGGATCGCCGCCACCGCCGCGCAGAGGCCGCTTAGAACATAGGTGAAGGAGACATAGAAGGGCACGCTGATGCCGGCCGCGCGCGCCGCCTCGGGATGGCCGCCGACAGCGTAGAGCCTGAGACCGAAAGAAGTACCGTGAACGAGCACGATCATGATCGCGGAGAAGACGATCAGCGCCCAGGCAAGCGCGGAGACGCCGAGGAAGCTGCCCGAAACCAGCACGCCGAGCAGCGGGGAGGATGCGCCGACCACCGTGTTCTGGGTGAGCGTGAGTTCCATGCCGGCTGCGACGTTGAGCACGGCAAGCGTTGCGAGCAACGGCAGGATGCCGAGGCCGACCACGGCAAGGGCGTTCAACGCGCCGACCGCCATGCCGACGGCGATGGCCGCGAGCACGGAAAGGAAATCGCCATAGCCCATCGACAAGAGCGTCGCGTAGACGGCGGCGCAGAGCCCCATATTGGCGGCGATCGACAGATCTATGCCGCCTTCAGTGACATCGGAACTGCCGCCGATGATGACGGCCGTCATGCCATAGGCGAGCACACCTAGAATCGCCGACTGCTCGACGACGTTGATCAGGTTGAAGGTCGAGGTGAAGCCCGGCGCGAAGATGACGAAATAGGCCATGATCGCGGCGAAGGCGGCGATCGCGCCGAGCCGCACGACGAGCGCGCCAAAGCGCCGGCCGACGCTCTTTGCGGCGGTCTGCTTCTCGTCGGAAACGCCGACTTCGGTGTGGAGAACAGTCGCGCTCATGCGGCCACCCCATCGGTGTTCGAGCGCGCGCCGGACGAAGCCGCCAGCAGCGCGTCGCTGTTCATCGCGGGACCGGAGAAGCTGCTGGCAAGCCGGCCGCGATAGACGACCAGGACACGGTCGCAGACGCCGACCAGCTCGAGCAGGTCGGAGGACAAAAGCAGGATCGCCGCGCCCTCGCCCGCCAGCCGGTTCAGCAGGTTGTAGATCTCGACCTTGGCGCCGACATCGACGGCGACCGTCGGCTCATCCAGCACATAGACGCGCGACTGGCAGCTCAGCCATTTGGCGATCGCCACCTTCTGCTGGTTGCCGCCGGAGAGCTCGCGCACCAGCGCGTCGCGATGCGGTGTCTTGATCGACAGTTCCTTGATCAGGCCGTCCACCGCCTGGTTCTCAGCGCCACGGCTGACCATGCCGCTGCGCGAATAGCGGCGCAGGCTGGCCAAGGAGATGTTCTCGCGCACGGACAGACCAAGCGCCACGCCATGCGCACGGCGATCTTCCGGCAGCATGGCGATGCCATCGCGCACGGCCTTGACCGGCGTGGACAGCGACAGCTCCCTGCCCTCGACCTTGACTTGGCCGCCATCGGCAGTCTTGAGGCCGAACAGGCACTGGACGATCTCCTTGGCGCCGGAGCCGAGCAGCCCGGTGAGGCCGACGATCTCGCCGGCGCGCACATTGAAGCCGATGTTCTCGAAACTGCCGCCTAGGCGGAGGTTGGAAACCTCCAGCACCGGCGCGCCTAAAGTGACCGAGCGCTTCGGGAACATCTCGCCGACATCACGGGCAATCATCATCGCGATGATCTCGTCGATCGGCGTCTGGCGCGGATCGACTGTGCCGACATCGGTGCCGTTGCGCATCACGGTGACGCGGTCGCAGAGTTTTTCGATCTCCTGCATGTAGTGGGAAATGAAGACCACGGCGATGCCGTCGTCGCGCAGCCGGCGCAGCACGTCGAACAGGCTGTCGACCTCGCGCTTTACGAGCGCCGCCGTCGGCTCGTCCAGCACCAGCACCGACGCCTTCTGCGCCAGCGCCCGGGTGATCTGCACCACCTTCTGCTGCGCCGTGGTGAGGTCCTTGACGAGGGTTCCGGCCGGCAGTTCCATGCCGAAGAAGCGCTTCAACAGATCAGCGGCGCGGCGCTCCATGGCACGGCGGCTGACGAATGGACCGAGGCCGATTTCGTGGCCGAGGAAGACGGCTTCGCCGACGGTCGCGGTCGGCACCAGAAGCCTGTCCTGATGGATGAAGTGCACGCCGAGCTTTTCGACCGACGCTGGTGTCAGCGAGGTAATGACCTCGCCATTGATGACGATCGTGCCGCTGTCCGGCTTGATGATGCCGGCCAGCACCTTGATAATGGTCGACTTGCCGGCGCCGTTCTGGCCGACAAGGCCGAGGATCGAGCCGCGCGCGATCTCGAGGTTCGCGTTTTCCAGCGCGCGCACCGGACCGAACCGTTTCGATATGCCCGTCATCGATACAGCAATTTCTCTTGTTGCTGTCTGCATGGCCGTCAATCCTGGTTGGCTGTGACGGGCGGCCGCATAGGCGCGGCTGCCCGTCGTTCCGTTCCGTCCTATTGAACGCCAGCCTTCTCGGCGGCGTCGAGGAACGGCTTTCCTTTTTCGGCGGCGTTTTCCTTGTTGATCAGCACCGAAGGCACGAAAGTGAACGGCGGCACCTTTTGGCCGGCCAGATATTTGGCGGCGTTGTCGACCGAGGTCTTGCCGATCTCATAGGGCTGCTGAGCCGCGACCGCGCCGGCCGACGACTTCGGGTCCATCACCATCTTGATGACTTCCGGGCTGCCGTCGATTCCGTAGGTCTTGACCTCGTTGCGGCCGGCGGCTTCGACCGCCTGCGTGGCGCCGATCTGCGGCACGTCCCAGCACGCCCAAACCGCGCCGATCGACCCCTTCTCGGGCGACTTGGTCAGCATGTCGGTGACATTGGAATAGGCGCTCTGCACCGTGTTCGGGATGACGTCGCGCAGTTCCGGCTCGATGATCTTCACATCCGGGAACGAGGTCAGCACGTATTTCAGCTGGTCGTAGCGGATCTTGCAGACTGGCACGCTGTAGAAGCCGTTGAAGACCAGCACATTGCCCTTGCCGCCCATGTCGGCGACCATCTGCAGCGCGATCTCGGCGCCGATATTGTAGTTGTTCGACGTGGTGTTGTTGATGGCGTGCGGCGTCGCGGTGTCGACCGTGAACAGCGGAATGCCGGCGTCGCGGATCTTCTGCAGCCAGGGGTTCAGCACTTCGAGGTTGCCGAGCTGCTCG
Source organism: Mesorhizobium sp. Ca11 (assembly GCF_020165275.1). Lineage (NCBI taxonomy): Bacteria > Pseudomonadati > Pseudomonadota > Alphaproteobacteria > Hyphomicrobiales > Phyllobacteriaceae > Mesorhizobium > Mesorhizobium sp. Ca11. Next base: position 172,515 of record NZ_JAIUHU010000007.1, on the reverse strand, counting down.
ACGATGGCGTCGGGCTTCTGGGCGATCAGCGTCTGCAGCTGCGCGATCTGCTGCTGGTCCTTGCGGCCGGCATCGAGCGCGATGACTTCACCGCCGAGTTCCTTGACGCGGTCCTGGATGCCGCGGAACGCCATCAGGTCCCAATAGTGGTCCGTGCCGATGGCGGAGACACCGATGCGCTTGCCCTTGAGCGACAGCTCCTCGGCACTCGCGCCGGAGACGGCGGCAACGCTGCAAGCCGCCGCTAATCCAAAAGCGAGCGCCTTGACGAGGCCTTTCATGGATCTGGTCATTTTCATTCCTCCCTTGTTGATCGCTCCGGGCCTTCCCGGAGGATATGCGAAACTGTGAAATTGCTGCCCCTCAAGCAGCGGCGTCATTGTCGCGCAGGCCGTAGCTCGCCATGCGCTTGATGACGTTTTCGATCTCCTCGTCGGACAGGATCGGCGGCTCGCCGATCTGCAGGGCGCCGTGATACTGGCGCGCCAGCGTCTCGACCTCGACCGCCAGCCACATCGCCTGGGCGAGGCTCGATCCGACGGCGATCATGCCGTGCTGGGCAAGCAGGCAGGCCTTGCGGTCGCGCAGCGCCTCCACCGCATGCGCCGAAAGCTCCGCCGTGCCGAAGGTGGCGTAGGGCGCGCAGCGTATGTCGCTGCCGCCGGCAACCGCGACCATGTAATGGATCGCCGGTATCTTCCGGCCCATGATGGCGATGGTCGTGCAGTAGGTCGGATGCGCGTGAACGACGGCGTTGACCTCGGGCCTGGCCTTCATGATGTCGAGATGGAAGCGCCATTCGCTGGACGGTGGCAGGCGTCCGTCGACCTCGCCGTCCCAGCCCATGAAGACGATGTCTTCCGGCTGCAGCGTGTCATAGGGCGTGCTGGTCGGCGAGATCAGCATGCCCTCGCCATGGCGCCGGCTGATGTTGCCTGACGTGCCCTGGTTGATCCCCAGCGCGTTCATCTCGATGCAGGCATCGATGATGGCCCGGCGCGCCTCGAGGTCCGAAAGGGTCATGCGGTATTCCAATCCTTGCGAGGCCAATTACCAGGCCGTGTAGCCGCCATCGATCGACAGGATCGCGCCCGTCACGTAGCTCGACGCGGGCGACGCCAGGAACAGGATCGCCGAGGCGATCTCTTGCGGCGTGCCCAAGCGTCCCATCGGCGTCATGTCGATCCAGGTGTTGAAGAGTTCGGGACGCTCGCGCATCTTCAGCGTCATCTCGGTGCCGACATAGCCCGGCGCCAGCGCGTTGACGCGCACGCCAGATTTCGCCCATTCGACCGCGAGCGCCTTGGTCATCATGTGCACGGCGCCCTTGCTCACCATGTAGGACGGCGCGGTCTGCGGACGGTTGATGATCAGGCCCGACATCGAGCCCAGATTGACGACCGAGCCCTTCTTGCGGGCGACCATCGAGCGGCCGAAGGCGCGCGAGGCCCAGTAGACGCCGTTGACGTTGACATCCATTACCAGGCGCCATTCCTCGTCCGGCGTGTCGAGCGCGGTGTTGAGGCGCGCGATGCCGGCGCTGTTGACCAGGACATCGACCTTGCCGAAGTCCGCGACGATCTGAGCGGCCATCGCCTCCACGGCTTGCGGATCCGTGACGTCGAGCACGCGGCCATCGACGCTCGCGACGCCAGCCGCCTTGAGCGCCTCGGCAGCAGCTTTCAGCCCGTCCGCATTCATGTCGAGAAGCACGATACGCGCGCCGCTAGTCCCCAGCGCCCTGGCGGCCTCGAGACCGATCCCGCTGGCACCGCCGGTGACGACGGCGACCTCGCCCGTCAGGTCGAATTGCGACCGGTAATCCATGCACGTCCTCCATCAGGACAGGCTTGAGCGCGGGCAAAGCACTGCCCTCGCCGCCGACGCAGCGCCGCAAGCCGACCGGTCCTGATAACGCCTCCGGGGTCAGGCTCCTCCCGACCCCATGACAGGGACGTTACAGAACCTTCCCGGGCCCGTCAATCTGGTTATAACCAGAAAACGAAATCTTTTTGGATGAGTGCGATTCAGGTGCGATCGACGCCGTTCACGGTCGCCGACGGTTGCTCGACCGCCATGTGGATGCGGGCGACGGAGGAGTTGTAGAAGGCCTCGTAATATTCAAGCGCGGCGCCATCGGCGTCATAGGCGATCGACTCGATCTCGATCAGCGGCGTGTTGGCGGCGACGCCCATCTCATCGGCCTCTTCCTTGGTGGGAAGGGCCGCGCGCAGCCAGCGGTCGGCGCGCTTCACCGTCAGGCCGAAGACGGCGCGGATAGTGCCGAAGATGGACTGGTTTTCCGACAGGATGTTCTCCAGACCCGGCACCCGGTGCCCCGGCAGGCTGATGCGCGTCATGGTGATAGGCGTGCCGTCGGTCATATAGACGCGGCTGATGCGGACCACGCTGCCATTGGCGGGAATGCCGAAGACCTTCGACTCCTTGTCGCTCGGCGGGCAGCGGTAGATCTCCAGCGTGCGGGTCGAGACCTTGTGGCCCTTGGCGGTCAAATCGTCGAAGACACCGAGATTGGCGGTCATGAAGTCGACATGCTCGCGGGGTGCCGCGACGAACATGCCCTTGCGCGGCATCTTGATGATGCGGCCTTCGTTGGACAGCGAGCCGATCGCGGCGCGCACCACAGGGCGCGAGACGCCGAAGAAATCGCAAAGCGCCTGTTCCGAGGGAATGCGTGAATTGGCGGCAAGCAGGCCGGTGTTGATCGCTTCCTCGACCTGGTTGCGCAACTGCACCCAGAGCGGTGCGGCCTCGTCGCGGTTGAGCTGCACTTTCGAGCCGATCGAGCGGAAGGCCTCGGCCGCCTCGGCGTCTTCCTGATCGTAACGAGGACGCCCGCGCGTTCTGGTAGCTTGTTCCATCCGATCCTGCCGCAATTCATTTGCCGCGACTCAGATAAGCGGCAGCGCCTCCCTAGCGGAGGCCACCGGCCATTTTCACGCTCTCCGGCAAGTTTCGCAACCATAGCATGGCGGCCGCCCCCAGAAGCGGTCCGGGAACCAGGAGCAGGAAGGCCCAGCGCCAACCCCCGATGAATTCGGCGAAGCGCGGCGTCAGCCAGATGGCGAGCACCGTCAGCGCGAAGCCCGCGCCCATTTGCACCGACAGAGCGGTTCCGACGAAGCGGCGGTCGGCGAGCTCGGTGACGGCTGCGGAGAATTGCGCCGAATCGCCGATCACCGAAACGCCCCAGACGAGGGCCACCAGCATGAACAGCCAGAGCGGGCCGGTGAACAGAAAGCCCATCAGCAGCGCGCAGCTTCCCGAGACGATCATCATGCCGGCGGTGGTGGCGGTGCGGCCGACGCGGTCCGACAGATAGCCTCCGAGCAAACACCCCAGAATGCCGGACGCGACGACGAGGAAGGTCGAGAGCGAGGCAGCGGCCGCCGTTCCGATCGCCTGTGCTTCGAAGGCGGCGCGCGTGTAGGCGAGCAGCCACGCCCACATGGCGTACAGCTCCCACATATGGCCGAGATAGCCGAGATTGACTAACAGCAGGGGCTTTTCGCGAAAGACCTGGCCGATGCGCGAGGGCTCGAAGATAGCCTTGCCGAAGGGATAGGGTCCTTCCTTCGCGAACAGCAGGAAGAGCAGCGCGCCCGCCGCAGTGGCCAAGCTTGCCCCGGCAACCACCGGACGCCAGTCGAGCGCGGTCGAGACAGCGCGGAAAAGATGCGGCAGCGCCGAGCCGACAGTCAGCGCGCCGATGACGGCGCCGAGCGCCAGTCCCCTGTCGCGCGCGAACCAGGTGGCGACCAGCTTCAGCGCCGGCGGATAGACGCCTGCGAGCGCAACACCGGTGGCGACGCGCGCGGCGATCATGCCGCCAGGCCCGGGATGGAAGAGCAGCGTCGCGTTGGCCAAAGCGGCGACGAGCGCCGCCGCCGCCATCAGGTGACTCAGCCGTACGAGGTCGGGAAGATTGACCAGACTCGCCGCCAGCGCGCCTAGAACGAAGCCAACCTGGACGCCATTGGTCAGCCAGGCCTCGGCGCCCGCGCCCAACGCCAGCTCCTGCCTCAGTTCAGGAAGGATCGCGGTCGCCGAGAACCAGGTGGTCAGCGACAGGACGACTGCGAGGCAAAGCAGCGACAGCACGCGCCAGCGCTCGCTGTCGGCCGCCGTGCCAAGCCCGCCGGCCGTGCTCATGCGCCTTGCAGCGGTACGGTGAAGACCGTGGCTGTGCCGGTGAGGCAAAGCTCACCCTGGCCGTTGCGCACGCTGGTCTCGATCTTGCAGATAGGCTTATCGGACCGCACTTCCTTGACCTCCACGCGTCCGGTGATCTCCTCGTCAACGCCCACCGCCTTGACGAACTTCCAGGTCACTTCGAGGAACACGGTTCCGGGGCCAGGCAGATCCTCCGCGACCAGCGCGTTTAGGATGCCGGAGGTGACGCCGCCCTGGACAATCAGCTTGCCGAACACCGACTTCTCGGCCAGCGTTCGGTCGTAATGCAGCGGGTTACGATCGCCGGTGATGTCGGTGAAGGCCTCGATGTCGCTCATCCTTGTGCGGCGCGTGCGCTCGGCGAAGGCCCCGACCTGCGGGCGACCCTTCACGACACCCACCCAACCGTCTTTCGTCTCGGTGCTCATTGCGGCTTCTCCTCTGCTCCGGGTTCGACTGGTTTGAAGGCCGGCAGGACGCGACCGCCGATGGCTGTCGGCGCAAGCCGAAGCATGTCCCCGATCTGTAGCGGCCGTGTGCCGGCCAGGATGAAACTCAGCATCGTCGGGCCTTCGACCAATTCGATAAGGCCGACCACATAAGGTGCCACAGGCAGCCAGCCGGCATGGCCGGGCTTGTGCACCTCCGAAAAAGACTTGAGCCGCCCTCTGCCCGATGCGTCTTTCCAGACCAGGCGCTTGCTCCAGCAATGCGGGCAGATCGGGCGCGGATAGAAGATAGCCTTGCCGCAGTCCTCGCAGTGCTGGATGGTCAGCCGGCCTTCGGCGGCGGCATCCCAGAACGGCTTGGTCAGCGCGGTGATCGTCGGGCCAGGGGTTTTCAGCGTATTGAGATCGACGGACATCAGGCGGCTCCCAGCACGAGCGCTGTCGCTTCGCTCATCGTCGCGCCATTGCCGGTGACCAGCGCGAGCCCGGCCTTGCCGATCTGGCGTTCGCCCGCCTCGCCGCGCAGCTGGCGTACCGCCTCGACGACATGAGTCATACCGCCGGCAAGGTCCGGCTGGCCGAAGCCGAGCTGGCCGCCATGCGTGTTGAGCGGCTTGTCGCCCTTGTGGGAAAGGTCGTGGTCGTTGAGCCACGCGCCGAACTGGCCCGGCGCGCAGAGGCCGGCATCCTCGATCGTGGTGGCGACCATGATCGTATAGCAATCATAGAGCGACAGAAGGTCCATCTCATCGGCCCGCGTGCCGGACTGTTGGAAGGCCCGCGCCATGGCGCTCTTCAACGGACCGGAGGTAAGACTCGGCGCCTGGCTGACCGCGCGGTGCGTGACTTTCTCGCCGGCGCCGAGCAGATGCACGGGCGGCTTTCGCAACGACCGCGCGCGTTCGACCGAGGTGACGACGACCGCTTCGCCGCCGGCGACCGGCATGACGATTTCGAGGAGGTGCAGCGGCGAAGCGATTATCGGCGAGGCCAGCACCGCCTCCACATCGGCCGGCTTGCCGAAGAAGATGGCGTCGGGATTGAGCTGCGCATTGGCGCGCGCGGCCGCGGCGATCAGGGCGAAGTCCCGCGCGGTCGAGCCGTATGCGGCCATATGCGCCTGCATCAGCAGCGCATAGGAGATGTTGGCGCCCGAGGCGCCGAAAGGCACGTCGAACTCGCGGATCGGATTGCGGTTGGGAGAACGAGGCGGCGTCTCCTCGCGGTTGTTGGCGAGCACGCACAGCACCGTCTCGCACATGCCTGCCTCGATCGCGGCGGCCGCGCGCCAGACCATGCCGGCGCCGGATGCGCCGCCGAGGTCCACGACATTGGCCATGGTCGGCGCGAGACCCAGATATTCGGCAATCGTCGCCGGCACATGCTGCGGCGTCTCGCCGACCTGGGGACCGACCAGCAGCCCGTCAATTGCCGCCGGATCGAGCCCGGCGTCGAGCACCGCCAGGCGCGAGACCTCGGCGATCATCTCCAGCGTCCTCACGCCGCTGGTCAGGCGCTGCGGCTTCAACTCGCCGATGCCGACGATCGCTCCCTTCGGCCGGCTCATGCCGCCTTGCTCCGGTCGAGCGTGCGGTATTCCTCTAGGCATGCCGGATTGGCGAGCGAAGCCATGTTCTTGACCGGCTTGCCCTCGAGCGTGGTGCGGGCGGCGCCCTCGACGCGTTTTCCGTTCAGCGTATAGGGCACGGCCTGCACCGCATGGATGCGATGCGGCACATGGCGCGGCGAGGCCCCTTCGCGAATCGCGCCGCGGATTTGCGCGGCAAGCTCTGGGGTCAACGCATAGCCATCATTGAGCTTGACGCAGAGCACGATCTCCTCGTCGCCTTCGACCGGCGCGCCAAAGACCAGGCAATCCTCGATCTCGGCAAAGTTTTCGCAGGCGGCATAGATTTCCGCCGTGCCGATGCGCACGCCGCCGGGCTTCAGCGTCGTGTCCGAGCGGCCGTGGATGACGCCGGAGCCGTAAGCGGTCATCTCAGCCACGTCGCCATGCGTCCAGATCTCGTGGCGCGTGGCGAAATAGGTGGCGTGATAACGCTCGTCGCCGTCCTTGCCCCAGAAGGCCAGCGGCATCGACGGGAAGGGCTCGGTGCAGACGAGATCGCCCTGGCGGCCGATCACCGGCGCGTTGCGCTCGTCCATGACGGCCACGGCGAGGCCAAGGCCTTTCACCGTCAGCTCGCCGCGCCGCACAGGATGGATCGGCGATCCCAGCAGGAAGCAGCCGATGATCTCGGTGCCGCCGGAAATGGAGGCAAAGATCATGTCGCGCTTCACATGCTCGTAGACCCAGTCGAATTGCCCGGGCGAGACGGGCGCGCCGGCCGACAGCAGTGAGCGCAGCGGCGAAAGGTCGTGCAGACGCCCCGGCGCGTAATTTTCGGCGGCAAGCGTGGCCAGATATTTCGGGCTGGTGCCGAAATGCGTGACGCGGGCACGCTCGGCCATTGTCCATAGCGGACTGGGGTCGAGGCCATCGGCCGATTTCAGGATCGGCGCGCCGTCATAGAGCACCACGCTCGCGCCGCAGGCGAGGCCCGAGATCAGCCAGTGATACATCATCCAGGCGGTGTTGGTGTACCAGCTCATGACGTCGCCGGGGCGAACGTCGCCGTGGAGCAGATGCTCCTTCAGATGCTGGAGCAGCACGCCGCCGGCGCGGTGGACGATCGCCTTCGGCGCGCCTGTCGTGCCGGACGTGTAGAGCACATAGGCCGGATGGTCGAACGGCACGCGCTCGAAGGTGAGCGGGCCGTCGCCGCCGAAATCGTCGAACGAAACGCAATCCGCTGCGCAATCCAGCTTCGCGCTCGGTTCGCCGGTCAGCACCAGCGCCGTCACCGTCGGCATCGCCGCGAGGATCTCGGCCAGCCTGCCGGAGATGTCGTGATCCTTGCCCGCGTAGCGGTAGCGCGGCGCGGCGAACAGCACCTTGACGCCGATCTGGCCGAGGCGATCGACGATCGCGGCGGCGCCGAAATCCGGCGAGCAGGACGACCAGACGGCGCCGACGGAGAGCGTCGCCAGAAGCGCGACGAGGCCCTCGACGCGATTGGCCAGGATGCCGCCGACGCAATCACCCTTGCCGATACCGGCCGCGCGCAGGCCATCGGCCCTTCTAGCGACGAGCCGACGCAGCTCGCCAAGTGTAATGGTCCGGAAATGGCCGCCCTCGTCGGCCTCGATCACCGCGACCCTCTCGCCGTCGCCACGCAACAGGTTTTCCGCAAGATTAAGCTTTGCTTCCGGCAGGAAGCGGCTCCCGGTCATTGGCGCATTGTCATCGCGCAGGAAGGAGATCGCGCCCGGATCGCCAATGACTTCGGCGAAATCCCAAACGGCCTGCCAGAACGCGCCCGGATCGCCGATCGACCAGCGATGCAGCGTCTCGTAGTCGCGCGAGTCGAAGCCGTTGGCGGTCGAAAAGCGCGCAAGGTTGGATGATTGGAACGCGGCCGGCGCCGGCGTCCAAAGCACGGATGACATGGATTTCCTCCCGCAACGCAGGCCGGGCTCGATGCCGCGACCTTGCCTGCCGATGCATTTCATGATTATTGGTTATAACCAGAATGTCAAGCGGCGATCCCGCCTGTGTGGGTCGCGCGTGCGGAGGATCGGAAATGGATGCGGTTTATGTCGTTGCCGCCAAGCGCACGCCCATCGGCAAGCTGAACGGCGCGTTCGCCAGCCTGTCCGCGGCGGAGCTGGGCGGGCAGCTTATCCAGGCAATGCTTGCCGATGCTCAGCTCGCGCCCGATGCCGTCAGCGAGGTGATCATGGGCCAGGTGCTGACCGGCGGCGCCGGGCAGAACCCGGCGCGGCAGGCCGCGCTCAAGGCTGGCCTTCCGGTCAGTATCCCCGCCATGACCGTCAACAAAGTGTGCGGCGCCGGCCAGAAGTCGATCCATCTCGCCGCCCAGGCCATTCGCTGCGGCGACGCCGATTGCGTGATCGCCGGCGGACAGGACTCGATGACCTCGGCACCGCACTTCATTTCCGATATGCGCGGCGGCATCCGCATGGGCGACCGTACCCTCAAGGATTCGATGATCACCGACGGGCTGTGGGATGCCTTCCATCAGGTGCATATGGGCGTAACGGCCGAGGCGCTGGCGCAGCGTTACCAGATCACCCGCGAGGAACAGGACAGGTTCGCGCTGCGCTCACAGGAGAAGGCGGACGCCGCCATCCAGACTGGCCGGTTCGACGAAGAGATCGTCCCGATCTCGATAAGGACAAGGCAGGGCGATCTCGTCATCGACCGTGACGAACATCCCAATCCCTCCACCACCATGGGAGTCCTCGGCCGGCTGAGGCCGGTCTTCGATGCGGCTGGCACGATCACGGCCGGCAACTCGTCAGGCCTCAACGACGGGGCGGCGGCGGTGCTGGTGATGTCGGAGGCGCGGATGAAGAAACTCGGCCTGACGCCCCTAGCCCGCATCGCCTCCTACGCTTCAGCCGGGGTCGAGCCTATGGACATGGGCCTCGGACCGGTGGCGGCCTCGCGCCGCGCGCTCGACAAGGCCGGATGGCACGCGTCCGATCTCGACGTGATGGAGGTCAACGAAGCGTTCGCCGCGCAAGCCATCGCGGTCAACCGCGAGATGGGCTGGAACGAGGACATCATCAACATGAGCGGCGGCGCCATCGCGCTTGGCCATCCGCTGGCCGGCTCCGGCTGCCGCATCGTGGTGACGCTGCTCCACGAAATGATCCGCCGCGACGCGCGGAAGGGCCTCGCCTCGCTCTGCATCGGCGGCGGCCAGGGCGTGGCGATCTGCCTGGAGCGGTGAGCCTGAAACTCTGAGCAGTTAGTTGCCTGAGGGAATTGGGCAATGGGCTTGGCCAGCATCTGGCGAACGACAGCTTTGGGTCAACGAAAGAGCTCAAGACTACGGCCGACATTAGGCGCGAAGCAGACGTTCAAGACTTTGTCAGCAGGAGGTCACTTCGGTCAACTTGCGCCATGCGCTTGACAAAGTCGGACTGCCTTAATGGCGACCGGCAGCAGTCCAGCTGCGTCAAGTTGGGACCTGCGAGTAATATTCGGGAACCAAACCAATCCACAGAAATATTTTGTTGGTATTTTTTGTTGGTTAGCACTGCTTTTGCGCGAGTCTTAACCATTTGAAACGACAGCCAGATTTCTCTGACTTGGATTCCGCCTCTGGCACCATCCTCTCTTCTCCCGACATTCCCCTGCGCCGAAGCTTCTACGCTCAGTCGAAGAAACCCGCATCCTCTTCCCTGAGATATTTCCTGGCCGCCTCGGCGTCGATATCGAGCCCCAGTCCCGGCGCTTCCAGCAGGTCCACCATGCTGTCCTTCACGATCTGCGACGGCAGGCCGATGACGATGTCTTCCCACCAGGGATCGGAGGCGCTCGGATATTCGAAGGCGATGTAGTTGGCGGGCAAGGTGGCGCAGACGTTGATCAGCGCGCCAAGACCGAGCAGGCCGTTGGCGGTACCGTGCGGAGCCATCAGGATGGAATGCATGTAGGCGTGCTCGGCCACCCATTTGAGCTCGGCGATGCCGCCTATATCGGCCGGATCCGGGCCGATGACGCGCACCGCTTGCGTCTCGATCAGCTCCTTGAAATTGTGCCGCAGGTAAATCTGCTCGCCGGTATGGATCGGCGTCGAGGTGGAGGCGGTCAGCTCCCGATAAGCCTGCGGATTGACCCACGGGACATAATCGCCGGTCAGCATGTCCTCCAGCCACATCAAATTGTACTTCTCGACCGCGCGGGCGAATTTGATCGCGTCGGGCAACATCCAGCCCGGGCCGCAGTCGAGCGCCAGGCTCACCTTGTCGCCCAGCATTTCCTTCATCGCGACCACGCAGTCGAGCATGTGATTGAAACCGCGCTCGCTGATAACGCCCTGATCCATGGCGCCGTGATAGCCGGCCTTCTTCTGCGTCACGCCGTAATGGAAGCCCTCGATGGTGTCCTTCATATTGGAGTGGAACGAGATTCCCTGCTTGATCATGAAGAAGTTCTGCGGCTGCTCCATCATCCATTTGACGTCGGCGGCGTAGTCCTGCGGCCGGTCGCCGGTGCGCTTGCGGCGGATCGAGCCGTTGTAGACGCGAACCTTGTCGCGCACCTTGCCGCCAAGCAGCTTATAGACCGGAACGCCGGCGGCCTTGCCGGCAATGTCCCACAACGCATGCTCAATAGCGCTCACCGCCGCGCCATAGGGCTTGAAGGAGCCGCGCTGGCGGATCTTCAGCATCACCCGCTCGACGTCGGTCGGGTCCTCGCCGATCAGCGCTTCGCGGAAATGCAGCACAAAGGGCTTGAGGTAGGTCTTGGTGAACTCGACTTCGCCAAGGCCGTAGAGGCCTTCGTCGGTCACGATGCGCACGATAGGGTGCTGGCCGATGACGGCGCAACGCAGGTCGGTGATCTTCATGGCGCAGTCCTAGTTCACAGACGAGAAAGCTGTCGGCGTGAGCAGCTGGCTGCTGATATTGGCAATGATCTGCCCGTCGCGCTCAGACTCGTCCCGGGCCCTGTGCCATGCCGGATCGGTGACGAAAGCCGCCCATTTCGCCTCACGCTCGGCCAGCGATTCCCAGGCGAGGAAATAGGTGAGGCGATTGCTGTTTTCGCCGATCGCCGTGGTGAAAAACCCGGCCTGGGGGATGCTATGTTTCTCCCATATGGCAAGCGTTTGGTCGGAAAAGCGCTTGAGCAAAGCCGGCAGCCTGCCCGGCAGGCAGTCATAGATACGCAGTTCGTAGATCATGGTTTCGTCCGTTTCTTTCTTCATCTCCGGCTTAGGAGAGGTCGACACGAATGGTCGGTCGTTGGTCCTGTGAACCTGGGGGAATGGGGGCGGGCGATCTGGCTAACTCCAGGTCCGGTCCCAGCTATATTCATTGTCCCAATGCTCGGTGGATTGCCATATCCCCGTGACACCGGGCTGCAGATGCTGCGCGATCACTTCGTCGACGACGTCGTCGATCCCCAGGCCCGGTCTGTCCGGAACGGTGATGAAGCCGTCCTTCACCAGCGGTTTGGGCAGGCCGGTGACGATATCGTCCCACCAGTCGACATCGGCGGAATGATATTCGAGCGCCATGAAGTTTTCGGTCGCAGTCGCGACATGCGCCGCGGCCATCGCGGCGATCGGGCTTTCGGCCATGTGGATCGCCATGGCGACGCCGTGGTCCTGCGCCATGTCGCCGACCTTCTTGGTCTCGAGGATACCGCCGCTGGTGAGCAGGTCCGGATGGACGACGGAGAGCCCGCCGCTCGCGAGCAGGGGTTCGAAACTCTCCTTGAGGTAGATGTCCTCGCCGGTGCAGATCGGCACCGAAGTCGCTTGCTGCAGCTGCCGGTATTGCTCGGTGTACTGCCAGGGAATGACGTCCTCGAGCCAGGCCGGGACGTATTTCTCGATGCGGCGCGACAGGCGTATGCCGTCCTGCAATGAGATGTGGCCGACATGGTCGATTGCCAAAGGAATCTCGTAGCCGATGACCTCGCGAACCTCGTGAATGTACCGCTCGAGAAGATCGATGCCCTTCTCGGTGAAATGCAGACCGGTGAACGGGTGCCGCACGTTCTGCGCGTCATAGGCGAGATTGCGGGCCTTGCACTCCTCGAGCGTGCCGCCGCGGCCGCGCGGATTGGCGTGAAACCCTTCGAGCGCGCCGGCGGGCGATGTCACAGCACCCGGAATGTGGGCGATCTGCATCAAGCCGAGATCCATCTTGAGGAAGGTGAACCCGCGATCCATGCGTTCCTTGAGGCGTTTGCCGGTCTCGGTGCCGCTCGGCTTCTCGGCGTCGGTATCGCAATAGACGCGCACGTGATCGCGGAACTTGCCGCCCAGCATCTGGTAGATCGGCACGCCATAGGCCTTGCCGGCGAGATCCCAGAGCGCGATCTCGACCGCCGACACGCCGCCACCCTGCCGCCCGTGCCCGCCGAACTGCTTGATGCGTCGGAATAGCCGGTCGACATCGCAGGGATTCTCGCCGAGCAGCCGGCTCTTCAACATCAGCGCATAAGTGGCGCTGGCGCCGTCGCGCACCTCGCCAAGCCCGACGATGCCCTGGTTGGTGTAGATCTTGAGCAGCGCCGAGGTGAACGGCGCGCCGACGATTTCGGCCACCCGCATGTCGGTGATGCGAAGCTCGGACGGCCTGGAATTGGTGTTGACCCGATTGAGAGCCTCGTCGGCTCCATCCGTCTTCGGCATGACTTATCCTCGTTCTCGTCGATGGTTATGCCCCTCGCCTGGCCCGCACAGGTCGTTGCTAGCCCAACTCGATCTCGTGGGCCTGCAGGTAGTCGCGATTCATCTCGACACCGAGACCCGGCTTCGAGGTCAGCCTGAGGTTGCCGTTCGAAACATCGAGCGGCTTGTCGATGAGGTGGTCGTATTTGGAGAGGTCCCACTCCGAGGTTTCGAGCTTGTAGAAGTTGGGAACCGTCATCATCACCTGCGCTCCCGCGACCACGTTGATCGGTCCGGCGGCGTCATGCGGCGAGACGGGCACGTAATAGGCTTCGCACAGGGCGGAAATCTTCTTGAACTCGGTGATACCGCCGGTCCAGGTGACGTCCGGCATGATGTAGTCGGCGAGCTTGTTCTCGAGCACCGGCACGAAATCCCACTTCGTGTGGCCGCGCTCGCCCCACGAGATGGCGGCGCTGACCTTGTCGCGCACCTGTTTGAGGGCATTGAGGCTCTCGGGCGGACAGGGCTCCTCGAACCAGTCGATCTGGCCCGCCTCTTCGAGGCTGCGGCAGAGGCGAATAGCGGTCGGAACATCGAAGCGGCCATGCGCATCGATGAGGATGTCGACATCGGGGCCTGCCGTTTCGCGGATCAGGGCCGTCAGTTCGGCGGCCTCGCGCTCGTCCTTGCGGGTCATGCTGCCGTCGAGATAACCGTCCCGCCTTTCGCGGGCTACGCCATCGACGCTGAGGCCCTGATGGGGAAAAGGATCGAATTTGAGGCCGGTGTGACCGGACTCCACGATGTCGCGAATTTCGCGGATCACGGCTTCCTTGCTGGTGAATTTGGCCTGGTTGGGATGGGTGTAGAGCGCGATTTCATCGCGCACTGGCCCGCCCAGCAGCTCATAGATCGGCTTGCCGAGGACTTTGCCGCGGATATCCCAGAGAGCTATGTCGATGGCGCTGACGCATTCGACGGCGGCGCCGCGGCTGCCCATATAGGTGAAGCTGCGGAAAATCTTGTGCCAGAGATACTCGATACGGGCCGGATCCTCGCCTGTCACGGCGGCGCCGATCTGGCGCAGGATCGTGCAGAGAGCCCGGTTGGCGAGCTTTGTCGTGGTGGTGATCTCCCCCCAGCCACTCACCCCCTCGTCGGTCGTCACTTCGACGAACAGGAACTCTCCCCAGTAAGAAGCATCGGACTTGATCAGCCATGGCCGAATGCTGGTGATTTTCATCTGGACTATCCTCTCTGAAACGGCCAGGCTGACGGTGTTTCGGATCGGCTACCCTGCCCGGGCGGCGCTACGGGCGCGCATGTGTTCGAGGACATGCCGGCCGGAGCCCTCGACATGGCGGGCAATGAGTTCGGCCGCCTTCTCGGCCTCTCCCGATTTTACCAGCGCGATGAGCTCGCGATGCTCGCGGATAATCGCGGCGCGTCTGGCAAGCGTGAAATTGAACCGCCGGCTGACCGCCCTCAGCACTTCGCGATGCTTCCACCAGAGCTCGGCCGCATGGCGGTTATAATGCCGCTGGTACATCACGGTGTGGAAGGCGGTATCGAGCTCGCTGTGCCTGAACGTGTCGGCAAAATTGTTCTCCTCGATCAGGTTCTGGAGACGTTCGAGCTCGGCGATGTCCTCGTCGGTGGCCATGTTCACGAACCATCGCGTCAGGGCGGGTTCGATCAGGACGCCGATCTCGTAGATATCCCGGACAAAGTCCTGATCTATGGGTCGCACGCGTGCCCCGCGATTGGGACTGAAGATGACAAAGCCCTCTCCGCGCAACAATTGCAGGGCCTCGCGCACCGGGTTGGTCGAGGTGCCGTGACGCCGGGCGAGATCGGCGACCACAAGCCGTTCGTTGGCGGCCAGCCGTCCTTCGATGATGTCATCCCTGATCAGTTCATAAAGCGAGGCGCCCTCGCTGGAAGCCCCGATGGGGTCAATTCCCGCAGGTGGCTCCGCTTTGAAATCGCTTGTCTCGGCCAAGGCCCATCTCCCCCAAGTGAATACACCCTCCGCCCTATATCACGCTCGGTTTCGATAAAACAATGTACGATTCTTCGCGTTGACAGATAATCTGTGATCTGAAAACGTACAAAGTCGTCGAAGGGATACATTAGAACTGGCAAATATCCCGCGATCGAACGAGCAACGACCGCTTGCCTCGACGCAGAGCGGCACGGGAGAGAAACCTGGAGGATACCTATGACGAGGATTACGCTCGGCGGTGCCGTCCTGCGCGGCACTGTCTCCACTGCGTTAATGGCATCGTTGATGGCCGCGCCGGCGCTGGGCGCGCCGCCGGTCGACCTGAGCAAGTGGTCGCCGGAATATGTGCGCTCCATTGCGGGCACGCAGGATTTTGACACTGCGGGCGATTGCGCCAAGGTCACCCCGCTCGACTACAAGGGCCGACTGACCTTCTGGTACCAGGGCGTGTTCGAGGGCGACCCGGACCTTTTGCGCCAGTACTATAAGGATTTCTTCGCAACCTTCCGCAAGACCTATCCGAACATCCAGCTCGAGGAACAAGCCCTCACCTACAACGACCTTCTCGACAAGTTCCGCACGGCGCTGCTCGGCAACGCGGCGCCAATGGCGGTCCGCCTGCAAATCCTGGGCGGCACCGAGTTCGCCTCGAAGGGCTATCTGCAGCCGCTCAAGCCCGAGGATGTGGGGTATTCGACCGAGGACTTCTGGCCCGGCGCCATGAAGGCCGTCACCTGGGACGGCGTGACCTACGGAATTCCGACCAACAACGAGACGATGGCGTTCATCTGGAACGCCGACATCTTCAAGCGCGCGGGCCTCGATCCGAACAAGCCCCCGGCCACCTGGGACGACGTCGTCAAATATTCCAAGCAGATCCACGACAAGCTCGGCATTGCCGGCTACGGCCTGGTGGCGCGCAAGAATGCCGGCAACACGCCTTATCGCTTCATGCCGCAGTTGTGGGCCTATGGCGGCGGCGTCTTCGACGAGGCTACCCCCAACCCAACGTACAAGCAGATCGAGCTCGACAGCCCGCAGAGCAAGGCGGCGCTGCAAGCCTCCTACGACATGTATGTTCGCGACAAATCGGTTCCGGTCTCGGCGCTCACCAACCAGCAGGCCGACAACCAGCCCCTGTTTCTCGCCGGCCAGCTCGGCATGATGATCTCGCATCCGTCCGACTACAACGTCATGCTCGACCTGCAGAAGAAGGCGACGGGCACCGACAAGGACAAGGCACAGACCGTCATCGACAACATGCGCTATGGCCTCATTCCGACCGGCCCCGACGGCAAGCGCGCCGTCGTGTTCGGCGGCTCGAACATCCACATCCTGAAGCCCGAATATGTCGAGGGGGGCAAGGTGGACGAGCCGGCCGCAAAGGCCATCATCTGCATGTGGACGAGCCCGGAATGGTCGCTGAAGATGGCCTATGCCGGATCGAACCCGGGCAATCTCAACGGCTTCAAGACCAAATGGATGAAGGAACGTCTGGACAACATCAAGTTTCTCGACGTCACGACCTCGATGCTGCCATACGGCATCCCGTTCCCGGCGCTGCCGCAGTCGCCCGAAATCATGAACATCATCATCCCGGACATGCTGCAGAATGCCCTGACCGGAGCGATGACCGTCGATCAGGCGGCGGAGGACGCGGCCAAGAAGGTGAAAGACCTGATGGGAGGCGGGCTCTAATCCGGGCCTGACCGACGATCGGATCGGCTGCGCCGTGAGCGCAGCCGATACTTCCCCAAGAACAAGGGCGCGCTACAGTGACGATCGCGACCGGCAAGGCCGAGGCTCGCCGCAGATTGCAACCCGCCGGGTCCGGCGTGCTCCGCAGTATCTGGGAGCATCGCGCCGACTACGCGTATGTGCTTCCCGCGATCGCCGTAATGCTCATCGTCATCGCCTATCCGATCTACTACACAATCGAGCTGTCCTTCTTCAACACCCCGCCCGGCCTGCAGCTCCGCGACAAGATCTTCGTCGGCATCAACAACTACACGGCCATCCTCACAAGCGAGGTGTTCTGGAAGGTCACCTGGAACACGCTTGTCTGGACAGCGGCCTCCACTTTCATTTCCTTCGTCCTTGGCTTTTGCGCCGCGCTGGCGCTCCACCGCGACTTTGTCGGCCGCGGTATCCTGCGCGCCATCCTGATCATTCCCTGGGTCATCAGCGCGGTCGCCGCTTCCTATATCTGGAAGTGGATCTACCATTCGGATTTCGGGGTCATCGGCGCGGTTCTGGTTGGCCTCGGATTGGCCGGAGGGCCGCCGAATTTCATCGACAATGTCAGCACGGTGCTGCCTTCCCTGATCGTCGTCAATATCTGGCGCGAGTTTCCGTTTGCCATGATCATGATGATGGCCGGCCTGCAGACGGTTCCCGACCAGTTGCTGCGCGCGGCGACGGTCGACGGGGCCAATGCATGGCAGCGCTTCTGGCACGTCACCTTCCCGCATTTGAGAAACGTCTCGACGGTGACGATCCTGCTTCTGGCGGTAGCCAACTTCAACTCCTTCATCATCCCATGGATCATGACCGGCGGCGGGCCGTCCAATGCGTCGCATATCTGGATCACCCACATTTATGAGCTTGCCTTCGGCCGGCAGCGCTGGGGCGTGGCGTCGGCCTATTCGGTGCTGCTGTTCTTCATCCTGATGACACTCGGCTATTTCTATGTCCGTGCGCTGAGCGGCAACGAGCGGAAGGATGGAAGCGCATGAGCACGATTGCCGAGACAGTCCCTCGAAACCAGGCCCGTCGCCGCATGCGAATCGACGGATGGCGGTGGGGCGGCCGCATATTCCTGGTGTTCATGCTGCTTTACACCGCGCTGCCGATGATCTGGATGCTGCTGACCTCGATCAAGTCCGGCTTCGCGGCGATGCAATTTCCGCCGCAATGGTGGCCGGATCAGCCTACCCTTGCCAGCTACCAGAAGCTGCTCGATCCGCAGAACAGCGTCGGTCAGGATTTCCTGCGCTTCTTCTGGAACAGCCTTTACGTTTCCACTGCCACGACCATCCTTTCGGTGATCGTGGCGGTTCCCGCGGCTTACGCGTTTTCGCGCTTTACCTTCCCGGGCCGAAACTTCCTGTTCTTCGCAGTGCTGCTCCGAAACATGTTCCCGGCGGTGATCTTTCTCGTGCCGCTGTTCATCCTGATGCGTGCGCTCGGGCTGGTGAACACGCATGGTTCGCTCATCCTCACCTATCTGACCTTCGGCTTGCCGCTGGCGATCTGGCTGCTCAAGGGCTTTTACGACAATATCCCGGTGCAGCTCGAGCAGGCGGCACGCATCGACGGCGCTACACGGTTCCAGGCCTTCATCCTGATCGTGATGCCGCTCTCGACGCCGGGGATTATCGCCACCGCGATCTATTCCTTCATCGGCGCCTGGAACGAGTACATCTACGCCTACACCTTTCTCTCCAAGAACGAACAGTTGACCCTGCCGGTCGGCATCCAGCGCTTCTTCTCGGAAAATACGACGGACTTCCCGGGCCTGATGGCAGCAAGCTTCATGATGAGCGTGCCCGTCGTCGTGCTGTTTCTCGTCCTGCAACGATACTTCGTACGCGCCCTGACGGAAGGCGCGGTCAAGCACTAGGAGTCGCTGCCGATGGCCCACGTGGTCCTCAAAGATCTCGTCAAGACCTATGGCGGCTTCAAAGCTGTCAACGACGTCTCGCTGACGGTCAATGACGGCGAGTTCGTCGCTCTCGTCGGCCCTTCAGGCTGCGGCAAGACAACCACGCTCAATCTCGTGGCGGGTCTGACCTCGGCAACATCGGGCGACATCGTCATCGGCGACCGCGTGGTCAACCACCTAGATCCCAAGGACCGGGACATCGCGATGGTGTTCCAGAACTATGCGCTCTACCCGCAGAAATCGGTCTACAAGAACCTGGCCTTCCCGCTGCAGATGCGCAGGCTGCCCAAGGACGAGATCGACAAGAAGGTCAGGGAGGCGGCGCGCGTGCTCGATATGACGCAGTTGCTCGAGCGCAAGCCGCGCGAACTTTCGGGTGGTCAGCAGCAGCGCGTGGCCCTGGGCCGCGCCCTCGTTCGAGATCCGGCGGTGTTCCTGATGGACGAGCCGCTCTCCAATCTCGATGCGAAGCTGCGCGTGCAGATGCGGTCCGAGATAAAGCGGTTCCACCAGGACCTGAAGGCGACGATCATCTATGTGACGCACGACCAGCTCGAGGCCGTGACTATGGCGGACAGGATGGCGGTGATGAACGGCGGCTATCTGCAGCAATATGATTCGCCGGCGCAGGTTTTCGCCCATCCCGTGAACATGTTCGTCGCGAGCTTCGTGGGCAGCCCGGCGATGAGCCTTATTCCGCTCGAGGCATCGACGGCGAACGGCGGCACGGTGTTGACCAGCGCGGAGGGCTGGAGCCTTGAGCTGTCGCCGCCCAATGCGCGGAAAGTCGCGACAGCAACGACCCGGAAAGTCGTGCTCGGCGCGCGACATTCGACGATCAAGCTGCACAAGAGTGCGGTGCCGGGCAGCGTTCCGGCCAAGGCCTACACGGTGGAGCCGACCGGAGACGTGACTTTCGTTCAGGCGTTCCTGTCCGGCGCCATTGTCAACGTCAGCGTGCCGCCGAGCATTGCCGTCGCGCCCGACGAGCGGATCTGGCTCGAGTTCGACCAGGAGCGCATGCATCTGTTCGACAGCGAAACCGAAATGGCCCTCAGGGCCGATTGACGCGGCGAACGCGTGTGGACGTGGCGCGAATGACGACGAAACTTAAGATCACCGCGATCAAGCCCTACCCAGTGTGGGTGGGAACGCGCAACCAGATGCTTGTCAAGGTCGAGACCGACCAGGGCATCTTCGGCTGGGGCGAGAGCGGCTTGAGCGGCCGCGAGAAGGCCGTGGCCGGCGCCGTCGAGCATTATCGCGAGTTCCTCGTCGGCCGCGACGCCATGCAGATCGGCCGGATCTGGCAGGAGCTTTATCGCAGCCAGTATTTCGAGGGCGGGCGGGTTCTGCAGGCGGCGATTTCCGCCATCGACATCGCCCTTCACGACATCAAGGGCAAGGCGCTGGGAGTGCCGGTCTACGAACTGCTCGGCGGCAAGCAGCGCGACCGCATCCCCACCTTCGCCTCGACCGGAGACGAGGCCGAGGGCGATGCTGCCATCGAACGCGCCCATGAGTTGCGCGCGCAGGGATGGCAGGCCATCCGCTTCTTTCCCGCCGGCCAAAACAGCAAGGACATCTTCGAGCCGCGCGAGTCAATCGGCGCTACGGCGAGCATGCTGAACAAGGCGCGTGAGGCGCTGGGCGAGGATGTGGTGCTCGGCATCGACTACCATCATCGGCTGTCGGTGGCGGAGGCCGCGAGCTTCTGCAACAAGCTCGGCCGCGGCGTGCTCGATTTCCTCGAGGAGCCGATACGCGACGAGACGCCGGAGGCCTACGAGTCCCTGCGCAGGATGACCGACATCCCCTTTGCCATTGGCGAGGAATTTGCCAGCAAGTGGCAGTTCCTGCCCTACATCGAGCGCGGCATTCATCAGTTCAATCGGCTCGATGTCTGCAATGTCGGCGGGCTCACCGAGGCGATGAAGGTCGCCGGCTGGAGCGAGGCGCATTATGTGGACCTGATGCCGCACAATCCGCTCGGTCCGGTGTGCACCGCCGCGACCGTGCATCTGGCCGCCGCCGTGCCCAACTTCGCCTGGCTCGAAACCAGGGCGCCCGAAAGGAAGCTGGGCTTCGACAGTTCCGACTTCTTCCCCGTGCAGCCGCGGCTCGACGGGACCGATTATCCGGTCGGCGATCTGCCGGGGCTCGGCGTCGAGGTCAATGAGAAGGCGATCAAGGCGCAGAGTTTCCGCTTCTGGGAAGCGCCGCATCTCAAACGCCGCGACGGTTCTGTCACCAACTGGTAGTTCCAACTCATCCGGAGTTCGACAATGACGCATATTTCCGACATCACGCGTCCGCCCAAGGACCTGATCGACGCGCTGAAAGAGATCGGCGCCGCGACGGTTGCCGGCACGCTCGGTCACATGGGCTTCCGCAGTCCGCATATGGTCGGCCCGGTGGCCCAGAACCATGGGAAGTCGATCGTCGGGCCGGCGCTGACGCTGCAATTCCTGCCGCAACGGCCGGACCTGTTCGACGAGGGAGAATATACCGATCCGGAAACGCAACTGCACCGGCATGTGCTCTATCATGCGCAGGAGGGCGACGTGGTCGTGGTCGACGCCCGCGGCGACATGAGCTCGGGCGTCTTCGGCGATATGATGTCGACCTATTTCAAGGGCAGAGGTGGCGCCGGCATCGTCATCGATGGATGCATGCGCGACCGGCCCAATGTCGAAAAGCTCGATCTGCCGCTATGGCTGCGCGGCTGGACGCCAAACTATCATGTGCAGACCAGCATCTATCCCAATGCGGTCAACGTCCCGATTGCTTGCGGCGGCGTGACGGTGATCCCCGGCGACATCATCGTCGCCGACGATGACGGCGCGGTGGTGGTTCCCGTCGCAATGGCCGCCAAGGTCATCGAGGAGGCTCAGAAACACCACGATTGGGAAGAGTTTTCACGCGAGAAGCTGATGCAGGGCGCTCCGTTGCAACGCTACTATCCGCTGCACGACGATGCCCGCGCAGAGTATGAGGAATGGCGCAGGTCAAGACGCCTTTAAGTTGGCAAGCGGGCCTCCCGGCCCGGCGGCGCAAGGCATCGACCATCCGGTCGCGCAAAGGCGGCTTCCCTCGCTATGAAGGCCTATTCGAACGAATAGGTAAATCCTTCCGGCGACGCGCCGACGATGACTTTCGCCATCTTCTTGCCCTCGAGCGAGCGGTTGAGGACGCCGCGGCTGAGTTCCGGCAGCAGCGTGTTGGTGAGGATGGCGTCGATCATGCGGCCGCCGGATTCGATCTCCGTGCAGCGCGCCTTGACCAGGTCCATGACGCCGTCGCCGATCACCAGCTCGGCATCGTTGGTATCCTTGAGGCGCTTGGCGATCTTGCCGAACTGGTGACGGGCGATCGCCTCGATCATGGAATCCGACAACGGGTAATAGGGTATCGTGACGACGCGGCCTAGGAAGGCGGCCGGGAAGACCTTCAGCAGCGGGGCGCGCAGCGCGGTATCGAGATCGTCGATGCCGGTCCGCACCGTGCCGTTCTTCGTGCGATCCATGATGACGTCGGATCCGACATTCGAGGTGAGCAGGATCAGCGTGTTCTTGAAGTCGATGCGGCGACCTTCGCTGTCGTCCATCATGCCCTTGTCGAAGACCTGGAAGAAGATCTCGTGCACGTCGGGATGCGCCTTCTCGACCTCGTCGAGCAGGATCACCGAATAGGGTTTTCTGCGCACCGCCTCAGTCAGGATGCCGCCCTTGCCGTAGCCGACATAGCCGGGCGGCGCGCCCTTGAGCGTAGAGACAGTATGCGCTTCCTGGAACTCCGACATGTTGATCGAGATCAGGTTCTGCTCGCCGCCGTAAAGCGTTTCGGCAAGCGCCAGCGCGGTCTCGGTCTTGCCGACGCCGGAGGGGCCGCAAAGCAGGAAGACGCCGACCGGTTTTTCCGGCGCGCCGAGGCCGGCGCGGCTGGTCTGCACGCGCCGGGCGATCATCTCCATCGCGTGATCCTGGCCGACGACGCGCTCGGACAGGGTCGCGGCGAGCTTGAGCGCCTTTTCGGTCTGGCTGGAGAGCATGCGTCCGGTCGGGATGCCGGTCCAGTCCTGCACCACGGCGGCGACCGCATTGCGGTCGACCGAGGGCAGGATGAGCGGCGTCTCGCCTTGCGCCGCGGCAAGATCGGCCATCAGCTCGCGCAATCGCGCGAGATTGGCAGCGGCTTCGTCTGCCGGCTCGGCGGACACCGCTTCGGCCCTCGCAGCCTTGGCGTTCGTGGCCTCGGCCTTCTTGGTCTCGGCAGCCTTGCCGTCGCCAATCTTGCTCTCGCCGATCTTGCTCTCGGGAGCCCTTTGCTCTGGCGCCTTCGCCGCGCCTTCCGCGCTCTCTGCCTCCGCAGCGGCCCCTTCGTCCGGCGCCGCATCGAGCGGCACGCCCTCGCCGCGCAATTTTGCGCGCAGGTCGAGAATCTCGGCCACCAAGGCCTTTTCCCGGTCCCAGCGCGTCCGGGCGGCGGCCAAAGCGGTCTCGGTTTCCGCCAGCCCGGCGTCGACACGGGCCTGCCGGTCGGCGACGTCGATGCCGATCGCGGCTTCGCGGCCAATGATGCCGCTCTCGACCTCGAGTGCCTGGCGGCGGCGCAGGATGTCCTCGACCTCGGCTGGCGTCGCATGCTGCGAGACCGCGACGCGCGCGCAGGCGGTGTCGAGCAGGCTGACCGCCTTGTCCGGCAATTGCCTGGCCGGGATATAGCGGTGCGAGAGCGAGACGGCGGCCTCGATCGCCTCGTCCAGGACCTGCACCTTGTGGTGCTGCTCCAGCACGCCGGCAACGCCGCGCAACATCAGCACGGCCACCGCTTCCGAGGGCTCATCGATCTTGACCACCTGGAAACGGCGGGTGAGCGCCGGATCCTTCTCGATGTGCTGCTTGTACTCGGCCCAGGTCGTGGCCGCGATGGTGCGAAGCTCCCCGCGCGCCAATGCCGGTTTCAGGAGATTGGCGGCATCGCCGGTCCCGGCCGCGCCGCCGGCGCCGATCAGCGTATGCGCCTCGTCGATGAACAGGATGATCGGCACCTCTGAGGCTTGGACCTCGTCGATGACCGCCTTCAGCCGCTTCTCGAACTCGCCCTTGACGCTGGCGCCGGCCTGCATCAGCCCGACATCGAGCATGCGCACGCTGACATTCTGCAGCGTCGGCGGCACGTCGCCCTGGGCGATGCGGAGCGCAAAACCCTCGACGACCGCGGTTTTGCCGACGCCGGCCTCGCCAGTCAGGATCGGGTTGTTTTGCCGACGGCGCATGAGGATATCGACGATCTGCCTTATTTCCGGGTCGCGGCCGACGACAGGGTCGATCTTGCCGTCGCGGGCGCGCTGGGTGAGGTCGGTGGCGTATTTCGCCAGCGCCGAATCCCCACCCGGACCGCGCTTCATCGGCGTCTCGGCAGCGTGCTCGGCGGGCGGTGAGCCGGCCTCCAGCGAGCCTTCGGTGACATCGGCGAAGCAGGAGATGACCCCATCGGCGTCGATCTTGTCGAATTCGGCGCTGATCTTGGAGACCAGGCCCTCCAGCACGGGCGTCTTCAGGCAGGCAAGCAGGATATGGGCGCTGCGCACTTCCTCGACGCCGAACTCCAGCGTCGCAAGGTTCCATCCTTCCTGGATGGCGTGGAAGATGTGGTCGGAGAATTCCTCCAGCGAGGTGGCGCCGTAGGGCAGCTTGTCGATGGCTCGGGTCATGTCGGCCGTCAGCCGGCTGGCATCCAGCCCGGCGTCGGCGACGATCATCTGCACATCCGAGCGCTCTGACAGCACCAACTGCTGGATGAAATGGACAAGCTCGACATAAGGATTGCCGCGCAGCTTGGCCGTGTCGGCCGCGGCCTTGAAGGCGCGCACCCCGGTGGCGTTCAGCTTGGCGACCAGTTCCTTACGCTTGAAGCTCTGCGATGACCGGCGCTGTTCCATCGAACCTGCTCCCGCAACCTGCCGACCGTACCCTGCCATATAAGCGGCTGCTTGACAAAGCCGCATGGCGGATAAGGTTTTTGAATCTATCCGGGCGGCACCGCCCGGATACACAAGCCTTGCAAACTCGTGGCCAACAAACACGATTGCTGCCCGGGCTATGCGAGCCATTTCACATACCGGGTCCGGCAATCGCGCAATGGGTTTCGCCGAAGAGAACGGTCGCGTTTAGCTTCCGTTAGTTTTTGCGCAGGTGCTCAATTGTCGTCGCGCGAAGCCGGTGATAACGTTACGTTACATAGGGGTCTCAGGGCCGCTGGCTGGGGGTTGGTGTGATTGATCTCGCACTCTGGCTGAATCCTCTGAACGGTGAGAATCCGTCGGGAGAGGACTTGCGCAACGACCCGGCCTTTCATGAGCTGGAGCGCCTGGCCGAGCCTCAGCTCAAAGTTGTCCATGACGGTAACAGCAAGCCCACCTCGCAACCCAGTCCTGTCGACTGGGCGGCGGTGCTCGAAAAGGCCGAAGAGTTGCGCGCCCGCGGCCGGGACCTGCGCCTGCTGGTCATCGTCGCGCGGGCCTTGGCCAACGAGGAAGGGCTGGCCGGCCTCGCCCAGGGCCTGACGCTGATCGCGCGAACCTTTGAGCAGTATTGGGACACCATGCACCCGTCGCTGCGGACAGGCGCGCCGCGCGATGCTGCCTTGCGGCGCATCAACGCGCTGCTCGATCTGCAGAACGGCCAGGAAGGCTTGCTGGCGAACCTCAGGCAGATGGCCTTCTTCTCCCCGCGCGCGATCGGACCGATCAGCGGCCGGGACCTCGAACAGGCTGCGCTCGACGAACGCGTCATGCTCCAGGAAGCGGCCTCTGGCCTTGGGGCCGCCGAAAAGGCGGCGCTGACGAGCGCCCACAATCAGCTGTTGAACCGCGTTCGCACCGGATGCGCGGCGCAAATCGATCAAGCAGCGGATGTGATGACCTCGCTGCTCGCCGACGCGCGGGCCGCGATCGCTGCCCTCGACGCGGTGGACGCCGCGCTCAACGCCCGCATCGACGGCCATGGCGCCACTATCCCGGAATTGAAGAAGTTCCTGCAGCGTTTGCTGACGACGCTGGAGCGGAATTCCGGTGCCGGCGCCACGGCGAATGGTGCCGCGAAGGCCACTCCGCAGGCGGCGGCGGAACCAGCAATGCCCGCCCGCAACGGTCATGGAGCCGAGACGATGGCAAGTGTGACAAGCGCCGTGGAAGCGAGCACCGGTCTGCCGGACCGCATCAACTCGCGCGACGAGGTCGTCAAATGCCTCGACCTCGTGGTCGCCTTCTACGACCGCACCGAGCCGTCCAGCCCCATCCCGCATCTCGCCCGGCGCGTGCGCCGGATGGTGCACATGGATTTCGTGGAACTGATGGAAGATCTCGCCCCGTCGGGGCTGAAGGAGTTCCGGCTGCTTGCCGGCGTTCCCGATCCCAAGAAGCCGGCCCAGAAGGATGAAAGGTAGAAAAGCATGCCAGCAGAGAGCAAAGCGAAGGTCATCGAAAGAAACCGCGCGCCGCGCGTGCAGATCGCCTACGACGTCGAAACCTACGGCAGCCCGACGACGATCGAACTGCCGTTCGTCATGGCCGTGATGGCCGATCTTGCGGGCGCTTCGCAGACCAAGGAAGCGTCGAAGTCGGTGCTTGACCGCAACTTCGTCGAAACCGACGCCAACCGCTTCCCGAAATTCATGGAGGCGATGGGGCCGCGCGTGAAGGCGCGGGTGAAGAACACCCTGCCGCAGGCCGAGGGCCAAGAGCGTGAGGAAGAGCTCATGGTCGATCTCACCTTCTCGAAGATGGGTGACTTCGCGCCGGACAAGATCGCCGAGCAGGTCCCGCAACTGGCCGAGATCCTGAAGATGCGCCGTCAACTCGAGGAGTTGCTGGGCTTCATGGACGGCCGCGTCGACGCCGAAAAGCGCATCGCGCAGCTTTTGAACAACGAGCCGCTGCTGAGCAAGATCGCTAGCCAGGCGATGGATGACGGCAAGGGCGAGGAGTAAGTCATGGCCGAACAGCAAAAGACCGCAGCCGCCACCGCCGAGGCGGAAGCCATAGATCTCGGCGAATTCAGCGGACTCCTTGAAAAGGATTTCAAGGTCAAGAAGGACGACAGCGAGAAGCTGCAGCAACTGGTGCGTAACCTGGCTTTGGCCGCACAGTCGCGCTCCGAGAGCACAACCATCTCGTCCAACGCGATCAAGTCGATCAAGTCGCTGATCGCCGGCATCGACAAGATGCTGACGACGCAGGTCAACGAGATCCTGCATGCGCCGGAAGTGCGCGAGATGGAAGGCACGTGGCGCGGCCTCTGGTACCTGATCAACAACACCGAGACAGATACCAAGCTGAAGATCCGGGTGATGAACATCTCCAAGGAGCAGCTGGCCGACACGCTCGAAGACTATGAAGGCCAGATGTGGGACCAGAGCCCGATCTTCAAGAAGGTCTACACGGACGAGTATTCGATGCTGGGCGGCGAGCCGATCGGCTGCATCATCGGCGCCTATGAATTCTCCAACCACCCGCGCGACGTCGGCCTGCTGCGCAACATTTCCGGCGTCTGCGCCTCGGCGCACACGCCGTTCATCGCCGCCGCCTCGCCGCGGCTGTTCCGCATGGACAGCTGGCAGGAACTGCCCAACCCGCAGGACCTGCAGATGATCGTCAACAACCCGGCCTATGCCTCGTGGCAGTCGCTGCGCGAGAGCGAGGACGCCCGCTATATCGGGCTCACCATGCCGCGCGTGCTGGCACGCCTGCCCTACGGCTCGGAGACCGTTCCGGTGAAGGGCTTCACCTTCGAAGAAGAAGTGGGTGGCGACCACAACAAATATGTCTGGATGAATGCCGCCTTCCCGATGGGCGTCAATATCAACCGCAGCCACAAGCTCTATGGCTGGGGCACCCAGATCCGCGGCGTCGAGAATGGCGGCACGGTGCTGAACCTGCCGGTGCACGCCTTTCCGACCGACGACGGGTCGATCGCGATGAAATGCCCGACCGAGGTTGCCATCGACGACCGGCGCGAGGCGGAACTGGCGAAACTCGGCCTGATGCCGATCCTGCACCGCAAGAATACCGACCTGGCGGCCTTCATCGGCGCGCATTCGCTGCAGGACGACGAGACGCGCGCCGGACGTCTGGTCGATCCCGACGCTCAGGCGAACGAACGGCTGAGCGCCAACCTGCCCTACCTCTTCCCGGTCTCGCGCTTCGCGCACTACCTGAAGGCGATCGCGCGCGACAAGATCGGCTCGTTCAAGGAACGCACCGACATGGAGATCTGGTTGACCGAATGGATCAATCGGTATGTGCTGGCCAATCCAGCCTTTGCCGATGACAAGGCGCGCGCCAAGCGCCCGCTCGCTGCGGCCGAGGTCCAGGTCGACAGCGTCGAGGGCCGGCCCGGTTACTACAATGCCCGTTTCTACCTGCGTCCGCACTACCAGCTGGAAGGCATCAACGCCTCGCTCCGGCTGGTATCGGAACTGCCGTCGGTGAAGGGCTGAAATCGTTAAGCAAAGTCATCTTGTTTGTAGCGGTGGAGAAAGACAATGCCAGAGAGAACCGATGCGCCTTCGACGAAGATCGACGGCTTCCTGAAAGTCCCGGACATCAAAGGCCCGAGCAAGCGCGACGGCCATGAAGACGAAATCGAGATCCATGGCGTCGACTATAAGATGATCGCGCCCTACGACCCGAATTCGCTCTCGCGGCGCGGCCGCGTGTCGATGGGTATGATCAAATTCATCAAGCATTACGACAAGTCGTCGCCCTATCTGAAGAAGGCACTGTTCGAGAACAAGGCGCTCGACGAGGTGGTGTTCTCGGCACGCCGCACCATCGACGGCGAGACCAGCGACTATCTGGTGGTGACGCTCACCGACGCCTCGATCATGGAATACGACATGCGGCAGGCGCACGACGAACCAGACCTGATCGAGGAAGAGGTCAGCTTCGCCTACAAGAAAATCAAGTTCGTCTACGACAAGGACGACGAGATCGAAATGGACGTCTATGTCGGCAAGTGAGGCCAAGCGGCCGGCCGCGAAGGCGCAGCTCGCCGGCAGCTCTCGGGCAAAGCGCGAGGCGGTCCAGCCCTCCCTCTGGGACCGCCTTGTCAACGATTTGCCCGGGCTGACGTCGGAGATCGATGGGCTGCGCCGCCTGCTGGATGAAGAACTCGGCGCCGAGCGCGTCGAGGCCCTTCTTGCCGGCAGCGCCCGCGCCATCGATGCCGATGCCGAGTTGACATCCGAGCAGAAGCGGCGACTGCACAGGCTGGTCTTCCAGATCGAGCACCGCACCGAGATCGAAAGCCGCGGCGTGGTGGTGTCGGCGCGCGTGCTCAGGGAAGCGGTCCGGCGCGATATCGAGGCCCTGTTCAACACCGAGCGTTTCGAGTCCGTGCCGATGCTTTCCGACGCCGAGCATGAACAGCCCTTGGACGAATTGCCGCCGCTTGCCGATTTTCCGGAGGTGCGGCGCAGCGTCGTCAATTACGGCGTGCCGTCCTTTTCGGGGCGTTCGTCGCGGGATTTCGACCGCGATACTTTAGCGCGCGAGATCCGCGCGGTTCTGGCCACCTTCGAGCCGCGTCTCAAGGAGAGCGCTACGACCGTCAACGTCACGCTTGGCGACAAGACCGTCGGTCTCAAGATCGAGATCGACGCCGTGCTGATCATGACGCCGACGCCGGAACGCATGCGGCTGCGCACCACGATCAATCTCGACAACGGCCTGGCGCGAACCGAATTCCGGGAGACCTGAGATGGATCGGGTCTTCGTGGAGTATTACGAAGAGGAACTGACCCATATCCGCGCGCTGGCCGCGGAATTCGCCGACATGCATCCGGCGGTGGCCCGCAACCTTTCCCTCGATACCGTCCCCTGCCCCGATCCCTATGTCGAACGGCTGCTCGACGGCGTGGCCTTTCTTGCCGCGCGCACGCGGCTGAAGGTCGACGCCGAGCGCTCGCGCTTCTCGCGCGCCGTGCTCGACGTGCTCTATCCCGACCTTGTGACGCCGGCGCCGGCGACGGCGATGGCCGTGCTGAAACCTGGACAGCAGGTGCAATCGATGATCGCCGGCCATGCCGTGGCGCGCGGCACGCGGTTGGTTTCCGGCCTGCATCCTGGGCTCTCGACGCGCTCGACCTTCACCACCGCGCAAGAGGTGACGCTGTGGCCGATCGCGATCAATTCGGTCAGCTATTTCCAGGACCGCAGCGCGCTCGCCGCCGCCGGCATCGCGCCGGTCGGCGGCGTGCGCGGCGAAGCGGCATTCCGCATCGCGCTTACCCGGACCGGAAAGGGCAAGCTCAGCGAATTGTCGCTCGACCGCCTCGATCTCTATTTCGCCGGACGCGCCAAGGCGCCGCTCATCTTCGACGCGATCTTCGGCGCCTGTTCGGCCGTCGGCGCGCGGCCGGAAGGCAAGACCAATCCGCTCGCCGCGCTGCCCGAGCCCGAAATGGTCGGGATCCACGACGATGAAGCGCTGATGCCGCGCACGCGGCCGACCTTCGAGGGATACCGGCTGCTGCGCGAATATTTCATGATCCCCGAACGCTTCCACTATGTGCGCGTCGCCGGCCTGCAGCCGGTGGTGCGCAAATGCGATGGGGGAATGGAGATCGTCCTCCTGTTCCGGCGTCCCGTGCCGGAGCTCGCCGATGTGACAGCGGCCGATTTCGAGCTGTTCGCGACGCCGATCATCAATCTGTTCGAACGCGAGTGCAACGTCATCGAGATCGATCCGCGCCGGACGCGCCAGGTGCTGCACGCCGACCGCACCCGGGCGCGCGATTTCGAGATCTTCCGGGTCACTCGGGTGGAAGACGCCGATGCCGAAGGCAGCGAGGCGACCATCCCCGAACTGTTCAGCCTGGGACAGAACCGCGGCAGCGGCTGGGTCTATTCGGCCGAGCGGCGCCCGCGGCGGGCCACGGAGGATGAACGGCGCGACGGCCTGACCCGCACCTCCTACACCGGCGACGATGTCTTTATCGCAGTCTCGCGTCCGGCCGGCAGCCAGCCGAACCGGCCGCTCAAGCGGCTCGACGTGATGGCGCTCTGCACCAACCGCGACCTGCCGATCCTGGACGATACGCCGTCGCTGACGCTGGAGACCGCCGACCCGGTGGAAGCGGTACGCCTGCTCGGCGCGCTGCGACCGCCGCAGCCGGCGATCCCGGCGGCGCTGCCGGCCGGCGCCGAAGGCGAATCCCGCGCCGACAATCTCGCCTGGCGGCTGGTGGCGCAGCTCTCGCTCAATTTCCTGAGCCTCGCCAAAGAAGGCCGCGGCGTCGATCCGCTGCATGCCTTGCTCGACCTCTATGCCGATCGTGGTGATCCGAGCCTTGCCCGCAACGTGCATTCGATCACCCGGATCGATTCGCGGCCGGTGATCGAGCGGCTCAAGATCGACGGGCCGATGTGTTTCGGACGCGGCACCGAGGTGACCCTGCATGTCGATCAGTCGGTTCTGGCGGGCCAGAGCACGCTGCTGCTTTCGGCCCTGCTGGCGCGGCTGTTTGCCCGCCATGCCGGGATAAACGGTTTCGTGCGGACGCGTACGCGGCTGCTGCAGAAGCAGGAGGATGTGCCATGGCCGATGACGCCCGGCAATCGCTACCTGATCTAGCGCAGCCCGCCCCAGCCGAGGCCGAGGCGCTGTCGGAGAGCTTCGACTTCTTCGAGCTGCTGCGCCGCCTGGAGCAGCGGCGCGGACTGTTCGGGCATTCCGGAACCGCGGACCGTGAGCCGGCAAGGCTCGGCCAACATGTGCGCCTGAGCTTCTCGGCCAGGGACGTGATCAAATTCCAGGACGCCAGGGACAACGCTCCGGCGCGGGTGACGATCGCCAATCTCGGCCTGCTCGGGCCGGAAGGGCCGATGCCGCTGCATCTGACGCGCTGGGTGCTCGACCGGCTGTCGCAGCGCTGGTTCAGCGGCGCCGACGCCGAGCAGACCAGCGACACGACCTTCGTCGACTTCGTCAACATCCTGCAGCATCGCATGATCGCGCTCTACTACCGCGCATGGGCCGATGCGCATCCGGCGGTGCAGGTCGAACGTTCGGTCGGCGGGCGCGTCCGCGCCATGCTGGAAGCGATGGCCGGCATCGGCCTTCCCGGCACGCAGGACCCCGAGCTCGACACGGTGCGGCTGCGCCAGGCCGGATCGCTGTCCAACCAGGTCGACGGCGCGGAGCGGCTGACGCTTTTTCTCGCCACGGCCTTCAAGGTGCCGGTTGAAATCAAGGAATTCGTCGCCGCCTGGATCACCATTCCCACGGCGCTGCAGAGCCGCGTCGGCAAGGCCTATGCGGCGCTCGGCGGCGGCGCAACGATCGGCCCGCGCGTCTTCAGCCGGCAGAGCCGGATCGAATTGCGCGTCGGCCCGCTGAGCCTCGACGACTTCAAGTCGTTCCTGCCCGGAGAACGGCGCCTTGGCCTGTTCAAGAAGGCGGTGCGCGACATGATCGGCGAGGCGCTGGACGTCGATCTGCGCATCGTGCTCGCGCGCGACGCGGTGCCCGCGCCGAAGATGGGAGCGATCCAGCTTGGCCGGACCTCCTGGCTTTCGCGCCCTGCCGAAAAGGGCGATGCCGACGATCTCAGGCTGCGCACCATCGTCGGCTGGCGGCCGGACATGGCGGAGGCAGCCTGATGAGCCTCCTGCTGACCCTGGAACAAGGCCCGCGCTCGCAGGTGGTCAGGCAGGCCCGGCTGGACGAGGGCGAGCTGGTGATCGGCCGCAGCGCCGATGCCGGCTGGCAGATCGACGATCCGGACATGTTCGTCTCACGCGCGCACTGCAAGATCAGCGGCGGCCGCGATGGCTATTACGTCACCGACACGTCGAGCAGCGGATTGTTCATCGACGATTCCGACAGCCCGCTCGGCACCGGCAGGTCGACGCGCCTGCAAAGCGGCATGCGGCTGCGCATGGGTGACTATGTGCTCCATGTCGAGGTGCAGCCCAGCGCCGGCCACACCTCCATCGGTCAGGCGCCGATCGCCAATGCCGCGCCGGCATGGTCGCCACAATCGCGGACGCCGGCCAGCATCGGCGGCGACGACTTCTTCTCGGCCAAGGTCGAGGAGGAGCCGCTGCGGCCGCGCCCGGCCGGGCTGCCGGATCCGTTCGAGCAGCCTGTGCCGGGGGCTTACGATCGCAGTTCCAACCAGCGCAGCTCACCGGCGTTCGACGATCCGTTCAGCCTCGATCCGGTGGCGACGCCGGCCTCGAACGACGAGCCCGCCGTCGGCAGGTCGGATCCGTTCGGCTTCGGCGACATGCCGTTGCGCAGCGATATGCCCGAACCCGCGGCGAAACCGTCCGGCTTCGACGATTTCGGCTTCGGGCCAGCCGCGACGCCCGCTTCCGGCAACAGTGCCGATTCAGCTGGCCGCGTCGAGCGGCCCGCCGAGAAGCCGCAGGCCGCCCGCCCATGGGAGATGCCGGTGCGGGCCGAACCCGCTGCGCCGCCGCGTCCCGCTCCCAAACCGTCACGTCCGATGCAACCGGCGCCCAGCGACATGGCGTTGCGCGCGGCGTTCCTGCGCGGCATGGGCGTCGGGGAGGCCGATTTCCCCGGACGCGACCCGATCGCCGAAATGGAGAAGTTCGGGCGCGAATACAGGCTGATGCTCGACGGCCTGATGCAGCTCCTGCGCAAGCGCGCCGAGGAGAAGGGCAGCGCGCGCGTCGCACAGACCATGGTCGGGGCCTCCGAGGTCAACCCGCTCAAATTCCTGCCGACGGTCGAGGATGTCATCGTCACCATCATCGCGGAACGCAGTCCCGGCTTTCTCTCCGGCGAGGCGGCGATCGGCGACGCGGTGAAGGACCTCGCGCAGCACCACGTGCGCGCCTGGCGCGGCGTGCAGGCGGCGCTGCGGCGCATGATCGACCGCTTCGATCCGGCCGCGATCGAGGAAGAGCTCAAGTCCAATTCCGCGATCGGCAATCTGCTTGCCGGCGGGCGCAACGCCAAGCTGTGGGAGCTTTACCAGAAACGCCACCGCGACATCGCCCAGAGCGCCGAATCGAGCTTCCTGGGCGAGATCGGCGCAGATTTCAGGGACGCATATGAAGAGGAGTAGGGACATGATCGACAGACGTGAATTCATCGTCGCCATCGGCGCGACGGGGCTGCTTGCGGCTTGCCAGAGCGGCCCGCCGAAACCATCGGTCATCTCGGTCAACGTGACCGGTGGCGCCGGCATGAATCCGGGACCGGGCGGCGGCGACAGGCCGGTGACCGTGCTGGTGATGCGGCTTGCCAGCACAGGCAAGTTCAACTCGGCCGATTATTTCGCGCTGCAGGGCGATGCCGGCTCGGCGCTCGGCGCCGATCTCATCGGATCGGACGCGATCTCGGTCGCTCCGGGCAAGACGGCGGCCAAGACCATCACGGTCGAACCGAACGCGACGGCGCTCGGCTTCGTCGCGCTGATCCGCGAACCCGGCGGACGCAATTGGCGCACGACCAAGTCGGTATCGCCGGGGTCGAAATTCACCATCAACGTCAGCCTCGGCAAGGGCGGCATTTCCGCCTAGCAGACTGACGACTAGGCAGTGCAGAGAGCAGTGGCATGAGCGACGCAAACAGGGTGCTGTGGTCCGAGGGACTCTTCTTGAGGACCCAGCACTTCCAGCAGCAGGACCGGTTCTTCGAGGGGATGGTGCGCGGCGCCTTGCAGGCCGGCCAGCTCCATACGTTCGGCTTCCAGCAACTGACGCTCGACCAGTCGCTGCTCGACGCCGGCCAGGTGTCGATCGTGTCCGCCCGGGGCATCTTCCCGGACGGTACGCCCTTCTCCATCCCGGAACTGATGGACGCGCCGAAGCCGCTGCCGGTCACGGCCGACACCGGCGCCGGGCCGGTGCTGGTGGCGTTGCCGCTCGAGCCGCCCGGCGGCATCGGCTTCGATCCGGCGCATTCCGCGTCGACGGGCGCGCGCTACCACGGCAAGATCGTTGCGGTGCGCGATGCCGTGCAGGGCGGCGCCGATCCGGAAGAGATCGAGATCGCGCGGCCGCAAGCGGTGCTGCTGGCGCCCGGCAAATCGGTTGGCGGCTATACGGCGCTGCCGGTCGCCGACATCAAAGGCGTGCGCGCCGATGGCGGCGTCTCGCTCGACCAGGCCTTCCTGCCGCCGACGCTGATCACCGGCGCCGTCCACTGGTACCGGCAATTGCTGCAGGAGGTCGTCACCGGCCTTGACCAGATCGCCGAGGCGCATGGCAAGATGGTGATGGGCGGCGCCGGCCGCAGCGTCGAGGACCTTTTGATGCTGCATCTCGCCAATGCCGCGCGGCCGCGCCTTGCGCATATGCTGGCGCAGGATGTCTTCCATCCGGCCGAGCTCTACCTCGAGCTTGCCGGCCTCGCCGGCGAGATGGGCACCTACGGCTCCAGCTCGCGGCGGCTTGGCGAATTGCCGGCCTACGACCACATGGCGCCCGGCCCCGCCTATATGGCGCTGGCCGACGCCTTGCGTTCGCTCATCCTCAGCCTGCGCTATATCGAGCCGAAGTCGCGCGCGCTGCCGGTCATGCGGCACGCGACCAATGTCTGGAAGGTGCGCATCGACAACCCGAAGCTTTTGGTCGCCAGCCGCATCGTCATCCGCGTCGGCTCCGAGCTTTCGGAGGATGCGCTGCGCAAGATCTTCGTCAACCAGGCGACGGTCGGGTCCGCCGACCAGTTCGAAGGCCTATGGAAGTCGCGCCTGCCGGGCATTCCGCTGAAACCGCTGCATTCGCAGCCGCGCGAGATCCCTTATGACGGCGACAGGCTGTGCCTGGAGCTCGACCAGAAGAGCGAGCATTGGGCTTCGCTGCTCGACGCCCCCGGCTTCGTCATCGGCGTTTCCGGTGTGCTGCCGAGCGAGCCGCAGGTCGACTGCTATTCGGTGAACAGGTGAGGCCATGAGCCGGGATGATCCTTTCGGACTGTCGGAGGATCGCGAGCGAACCCGCATCCGGCTGACGGGTGCCGCGCCCCGGCCGATGGCGCCGCTGGCGCCCAGCGCGCCGGTCAAACGGGCACGCGCGCATCCCAACACACTGATCAACATTTTCGCGCCGCTGCTCGAATTCGCGCCGGAGCTCGAAAGCGCGCTGGCGCCGGAGAACCCGGAAGTCATGCGCACGCGCCTGCTCGACGAGTTGGTGCGGGCCCGAGACGCGGCGGTGGCAGCGGGCTCATCGCTGGAGCGCGCCGACCAGGCCGCATGGGCGGTGGCGGCGCTGCTCGACGATCTGGCGCTCAACACGCCGTGGGGCGGCGCTAGCGCCTGGCCGCGCCAGCCGCTGGTCGTCATGCTGCGCGGCGATGTCGATGCCGGCACCCAGTTCTTCACCCGCCTCGACGAGCTGGAGCGGCATCCCAACCGCGACCGCGAAATGCTGGAGCTGCAATATTACTGCCTAGCGCTCGGCTTCCGCGGCAAATACCGCGTGCCCGGCCGCACCGGCGACCGTTCGCTCAACGCCGTGCGCGTGGCGGCCGCGCGCTTCCTGCGCAATGCGGACGCCGAGGACGCGCCGCTGTCGCCGAACTGGAAAGGCGTGATCGCCTCCGACGAGCCGCAGCGCTTCATCGTGCCGATCTGGGTGATGGCGCTTGCCGCGATCGTCGTTGCCGCGGCAGCCTATATCGGCCTGTCGATGGGCCTGGGCAGCCAGACGGTCGAGCTTTCCGCGCTGGTGCGCACGCTGCCGCCGGCCTCGCGCGGCGACATCACCCGCGCCGCGCCCAAGCAGGATGCACCCGCGCCCGAGCCGCAGCCGGTCGATTTCGCGCTGCTGCCGGAATTCAAGGCCGAAGCGCCGGACAACCTCAAGGGGGCGCTGAGCGGCACCGAGAGCGTCTCGCTGGCCAAGCTGGTCATCCAGTCCTCCAATCCCGAGCTGTTCCAGTCCTCCCGGCCGACGCTGACGGAAGGATACGAACCGCTGATCGCAGCGATCGCCAAGGTGATCCTGGACAATAAGGAGCTGATCGGAAAAATCACCGTGGTCGGCCATACCGACAATGTGCGCCTGCAAAAGTCCAACCCGCTGGCCAGCAACCAGCGTCTGTCGGAAGCGCGCGCCGAAACCATAGCCAAGCTTCTGGTGCAAGCCGGCGTGCCGCAGGAGAGCATCTCTTCCGAGGGGCGCGCCGAAACCGATCCGGTGGCCGACAACTCGACGCGCGAGGGCCGCGCGCTCAACCGGCGCGTCGAGGTACTGGTCGAGAAGAGGCTCTGAGATGTTCATCCTGCGCTTCCTCTGGGCCGTCATCACCTCGCGTTTTCTCTGGACGCTGATCGGCATCGCGCTGCTTTCGCTGCTGATCTGGGTGTTCGGCCCGATCGTGCAGATCGGCCCTTACGCGCCGTTCGAATCCGACAATGTGCGCATCGCCATCATCGCCGGGCTGATCATCCTGTGGCTGATCTGGCTGATCATCGCGCAGCGCCGCGCGATCCGCGCCAACCGCATGTTCGTCGCCGAGATCGCGGCGCCGGTCGCCGAAAAGCAGCTTACGCCCGGCGAGGAAAGCGTGGCCGCCGTCGGCGCCAAGTTCGGCGAGGTGATGGCGGAGCTGAAGCGGCGCAAGCTCGGCGGCAGAAAATTCCTGCGCGAGATGCCCTGGTATGTGATCGTCGGTCCGCCGGCCACCGGCAAGACCACGGCACTGCGCCAGTCGGGCCTCAATTTTCCGATCGACCTCACGGACGACCTGCAGGGCGTCGGCGGCACGCGCAATTGCGACTGGTTCTTTTCCGAGAACGCGGTGCTGATCGACACAGCGGGCCGCTACGTCCAGCAGGAAAGCCAGCCGGATGTCGACGCGGCGGAGTGGCTGGGCTTCCTCGACCTCCTGAAGAAGCATCGGGGCCGCCGCGCGCTCAACGGGGTGATCGTGGCGTTGTCGATCGACGCGCTGTCGGAGGGCGACGACGCGATCAAGGCGCATGGCAGAAAGATCCGCCGCCGGCTGGCGGAGCTGAACGACCGGCTGGAGATCCGCCTTCCTGTCTACCTGATGCTGACCAAGGCCGATCTGATCAAAGGGTTCGAAGCGTTCTTCGGCGGCTTGTCGACCACGGCGCGCGAGCAGGTGTGGGGAACCACTTTCCCGCTCGACGCCCGCGTCGGTGCCGGCATGATCCAGACGGAACTCGCCAGGCTTGCCACCGAACTGGAGCGGCGGCTGGTGCCGCGGCTGGAGGACGAGGACAAGCTTGGCCAGCGCGCCGAGATCTTCCGCTTCCCCGCGCAGCTTGCCAGCCTGTCGGAGCCGATCCAGGTGCTGGTCGAGGCGATGTTCGGCGAGAGCCGCTACGAGGAGGCCGCCTGGCTGCGCGGCCTCTATCTGACCTCGGCGACGCAGGAAGGCGCGCCGATCGACCGGCTGACGGCGGCGCTGTCCTCATCCTTCGGGCTGCCGCCGCGCCGCGCCATGCCGGCGGCGCGCGTCGAGAAACGCAGCTTCTTCCTCAGGAATCTGCTCACCGAAGTGATCTTCAAGGAAGCCGGCCTCGGCACATTCGATCCGCTGGCGCAGCGCCGCCGCGCCTGGATCTGGCGCGGAGCCGCCGCCGCCTGTGCGCTCGCCGCCCTGCTCGCCGGCGGACTGTTCACCTGGTCCTATCTCGACAACCGCAATGCGATCGCCGAACAGGCCGGCCAATTCGAGGCGCTGCAGGCGCCGCTCACGGACGTCGCGGCAATGCCGGCCGCGGTCGAGCAGCCGACCATGGACGGCGCGCTGGCGGCGATGGACGCGGTGGCCACGGCCCGCACGGCACCGCCGGATGCCGTCCACAATCTGCTCGGCCCGACCGCCTCGGCCGAGCTCATACGCGCGCAGACCGATACCTACGACCATGCGCTGCGCAACGTGCTGGAGCCGCACATGGTCGCGCTGCTGGAGGCGACGATGTGGCGGCAGATCCGCGATCCGGATTTCATGCTCGGCGCGCTGAAGACCTACCGGATGATGACCGGCCTGTCGCAGATGGACACCGATTTCGTGCAGAACTGGTGGGTGAACAGCCTGCCGCAATTCGCGCCGGCCGCGCCCTTCCCGACCGCGGACGCCGAAGAGCACCAGCTTGCCGCGATCCGCCGCATGGCCGTCGACGACAGCTACATCGCGCCGGACAAGGAGCTGGTCGCCGAGGCGCTGAAGACGGTGTGCACGATCTCGCTGCCGGAGCGCGCCTACAAGCAGCTCCTGGCTGACCCGGAAGTGGCGGCGGTCAAGGAGTGGGTGCCGGCCAATTTCGCCGGACCGAACGGCGCCAAGGTGTTCGCGCGCCGCTCCGACAAGACGCTGCGCGTCGGTGTGCCGGGCCCTTATACCTATGCCGGCTTCCACGAAGCGATCCTCGACCGGGTCGAGGATGTCGCCGGGCAGGCGGCGCTCGACCGCGCGGTGTTTGCCGGCGGCTGTTCGGAGAATTCCGAGACGTCGGTCTCGGCGCTGTCGGAAGACATTCTGAAGCTCTATTACGACGACTATATCGCGCAGTGGGACAGTTTCCTGCGCGACATGCGGCTGGCGCCGCTGACCGACCTCAATGTCGCCAGCGAGAACCTCAAGGACCTGTCCAGCGCCGACTCGGCACTGAAGCGGCTGCTGACCGCGGTGGTGCAGGAGACCGACCTGACCCGCTCCGACGAAGCGGCGGCCGACGACAAGAGCGGCGCTGCCAAGACCGGCTCGAAGCTGCTCAGCAAGCTCGGCAAATTGGGCAAGGTGGTGAAGACGGGCGCGAAATTGTTGCCCCGCGCGGGCTCGGCCGATCAGGTCGACATGACCGGCAGCCTGGTGGCCGAGCATTTCAAGCCGCTCAAGGGCACGATCGCCCAGGTCGACGGCCAGCCGCCGGCGCTCGACGCCGCCGTCGTGGCGCTCACGGCCCTGTCCAATGTGTTGCAGACGGTCACCGCCAATCCCGATCCGCAGGACGCCATCAAGAAGCAGGGGGGGCTTGCCGAACTGACAGGCGCTGTCGCGAGACAAGCACAGATCCTGCCCTCGCCGATCAACGACTGGCTGGGCGGCATTGCGGGCGACACAAGCGGCCTGTCGCAGAAGGCCGTCACCAACGAGCTCAACGCCATCTGGCGGGCGGACATCCTGCCCTTCTGCCAGGCGGCGCTCAACAACCGCTATCCGTTCAGCCCCGACAGCGCGGTCGACGTCAATGTGCGCGACTTCCAGCGCCTGTTCGGCCCGACCGGGCTCATCGACGCCTTCACCAACGACCATCTGATCAACTATGTCGACACCGCCAGCGAGCCATGGAAATGGCGCGCCGATTTCGGCCTCGACCCGGCGGCGCTGGCGGCCTTCGAGCAGGCGCGCCACATTCGTGACGACCTGTTCCCCGGCGGCACCGGTCCCGTGATGAATTTCACGCTGGAACCCAAGGATCTGTCGCCCAACGTGGCGCGGGTGACGCTCAACCTCGACGGCCAGAACCTCGTCTACTACAACAACGCAACCAGGCCGCAGCCGATGACATGGCCGGGCAAGGACGGCACCGGCGTGATCTCGCTCGCCTTCCAGCCGGTCGACGGCTCGCCCGAGGTGATGCTCAACGAGACCGGCAGCTGGGCGTGGCTGAGGATGCTGCGCGGCGGCCGCTTCAACGCCACCAAGCTCACCGACGTCTACAGCCTGCGGCTCGGCACCAAGGGGATGTGGGCCGATTTCGAGCTCAAGGCGGCCAGCGTCGAGAACCCTTACACGCTCGAGATGTTCAAGAAATTCACATGCCCGCCGCAGATCTGATCCTGCCCGGCTTTTTCGGCAAGATGCCCGCCGCCGGCGATTTCGTGACGCGCCGGCTGCCGGGCGATTTCGCGCGCGTGTGGGACCGCTGGCTGGCGCAACATATCGTGCCGCTGTTCGGGGTGGAAACCTGGCCGGCGGACACGGCGCTGCGGTTTCTGGCCGGCCCTGGTTCCTTCGGCGCCTCGGCAGGCATCTTGCTGCAAAGCGCCGACCGGGTAGGCCGGCGGTTCCCGCTGAGCGTCGTCGCCCGCCTTTCTGAGGCGCCGCTGAAGCTGGCCTATTCCGATGCCTGGTTCGACGGTATCGAGAACGCCGCCTTCGCCGCGCAGCGCGGGGAGTTGGTGCCCGATGAGCTGGACGCCGCCCTGACAGCGCTGCCTGCGCCACCTGTCGATGGGGATGGAGATATCATCGTCGACCTCGTGATGTGGACGGCGCATACGGACATTTTCGATGTCGATCCGCAAGCGCCGCAGCCGACGCTCGAGCAGATCTTCGCCGCGAGTTGGGAGACCAGCTGATGCAGATCTGGAACCAGATGGGCTATCCGCACCAGTTCACCATGGGCATGGACAAGGCCGGCCACGAGTGGCTGGTCGTGGTGGTGAAGGGCACCTTCGATTTTCCGACGAAGCCGGGCGGACTGGTGCAGAAATCGGCCGAGCAGGTGCCGCTGGTGATGGCCGACACGCACACCGGCGTGCCGGGCTATTCGGCGACGCGGTGGGAGACGGATTTCGCCTTCCGCAAGCCGCGCTGCGATGTCATCGCCAATGGCTGCGCCTATGCGCCGGGAGGGCGCCCGGCCGAGCGCGTGCCGGTCGGCATCAAAGTCGGCAACTGGTCGAAGCTGTTCGAAGTCGTCGGCCACCGCGAATGGCGTGCTATCGGGCCCGTGTTCACTGCAACGGCGCCGCAGCCCTTCCTGAAACTGCCGATCTCCTACAACGTCGCCTGGGGTGGCGTCGACCGGCTGGATCCGGAGGACAAGCTGCC
Source organism: Mesorhizobium sp. Ca11 (assembly GCF_020165275.1). Lineage (NCBI taxonomy): Bacteria > Pseudomonadati > Pseudomonadota > Alphaproteobacteria > Hyphomicrobiales > Phyllobacteriaceae > Mesorhizobium > Mesorhizobium sp. Ca11. The sequence continues at coordinate 131,176 of NZ_JAIUHU010000007.1, read as the reverse complement.
AGCCAGCTACAAACACAATCCGGTCGGCACCGGCTGGTCGCGCACCAGGAACCAGCGTCTCATTCCTGGCCTGCGGCTGCCGAACACGCAGGCCGTTGGTGAAGAGATCCGTTCACCCTTCGGCGACTACAAGCCGATGAGCTTCGGGCCGATGGGCCGCGGCTGGCCTGGCCGCATTGAATATGGCGGCACCTACGACCAGAACTGGATCGACAATGTCTTCCCTTTTCTGCCCGAGGATTTCGATGAGCGCTATTTCCAGATGGCGCCACCCGACCAGCAGATCGATCACCCGCGTGGCGGCGAGGACGTGGTGTTAGTCAATCTGACGCCTGAGGGGCGCGTGAGCTTCCGGCTGCCCAACACGGCACTGCCGCTGACGCTGTTCAAAGGTCGTGGAAAAGTGTTCGAGGGTGAACTTCTCCCAGACACGATGCTATTCGATCCGGAGAAGCGGCGGTTCTCATTGGTCTGGCGGGTGCAGCAGCGCCTCCAGCGCACAATCCTCGATTTTTCGGAATGCTGGATCGGTCCGCCGACACGCGGGATGCTGCGCGCCCGCGCCACCGGCAAGCGCTATATCCGCGGTTTTCCAATCCCACTCCGTTTTGAGGAAGACGAAGCCGCATGAGCGCCGGCCTGAACATCGTCTCAATCGGCATGGTGACAGCGGTCGGTCTTGACGCTCCGTCGAGCTGCGCGGCGATGCGGGCGCGGGTGGATGGGTTTCAAGAGACGCGTTTTCTTGGTCCCAAGGGCGAATGGCTCGTCGGTGCCCCTGTGCAATTGCCGCGGAACTGGATCGGCGAGAAGCGTCTGGTGCACCTGGCCGCGGGCGCGATCAATGAGGCTTTCGAAGGATTCGAGAAAGTAAGAAGTCAAACCCCTTTACTGCTGTGCATCGCGGAGGAAGGCCGAGCCGGCGTACCGATACTAGACGGCTCACGGCTGATGCGAACGATTAGTCAGGTTTTGGAGTCTGAGCTGCATGAAGCTTCACGCATTGTTGCGCATGGGCGACCCTCGGGGCATGTGGCATTAGATCATGCACGTAAGCTGATCGCATCGGGTACGGCCTCAAGCGTCATGATCGCCGGCGTCGACAGCTACCTCTCGACCTTGACGGTCAATCACTATCTGACCCATGACCGGCTACTGACGGCCACCAACGCCAACGGGTTTATTCCGGGAGAAGCAGCCGCTGCAGTGTTATGCACGAGCGCTGCCAACAACAATTTTTCGCTGTTCGGTCTGGGACTCGCTCGCGAGTTGGCGTCCATCTACAATCCGCGCGATTTGCCACTCCGGGGCGATGGCATGACCTCGGCCTACCGAGGCGCGCTGGACGAATGCGGCATCGAGATGAATCGGGTCGGCTATCGAATATCCGACCTGATCGGGGAGAAGCACTGGTTCAAGCAGACGGCGTTGGCCAGTTTGCGGCTTGAGCGCAATTCCACCGGTTTTCAGGATCTGTGGAGCCCGGCAGAGTCGCTTGGCAATGTCGGCGCGGCCGTCGTACCAATCATGATCGGCATGGCATTCACTGCAGCTCGGAAAGGCTACGCCGCCGGTAATCCGGTTTTGATCGAGGCCTCCGGCGACGACGGATCGTGCGGCGCGGCACTCGTCGCCGCGAGGGCCGCATAATGTCCAACGTCTTCGCCAACTATCTGGAGATTTCCGGGAAGGCGGTAAACGCCCAAACAATTGCGGCCTTTCCGGACGTGTGCTTCACCCCGCCGCAAACGCCGGCCACACCGCCCGGGGTGCCGATCCCCTACCCGTCGTTCGGCATGGCGTCCGACACCGAGAATGGCACCGGCACCGTCAAGATCGCCGGCGAGGAAGTCAACATCAAGAACAAGTCAGATGAGAAACGGACCTCCGGGACGGAAGCGGGTTGCGCCCCCAAAAAGGGCATTATCACCTCGCAGAACACCGGCAAGAAATATTTCAACATGTGGTCGCCGGATGTGAAATTCGAAGGCGAGCCGGTGATCCGTTTTTCGGATATTGCTACGCACAATCATGCCAGCCCCGGCCCGAACACGCCGCCATGGCCCGAGATCTGCAAATTCTCACCGAACATGTTGGATTGCGAAACGATTCTCGCAGATTTCGAGTTGCATCGTCATGGCGATGAGGATTGTCCACACGGCTACGAGTCTGAACATTTCGTCCAAAACGAGTATCTGCAGTGGGAACGTGGGGAACAGACGGCGACGCAATTTGAGAACTACAACGTCAATGACGCGCCCTGCATCTGTATGGAATCGTACGCCAAGGGACCAAACGGCGGATTCCGTCGGAAGGGAGGCGGCAGCAAGGCCGGCTCTCCACATAACCTAAAAACAAAACAATGCAACGACGCGATCAGAAAGCGTACCACCACTCCAACGCTCAGTGAAATGATCGATGAATGCACGAAGGCGGTGGTCGACAATGACCCAAGAGCCAAGAATGCCAAGCCAAAGCCAAAAGCTCAGAACGATATTCAGGAGTGCCTAAGAGCGGCATTTATGGAATATCTTGATCGCGCAGTAAAATCCAAGGACAAGAAAAATTCGGCGGCGAAGGCAGCTCAACAGCCAATTGCTTGGGAAGTGAATTCTGATCCGGAAAGATTGTGGGCGAGATGATGGCAAAAGATCGTGCGCATAGACGAGTTACCGACCTGCCACCGGATATGCAGTCAATAAATGCTCTAAATGCTTACGAGCAAGGGCGAGATTATCTCCGGGTCGCCTGCCAATTGTCGGACGTGCACGAGGAAGTCGGTGAACTCGCCATTCTCAAAATATCCATGGCGTCCCTTACCGTGGAGGTCGAGCGCGTATTCGATGAATTCTCCATGGCCTTCCATTCCCGGGAAAGAATGGTCGACATTCTGCTTGAGACCGGGGGCATCGTAAGGCTGCGCCGGGCGGCGGATTGGGAGACCTACATTCTAAAGTCAAAGTTCCTGCTGGATGCATATTCGCTGGGAGGCACGACGGACTTCGTTTTTGGTGATGAAGGGCAGATTTTTCGGTTTGATGGGGTATCCCAGTGGACACTGGATTCATTCAGCAGTCCGGACCGGCTTTTTGCCATGCATGGGATTTCGCCCGACAGGCTCTATGCGGCCGGCGGCAATGGGCTTCTCATCAAGGCGAATGGGAGAAATTGGGACGTCGTCGATGTCGGGGTCGGTACAGATTTCCGGTGCCTTCTCGTCGAAAACGAGCGTGTCCTCGTAGCGGGAGACAGAGGCGTTGCGGGCTCCCTGACCGGCAGCGAGTTCACTCTTTTCGATACCGAGATCGAGGGCGATATCTTGTCGATCTGCGCCTTCAAGGGAAGCATCTATTTCGCGGATTCCGACTTCGGGATTCACCGCTTTGTCGACAGCACTTCCGAGCAAGTGGCAAATCTTGGCTACACCTATCGTCTCAACAATGGTGAATGGCTAACCGCCGTTTGCGGCGAATACATATTCCAGTTTGACGGCGCTAGTTGGCGCGGCATCGAGATCTCCTACCGCAACGGTTACCGAGCCGACCCCTTCGACACGTCGTTCATCACGTAACGGCCCGATGAAATCACTTACTTTGGCATGTTCTGCGCCAGATAGGTTCGCACTCTGTTAAGGTCCAGTTCCGCGATCCGAATGAGTTTTTCTGTCGATAGCATCCGGACGACGAACAGTTCCCCTGCCTCTGGAAATTCTCGGAGGCGTTCCTCGGCGATTCGCCTGCCGATTTCACCAGCAATGCGCAAGCCGTCGAGGTGTGCATCCAGACGCTCGACAAGACGACCCATTCGAACCTCGTCCATATCCGGGTTTTGATCCGGATTGAGCAGATGCCAGTCATAGACAGCCCACAGAAAGGCGGCCATCTCTGCATGCTGGCGCACGATATTTTCAAGGACCGGCGGTTTTGCCATCAATTCAGATTCACCGACCCGCCCCGGATACGGTTGGTGGCACTCGCATGGCTGACCAGGTACGTACCCCGAATCGTTAGGTGGCCGTCCTTTTCCATGATAATGACCGACTTGCCGCATCTCAGTTCCAGCCGCTCGCCAGCACTAATCTTCACAGTCTCGCCGTCGCGAACGACATGATGATCGGTTTGATTACCTTCGGCTGTCTTCCTGGCAGGGTCGACAATTCGTCCCACGATAAGCGGTTTCAACGGATCGCCATTCTCGAACAGCAGAGCTATCTCCGACCCGATCATGCCGGATGACAATTCCGCCAGGCTGCGAGCAGGCAAAGCCGCTTCCTTAGGATTGCCAGGAAACACTACCAAGGGGCGAGCGTCGTCAAAGCCAAGGAACAGCCCGATCACCACTCCATCAATGCGGCTCATCACCTCTGACATTGCGTACCTCAGTTCTGATTGATCTTGGAGCCCTTCATGGTGATGTCGCTCGATGCCTTGACGTTGATCTTGCCCGATCCCTTGATCGTGATGTCTTTGCCTTCGATCGTGATCGTGCCATCCTTCTTCATGGCGATCGCCGCCGAGCCGGTCTTTATGATAATCGAATTGCCGGCCTCGATGATGAGTTCCTTTCCGACGTTGATCAATCCATCGTCGCCAACCTCTAGGGAACTGCTCTTGGCAACCTTTACGGAACTCGCACCGCCGACATCTGTCGCATCATCCTTGGCGACCTTGGTCGAGCGAGCGCCGCCGATATCGCCACTCTGGTCCTTCGCGATCTTCACTGTCTGGGCGCCACCGATCTGCACCCCCTGATCGGCCCCGATGTTCCAACTGTCACCTGCCCCGATACTGTGGCTCTGCCCAGTTCCCACCGTCACGCTCCTTGACGCCCCGATCGTATTGGTCTGAGACGCACCTACGGTCCTCGCCTCGGCGGCCCCCACCGTATCCACGCGCGCGACACCCACTGTGACCGTTTGGTTCAGCCCCACTGTCTGCGAATGGTTGGCGTCGATGTTCTCGGTCGAGTTCGCCACGACGTGGATGGTCTCGTTGGCCATCACCGTCAGCGACCTGTTCTTGCCCACCGTCTCAGTGTCGTTGCTGCCGATGTTGGTCGTCTGGTCGACGCCGATCTTGACCGTCTTGTTGTTGCCGACGTCCTCGTCGAGGTTGTGGCCAACGGAGTGTTTGGCGTCATGGTCGATGCGGTCGGACTGGTCGTGCTGGACCGTCTTGTTGCGGTCGTGCTTGATCAGCAGGTGGTGATCCTTCTGGGCCTGGAAGTTGACCAGCTCGGAGCCCGCCTTGTCCTCGAACATCAGCTCGTTGTAGCCGCCGCCTCCTTTCGAGGAATTCGACTTCCAGCCGGATTGCGTGGCGTTGCCGGGCAGCCCGTAGGGCGGCATCTGCGAGGCGTTGTAGACGCGGCCGGTGATGATCGGCAGGTCCGGATCGCCTTCGATGAAATCGACGATGACCTCCTGGCCGATGCGCGGGATCTGGATGAAGCCCCAGTTGCTGCCCGCCCAGGTCTGCGAGACGCGCACGAAACAGGAAGAGTTCTGGTCCTTCTTGCCGAGCCGGTCCCAATGGAACTGCACTTTCACCCGCGCATATTTGTCGGTGAAGATCTCCTCGCCCGAAGGGCCGACGACGGTCGCGGTCTGCGGGCCGCGCATGATCGGCCGCGGCGTGATGCGCGCCGGGCGATAGGGCAGTTTGGTCGGTGCCACGCCGAGCACCACCTTGAAATTCTCGCTGTGGGCCTCGTTCTGCGTCCGGTAGCCCGGGTCGAACAGCCGGTATTCGGCGCTGACCACCAGATAGTCCTGGTTCTGGTCGTCGCGCGGAAAGCTCTCCAGCGTGAACTTGCAGCCGGAAAAAAGGCCGCGCACGGTGCCAACTGCCGTGCTGTGCTGGTGCACGGCCTGAAGCTCCTCGCGGCGGATCCCGGCGATCTTGTCGCCGCGCCCGACATCGAGATGCGCGCCGGGCTGGCGATAGTTCTCACCCGAAGCCTCCTTGTGGGCGAAAGGCTGGGCGGACTTCGCCATCAGGTCGGCGCCGGGCTTCTCGAAATCATAGTCGGTGTGGGCATAGGCGCCCGGCCGCACCGCGCTGCCCGGAATCCACTCGGTGATGTATTCGACATCGCGCCGCGAGGCCTGGCCCTCGAAATTGTAAAGCACCTTCTCGTAACCGGGCGCCGGCTTCAGCTTGCTCATCGCATCGCAGAGGATGAGCGTGTGCTTGCCCTCGTCATGCTCGAAGAAATAGAAGATGCCTTCGTGCTCGAGCAGCCGCTGCACGAAATCGAGATCGCTCTCGTCGTACTGAACGCAATATTCGCGCTGGGGATAGGACCCCTGCAGCCGCTTCTCGAATTTGGCGATGCCGTATTTCGAGAATATCTTCTCGACGATCTCCACCGCCGTCATGTTCTGGAAGATGCGGCAGTCGGTGGTGTTGCCGAGAAACCAGGGCCATGGCCTGACGGTCGCCTCGTAGAAGGCCAGGCGGTCCTCGATGCGGGTCAGTTTGAAATCCGACACGAGGCCGCTGAACCAGCGCTTCGGATCGGATTCGCCCTCGACCGAAACGACGCCGCCCAGCATCTTCAACGGGTCGATGTCGCGGTTCTTCGAGACGAAGCCGACCGTGTAGGCAAAACAGCGGCTGATCTCATCGCGGCCGATGAGATGGGTGAAGGTCAGGTCGGCGCCAGCCGGCGTCTGCACAACCGTGGCGCGTTCGTTCGGCATGGTCGTGCCCCTCCTGGACGCGGCCGCCAGTATGATGGATTGAAGCCCCCGCTATGTTAACCGCATCACGTTCGGGAACTTTTCACGCCCACCGCACCGGACCGCTTTCAGCCTAGCACATGTTTGGCGGCGGCCAAATAACAGCTGTGGCTAAACCGCCCGTGCGCCGGTGTGAAACGCAGCTCTCCCGCCACGCTCGCAAGCTGCTAGAATGCCAAGGCAATTCCAGGAAAGCTGCGTTGGCGTTTCCGCCTGGAATTGCGCGGAAAATAAGCATTTTGTTGACCAAGTTGGGCGACGCTTCCGGATGTTCATCTCGCTCCAGATCAGCAATGTCGACAGGCTGCCGGCCGGCACCGCCGCCAGCTATGCCGCCCGCGACCGCAGTTTCGAGATCGGCCGAGAGAATTGCGATTGGACGTTGTCGGACCCGGACAAGGTCATTTCGGGCCGGCACTGCGAGGTCCGCTACCAGGCGGGTTCGTTCTGGCTCTACGATGTCTCGCGCAACGGCACTTTCGTCAACGGGTCCAGCCAGCGCATGAGCGGACCGCATCGGCTGGCCCAGGGCGACCGGCTGCTGATCGGCCGCTATGTCGTCGGCGTTTCAATCGAAGACGAACGGGCCGCGACCGGACATCCGCAGACCAGGACGGGATCGACGCAGCGCGAGCTGCCGCCCTCGCCCGGCGGCCCGCCGGTTCCCAGCCATGAGCCGTTCTTCAGTCCGGCGGAACAGCGCCCGACCGGGACGGCGCCAGTCTCCAGATCGTCGGCCCTGCAGCCCGGTCCGGCGGCCCCGGCCAATCGGCCGGCGGAAGCGGACGCGATGCTGCGGGAGATTGCCAGGGCGGCGGGCATCGCGCCTGAATTGCTGCAGTCGCGCGACCCGCACCATGTCGCGGCCGAGATCGGCTCCGTGCTGAGGACCACGGTCGAGCAGCTATCCCTGCTGCTCAAGGCGCGCGCGGCGGCAAAGGTGCTCGCCAAGAGCGCGCACCGCACGATGATCGGCGCCGAGGACAACAACCCGCTGAAATTCGTGCCGGGCACCGACGACATATTGGAGATCATGTTCGCCAGGCGCAGGGCCGGCTATCTCGATGCCAGGCGCAGCGTCGAGGATGCGTTCCGCGATCTGAAGACCCATGAGCTCGCGACCTATGCCGCCATGCAGGCCGCGCTGTCCAGGCTGCTTGACGACCTATCGCCGGAGGCGATCGCCAGGAAGATCCCGCCGGCTTCCTTCTCGTCCAGGAAGAGTCAGGCCTGGGATGCGCTTGTCGCGACCTGGCGGACGATGGAAGACAAGCACGAGAACGGCATGCTGGATGTCTTCCTCGCCTATTTCGCCGAAGCCTACGCCAAGGCCGACAAGCAGAAATAGCCGCACGGCACACACCTCGCCAACCGTATGTGACGGGTCTCATAGAAGAAGCCGCCTCTTCGAGCATCTTGCTCTCCGATTTCAATCGACGGGCCGTTTCAATTGGGTATCCGGGCGACTAGAATGCCCAGGGACGCTTGCCCGGCGGGCAAAGCGGCGTGGCTTGGGGCGTGTGCAGCAATGTCATGTTTCGGCGAGATGAGCCTTTCCGTGCGGCCCGCCGCTGAGGTTCAGCCTGATACGCGTTTCCCCGGGCAAAAACCTGCTCATTGCAATTCGACGGCGGGTCGTCGCCGATGAGCTCAAAGGACGATCCTTCCAGGCCGGCGGATAGAACCGTCATCCGCGCGCCGCGGCCGAAGCAGAAGCCGCTTGCGGCTCCCGAGAGATCCGGTCCGGAAGGCGCACGTCCTGCTCCATCGCCTCGCCGCGAGGCGACAATGTTCGACCCCGGCGGCGGCCGACATATGCCAACCGGTTGGTCGTCCGGAACCGTGCTGTTTCAGGGGCCTGCCCCGGGAGCGGTGGACAATGCGACGCCGGGGCTGCCGCAGGACGCCCTGCTCGCCGCCGCCGAGGGCGTGCGATATGCCGCGACAAATCCGATCCTTGCCGCGGCGGCGCCGCTGCTGATGCTCTTCGGCCAATTGCGGCTGATGCCGGTCGAACGGCAAGCCGCACCCTTGGCGGAGCGTATCGCCGACGCGATCGAGACCTTCGACCGCGCGATCGCCAAAGCCGGCGTTGCCGAGGAAGACGCGCGCATCGCGAAATTCGCCCTTTGCGAAACCGCCGACGACCTCGTCGGCAATTTGCCCTGGCCGAACAAGGACAGCTGGCTTCAGCACAGCTTGGCGTCGCGGTTCTTCCACACCCAGCCGACAGGCACGGGCTTCTACGAAGCGTTGAACAAGATTCTCGCGAGGCCGGAAGCGCATTACGACCTGCTCGAATTGATGCATGCCTGCCTGTCGCTGGGCTTCGAAGGCCAGTATCGGGGGCTGACGGGCGAACGAAACATGCTCGAACGCGTCCGGCGCGACGTCTACGACACGCTGCGCTACCTCAAGCCGCGCGCCAATGATGACATCTCGCCACGCTGGCAAGGCATGGCGGCGGCGCTGCCGAAGCCAAGGGCGCGGCTGCCGCTCTGGGCGGCAGCGGCCGCCGCGGCGACGCTGGTGACAGCGGCCTTCTTCGGACTGCGGGTGCTGATCACCGACGAAGGCGACGCGACCGCCGGCGAATTGCTGGCGCTCAACCCGTCGACGCCCGTCACCATCGAGCGCGCCAGCGTGGCGGCGCCCACTGAGCCGGTGCTAGCCAGCCCGCCGCCGCCCGCGGTTCCGGACACCACCCAGATCGACCGCATCCGCGCCGCACTTGCCAAGGAGATCGCCGGCGGCGGACTGAGCGTCGGCGAGAAGGGCGAGTTCATCGTCGTCGAGATCAATAACCAGCTTTTGTTTGCGCCCGGCCAGGCGGAGCTGAAGCCGCAGTTCCAGCCTGTCGCCGCCGACATCGCCACGGCGCTCGATGCTGAACCGGGGCCCATCAATATCATCGGCCACACCGACAATGTGAAACCGAAGAAATCGAGCACGTTCAAATCGAATTTCGATCTTTCCGTTGCCCGGGCCAAGGCCGTCCAGGCGATGATGGCCAAGCAGTTGAAGGACCCGTCGCGGCTGACCGCCGACGGCAGGGGCGAGGATGAACCGATCGCCGACAATGGCACTGCGGAAGGCCGCGCCAAGAACCGCCGCGTCGATGTGATGATCCCGAAACAGGAGACCTTGCAGACGAGCGCGGCGGCGGAGAACGGCGACTGATGCGCTGGATGCTGCGTATCTTCAGCTTGGCCGCGCTTGCCGGTTTCTCGGCGGCGGTCTGGTATGCCGGGCCGCTGATCCGCTTCGCCGATACGCGCCCGCTTGGACCTGTGTGGCTCAGGGCCACCATCATCGGCGTCACCGTTGCGGTGCTTGCGCTGTTCTACGGGGTCCGCTTCTGGCGGCGGCGCAAGGCGCAAAAGGCGCTCGAAACGGCCATCGTGCGCGGCGATGAGCGCAACGACGATTCACAGGTGCTTGAAGCGCGCATGAGCGAAGCCATCGCGACGCTGAAGCGGACGAGCGGCAAGCGCGATTTCCTCTATGACGTCCCCTGGTACATCATCATCGGCCCGCCAGGCGCCGGCAAGACGACGGCGCTGGTCAATTCCGGACTGAAGTTCCCGCTTGCCGGCTCCGGCAGCGCGCAGCCGCTGGCTGGCGTCGGCGGCACGCGATCCTGCGACTGGTGGTTCACCGACGAGGCGGTGCTGATCGACACGGCCGGCCGCTATACGACGCAGGAATCGGACCGCGAGCGCGACAAGGCAAGCTGGCTCGCCTTCCTGGGATTGCTCAAGAAGCACCGCACCAGGCAACCGATCAACGGCGTGATCCTCGCCATCAGCCTTGCCGACCTGATCGGCTTCGACGACCGGCAGCTCGACGCGCATGTCACCGAGATCAGGAGCCGCCTGCGCGAACTGCACGAGACGCTGAAGGTCCAGTTCCCTGTCTATCTGCTCTTCACCAAGGCCGATCTCATCTGCGGCTTCATGGATTATTTCGGCGATTTCGACGAGGCGCGCAGGCGCAAGGTATGGGGGGCGACGTTCCAGACCGCCGACCGCACCAAAAACATGGCCGGCGAGGCGCCCGCAGCCTTCGACGAACTGGCGAAGCGGCTCGCCGAAGAAGTCGCCGATCGCTTGCAAGAAGAGCCAGACCCGGTGGCGCGGATCGCGCTGTTCGGCTTCCCGGCCCAGTTCGGCACGCTGAAGAACCGGATAACGCAGTTTGTCGGCAGCCTGTTCGACACATCGAGGTCGCAGGTCAATGTCAGCCTGCGCGGGCTCTATTTCTCGTCCGGCACGCAGGAAGGGACGCCCTTCGACCAGGTGTTGGGCGCGATCGGCCGCAGTTTCGGCAGTGCCTCGCAGATGCATCTTTCCGGCGCCGGCAAGAGCTTCTTCCTGCACGACCTGCTGGCCAATGTGATCTTCCCGGAATCGGGCTGGGTGTCCTTCGACCGGGCGGCCGAGCGGCGCGCGAAGCTCGCCAGGTTCGGCGGCCTGGCCGCAATCGCGCTGGCGGCGTTCGCGGCGCTCGGCATGCTTGGCCTCAGCTTCTTCGCCAACAAGGCGCTGATCGCTTCCACACGCCAAGCCATGGCGCATTATCGCGACAGCGCCGATAGCCTGCTCAAGAGCACCACGGTGACCGATGTCGACCTCGAAAACGTCATCGGTCCGCTCGACCAGCTGCGCAACCTGCCGGCCGGGTTCGAAAATAGCGACCAGGGAAAGCCGATCGAGGAGACGTTCGGGCTCAGCCAGCGCGAGCGGCTGCTGTCGGCCTCGAAGACGGCTTACCGGCAGGCGCTGGAGCGGACCTTCCGCTCGCGGCTGCTGGTGCAGGCGGAACGGACGATCCAGGCCAGGATGGCCGATCCGATCGCGCTCTACGAGCCGCTCAAGATCTACCTGATGCTGGGCGGCAAGGCGCCGAAGGTCGACGACGAGCTGATCGTTTCCTGGATGAAGCAGGACTGGGAGGAGAACCGCTACCCCGGCGAGAACAACCGCGAAGGCCGCGCGCAGCTCGAAAAGCATCTGCGCGCGATGCTTGCGCTCGACGACGCCTACGATCCAACCTTTGCGCTCAACCAGCCGCTGATCGAGGCCGCGCAGCGCTCGCTCGGACGCATGAGCCTCGCCGACCGCGCTTCGGCGCAGATCAAGTCGGCGGTCTACGCAGCAAAGCTGCAGGATTTCTCCATCGCCGCGAAAGCCGGTCCGGAAGCGCAGCTGTTGTTCGAGCGCACGGATGGCAGCGAGCTCGCCGATCTTCAGGTCCCCGGTCTTTACACGCGCGCCGGGTTCAATCGCTTCTTCCTGCCGCAGCTCTCGCGCATCGCGCAGATGCTCGTCGACGACCAATGGGTGCTCGGCGGCGGCGGCGAACAGGGCGGCATCGACCAGGACCTGCCCAGGCTCGGTCCCGAGCTCATCGACCGCTACGGCAAGGAATTCGCCGCAGCCTGGAACGGCGTGCTCGACCAGTTGAAGCTCAAGGCGATGCTGAAGGACAAGCCGCAATATCTGGCGCTCTCCGCCCTCGCCGCGCCGGACTCGCCGCTCGACCAGCTCTTCACCGCGATTGCCGATGAAACCGCATTGACGAAGGATAGCGGCGCCGACGGCGATATCGGCACGGCGCAGCAGGATCCGGCTAGCATGGCCAAGGGACTGGCCCGCATCGGCCTGCAGATCGCCGGCGGCAAGTCGCAGAGCCGCGCCGGCGCAAGCTCGGCCGTTGCACAGAATGCCGGCGCTAGCATCGAGGTGCAGTTCCGTTCGTTCCAGGCGCTGGTCGGCGGGGCCGCCGGGCGCCGGCCGCTTGATGCGCTGACGCAGAACTTCCACGACATTTTCCAGAGCCTGAGGCTCGCGGCCGATGTCCCCACACAGACCGAACGCATCAACGCCAATTTGCAGCTGCAGATCTCGACGCTACGGGCCAATGTCTCGCGCCTGCCCAAGCCGCTGGCGCGCATGGTCAACGCGGCGGCGGACGAGCTCGAAGGCAATGTCGCCGAGGCCTCCGTAGCCAACCTCAACCAGACGCTCGACCAGACGGTGACGCGCGTCTGCGAGGAGGCAGTCAACGGCCGCTATCCCTTCACACGCGACGGCACCGACGAGATCTCGATGGCGGATTTCACCAAGCTGTTCGCGCCGGGCGGCCTGATGGACCGCTTCTTCGCGCAGAACCTCGCGCCGCTGATCGACATGACCGGCCAGGAGTGGACTTGGAAGCAGGACGCCCGTTCCAGCCGCGACCTGGCCAAGTCGACCTTGAAGGCGTTCCAGTCGGCGGCGGAAATCCGCGGCGCCTTTTTCCCTTCCGGTGGCTCGGTGCCTTCGGTGTCGATCACCATAACGCCCACCTCATTGAACAGCGAAGTCGACAGCGCTTTACTCGACGTCGACGGGCAGACGGTCCAGAGCGCCCAGGCCGGCAACGCGCCGAGCATCGTGACATGGCCAAGCGGCGCCGCTTCCGGATCGGCGAGTCTCAGCCTCGTGCCGGAAATGCCCGGCCGCGAGTCGGTGCTGAAGTTCGAAGGACCATGGGCGTTGAAGCGGTTGTTCGACAAGGCGACCATCACCGGCGACGGCGCCAACACCGAAGCGCGCTTCGTGATCGGCGGACGCGATGTCGCCTACACCATCCAGGCCGGCTCGGGCGCCAATCCGTTGCTGCTGCCGGCCTTGTCCGGCTTCAGCTGTCCGAAGGCGTTCTGAGATGGCGGGCGCGAAGCTTCATTTCGATACTCTAATGTACACGCTTGTGGCAGAGTGGCGTGAGCACGCGGCCCGTGGCTGGTCACAGAGGACGCTCAAGAAGCGCTTGGTGGCAAATTGAGCACTGTCGCCCTCCCCATCGAAAGCTTCGGCGTGAGCCACAAGGGCTGCGTGCGCGACCACAACGAAGACAATTACCTCATCGAACCGCAGACGGGGCTCTGGGTGGTGGCCGACGGCATGGGCGGCCATGAGGCCGGCGAAGTCGCCTCGGCCAGCATCGTCGACCATCTGGCGACGATCGGAATTGCGAGCTCGGCGCCGGATCTTCGTGCCCGCTTCGAGGACAGGCTCAGCCGCGCCAATGCCGAGATCCGCAACATATCGCGCTCGCGCGGCATCACCATCGGCTCCACTTTCGCGGCCCTGCTTGCCATGGATGGGCGCTTCGCCTGCCTGTGGGCCGGCGACAGCCGCATCTATCTCGTCCGCAACGGCTCGATCTTCCAGGTTTCCAAGGATCACACCGAGGTGCAGGAATTGCTCGACCGCGGCATGATTAGCGCCGAGGAAGCGCGCGTCTGGCCGCGCCGCAACGTGATCACGCATGCGATCGGCGTCAGCGACGAGCTCGAGATCGATTTCCAGCAGGGCGAGCTGATGGCGGGCGATGTCTTCGTTCTGGGCACCGACGGATTGACCGCGCATGTCAGCGACGCCGAGATCGAGGCCGCGGTCAGATCCGCCACGCCGCGGGCGGCATGCGAGAACCTCTTGAAAACCGTGCTGGCGCGCGGCGGAACCGACAATGTGACTATCGTGCTCGTGAAGATCGGCGACGGGCAGAGCGGCGCGCACCATTCGGATCGGTCCGCAGCGGAGGGGCTGGCCGGATGAGCGACGACGACAAGACACGGCTGTCGACGAACGTCACCTACACGGGTGTCGGCACGCAGCTCAGCGGCATCTACGAACTCGACGAGAGGATCGCCTCCGGCGGCATGGGCGAAGTCTATCGCGGCCACAACATCCAGACCGGCGACCATGTGGCGATCAAGATCGTGCTGCCCGAATTCGCCCGCGACCAGACGATCCTGTCGCTGTTCCGCAAGGAAGCATCGATCCTCAACCATCTGTCGCATGACGCGGTGGTGCGCTACCACGTCTTCACCATCGATCCGGGGATCGGCCGTCCCTATCTTGCGATGGAGTTCGTGGACGGCCAGTCGCTGTTCGACGTCATGCGCCGCGGGCCGATGCCGGGGGATGATGTGCGCCGGCTTTGCCATCGCCTCGCCTCGGGGCTCGCCGCGGTGCACCAGGCAGGCGCTGTCCACCGCGACCTCTCGCCGGACAACATCATCCTGCCTGGCGGTCGGGTGGAGCGCGCCAAGATCATCGATTTCGGCATCGCCCGTTCGGCCACCGTCGGCGGAGAAACGCTGATCGGCGGAAAGTTCGCCGGCAAATACAATTACGTCTCGCCCGAACAGCTCGGCCTCTATGGAGGCGAGGTCAGTGAGCAATCCGATATCTACAGCCTCGGCCTGGTGCTGGCGGCGGCGCTGCGCGGAAAGCCGCTCGACATGAGCGGGTCGCAATATGAGGTCATCGAAAAGCGCCGGGCCGTGCCGGACCTCTCGGATATTGATCCCGATTTCCGCGAGCTGATCGAAGCCATGCTGCAGCCGGATCCGCGCGACCGGCCGGCCAGCATGGCCGAGATTGCCAGGGCCTCGCGCGGCGAGGATCTCGAGGCGACATTGCCGCCGCCGGTGTCGTTTGGGGCACGCGAACGCTCCGGCCTGCCGCGCGCCGGTTGGACGGCGCTGCCCGATTCCACACCGCAGCCGCCGGCGTCTCCCGGCGAGCCCCGCTTCGTTGAGCATGTGCGTCCCGCATATCTGTCGGAGCCACGGCCCGCGCCGGCAGCCGCCCCGGCCAGAGCGCCCGCACCGGCCGCACCCAAAAAGACTTCGCGCATGCCCGCCATTGCCGGCGGGGTCGCGGCTCTCGCTGTGCTGGTTGGGGGCGGCGTTTATTTCAGCGGTGTCCTGGCGCCCCCGCCGGCAACGGTAACACCCAAGCCACTGACGCCGAAGCCGGTCGCCGAAGCCGCCAAGCCGGTGGCCGAGGCGCAGCCACCGGAGGCGCTGAAACCTCAGACGCAGGCACCGGCCGCGGCTCAGCCGCAGGCGCCGAAGCCTGACGGCGCCGCCACCATCGAGACGGCGAAGCCGCCTGTCCAACCCGATGCGGAGGCCAAGGCGCCTGCCGAGAAGCCGGCCCCGCCTGCCATTCAGCCGGAGAGCGAGGCCAACAGCCAACCGCATCTCCCACAGGTCGAGACCAAACCGGCGCGACCGCCGGCGGCGCAATCGCCGACGCCTGCACCGGCTCCCGCGCCAGCGGTCGCCGAAAGCCAGAAGCCGGTGCAGCGTGCAGGCAAGCCGGCGGCCAAGACGCCGGAACCGAGCCAGGCGGCTGAGAACAAGCCGGCGCAAGAGGCAAATCCGCCGGCGGCCAAGCCGAGCGTAAAAGAGCTCGTGGAGATGCTTTCCAAGTTGCCCAAGCCGGCGGCTTCCCCACCTCCAGCTTCGCAAAGCCAGGCATCGACGCAGCCGACGCCTCCGCCGGCCGAGCCGAAGGCGCAGACCCCAACACCTAGTCAGCCGGAAACGCCGATCGCGCCGGCACAACCAGCGCAGCAAGCGCAGACACCGGCGGCCAAGCAGCCCGACAACACCGACGTTGCCATCAATGTGCCCAAGCCGGCGCTTCCTTCAGCGGAAGACGACATGATCAAGTGGAACGACCAGCGCTCCTGGGTGCGTGATTTCAGCGGCGGCAGCTGTTTTTACGCGAACGTCACTTCCGGACCTGGCGCCACCCCGACGATCGAGGGATACGCAACGGCGGTGCAGCCCTTCGAACAATTGCTCAATGATTTCCAGTCCAGGTTTCACGTCGAGCCGGACATCAGCGTGCGCCTGATCACCCCGCCGCAGTGCGGCGTGCCCACCTTCCTTCGCTTCCTCGACCGAAGCTCGGCTGCAAAGCCACAGCTTGTCCTCGACCGGACATCGGTCCCGGACGGATCGCCGGTCAGCGGCGCGCTGTATACGGGCGGCGGGCTTGTCTCGAACATCATGCTGATCGACCACAAGGGCATCGCCTTCAATCTCGACGACCGCATGGTGCCGCAGACCGACAAGGTGACCTTCAACATCCCGATCGGTCTCGCTGCCGCGGACAAAGCAGCCGGCAAGGCGGTGCCGCAGATCATGCTGGTGATCACCGGCCCCAAGGACATCCAGGCTGCCATGTTCTCCAGACCGACGCCGGCCTCGGAGCTTTTGCCGAGGATCCTCGAGGAGATCGAGGCCGATGGATCGCAGTTCTCCGCCACGGCCACCTATTTCCGGCTTGGCGGATAGCATGAACGCCGATGGACCTTCGCCGCCTGCGTTATTTGCACCAGCCCTCGCCACGCAAGCAGCGTAGCCGGCTCCGATTGCCGAGCCGCATGACGCTTGCGGCGCTGCTCGGCGCGGCGCTGTTCTCGATCCTTTCGCCCGGCAAGGCGCATGCCGAATTCACCGTCTGCAACCAGACGCTCGACGTCGTCAATCTCGCGGTCGGACAGAAAGTCGACAATGCCGACCAGACGGACGGCTGGTGGACCATCGGCGCCAACCAGTGCGTCAACGTCATCCGCGAGGAGCTCACCAACCGCTATATCTATCTCTACGCGACGGACGTCTTCGGCCACGCGATCCTCAACGGATCGACCGAGATGTGCATCGACCGGCGGCGCTTTTCGATCCGTGGCATCGAAGAGTGCTGGCAGCGCGGCCATATCGCGGCGCGCTTCGTCGAGGTCGATACTCAGGAGCAGGTGCGCTGGACCTACTTCCTGACCGGAAGCAGCCCGTGACGCACTCGATCGACACGAGCTTCAAACAGAAGAAGCTGGCGCGCTTGGCCGAGCGCCGGCGCAAGCTCTGGCGCGGAATCCTTGCAGGGGCCGCAACGATCGCCGTCGTCGCTTTGGCCACCGGCTTCTACCTGACCAAGGATTATTGGTCGTTCGGCGACGAGGACGAGGAGCTGCATCCCGTCGAGGGCATGGAAGACGTGCCGCCCGATGCCTCGGTCTATGTGCCGGCGATCATTGATCTCGCCGGCGATCCGATGTGGATCACGCTGGCGCCCGATGCCGACACCGCGACTAAGGGCAAGACCGTCGCGCGTCCGGCTGAGCTCGACAGTTCCGGGGCTTCGCCGCAAATCGAGATGCTGTCCGACGTGATGCTGAGCGCCAGCGAGAAGTTCATGACGACGATCCCGTCGACGCAGGAGGATTTCGCCTTCTTCCAGGCCCAGCGGCAGGCCGCTTCCAAGCCTTCGGCGGCGACGCCCGACGACGCGCAACCGGCACCGCCCGCTCCGGCCGCGGCGCCAGACGATCAACAGGGCGATCCGCAGGGCGACCTCGAGAACGACCTCCAGGCGGCGCCTGACGAGAGCGACGCCGGCCCGGCGCCCAAGGCCGACGCCGACGATCCCGAGGCCGGCTGGGGCGAGACCATCGACCAGGGGGAAGCCGCGCTCCCGGCTTTCAAGAAGACCGCGGTCGAGAACAACACGACCGTGGCGACCGTCGCCAGCGAATACCAGCGCTTCGAGGCGACCGAGGATACCTTCGTGAAGATCCTCAACGACCGCAGCCTGGACAGCGTGGCGCTCGACGCGCATTTCTCCGCCGACGACGCGAAGCTTGCGGGCGAGGCGCTGAAGACGCTGTTCAACCGCGACGGGCTGGAGCCCGGCTTTGTGGTGGCCATGCGCGGGTTCCGTCCGAACCGCGAGACGACGACGATGTCGCTGATGCAGGTCTCGATCTACGCCAAGAATGTCTATGTCGGCACGCTGACGCGTAATGCGGCCGGCGCCTTCGTGTCGGGCGTGGATCCGTGGGTTCGCGAGGACCTCTTCAACTATTCCGGCGCCTCGGACCAGGGCGGGCCCAAGCGGCAGTACCGCCTGCTCGACGCGATCTATTCGACGGCAGCACGCAACAAGGTGCCGACCAGCGTCATCGGCGAGGCGATCATGTATCTGTCGCGGGGGCAGGACCTCGACGCCTTTGCCAGCGAGGACCAGCGCCTGGTGCTGATCTATTCGCAGACGCCGCGCGGCCAGGGCGAAATCTCCGGACGGGTTCTCTATGTCGGCGTCCAGGGCGCGCAAAAGAGCCTCGACTGTTTCGTCTTCCAGCAGAGCGACGGCCAGTATGCCTGCGTGACGGGCGACGATCAGGTGCGATCGCTGACCGTCACCAACGGCATGGTCACACCGGTCGCCGGAGTGATGACCTCGACCTTCGGCCCGCGCAAGCATCCGATCCTCGGCACGGTTCGAATCCACAAGGGCGTCGACTGGGCGGCTCCGGTCGGCACACCGATCGTGGCCGCCTTCGACGGCGCGATCTCCTTTCAGGGCGATGGCGGCGGCTACGGCAATCTGGTGAAGATCACGCATGCCAACGGCCGCGAGACGCGTTATGCGCATATGCAGAAATTCGCCATCGCCAGCGGGGTCGGCACCAAGGTGAAGGCCGGCGACGTCATCGGCTATATCGGCACAACAGGGCTTTCGACCGGCCCGCATCTGCATTTCGAACTCTATCAGAATGGCGTGGCGATCGATCCGCTGGGCACGGTCACTTCGGTCGCCACCGCCGTTTCCGTCAGCTCCGGCGGCTCAGGGGATTCCGCCGTCGAGACGCTGACCGACCGGATCGTGCACGTCGAAAGCGGCGGCAGCGCCCGTGCCAAGAACCCGCTTTCGTCCGCGACCGGCGCCGGCCAGTTCATCTCCAAGACCTGGATCCGCATGATGAACACCTATCGTCCCGATCTCGCCCGCTCGCTTTCGACCGCCGACCTTTTGGCGCTCCGCTACGACGCGACGCTGTCGCGCGAGATGGTGCGCAACCTGGCGCGCGAAGGCGAAGCCTATCTGCGCGCCCGCGGCCACCAGATCACCGCCGGTCGCCTCTATCTTTGCCATTTCCTCGGCATGGAAGGGGCGCATCAGGTGCTGGCGGCACCGGGCTCGTCGCAATTGACCGCGGTTCTGGGATCAGCCGTCATCCAGGCCAACCCGTTCCTTACCGGCAAGACCGCCAGTTATGTCGTGGACTGGGCCGAGCGGAAAATGGGGCAGAAAGCGCCGCGCGTGGTGACCGACCAAGGCCAGCCGGCGACGACCACGACCGAAATCCGGCAGACGTCTCCGGAATTCGAAAAATACAAGCAGGCGATCACCGCGCTGATAGGTTCGATCCAGAATACGCTGGAGCCCGGCTAACGGCACTGCACAGGGATTTTGACCTCTCTTTGCGTTGGCAGATGGCATGCATTGAAGATTAGCCGAAACGCCCATCGCGATCGTCATTCTATGGCGGAGCAAGGAGCGAAGCGACGCCGCGCAGACCATAGAATGACGAGGTTGGGGCGGCTTCAACCAATTCCCGGCGTTTGCGCTGATTTCACGGAAATCACCAAGGCGCTGATCTTCGGCACCGGCATCGCGGTAGGCGGTGCGCTCAAGAACTGACCGAGACAAAGCCCGGCCGGTCGGCGGGCCGGCTGTCTCGCCATGAGCCGTTTGGAGACAGGGGCGGCCGCCTATTGCGTCCTGATCCGCATTTCCACCCGGCGGTTGACCGGATCGTAGGGATTGGCGACGCGCGGATGCGACTTGCCCAGGCCGATCGGCTCGAGGCGGGTAGATTGAACGCCGTTCGCCGTCAGGAAGGCCGCCACCGATTGCGCCCTTCGCTGCGACAGGTCCTGGTTGTAGCGATCCGTACCGGTCGCGTCGGTGTGGCCTTCGACGACGAAGCTGAACGTGCTCAGCCTATTGTCCTTCAGCGCCTTGGCGAACTCGTCCAGCTCCGTGCGGGCGGTCTGGTCGAGCTGGGCCGAATCCAGGGCGAAATTGATCATCATGTCGAGGCTGCCCTTTTGGGGCGCCTCGTTCTTGTCGGCTTTGCTTTTGCACTCTTCCTCGGTGCCGACGCAGATACCGCGCGACGCGCCAAGATTACCCTGGCCGGCGAAGAACTTCACGATGTCTTCCGATTTCTGTAGCGGATCGGCATAAACGTGCGTTGAAAAAAGCACGGTCGCCAATGCCAAGGCTGAGCTGCCCCACCGCATGACCGTCACTCCTGTTTGAGCGGGTTTCGCTGGCGCGCACCATATCAAATCTTGAAGCGATTGTCTGTGAACAAGCGCACGTTGCCGATGGCCGCCACCTGCTAAAAGCTGGAGCATGATGCCGAAAAATATGAAGCGGTTTCGGGCGGCATCATGCTCTAGTTCTTTGATTTAGAGACGGGTTCATCCGGCTCTAAGGCTTGACCGGCTCTCGGCTAAAGGCTTGAGTGGTTATCAGCTGGCTCTCGGGGTTTGGCAGCCATGGCCAACGAACTCGGATACAGAACCGCAAGGGATCTCTTTCTTGCCTGTCCCGCGATCGCCCGGGACATGAAATCGCCGGCCGCCAATCAATCCCCGCTCGAGTTCTGCCGCGCCCTGCTCGCCGGGCGCGTGCCGGAGGAGGCTGTCACGTTCTGTGCCTATCTCCTGCCGGAACGCGCCGCGGTCTGGTGGGGGCACGAATGCCTGAGCCATCTCTCAGAACTCCTTGCCGATAGGGACCTCGAATTGCTGGCGCTCGTCAATGACTGGGTCTGCGAGCCTGGCAATCCCCGCCATCGAACGGCGCTGAGCGACGCCGTCGATCCGTCGCCGACGACGCCGGCTGCCTGGATCGCTCTGTCCGCGGCGTGGCGCGACCCGGCCTTCGATATGCTGTCGACTGGATTTCCCGCCGCCCACGCCGTCAATGCCGGGATCCTGGCGGGGCTGGCGCGCGTCTCGACCGCGGACCGCTTTGGCGTGCTTTCGGCCTTCGTCGATATGGGCATCCAGATGGTGGAGATTGAGGCGCAGCGGCAATCGGTCGACGCGTATTAGGTAACTCCAGGAAAATCATTTACAGCCGCCTTGCGCCCACCTGGCCAAAGCGACCTTGAAGCGCGTGCCGAGCGGATGCTGCAGGCGCAGCACGGAGACGTCGTTGGCAGCGAAATTCTTCGCCTGCTCGCAAAGGCGGGTCTCGTTCCACTCGTGGCAGCCGTCGCAGTGCTTGCCTTGCCAGACCGACTTGTCGAGGCCTTCGACCGGACTGAAAAGCGGTTGTCCCTTGATCAGTTGGGCTATGCTCTTGCCGTCGATCGCCGGGTCGCCAAACTTGACCGGGCGATCGAAAAAGATCGGCCCGTCCGTTCCCAACTTCGGGATTCTTTCACGCAGCGCATTGAGCGCAAGCTGTTCGTCGGTCTGGCCGGACGCCGCGCCGGTGTTGCGCGTCCCGGAGCCCGCTTCGGCCTGCGGCGGGCCTGCCTCGCCGACGATCAGCGGCGCATTGAGATCGATCCTGTGCAGGACGACCTTGGTGGTCAGCGAGACGTTGATCCAGGGGCGCTGCTTGCCGGCAGTGGCCTTGAAGACATCGCTGGTCACCCTGTTCATCGCTTCGGTGATGGAGACGTTGGCTTCGCCGATATGCTGGAGCAGCGCCGTGGTGAACGGCGAGTGGTCGCCCGAACCGTCATAGGCGAGCTGGTTCGGACTTGCGGCGAAGGTAACCAGCGTGCCGGCGCCGCCATTCTCGATCGGGATTTCAGCGAGGCCGCTGCTTGCGCTCTTGATGCCGGCGGTCTTCGCCAGCACGTCGGCAAGCGGATTGTCGCGGCAAGCGTCCAGGAAAACCAGTCTTATGCTGGTCTCGCGCGACATCTGGCGCAGGACGAAATCGACCGAAACGGCCTCGAAATCGAGCGAGGTCTCGTCCTCGAGCGCGGCGTCGACCGGAAGCAGATAATTCTTGCCGGAGACCTGCAGGCCATGGCCGGCATAGAAGAAAAGCGCGATGTCGGCGCCCCGCACCTGCTTGGCAAACTGCGCGACCGTAGTCTGTGTCTGCTGCTTGGTGAGGTCGAAGCCGGAGACCACCTCGAAGTCGAGGTCCTTGAGCCGATCGGCCATGGCCTGCGCATCCCGCGCCGGATTGGCGAGCGGCGCCGCGTGCTGATATTGCGAGTTGCCGAGCACGAGCGCGACGCGCCGCTCGGCATTTGCGGCGGCCATCGTCAGAATCAGGGCAAGCGCCACAACTCCCGCGGCGCGAAGCAGGCCACCGCAAAAGGCGATCGGACCAGGACCCACCGTCACCTCAGTTGGTGAGCTTGCTGGCGGAGAATTCGATCCGCCGGTTGAGCGCCTTGTTCTTGGGCGTGTCGTTGGCGGCGACCGGCTTGTCCTCGCCATAACCGGCCGAGCTTATCTGGTTGCGCGGCACGCCGTCGGCGATAAGCGCATCGGCGACCGCCTGGGCGCGCCGCTCGGAGAGCGCCTTGTTCGCCTCGGGCGATCCGTCGGAATCGGTATAGCCGGACACTTCGACCTTGAGGGCCGGGCATTTGCCGACGACGCCCTCGACCTCCGCCAGCAGCGGGCGGCTCTTGGCGTCGAGCCTCGCGCTCGCCTGGCGGAAATAGATGGCGCCGGTGCGCGAGAGCACGGCAAACCGGTTGAGGCATTCCTCGTCGCTGAAATTGGCTTTCGCGGCATCGGTGGCGACGGGGCCGACCTCGGCGGTCGAGGCCGCAACGGTCTGCACGGCGGCCGGCTTGGCGCCGTCGGCGGTGAAGACGAAATCGAAGGACACCGACGCCGTGGGCACGATGTTGGTCACGTTGGCCGCCTGCTGCAATTTGTCGATGTTGGGCAGGAGGCCGAAATCCTCGACATGGACCGCGACGGGCGCTTCCGAAGCGACGGAAACCTGGGCGTCGCTGATCATGGTGACGACGACGCTTGCCTCGAGATCCTTGTCGACGCCATGCAGGCTGAGGCGGAACGGCAGTGTCGTCTTCACGCGGCGCTTGGTAGGCAAATCGGCGAACGCCGCTGGGTCCACCTTCGCAGTCACTTCGGCCGTCGGATAGGTGAATGTCTCGAAAAACAGGAAACGCATGCGAACGTTGCGCAGGTCGACGCCCGTATCGACGGAATTGAGGTCGAAGCTGATCCTGGCGTCGCCGGCGGAACTCAGCGTGCCGGTGATGTTCCTGATCTTATTGGTCTCGACGATCGTGTTCTTCTTGACCGACTGGTAGGTGAGCACCGAAGCGGACGGATCGAGCGTCCAGTTCGGCGCGGCGCTCGCAGCCTGCGATCCGAAGACCAGCAGCGCGACTACGACCAAGCCAAAAGCCGCGGCCTTGGCTCGCATTTTTCGCCAGAATGCGACGACTTCGAACATGGAACGCCCCCGCCAGGACAACCCGATCTCGATACCGGCATGTGATCGGAGCATAGAGCACTTGCCCCGGCTTGGCGAGCGGTTACGGCGGACTTGATAAACGACTCGGCCGCAGCTCCCGAGTCCTCATCCCCAACCGCCTCCGCCGCCTCCGCCACTGCCCCCTCCCCCGCCTATCGGTGCAATGACAGGCGCGGTTTCGGTCTGAACGGGCTTGATCAGTTTCTTGGCGGTGACCTTCTTGCGCTCGACGACTTTTGGCGCGGTCGTCGTGCGAACAGCCTTCGTCCTATGCTTCTCCGTCGGGGCCGGCTCGACCCTGGGCGTCACGGTCGTGCAGCCCGCGACTGCGAGAGCACCGGACAGGATTGTTGCGACGATTGCGTGTTTCGATGCCCAGCCCACAACATTGCCTCCTTGCTGATCAGAACAGGTCCCGGCGCGGATTGGCTTGTTCCCAGACCGCCCTGGCCGTCTTGACCAGTTGATCGTCCAACGAGCCGTCCGCCGAAATCTTGGATTTGAGTTCCCCACGCATCTGTTTCAGAGCCGCTGTCTTCGCCTTGGCTCCAAATTTCGCGAGCGTCGCCTTTGCGTCCGGAATCTCGTTGCGAAGATCGAGCGCGGCCGCGAAAGCAAGATAGCGCGCGGCCACCGCCTGGTCGGCCTTGTCGCCTCTTTGCATCTCCAGCGCCGCGCGATCATATGCGGCCGACTGATCGCCGCGATCGGTCGCCAGCTCGAACAGCCTTTGCGCCTCTGCCAGATCCTGCTGCACGCCGACACCGTCCCTGTACATGCGTGCAAGGCTGCCGGGGGCATAGGGCTGGCCGAGATCCATCGATTTCTGGAACAGCGTGAGTGCGGTTTTGGGATCCTTCTCGACCCCGGTGCCGGAGAGATAATTGCGACCAAGCAGGTTCATCGAATACATGTCCTGCCGCTCGACGCCGGCCTTGAGGAAGGCCACGGCGCGAGCCGGATCGGCCGGCACGCCGTTGCGGCCTTCGGTGAAGATCGCCGCAAGGTCATTCATCGCATAGGTATGGCCCATCGCCGCCGCCTTGAGCAGCAGGTCCAGCCCCTTGCCGGTATCGCGATCGACACCGTAGCCGTTGAACAAGGCGCGGCCCCATGAAGTCATTCCATAGGGATCGCCTTTGTCGGACGCCGCGGCATAGAAAGTGTTGGCCTGCTTGCGGTTGGCGGGCATACCCGTGCCGGTCGCGTTGAGGTAGCCCAGCTCGAATACAGCGCGGACATGTCCCTTGTCGGCGGCTTCCTCAATCGCCTTCTTCGCCTCGTCAACTTTACCGGCGGCGAGCAGCGCGCGCCCGAGTTCGTAGTGGAACCGCGCGACATCGGGATAGGCTTTCACCGCCGCCCGGCAGGCCTCCACCGCGCCGGCGCCGATCTCGTTCGGCAACAGGCCGGGAACGACGCCCTGCAGGTCCAAGGGTTCGCCTGCCTGCGTGTCGCAGGGATCGACGCTTGGCGACAGCTTCATCGTCGCCGGCTTCGACGATGTTTTGTCAGCTCTGATTTCGACGCCGACTATCAATGGCTTGACCGCGCCTATCTGCGGTTCATAGCGCAGTTTATCGACCTCGTCGGCCATCAGGCTCGATTGCGGCGACAAGGTCCGGTCCGGCAGGGACAGCGTCCCGGTTGCCGGATAGCTCGCAAGCTTCACGCTTACGGACGGATCGTTGGTCGGGAAATCCAGCTTCAGCGGCACCGGGCCGACACCGACCGGAATCTTGACGTCGCGGTTCTCGATCGCCTCGGCGGCGCCGGCGATGTGGATGCCGCGCTCCAGCACCTGCTGCTTCTGTTTCGACTCGAGCGAGGCGACAAGCTGCTTGCCCGCGGCGCCATCGCCGTTCTTGACCCGGAACACCAGTATGCCCTGCGATCCACCGCCCCACTCGTCATGCGCGGCGTAGGCCAACATATCGACCTGGTCCTCGGCGTCGGCGCCTTTCGGCACATCCATCGCGAGCCGCGGCAGATCCTTGCCCTCTATCGGCTCGCCCGTCGCGACCGGCTTGCCGTCCAGGATCAGACGCCCCAGCGCCGGCGGCCTTTCGATGCTGATGGTGACCGCGCCGCCATCGACATCGACTGGCACCGGCAGGTCGAGCGCGACCGGACCGACGCCTGACGGCACGGTCTTTTCCAGCACCGGCGGCAAAGCCGGCCGGCTGGCGCGGCGCATCAGCACCACCTCGTCGATCAGCGAGGAATTTTCCCAGGGAACCTGCGCGCCCTTGGTGGCCTCGACCACATCGCGGCGGACGGCCGCCATGACCGAGCGTATCTCCTGGTTCGGCGCCAGCGCGCGGCGCGAGAAGGCGGATGAAAACGGGCTGAGATCGCCGGACCCGTCATAGGCGACGGCGCCGGGTTCCGTGGCGAAGGCGATCAGCGTGTTCAGCGAGCTTTTCACCTGCGCGAGGCCGGTGCCGCCGGCCGCGATCAACTGGTCGCGCAGCCAGTAATCCTTGCGCGGGAACGGGTTGTTGCGGCAGGCATCGAGGATGATCACCTGGATCTTCGATTTGGCGCGCAACTGTTGCAGGACGTCGTCGAGCTTGACCGCCTGCACCTCGATGTCCGCCGCATCCTTGAGCGACGCATCGACCGGGATCAGGAAATTCTCGCCGCCGATCTGAAAGCCGTGACCCGAATAGTAGACGACCGCCAGATCGGCGCTGTCCGCCGCCGCGAGATAATTGCGAAATTCCTTCTCGAACTGGAGCTTGGTGAGATCCTTGGCGACGAACACATCGAAGCCGGCCAGCCGGAACGTGCTCGACACGTCGTCGGCATCCTTGTCCGGATTTTTCAGCGCAGGGATTTCGCGATATTCGGAATTGCCGATGACAAGCGCAACCCTTCGATCGGCGTGCGCCTGCACCGTCGCGAGGCCCACGAGGATCAAGGCTGCTATCAGCGCGCAGCATCGCAGCATGGTAAAATCCCTAACTGCTATCACCTGTCGGCCACAAGAACGCAGCTTGCGGCATCGCGGTCTGTTAAAGACTTCACAATCTGCCAAGACGGCAAGGAACGCGCCTGCGATGGCAAGGCAGATCGCGCATTCAACCAGCTGCTAAAATAACCCAGAGACCTCGGCGCCGCAATGACCTGGGTAAGCGCGTCGCCGTCTGTCGATGCAGTGTCACCATCTGCGAGCCACGCCTCCGCGCAGCGCTGCGTGTCTGCGACGCCACAGCGTTTCATGGAAACGGCGAAAACGTCCTATCTCTTTGCTTTACGCAATTCCGGACGGAAGGCTACGGCGACCCGCCGAGCCCAAGCCGGCCTCTTTCCTGGGTCAGGCGCCGCTCCACATCGCGTCCGGCACCACCACCAGCTTGCCGACGAAGTCCTTGGCCATGAAGTCGGTCTGGGCGCGGTGGAAGTCCGACAGTTTGTACGCGCCGCCGACCAGCGGCTTGATCTTCTTTTCCTCGATGTAGCGCACGATGCGGCGGAAGTCCGCGCGGGTGCCTTGGCTCGAGCCGTGGAGTTGGAGCTGCTTCAGATACATGGTGCGGAGGTCGAGCTGCACGACCGGCCCGGCGATCGCGCCGGCAGTCGTGTAGCGGCCTTCGGGCCGCAGGATGCGTAGGAGGTCGTTGAAGATGGCGCCGCCGACGAGGTCGGCGACCACGTCGATGGGTTGGCCGCCAGTCGCTTCGTTGACGGCGGTGAGCAGGTCGGCCACGCCGCGCGTGATCACCTTCTCGACGCCAATGTCGAGCACGGCCTGTTCCTTGCCCTTGCCGACGACGGCATAGGGGATGGCGCCCCGCGCCCTCGCCAGTTGCACGATGCCGGAGCCGACACCGCCGGAGGCGCCGGTGACCAGCACACGCTCGCCAGCTTTTAGCGCCGCCCGCTCCAGCATCTGCTCGCCGGTGAGATAGGCGCAGCAGAAGGTGGCTAGCTCGACATCGCTCAGATCGGTGTCGACGACATGCGCGTTCTCGGCCGGCAGCGCCTGGTATTCTGCATAACCGCCGTCACGGCCGTGGCCCATATAGTCGATGTCGGCCAGCGAATCGTCGTCGCGATTATAGATCGAGAAATCGACCATGACGCGCTCGCCGATGCGCTCCGCGGACACGCCGTCGCCGACGGCGACGATCGTGCCAACAGTGTCGGTGCCCTGGATGCGCGGGAAGGTCAGAGTGTTGCCTTGCCGGCGCCACGTCGACACCGCCTCGGCATCTTCCTCCGTGCCATAGGCGCCCTGGCGCACCCAGACATCGGTGTTGTTCATGCCGCAGGCGCTGACCTTGACGAGCACCTCGCCGGCGGCAGGTGCCGGCACCTTCACATCCGTGCGGTAGACGAGCTTCTCAAGGCCGCCATGGCCCGTAAGCTGCACGGCGGCCATGGTGGCGGGAAGAGTTCTGGT
This sequence comes from Mesorhizobium sp. Ca11, assembly GCF_020165275.1. NCBI lineage: Bacteria > Pseudomonadati > Pseudomonadota > Alphaproteobacteria > Hyphomicrobiales > Phyllobacteriaceae > Mesorhizobium > Mesorhizobium sp. Ca11. The sequence goes on along the minus strand of NZ_JAIUHU010000007.1, from coordinate 102,894 downwards.
CATGGCATTCATGTCGCTTCTCGGATGTCACTTCTCAGATGCTGGCCAATACGCTGTTCACGGCGTCGGCGGTCTTGGCGACGACGATGTCGGCTTCCTCGCGCGTCAGGCAGAGCGGCGGCGCGAAACCGAGGATATCGCCCTGCGGCATGGCGCGGCCAATGACGCCGCTGGCGGCGAGCGCGGTGGCGATCTGCGGCCCGACCTTCAGCGCCGGATCGAAGAAGACGCGGTCGTCGCGGTCCTTGACGAACTCGATGGCGGCCAGCATGCCATCGCCACGCACCTCGCCGACATTCCTGTGTCCGCCGACTGCCTTGGCCAACTCTGCGCGGAAGTAAGCTCCGGTCTCGCCGGCGTTCCGCACCAGGTCCATCTCGTCGATCAGCTCGAGATTGGCGACACCGGCGGCAACGCAGATCGGGTGCGCCGAATAGGTCCAGCCATGGCCGAGCGAGCCAAGCTTGTCCGAGCCCTTGACCAGCACCTGCCAGACCTTGTCGGCGACGATGACGCCGGAGAGCGGCGCATAGGCCGAGGTCAGGCCCTTGGCGATGGTGATCAGGTCCGGCTTGATGCCGTAATGGTCGGAACCGAACATGGTGCCGAGACGACCAAAGCCGGTCACCACCTCGTCGGCGACGAGCAGCACGTCGTATTTGTTGAGCACGGCTTGGATCTTTGCCCAATAGCCGGCCGGCGGCGGCACGATGCCGCCGGTGCCGAGGATCGGCTCGCCGATGAAGGCCGCGACCGTGTCCGGGCCCTCGGCAAGGATCATCTCTTCCAGCTTATCGGCGCAATATTGCGAGAACTGCTCCTCGCTCATCGAGCGGTCGGCGCGGCGGAAATAATAGGGCGCCTCGGTGTGCAGGATCGGCGCGCGCGGCAGGTCGAAGGCGTTGTGGAACAGCTCGAGCCCGGTAAGCGAACCGGTCATGACACCCGAGCCGTGATAGCCACGCCAGCGCGAGATGATCTTCTTCTTCTCCGGCCGGCCGAGAACGTTGTTGTAATACCAGATCAGCTTGATGTTGGTCTCGTTGGCATCGGAGCCGGAGAGACCGAAATAGACTCGGCTCATGCCCTTCGGCGCGCGGTCGATGATCATCTTGGAGAGCCGGATCGAGGCCTCGGTGCCATGCCCGACATAGGCGTGGTAGTAGGCGAGGTTCTTCGCCTGCTCGGCGATGGCATCGGCGATCTTCTGGCGGCCGTAACCGACATTGACGCAATAGAGGCCGGCGAAGGCATCGATGCTCTTCTTGCCGGTGTTGTCCCAGACGGTGACGCCTTCGCCGCCGGCCATGATGCGGGCCGGCGATTCACCGCGCGCGTGCGTGCCCATATGCGTCGAGGGATGGAAGAAGTGGTCGCGGTCCCAAGCGGAGAGTTCGTTGGACTGTTCGAGCATTTTTGACTCCTGACGAGAATGAGGCCTGCGTAGCTTAGGCTACATCGAGGCAAAGGTATTTGAGGTCTGTAAAAGCTTCGAGGCCGTGGCGGGAGCCTTCGCGGCCGATGCCTGATTGCTTGACGCCGCCGAAAGGGATCGGCGCGCCGGTGATCTTGACCCGGTTTATGGCGACCATGCCGTACTCCAAGGCGCTGCCCATGCGCGCCTGGCGCGCGCCGTTTTCGGTGACGACATAGGCGACCAGGCCGTATTCCGTGGCGTTGGCGCGGGTGACGACTTCCGCCTCGTCGTCGAACGGCGTCACAGCCGCGACAGGGCCGAAGGTTTCTTCGCGCATGATCAGCGCTTCGTCCGGCACATCGGCGAGCAGCGTCGGCTGGTAGAACAGCTGCCCGGCCGCGTGACGCCTGCCCCCGGTCAGGCAGCGCGCACCGTGGGTGAGCGCGTCGGCCACCTGCTCCTCGACCTTCTTGACCGCGCGCTCATGCATCAGCGGTCCGATATCGGCGTCTGCCGATAAGCCATTGCCGGTGCGGAGCTGCTCGATGCGGCGGGCGAAAGCGGCGCAGAAGCGATCATAGATCGGCCGCTGCACATAGATGCGGTTGGCGGCGAGGCAATCCTGGCCGGAGGTGGCGAATTTGGCATCGAGCGCGATCGTCACCGCCTTGTCGATGTCGGCGTCGTCGAAGACGATCAGCGGCGCATGGCCGCCGAGTTCCATCACCAGCCGTTTCATCGTCGCAGCACTCTGCGCGGCGATCAGCCGGCCGACTTCGGTCGAGCCGGTGAAGCTCATCGCGCGGACCCGCGCATCGGCGCACATCGCGCCGACAATCGTGCGCGCATCGCCGGTGACGACGTTGAAGACGCCTGCCGGCAGCCCGGCACGCTCGCCGAGTTCCGCCAGCGCCAGGGCCGACAGCGGGGTCTCCGAGGACGGATGCGCCACAACCGTGCAGCCGGCGGCGAGCGCCGCGGCCGCCTTGCGGGTGAGCATGGCCGACGGAAAATTCCAGGGCGTGACGACCCCGACGACTCCGAGCGGCTCGCGGCGCACCGACATCTCGGCATTCGGCAGATGGCTGGTGACGCTTTCGGCGTTGAGGCGTTTCGCTTCCTCGGCATACCACTCGATAAAGGACGCGGCGTAGTCGATCTCGCCAAGCGATTCCTTCAACGGCTTGCCCTGCTCGAGCGTCATCAGCAGCGCCAGATCGTCCTTGGCGGCGATGATCAGATCGAACCATTTTCGCAGGATTTTCGAGCGCTCCTGCGGCAGCGCCGAGCGCCAGGCGGAAAACGCGCGCGACGCCGCATTGATCGCCTTTGTCGTCTGGGCGGCATCGAGCGCGGCTACGAAGGCGACGGTAGCGCCGGTGGCCGGATCGGTAACCTCAAAGCTTGCCGCCGCTTCGCTCGCCGTCCAATGGCCATCGACATAGGCGAGCGCGCGCAGCAGCCGGCGATCGGCGAGGCGGTCGAGCGCGTCATGGTGGTTGGTACGGGCAAAATGTGCGGACATCAGTCGGGTCTCCCGGTGCCGAGGCGATATGGAGAGACTACTCGCGCAATCGGGACAAAGAGGCTGTTTCGGCGGTCCGATGTAGAGAGATTGTCTCTATTTGTCCGGGAGCAGGTCAATCTCTCTAGCTTACCAGCCGCCGGATGCCACCAACCGGTGAAATTGGCCGCCTCCCACAACTTCGTCATCCATGGGCGGAGCGGAAGCGAAGCGGACGCGTAGACCCGAGGATCCATTCCGTGACCTTGATCGAAGGGCGCAGCGGAGCAGAATTCTGCACCGTTGCAACGCCTTGGCTTTACGGAATGGATCCTCGGGTCTGCGCCGCGTCGCTTCGCTCCTTGCTCCGCCCGTGAATGACGAAGTGACGGACGTTTCGGCTAATCTCCACGCTGATCGTGAGACCGACTCACCCTTATTCCGGCAGCAGATCGGCCACCGGTAGCACGGTCTCATCCTTGACCGTCTTGGTGACGATGTAGGTGAAGTAGCGGTCGATGCCGATCTCGCGCTCAAGCAGGCCGTCGACCAGCCGCTGATAGGCGTCGATGTCGCGCGCCATCACTTTCAGCACGTAGTCGACGCCACCGCCCACCGACCAGCAGGCAATGATCTCCGGGATATCGCGCACCACCCGCTCGAAGCGGTCGAAGTCAGCCTGGCGATGATTGGCCAGGGTCACCTCCATCAGCACCGTCGCCACCGGCGCGATGACACGCATGGCGATCGCGGCGTGATAGCCGGAGACGATGCCGGCCTTCTCCAGCTTGCGCAGCCGCATCCAGCACGGCGTTGGCGACAGGCCGACCTTCTCGGCCAGCGCCAGCTTGGTGATACGCCCGTCGCGCTGGATGGCGTCGAGAATCCTGAGGTCGATCGGGTCGAGTTTCGCTGCCGCCATGCGGGTCCGCCTTTCGTTGCGGACACCATGACGATGCATTATTTCGATTGTCAATTGCACTGATTTCGATCTCTAATAAGTCATGACATTTTGGCAGCCAGATCCTGCTCTCATCCGCCGACCGGCCTATCTCTCGCTGGCCGACCAGTTCGCGCGCGCCATCCATGATGGGCGGCTGGCCAACGGCACGCGGCTGCCGACGCATCGCCGGCTGGCGGACGATCTGAAGCTTTCGGTGCAAACCGTCAGCCGCGCCTATGAGGAGTTGATCCGCCGGGGACTGATTTCCGGCGAGGTCGGCCGCGGCAGCTTCGTGCAGACGCAGCGCCGCGAGCCCGAGCCGCCCTATATCCCGGAACGGCTTGGCGAGGTCATCGACCTCTCCATCCTGAAGCCGGTCTGCGAGCCGATGCATCTGGAGAAACTGAAGCAGGCGCTGGGCTGGCTGGCCGAGAACCTGCCGTCGAGCTCGGCGCTGTCGTTCCGGCCCAACATGGTTTTCCCGCGCCACCGCGCGGTCGCGGTCGAATGGCTGAAACTTTGCGGCCTTGAAGCCTCGCCGCAGAACATCAGCCTGACCAACGGCGCCACCGCCGGCATGACGGTGGCGCTGATGAGCGTCGCGCCGCCCGGCTCGACAGTCGCTACCGAAGCAATCGGCCACCACACGCTGATCCCGCTCGCGCGCTATCTCGGCTTCAACCTCGAAGGCCTGCCGATCGACGGCAACGGGCTGGTCCCCGAAGCGCTCGACGAGGCCTGCCGCCTCTCGGACATCCGCGCTGTGTTCGTCCAGCCGTCTGTGATCAACCCGACGGCGACGCTCATGGACGCCACAAGGCGCGAGCAGATCGCGGCGGTCGCGCGCAAGCACGACATTGCCATCATCGAGAACGACGTGCTCGGGCCGCTGGTCGAAGGCAGGCCGCCGGCGGTTGCCGCCTTCGCGCCGGAGCGAACGCTCTACGTCACCTCCTTCACCAAAATCGTCGTGCCAGGCCTGCGCATCGGCTATCTCGCGGTACCGGACCGCTATGTCGCGGCTGTCGCCAACCGCCATCTCGTCTCGAACTGGATGGCGACGCCGATGGTGGCGGAGATCGCCACGCGCTGGGTGACCGACGGCACCGCGATGGAACTGGTCAACTGGCAGCGTGGCGCGCTGAGGCGCCGCCAGGAGATCGCCGCGGAAGTGCTCACGGGTGTCGACTATCGCTGTCATCGCGACGGGCTGCATCTGTGGCTCGAGCTGCCGGGCGACCGGGCCGAGGAGAGCTTTGTCGCGCAGGCGCGCCTGCGGGGGGTGGCGATCGCGCCGGGCACCTCGTTCCGCATCGCCGACACGCCCTGGCATCCGGCCGTGCGCATCTCGCTCGGATCGACCACCGAGGGGGAACTGCGGGCGGGCCTGAGCGTTGTCGCCAAACTGCTGCTCGGCGATCCGGAGCATCTCCTGCTCGCCATCTGATGCACAAAGGAAGCTCAGATTGCCCTGAAATTGTGCCGCGTCGGAAATATTGTCATGATATTATTTTCCCAATTGACATGATTTGGCGCGTTTCGCATCGTTAAGGGCATAGGCTCCAGAACGGGGGAATGGATTGCCCGCGCCCATCATCAAGGTTGATGCGATTTCGAAGAGCTTCGGCGCCTTCAAGGTGCTGGACGGCCTGTCGATGGAGGTCATGCCTGGCGAGAAGCTGGCGCTGATCGGCCCGTCCGGCTCAGGCAAGACGACGATCCTGCGCATCCTGATGACGCTGGAGAAGATCGACGGCGGCCATATCCAGGTCGACGGCGAGCAGCTCTATCACATGGAGCGCAACGGCCAGCTGCTGCTGGCCGACGAGCGGCATCTGGCCAGGATGCGCCAGAAGATCGGAATGGTCTTCCAGCTGTTCAATCTCTTCCCGCACAAATGCGTCATGGACAATGTGACCTTGGCGCCGATGCTGACCAAGGGCGTCGCGCGCGCCGCCGCCGAGAAGCGGGCGATGGAACTGCTCGACATGGTCGGGCTTGCGGACAAGGCGAAGGCGATGCCGGCGCAGCTCTCCGGCGGCCAGAAGCAGCGCGTGGCGATCGCCCGGGCGCTGGCGCTGTCGCCCAAGATCATGCTGTTCGACGAGGTCACCTCGGCGCTCGACCCCGAGCTCGTCGAGGAAGTGCTCAACGTCATGCGCAAGCTCGCCGCCGAGACCGACATGACGATGCTTCTGGTCACCCACGAGATGGGCTTCGCCCACGACTTCGCCGACCGCGTGCTGTTCTTCGACCGCGGCAGGATCGTCGAGGAAGGCAAGCCCGATGAGATTTTTCGCCATCCCAAACAGGAAAGAACGCAGAGCTTCCTGAAGAAGATCATCGCGGCCGGACATCGCGTCTGACCGCAATGCAGACGGGCGGCGCAAGCCGTCCACGGGCGGCCAAAGGCCGTCCCGAACCAAGGCAAACCAAGAAGACAAACAAGGAGTTGGGAACGATGAAGAAACTTGGCATTCTGGCTGGCGTCGCCGGCCTCGCGATCACCGCGATGTTGCTCGCCCCCGGCGCGCGGTCGGCGGATGACGCCAAGCTGGAGCAGCTCAAGCAGCAAGGCTTCGCCCGCGTCGCCATCGCCAACGAGCCGCCCTATACGGCGGTCGCGGCCGACGGCAAGGTATCGGGCGCGGCACCCGACGTGGCGCGCGAGATCTTCAAGCGTCTCGGCGTCAACGACATCGTCGCTTCCATCTCCGAATACGGCGCGATGATCCCCGGCCTGCAGGCCGGCCGCTTCGACGTCGTCACCGCCGGTCTGTTCATGAAGCCGGAGCGCTGCGCGGCAGTCGCCTATTCCGAGCCGGTGCTTTGCGATGCCGAAGCGATGCTGGTGAAGAAGGGCAATCCGAAGGGCTTCAAGAGCTACGAGGACATCGCCAAGGACAGCTCCGCCACGGTCGGTGCGCCGGGCGGCGGCACCGAGGAGAAGCTGGCGCTCACTGCCGGCGTGCCGCGCGATCGCGTCATCGTCGTGCCGGACGGCCAGAGCGGCCTGAAGATGGTGCAGGACGGCCGTATCGACGCCTATTCGTTGCCTGTGCTCTCGATCAACGACCTGATGAAGAAGGCCAACGACCCGAACCTCGAAGTGATCGCGCCGGTGCAGGGCGCGCCGGTCTATTGCGATGGCGCGGCCTTCAAGAAAGGCGACGAGGCACTGCGCGACGCCTATGACGTCGAGCTCGCCAAGATGAAGAAGTCCGGCGAGTTCGCCAAGATCATCGAGCCCTACGGCTTCTCCGCCAAGGCGGCGATGTCGACGACGCGCGAGAAGCTCTGCGCGGCGAAATAATGCTCTTTGCGTTCTCCCTGCTTGCGGGGAGAAGGTGGCTCGAAGAGCCGGATGAGGGGCAGCGCCAAGTTCTGTAAGGCTGGTTCCGCCCCTCATCTGCCTGCCCATCCTACGCAGCAGCTGCGCTGCAGCTACGGAGGGTAACCGGCATCTCTCTGTCGATGGGAGGCGCCAAGCACATCAATGTTGGGAAACTGCTAGTTTTATGACCCAGTGGTCCGGCTATCTCGGCCTGATATTGCAGGGAGCTCTTGTCACCATCGAGCTGACGCTGATGGGGTCGGTGCTTGCGCTGATCATGGCCTTCCTGGCCGGCATGGGGCGCGTGTCGCGCTTCTTCATCATCCGCGCGTTGGCGACGACGTACATCGAATTCTTCCGCGGCACCTCGATCTTCGTGCAGTTGTTCTGGGCCTATTTCGTGCTGCCTTTCGCCGGCCTGTCGCTGACGCCGCTGCAGGCAGGCGTGCTGGCGCTGGGCTTGAATGTCGGCGCCTATGCGGCGGAAGTCGTGCGCGGCGCCATCCTGTCGGTCGGCCGCGAGCAATACGAGGCCTGCACGGCGCTCAATCTCGGCCGCTGGCAAGGCATGCGCCATGTGATCCTGCCGCAGGCGCTGCTGGTCATGCTGCCGACCTTCGGCAACAACGCGATCGAGCTGCTCAAGGCAACCTCGGTCGTCTCGCTTATCTCGCTCGCCGACCTGACTTTCCAGGCGCAGGTGGTGCGCTCGCAGACCGGCAGCACGCTGATGCCCTTCCTCTCCGTTCTCGTCATCTATTTCGCGCTGGCGCTGATTATCTCCTGGGGCATTCGCACGCTGGAGCGCCGCATGGCGCGCGGCCTCGACGGAGTGCGCGTCTGATGGAATGGGATTGGAACTTCGTCTGGGAGATCATGCCGACCCTTATCCAGGGGGTGAAGATCACCATCTTGGCGACGGTGCTCGGCTCGGTCCTGGCGGCGATCGTGGGGCTTGGGATCGCGCTGGCGCGGCGCTCGGAGAACCGCATCGTCGCGCGCAGCGTCGGCTGGTTCGCCGAGTTCATCCGCGGCACGCCGCTCCTGGTGCAGCTCTATTTCATCTTCTACGTGCTGCCCGACATCGGCATCCTGCTGCCGCCGCTGGTGGCGGGCGTCATCGGGCTCGGCCTGCATTACGGCACCTACACGGCCGAGGTTTACCGCGCCGGCATCGACAATGTGCCGCGCGGCCAGTGGGAAGCTGCCAAGGCCTGCAATCTGGGCGGCCGCCACACCTGGACGCATATCATCCTACCGCAGGCGATCCCGCCGATGATCCCGGCCCTGGCCAACTATTTCATCGCCATGTTCAAGGAGACGCCGCTGCTGTCGGCGATCACCGTGCTGGAACTGATGAACCAGGCCAAGAGCGTTGCCAACACCTATTACCGCTACATCGAACCAATGACGTTGGTCGGCGCCTTCTTCCTCGTCATCAGCCTCTGCTCCGTCGTGCTGTTGCGCTGGCTGGAGCATCGCTACGGCAGGATCGAAAGATGAAAGTCGTGAAAGCATTGCCCGAGATTCGCCTCGAAGCGGCGCGCCCCACGCTGGACTCGCGTCCGCTGGAAAAGCGCGTCGGACTGATTGCGCTTGCGACCGACCACACCAGCGAGGTGGACTTCCGCCGCATGGTGGCGAGCGGGCGGATCGGCGTCTATGTCGCGCGCATCCCCTACGCCAATCCGACGACGCCCGAAAACTTGCGCAAGATGCAGCCGTCGCTTTCGGCGGGCGCGGCGCTCATTCTGCCGGACGAGCCGCTCGATGCGATATGCTATTCGTGCACCTCTGCGTCGGTGGTGATCGGCGACGCCGAGATCGAACAGGCGATCCATTCAGCCAAGCCCGGCGCGCCCGTCGTCACCCCGCCGATGGCCGGCGTGCGCGGCCTGAACGCTTTCGGGGTGAAGCGCATCAGCATCCTGACTCCTTACACCCTCGAGACCAGCCGGCCGATGGCCACCTATTTCGCCGCGCATGGCTTCGATATCGAAAGCTTCACCTGCCTCGGTTTCGAGGACGACCGCGAGATGGCGCGCATCACGCCGGCTTCCCTGGTCGAGCTGGCGCGCAAGGTCATGCATCCGCAGGCCGATGCGCTGTTCGTCTCATGCACCGCGCTGCGCGCCGCGCTCGCGGTTCCAGTTATGGAAGAGGCGATCGGACGTCCGGTCGTCACCAGCAACCAGGCCAGCGCCTGGAACTGCCTGCGGCTGTGCGGCGACGAGACGCCCCGGCCCGAATTCGGCCGGCTGTGGACGAAGCCGCTGGCCCAGTGAACGAAATGCCCGTGATCGAAATGACTGTTGAGCTTCAGCATATTCGCGCGGCGCGCGAACGCATTGCCGGCAAGGTCGAGCGGACCCCCATTGTGCTGTCGCAAAGCCTTTCGGATCGCGCGGGCCATCCTGTTTGTCTCAAGCTGGAGCATCACCAGACCACCGGCGCGTTCAAGCTGCGCGGCGCTTCCAATGCGATCGCAGCATTGAGCGCGGACGAAAAATCGCGCGGCGTCGTCGCCGCCTCGACCGGCAATCACGGCCGCGCGCTGGCGCATGCGGCGAAGCTCGAAGGCATCCGCGCGGTGATCTGCATGTCGAGGCTGGTGCCGGAAAACAAGCTCGACGCCATCCGTCGTCTCGGCGCGGATATCCGCATCGTCGGCAACAGCCAGGACGACGCCCAGCAGGAAGTCGACAGGCTGGTGGCGGAAGAAGGGCTGGTCATGCTGCCGCCCTTCGACCATCCCGATATCGTCGCCGGGCAAGGCACGCTCGGGCTCGAAATCATGGAGCAGGTTCCGGACGCGGCAAGCGTGCTGGTGCCGCTCTCCGGCGGCGGGCTGGCGGCCGGTGTGGCGGCGGCGGTCAAAGGCGTGAGCCCGCGCACCAAAGTCATCGGCATCTCGATGGCGCGCGGTGCTGCGATGAAGGCCAGCCTCGACGCCGGCCGGCCGGTGCAGGTCGAGGAACTGCCGACGCTGGCGGATTCGCTTGGCGGCGGCATCGGGCTCGACAACCAGCTGACCTTTGCCATGTGTCGTGGACTGCTCGACGACGTCGTCCTGCTTGCCGAGGACGAGATCGCGGCCGGCATCCGCCATGCGTATGAAGAGGAGCGCGAGATTGTCGAAGGCGCCGGGGCCGTCGGCATCGGCGCGCTGCTTGCCGGCAAGGTCAAAGTGAGCGGCCCCACTGTTCTCATCCTCTCCGGCAAGAACATCGACATGGACCTGCACCGCCGCATCGTCTGCGGCGAGACAATCGCGGAGCGCGCAGCATGAGCCGCATAACCATTCTCACCGAGAGTGATCTGCGCAAGATCGTGACGCTCGATCTGGACGCCGTTGCCTGCGTCGAGGACGCTTTTCGCGCCTTGGCCACGCTGCCGGTGGCGATGCCACCGATCCTGCGGCTCGACATTCCCGAGCATCGCGGCGAGGTCGACGTGAAGTCCGCCTATGTGCCCGGCATAGACGGCTTCGCCGTCAAGATAAGCTCCGGTTTCTTCGACAACCCGACGCTCGGCCTGCCGAGCGGCGGCGGCATGATGGTGCTGCTTTCGGCCAAGACCGGCGTGGTCGAGGCGCTGCTGCTCGACAATGGCTATCTCACCGACATCCGCACAGCCGCCGCCGGCGCGGTCGCGGCCAAGCATTTGTCGCGCCAAGACTCCAGCGTGGCCGCGATCTTCGGCGCCGGCCTGCAGGCCGGCCTGCAGTTGGAAGCGCTGCGTCTCGTCAGGCCGATCGAGGAAGCGCGCATCTGGGCGCGCGACGCCGCCAGGGCTGAAGCCACCGCCGCGCGCTTGCGCGAGAAGCTCGGTATCCTCGTGCGCGCCGAGCCGGATGCGGCGAACGCGGCAGCGGGCGCCGACATCATCGTCACCACCACGCCTTCGACCGAACCGCTGGTCAAGGCCGGCTTCGTCACCGCCGGCCAGCACATCACCGCCATGGGCTCAGACGCCGAGCACAAGAACGAGATCGCGCCGGCGATCCTGCGCATGGCCGATCTCTATGTCGCCGACAGCGCCAAGCAGACACGGCGCCTCGGCGAGCTCCACCACGCCATCGAGGCGGCGGTCTTCGCCGCCGACGCCGAGGTCACGGAGCTCGGCCAGGTCATCGCCGGCAGCAAGCCCGGACGGCGCTCGGCCAGCGACATCACCATCGCCGACCTCACCGGTACCGGCGTGCAGGACACCGCAATCGCCACTTTGGCTCGCGACCGTGCGCGCGCCGCCAATGCCGGGCTCAATTTCGAAAGTTGATGCTGGCCGCCAGGCCCAACAAACGAGGACAACAAAATGCAGCCAAATTTGAAATTCTCGCGCGGCGAATATGCGGAGCGCCTCGCCAAGACACGAAAAGCCATGGAGGCTAAAGGCGTCGATCTGCTGATCGTCAGCGATCCCTCCAACATGGCCTGGCTGACGGGCTATGACGGGTGGTCGTTTTATGTGCATCAGGCCGTCATCGTGCCGCCTTCCGGCGAGCCGGTCTGGTACGGCCGCGGCCAGGACGCCAACGGCGCCAAGCGCACCGCGTATCTCGCGCATGACAACATCATTGGCTACGCCGACCATTATGTGCAGTCGACCGAGCGGCATCCGATGGATTACCTCGCCAGCGTGCTGGCCGAGCGCGGCTGGGACAAGCTCAGCATCGGCGTCGAGATGGATAATTACTGGTTTTCGGCCGCCGCCTTCGCGGCGCTGCAGAAGCACCTGCCCAATGCCCGCTTCGCCGACGCCACGGCGCTGGTGAACTGGCAGCGTGCCGTGAAAAGCCCGACCGAGATCGAGTATATGCGCAACGCTGCCCGTATCGTCGAGGCGATGCACCAGCGGATCGTCGACAAAATAGAGGTCGGCATGCGCAAATGCGACCTGGTCGCCGAGATCTACGATGCCGGAACGCGCGGCGTCGCCGGCATCGGCGGCGACTATCCGGCGATCGTGCCGCTCTTGCCGTCGGGAGCGGACGCCTCGGCGCCGCATCTCACCTGGGACGACAAGCCGATGAAGGTGAACGAAGGCACGTTCTTCGAGATCGCCGGCTGCTACAATCGCTACCATTGTCCGCTGTCGCGCACAGTATTCCTCGGCAAGCCGACCCAGGCCTTCCTGGACGCCGAGAAGGCGACGCTGGAAGGCATGGAAGCCGGCCTCGCGGCCGCCAAGCCCGGCAACACCTGCGAAGATATCGCCAACGCCTTCTTCGCCGTGTTGAAGAAATACGGCATCGTCAAGGACAACCGCACCGGCTACCCGATCGGCATCTCCTATCCGCCGGACTGGGGTGAGCGCACCATGAGCCTGCGCCCCGGCGACCGCACCGAGCTCAAGCCCGGCATGACCTTCCATTTCATGACCGGACTGTGGCTGGAGACGATGGGGTTGGAGATCACCGAGTCGATCCTGATCACCGACACCGGCGTCGAGTGCCTGGCCAACGTGCCGCGCAAGCTGTTCGTGAAGGACTGAGCCGATGTCCGCTTTGCGTCCCTCGCCGATCACGCCGACCGTCGATTTCGAGCGCGACGGCGTCCAGCATGGCTTCCTGCGCCTGCCCTACAGCCGCGACGATTCCGCCTGGGGCTCGGTGATGATCCCGGTCTGCGTCCTGCGCAACGGCAAGGGCTCGACGGCGCTGCTCACCGGCGGCAATCACGGCGACGAGTATGAGGGGCCGCTTGCGCTCTACGAACTCGCCCGCACCCTCGATCCAAAAAATGTCGCCGGCACGGTTATCATCGTGCCGGCGATGAACTATCCGGCCTTCCGGGCCGGCACGCGCACCTCGCCGATCGACAAGGGCAACATGAACCGCTCTTTCCCTGGGCGCCCGGACGGCACAGTGACGGAGAAGATCGCCGACTATTTCCAGCGCGAGCTGCTGCCGCGCGCGGACATCGTCTTCGACTTCCATTCCGGCGGCAAGACGCTGGACTTCGTGCCGTTCTGCGCGGCACACACGCTGCCGGATAAGGCGCAGGAGAAGAAGGCCTTCGCCGCCGTCGAGGCTTTCTCGGCGCCGTTCTCGATGCGCATGACCGAGATCGACGCGGTCGGCATGTATGACACGGCCGCCGAGGAGATGGGCAAGGTCTTTGTCACTACCGAGCTCGGCGGCGGCGGAACCTCGCGCGCCGAGACGGTGCGGATCGCCCGGCGCGGCATCCTCAACGTGCTGCGCCACGCCGGCATAGTCGATGGCGCGGTCGAGAAGGGCAAAACCCAGTGGCTGGACATGCCTTCCGGCGATTGCTTCGCCTTCGCCGAGGATGACGGCATGATCGAGACGATGGTCGATCTCGGCGAACCAGTTGAGGACGGCCACGTGGTCGCGCGCATCCATCCGGTCGGGCGCACCGGGCAGGCGCCGCAGGAAATCAGGGCCAGGATGTCGGGACTGCTCGCCGCGCGTCATTTCCCGGGCCTGGTCAAGGCTGGCGACTGCGTCTCGGTGGTGGCCGTGGCCGTTCGCGAATAATCTTGGTGCGGCGCCCTACTGCACCACGCGCTTCTCGAGCTTGCGGGCGAGCGTGCGCCGGTGCAGGCCCAGCCGGCGCGCGGTTTCGGAGATGTTGAAGCCGGTCTCGACCAGCGTTTCGTGGATCCGCTCCCATTCGAGGTTCTTGATCGAGGTGGGGCGGCTGGTGAGCGGCACCGAAACGTCACCCTCGGCGCGGCCGAAGGCGGCTTCGATGTCATCGGTGTTGGCGGGCTTGGCCAGATAGTGCCCCGCGCCGAGCTTGATCGCCTCGACCGCCGTGGCGATGCTGGCAAATCCCGTCAGCACGACGATGCGCATCGACGGATTGCGGGCGCTGAGAAGCTTGACGCATTCGAGGCCCGATCCCGATCCGAGCTTGAGATCGACGACGGCGTAGGCCGGAACGGCCGTTTCCAGCGCGACCAGCAGCGCCTCGCGGTCGTGGCAGACCACGACGTCGTAGTCGCGCTTTTCAAACGAGCGTTTGAGCGTGCGCGCAAAGGTCGCGTCGTCCTCGATGACGAACAAGGATCGATCAGATTTCACGATCGTCTCCATAGGTCAGCGCCGCCAGCGGCAGCGAAAGGGTAACACGGGCGCCCTCGGCCATGTTGCGCGCCGAAACGTCGCCTCCAAGCTTGCGCACCACGTTGAACACCAGGAAGAGGCCTAGGCCGCCGCCCGGACGCCCCTTGCTCGACATATAGGGCTGGCCGAGCGTTGCCAGAATATCCTTGTCGAAACCCGGGCCGCGATCCTCGACGGAGAGCACCAGCTTCTCATCCTGCCGCTCGGCAGTGATGCCGACCCAATCGTGCGATGCTTCCTGCGCATTGTCGAGCACATTGAAGATCACTTGTTTCAGCGCCGTGTCGGACACGATCGGCTCGTCCGGCTCGAAACCATTGCCGTAGTCCAGCTTGATAGGCTGGCGGCTGACGCGCCATTCCTCGACGAGATCGTCGAGGAACCGGCGGATCGTAGTGCGGATGGTGCCCTCGCCCCGCGCCTGGCCGGAGGACATGAGAATGCCCGTGACGATGCCTTTGCAGCGCTCGATCTGCGCTTGCATCTCGGCCACGTCCTCGGAAAGCTCGCGGTTGCGCTTGACGCCGCGCATCTGGCGCCAGTCGGACAGGATGACTGATATGGTCGAGAGCGGTGTGCCCAGTTCATGCGCGGCACCCGAGGCCAGCAGGCCCATGCGCACGATGTGATCTTCCTCGGCCGAACGCTGGCGCAGGTCGGCGAGATAGGCATCGCGTTCGCGCAGGTTGCGGTTGATGCGCGTCATGAAGATCACGATCAGCCCGGCCGCGAGCACGAAGCAGATGAACATGCCGCGCAGATGCAGCGCCAGGAGATCGCTGCCGCCATGATGCGGGAGCGCGATCGGCTGGAAAACGAAGATGAGGAAGACGAAGCAGGCCGAAGCCGCCACCACCAGGAGCCAGGTCGACCATGGCGCCAGCAGCGCGGCGCCGAGCGTGATCTGCAGGAGATAGAGCGACACGAACGGATTCGAGGCGCCGCCGCTCAGGTAGAGCTGCGTCGTCAGCGCCGCCATGTCGAAAATCAGCGCGACGAAGAGCTGCGCGTTGGAGATCCGGCGGTTGCCGCGCAGGGCGAGCAGGCTGAAGATGTTGAGGCCGACCAGGAAAAGCACCACGCCCGCCATCTCGGTGAGCGGCAGCGGGATGGCGAACCAGTATTGCGTGACCAGGATGGTCAGCACCTGCCCCGCCACTGCCAGCCAGCGCAGCTGGATGAGCAGGAGCAGGTTCTTCCTGTTCGTGACGTCGGCGTTCGAGGCGGCGCCTCCCTGCCGCGTTGGAGGAAGCATCAGGAACGGCTTGTCGTGATGGGGCCACGCGATATTCATCACGCTGCATCCCAGTTCCGGCGGCCGGTGAGGACCTGCCCGGCAAGCGCTGTCGCCAGCATCCCTGCAAGGGCAAACCAGGTCAAAGCATAGACGAGATGGCTGTTGCGGAAGGTGACGACGGTGAGCCCGCCGCGCGGCCAGCCAGCAGCGCCGGATGCCTCGGCATCGATGAAATAGGGCGCAACATCCGCCAGGCCGCGCGCCTTGGCGATTGCCGCGACGTCGCGCGAATACCAGCGATGGGCAGCCGGATCGTTTCTGCGCAGGAAACCGCCGCCGGGCTCGCTGATGCGCAGCAGCCCCTCAACCGTCGCCGGCGAGGCGAGCGCGGCATTCTCCCGCTCGAACTCCACCTTGCGCTCCTGCGGGATGAAGCCGCGGTTGACGAGGACCGTGAAACCGCGGTCGTCGCGCATCGGCGTCAGCACCCAATAGCCGCCGCCAAGCTCGGTCACCGCCTGCACCAGCGTGTTGGCGCCGCCCCGCAAGCGCCCGGTCAACCGCACGTGGCGATATTCGTAGTCCGGTGCGCTCAACCCGCTCCAGTCCTGCGGGCCGGGCGCATCGACGACGGGAGCATGGATGCGCTGGTCGACGCGGGCGATCAGGTCGAGCTTCCAGACCCGTCTTTCCAACTGCCAGACGCCGAGCCCGAGAAACATCAGAACGCCGAGAATCCCAAGCACCACAGCCAGGAATCGCGACGTAGAACCCTTCGAGGCCGCATGAGAGCCGGTCATGTCCTTTGCCTCGGCTCTGGTCCTCCCCGCGCGCCACACGCCCACGCCCGAAATGGGGCTCATGGCATCTCCCGCATCTCGTGGAGCCCGGGCATCATGTTGGCGTTGAGGTGGTACATCACCCAGAGCGAGCCGCTCAGCACGATGACGACGAGAACCACCGTGAAGATGAGCGCCAGCATCGACCATCCGCCTTCCGAGGCGGGGTTCATATGCAGGAAGAAGACCATGTGCACCACGATTTGTACCACCGCGAAGGCCATGATGATGATGGCCGCGGCCTGCTTGTCGTCCATGGCGCCGGTCATGACCATCCAGAACGGGATGGCGGTGAGGATCACTGACAGGACGAAGCCGATCAGGTAGCCCCTCAGCGAGCCGTGCGCGGCGCCGCCATGGGTATGGTCGCGATCGGCATGATCATGAGCGCTCATCTGAGCATCCCCATCAAGTAGACGAAGGTGAAGACGCCGATCCAGACAACGTCGAGGAAGTGCCAGAACATGGAGAGGCACATCAGCCGGCGGCGGTTGGCCTCGATGAGGCCGTGTCTCGCGACCTGCACCATCAGCGTCACCATCCAGACGATGCCGAAGGTCACGTGCAGGCCATGCGTGCCGACCAGGGTGAAGAAGGACGACAGGAAGGCGCTGCGCTGCGGCGTCGCGCCTTCATGGATCATGTGCGCGAATTCGGATAGCTCGATGGAGAGGAACGCCAGGCCGAACAGCATGGTCACCACGAGCCAGGCCTGCGTCGCGCCGACACGGCCCTTGTCCATGGTCAGCATGGCAAAGCCATAGGTGATCGAGGACAAGAGCAGCATGGTGGTGTTGACCGCCACCAGACCGAGATCGAACAGATCCTTCGGCGCCGGACCCGCCGCGTAATTGCCGCCGAGCACGCCATAGGCCGCGAACAGCATGGCGAAGATCAGGCAGTCGCTCATCAAGTAGAGCCAAAAGCCGAGCATGGTGCTGCCGCCTTCGGCGTGCGCGTGCTCTTCTTCCAGGTGGAAGACCGGTTCCGCGACGGCCGTGATCGCGCTCGATGCCATGCTCAATTCCTAGCCCTGGGCGGCAAGGAGCGTCGTCCTCGCCTCTTCGGTTTGCGTGACCTCGGCAGCCGGGATGTCGAAGTCGCGGTGGTAGTTGAAGGTGTGGCCGATCGCGGTTGCGATGAGGCAGACGAAGCTCAGCGCCGCCAGCCACCAGATGTACCAGATCAGGCCGAAGCCGAGCGCGACGCTGAACACCGCCAGGACGACGCCGGTGCCGGTGTTGCTCGGCATGTGGATCGGTTTGAACCCGGACAGCGGGCGCCGGTAGCCGGCCTTCTTCATGTCGAACCAGGCGTCGTTGTCGCGAATAACTGGCGTGAAGGCGAAGTTGTAGGCCGGCGGCGGCGAGGAGGTCGACCATTCGAGGGTGCGGCCGTCCCAGGGGTCGCCGGTGTGATCGGCCAGCGCTTCGCGCTTGCGGATGGAGACGAAGATCTGGACCAGGAAGGCGGCGATGCCGCAGGCGATCAGCACCGCGCCGAAAGCGGCGATAACGAACCAGATCTGCAGCGAGGGATCGTCGAAGACGCGCATGCGGCGCGTCACGCCCATCAGGCCGAGGATGTAGAGCGGCATGAAGGCGAACCAGAAGCCGAGCACCCAGCACCAGAACGAGACCTTGCCCCAGAACGGATCGAGCTTAAAGCCGAAGGCCTTGGGCCACCAATAGGCGATGCCGGCGAACAGGCCGAAGAGCACGCCGCCGATGATGACGTTATGGAAATGCGCGATCAGGAACAGGCTGTTGTGCAGCACGAAGTCGGCGGGCGGCACGGCAAGCAGCACGCCGGTCATCCCGCCAACGACGAAGGTGAGCATGAAGGCCACCGTCCACATCATCGGCAATTCGAAGCGGATGCGGCCGCGATACATGGTGAACAGCCAGTTGAATATCTTCGCCCCGGTCGGGATCGAGATGATCATCGTGGTGATGCCGAAGAAGGAATTGACACTGGCGCCGGAGCCCATGGTGAAGAAGTGGTGCAGCCAGACGAGATAGGACAGGATGGTGATGACTATCGTGGCGTAGACCATCGAGGTGTAGCCGAACAGGCGCTTGCCGGAGAAGGTCGAGGTGACCTCGGAGAAGACGCCGAACAGCGGCAGGATGAGGATGTAGACCTCCGGGTGGCCCCATATCCAGATGAGGTTTACATACATCATCGGATTGCCGCCGAAATCGTTGGTGAAGAAGTTGGTGCCGATATAGCGGTCGAGCGCAAGCAGCGTCAGCACCGCCGTCAGCACCGGGAAGGACGCCACGATCAGCACGTTGGTGCAGAGCGAGGTCCAGGTGAAGACGGGCATGCGCATCATGGTCATGCCTGGGGCGCGCATCTTGATGATGGTGCAGATCAGGTTGATGCCGGACAATGTCGTGCCGACGCCGGCGACCTGCAGCGCCCAGATGTAGTAATCGACGCCGACGTCGGGACTGTAATTGATGCCGGAGAGCGGCGGATAGGCCAGCCAGCCGGTGCGGGCGAACTCGCCGACGAACAGCGAGGCCATGACCAGGATCGCGCCGCCGACCGTCATCCAGAAGCTGAAATTGTTGAGGAAAGGGAACGAGACGTCGCGCGCGCCGATCTGCAGCGGCACGACGAAGTTCATCAGCCCGGTGACGAAAGGCATCGCCACGAAGAAGATCATGATCACGCCATGGGCGGTGAAGATCTGGTCGTAGTGATGAGCGTTGAGGTAACCCTCGGAACCGTTGAAGGCGATGGCCTGCTGCAGGCGCATCATGATGGCGTCGGAGAAGCCGCGCAGCAGCATGACGAGGCCGAGCGCCATGTACATGATGCCGATCTTCTTGTGGTCGACGCTGGTGAACCACTCGCGCCACAGATAACCCCAAAGCTTGAAATAGGTGACCGCGCCGAGCACCGCGAGGCCGCCCAACGCCACGACGATGAAGGTGACGACGACGATCGGCTCGTGCAGCGGCAGCGACTCCAGAGTGAGGCGGCCGAAGATGAATTTGGTCAGCGACTCAGGCATCCGCCATCCCTCACAATTCGAAGCGCAGCAGGCCGAGCGACGGGGTCCCGGCATCGGCGCGGCGGCTGCCGGCCCCTGGACTGAGCAGCCCTGCCCCGCGCAGCGGGGAAAGATCGCGCATTGGCCAGTATTTCGCGCCGGCATCGCGGGCCGAGCGCGAGGCGGCGGCTGCTTCCTCCGCCGTGCAGATGCTGGCGACATAGGACGGATCGTTGCCGAACACCGCGCCGCGCCGGGCAAGCTTGTCATATTGCAGCGGCAAGGTGTTGCGCACGCCGGCCAGCCCAAGGCCGCCCTTGGCGTCGATCGACATCATCTCGTTCATGCACATCTTGCCGCGCTCGACGCACAGATTGAGGATCTCGCCATAGAGGTCGGGATCGACGGAGGCATAGTGGCGGACCGGCTCGTTCTCGCTCGGACGCTCGAGCTCGAGATAGGTCTCGCGGCTGAGCGTAGCCTGCGCGCCTTTGGTCTGCGTCACCCACTCACCGAACGCCTGATCGGAGAGCCCGTGGAACGCAAAGCGCATGCCGGAGAAGCCGGCGCCGCTGTAGTTGGCCGAGAAGCCGGAATAGGTGCCCGGACGGTTGATGACCGCGTGCAGCTTCGTCACCATGGCGGGCATGGCGTAGATCTGTCCGGCAAGGGCCGGAATGTAGAAGGAGTTCATCACCGTCGAGGAGGTGATGCGGAAATCGATCGGCTGGTTGACCGGCGCCGCCAGCTCGTTGACGGAGGCAATGCCGTAATCCGGATAGATGAAGAGCCATTTCCAATCCAGCGCGACGACGTCGACCCTGAGCGGCTTGTGGTTCTGGGTGACCGGCTGTCCTGGTTCGATCCGGTCGATGCGCCGGTAGGGATCGAGCAGATGGGAGCCGAGCCAGGTGAGCGCGCCGAGGCAGATGATGACGAGCAGGGGTGCAGCCCAGATCACCAGCTCCAGCTTGGTCGAATGGTCCCAGTCCGGCGTGTAGATCGCCGTGGTGCTGGATTGCCGGTAGCGCCAGGCGAACAACACGGTCAGCGCCATGACCGGCAGGATGATGATGAGCATCAGCAGGGTCGAGACGACGAGCAGGTCGCGCTGCTGCGCTGCCACGTCGCCCGCGGGCGCCAGCACGACCAGGTCGCAGCCGCTCAGCAGCACGGCGAGCGGAAAAAGAAGCAAGGCTCCGGATCGTCTCATCAAACGCTGCCCTCGATGGCCCTGCAGCAGGATCTCTGCAGGTTGCGATGCGATATGGACCAACGGCTACTGCCGCGGGCACAGCGACGACATTGGACAATTTGTCCAATGCCCAGCCGGTATGGCTTTCGCGAAAGTGTGCACGCATAATTGGATGACGACAACGTCGCATCTGGATGACGACAACATAGCGTCGGGACGACGACAATCGCGTTCCGAAGTTGAGTTTGGTGACGACGGAAACGATGGCTGAAACTTCGACTTCCGAAACGGACAGCAGGCTGATCGGCTCGCATCACGGCCAGGTCAGCGCTGGCGATATCGCGGTCGGCGTGATCATCGGAAGGACGTCGGAATTCTTCGATTTCTTCGTCTATGCGATCGCTTCCGTGATCGTGTTCCCCAAGCTTGTGTTCCCAACCCACGACCCGCTGGTCGGAACGCTCTACTCCTTCGCCATCTTCGCGCTGGCCTTCATCGCGCGCCCGTTCGGCACCGTGCTGTTCATGGCGATCGACCGCGCCTATGGCCGCGGCGCCAAGCTGACGATCGCGCTGTTCCTGCTCGGCACCTCGACGGTCGCCATGGCGTTCCTGCCCTCCTATGAGGACGTCGGCGCGGTCGCCGCCTGGCTGCTGGCGCTCACCCGCTTCCTGCAGGGCCTGGCGCTCGGCGGGACATGGGACGGATTGCCCTCCCTCCTGGCGCTGAATGCGCCGCAGAACCGGCGCGGCATCTATGCGATGATCCCGCAGCTCGGCGCGCCGATCGGGCTCATCGTGGCAAGCTCGCTATTTGCCTTCTTCGTCGCCAACCTCTCGGCCGACGACTTCTTCGCCTGGGGCTGGCGCTATCCCTTCTTCGTCGCCTTCGCCATTAACGTCGTGGCGCTGTTCGCCAGGCTGCGCATCGTGGTCACGCCCGAATTCTCGAAACTCTACGAGAGCGGCGACCTGCAACCGACGCGCATCAGGGAGATGGTTCGCACGGAAGGCCGTAACGTCGTCGTCGGCGCCTTCGCGCCGCTGGCGAGCTTCGCCCTGTTCCATATGGTAACGGTGTTCCCGCTGTCCTGGGTGTTCCTGTTCACCAATGAGGGTCCGGAACGTTTCCTGGTCATCGAAGCGGTGAGCGCGCTGTTCGGGATCGCGGCGATCGTTGCATCGGGTCCGCTGGCCGACCGTGTCGGACGCCGCGCCCTGCTCGGTGGCGGCGCCGTCGCCATCGCAGCCTTCAGCGGCTTTGCCCCACAACTTCTCAACGGCGGCACCGTCGGCGAGACGGTGTTCATGGTGCTCGGCTTCATCCTGCTGGGCTTGAGCTTCGGGCAATCCTCGGGCGTCGTCGCATCGAGCTTCTCACGCCAGCACCGCTATACCGGCTCGGCGGTGACGTCGGACCTGGCCTGGATGTTCGGCGCCGGCTTCGCGCCGCTCGCGGCGCTGCTGCTGGCCGGCAATTTCGGCCTCATCGCCGCCGGCGCCTATCTGCTTTCGGGCGCCGCCTGCACGCTGATCGCGCTTTGGATCGACAGGCAGGCACGCCGGGCCGACTGAACGAGCGGCGAGCTCGGATAGTCGCCGCTCTAACCCTTTGTTTTTGACGCAGTTCCAGACGGAAGGTTACGGCGAAGGCGCCGAACTCAACCGCTCACACTTTTCCTGGAATTGCTCTGACCTGCAATCAGACCTGGTAGAAATCCCGATACCATTGCACGAAGCGCGGGACGCCGATCTCGATCGGGATGCTGGGCTTGAAGCCGATCACCGCCTCGAGTGAGGCGACGTCGGCATAAGTCGCAGGCACATCGCCCGGCTGCAGCGGCATCAGGTTGCGGATTGCCTTGCGCCCGAGAGCGTCTTCCAGAACGTCGATCAGCCGGCTGAGCTCGACAGGCGAGCTGTCGCCGATGTTATGGATCCTGAACGGCGCGGTGCTCGTCGCGGGGTCCGGCGCAGCGCTTGTCCAATCGGGATTGGGCGTCGCTGGATGCTGCATGACGCGGGCCACTCCCTCGACGATATCGTCGATGTAGGTGAAATCCCGCTGCATGTTGCCATGGTTGAAGACATCGATCGGCTGGCCGGCGAGGATAGCCTTGGTGAAGATGAACAAGGCCATGTCGGGCCGACCCCACGGACCGTAGACGGTGAAGAAGCGCAGGCCCGTCGTCGGCAGCCCGAACAGATGGCTGTAGGTGTGGGCCATCAGCTCGTTTGCCTTCTTGCTGGCGGCATAGAGGCTGAGGGGATGGTCGGCGGAATCATGCACCGAGAACGGCATGCGCGTGCTGCCGCCATAAATCGAGCTTGACGATGCATAGACGAGATGGCCGACCGAGGCCTGCCGACACCCTTCCAGGATGTTGAGGAAGCCGTTTAGATTGCTTTGCGCATAGACATGCGGATTGACCAGCGAGTAGCGGACGCCCGCCTGCGCGGCGAGGTTGACGACGATCTGCGGCGCGACCGACGCAAAGACCCCCGAGATGCCATCGCGGTCGGCGAGATCGACATGCTCGAAATGAAAGTTTGGGAACGCCTTCAGCCGCTCGAGCCGCGCCTGCTTCAAGGTGACGTCGTAATATTCGTTCATGGAATCGAGGCCGACAACCTGCCGGCCTTCGGCAAGCAGCCTCTGGCAAAGGTGAAAACCTATGAAGCCGGCTGCGCCGGTGATCAGGATCGGCCTGCTCGACGTCAATGCATACCCCTAACGCTGCAGCCAGACCTTGCAGGCCATCGAGAACTTGCGCCTTTTATGGCAGGGCTGCAATGAATTCAACGATACGCTTTCTCTCGCCGTCGTCGCCGGCGTGAGGCTAGCGGCAAGATCGGCCGCCAGCCGGATGTCCGCGTTGCCAGAGCGCACGCAGCCACCGCCGGGTTCCGACAGCGGAAAAGCGATCTCAAGCCAACGCTGATATGCGAGCGTGATCAGCGGTCGGGCACTTCCGTGCGGAATAGGATTGCGCGTACGCCGTGGATCGGGGATTTGGTTTTCTTGGTGATCCCTGTTCCTTGGGGCAAACTGCTGGCGGGCTGTCAGGAGGAGAAATGAGAGCACGCGCGGCGACGGTCGGAGACTTGGAAGATGTTTTCCGCGGCCTGTCCAAGCGAATGTCGGACGAATATGTGGCAGCCGGC
This sequence comes from Mesorhizobium sp. Ca11, assembly GCF_020165275.1. NCBI lineage: Bacteria > Pseudomonadati > Pseudomonadota > Alphaproteobacteria > Hyphomicrobiales > Phyllobacteriaceae > Mesorhizobium > Mesorhizobium sp. Ca11. The sequence continues at coordinate 79,164 of NZ_JAIUHU010000007.1, read as the reverse complement.
AAGGACAGCAAAAGCGCCTATGACAATTTGATGATGAACCTGAAGGAAGGCCGGGCGCATGCGCTCGTGCAGGACGACAGGACGGTGGCGATCATCGCCTGGCATGAGCACGCGGACGCCGCCGACACGCTCTTTGCCGCGCGGGAGGACTTCTTCAACGCCACGACGGTCCGCTTCTGCAAGCGCCATATCCGCCATGTCCAGGCGCTGGCCGGCAACCTTCCCGTCCATTCGCGCAGCTGGCTGAACAGGCCCGACGTCGCGAAATGGTTCCGCGTGATCGGTTATGTCGACCGAGGACGCGAGAACGGCGCCACCTTGTTCGAGCTGCCGTCGGCCGCCAATAGCTGACGAAAGCGAGGGCGATCCGTTACGGCGCCCCGAAAACGGGCGCTTGCGCGAAAATCCGATTGGAAAGATTGTATGCGCAGGCACCGGGCAACCCGGCACGCCGGATCGGGGATGGCTGCTGGAAATCGAGATGCTGCGCGTCTGCCTGGCCCTTGTCGCCATCGCTGCCCTGACGAGACCGTCAGGGGCGGAGCCGCGCGCGTCCCATCTTTTCGACCGCACCGACCTCGCAGCAGCCTATTCGGGCCAACCCGATCTTATCACCGCATACACGACCGGCATGGCGCGTTACCGGCTTCAATATTCGGCCTCCGCCGCCCAAGCCGGTTTAGCCGCGCCGCTCGAGCTTCGGCTGCTGCGGCCTGAATTCCAGCAGCGGACATGGCGTTCCTCGGATGGCAGCCTGCTGCAGGGCTTTGCCGGCAAGGGCGGTTTCCGGCTGACCACAGGCAACTGCGTGGCCCGCATCTGCATGGCCATCGAATGCAGCGAGGCCGGCTGGCCGCTCTATGCCTGCAGCGACGGGCGCAAGCGCAAGATGTCGGTCAACAATTTCGTGACGGCAACATTCGACGGCGTCTCCTACCGGCGATTGAGCGCCCCGCGGGAGTGACGTTGGACGGCCCGAAGTAAGTGACGGAGCCGCTTGCGCCCATCTCGCCAGGCGTGGCATCGGTTGCGGCGCTTTGAGATGTTCGAAGACAGAGATAGTGGCACGCCAACCCGACAGACGATCCGCAACCCCAAAGGTCAGCCTCGCCCGATCGCTCTCCAAGCTTGGCTTCTGCTCGCGCACGCAGGCCGAGAATCTGGTCGCCGAGGGTCGCGTGCAAGTAAACGGCAAGACGGTGCGCGATGCCTTGCTGCGCATCGATCCCGACCGCGACAGCATCAGGGTCGACGGCAAGCGCGTCGTTGCCGAGCGCAAGGTCTATCTGATGCTCAACAAACCGCGCGGGCTGGTCACCACCCGCGACGACCCCGAAGGCCGCGGCACGGTCTATGACTGTCTGGAAGGGCTCGACCTGCCCTTCGTGTCGCCGGTCGGCCGCCTTGACAAGGCGAGCGAAGGGCTGCTTTTGCTGAGCAACGACACGCGCTGGGCGAACGGACTGCTCGACCCCGCCTCGCATGTCGCCAAGACCTATCACGTGCAGATCGCGGCCGCGGCCGACGAGGCGATGCTGGAGCGCTTTCGTCAGGGCGCCGTCGTCGATGGCGAGTTGCTCACGGCAAGCTCGATCGCGCTGTTGCGCAGCGGCGGGCGGACAGCCTGGCTGGAGATCGTGCTCGACGAAGGACGCAACCGGCAGATCCGCAGGCTGCTCGCCGCTTTCGACATCGAGGTGCTGAGGCTGGTCAGGGTGGCGATCGGGCGGCTGCAGCTTGGCGAACTGGCCAAGGGCAAGGCTCGGCATTTGACGGCCGAGGAGCTGGCGATGGTCAGAGTCTAGCGAAACGCCTCAGCTTCGTCATCCACGGGCGGAGCGGGAGCGAAGCGGACGCGCAGACCCGAGGATCCATTCCGTGACCTGGCGCAAAGGGTAAAGGCGGTGCAAGACAGGGGTCGCTCTGCACCGCGGCAACGCTCATTGGTAACGGAATGGATTCTAGGGTCTGCGCCGCGTCGCTTCGCTCCTTGCTCCGCCCTAGAATGACGAGGCTGAAGGGTTTCGCCTAATCTCCAGAGACGCCTGAGCTGCTATCGAGCTGCGGCTACTTCTGGTTCCACCGCCGGATGACCGGCTCGGTCAGATCGTGCTCGTAGCCGAGAACGCTTAGGCTGGCGGTGTCGAGGACAAAATGCTCGCCGCCTTCCGGCGGCAGGCCGACCCAGCGCGCCGCGAGCACACGCAGGAAATGCGAGCTGGAGAAGATGAGCGCATTGCCGGCAACCGCGCGCAGCCCGGCGATGATGGCGTCCGAGCGGGCACCGACATCGGCCGCCGTCTCGCCGCCCGGACAGCCGTCGCGAAACAATTGCCAGCCGGGTCGCTTGGACAGGATCTCCTTGGTCGTCACGCCTTCATAAGCGCCGTAGTCCCATTCCTGCAGGTCGGATTTCTTGACCGCGCGCTCGCCAAAGCCGGCGAGCCGGCAGGTGTCGAAAGCGCGCTGCGAGGGGCTTGACCAGACCGCCTGGAACGTTAGCCCCTCGAGCCGATAGGCGATGCCGCGCGCAGCCTCTTCGCCTTTCGCCGTCAGCGGGATATCGGTGCGCCCGGTGTGCCTGCCCGATGCGCTCCACTCCGTCTCGCCATGGCGAACGACATAGATCTCGGGAAACGCACTGCTCATCGACCGCCCCTGAATGCAACGGGAATGCATCGGCAGGAGTGCCGCGCCGCGCCACCCTATGCGGCAGCCGACAAAAAGAACAGGCCGCAGCGCTTGCCACGGCCTGCTCGGCATCGGGAGGATGCTGGTTGGCTAGGCAGGCTGCAGGCCGCCCGAGAGCGCAAGGTCTGCCTCTTCCGGCAACTGGCCGGCCATGGCGGCGGCGAATTGCTTCTGGTCGAGCTCGCCTTCCCAGCGGGCCACGACGATGGTCGCGACCGCGTTGCCGACAAAGTTGGTGAGCGCGCGGCATTCCGACATGAAGCGGTCGACGCCGAGGATCAGCGCCATGCCGGCGACCGGCACCGAGGGCACGACCGAGAGCGTGGCGGCCAAGGTGATGAAGCCGGCGCCGGTGATGCCGGCGGCTCCCTTAGAGCTCAGCATGGCGACCAGCAGAAGCAGTATCTGGTCGCCGAAGGTGAGCGGCGTGTCGGTCGCCTGGGCGATGAACAGCGCTGCCAGCGTCATGTAGATGTTGGTGCCGTCAAGGTTGAAGGAATAGCCGGTCGGGATGACCAGGCCGACCACCGAGCGGTTGCAGCCGGCGCGCTCCATCTTGGCCATCAGGCCGGGCAGCGCCGCCTCGGAGGACGAGGTGCCGAGCACCAGGAGCAATTCCTCCTTGATGTAGCGGATCAGCGCCAGGATGGAGAAGCCGTTATACCATGCCACAGCGCCGAGCACGACGAGCACGAAGAGCAACGACGTCAGATAGAAAGTGCCAATCAGGAAGGCGAGGTTGGCGATTGCGCCGATGCCGTATTTGCCGACGGTGAAGGCCATGGCGCCGAAAGCGCCTATCGGGGCGGCCTTCATCAATATGGCGACGAGGCGGAAGACCGGCGCGGTCAGTGCCTGCAGGAAATCGACGACCGGGCGGCCACGTTCGCCCACCATCGCCAGCGCGATGCCGAACAGCACCGAGAAGAACAGCACCTGCAGGATGTCGCCCTGGGCGAAGGCGCCGGTGATGGTGTCCGGGATGATGTTCATCAGGAAGCCGACGATCGTCGTGTCATGCGCCTTCTCGGTGAAGGTCGCCACCTTCGATGGGTCGAGGGTCGCGGGGTTGATGTGCATGCCGGCGCCGGGCTGGATGACGTTCGACACGACGAGGCCGACGATGAGCGCCAGTGTCGAGAAGACGAGGAAATAGATCATCGCCTTGCCGGCGACGCGGCCGACCTTGTGCAGGTCGGAAACGCCGGCGATGCCGGTCGCCACGGTGAGGAAGATCACCGGTGCAATGACCATCTTGACCAGCTTGATGAAGGCGTCGCCGAGCGGCTTCAGCGAGGCGCCCAGGTCGGGATAGAAATGGCCTACCAGGATGCCGGCGGCGATCGCCACCAGGACCTGGACATAGAGATGCCGGTAAAGGGGAACCTTGCCGCGCGGTTCGGCGGCAGCGATTGCTGTCTGCATGATATCCTCCGTTCGGCCCCCGATCGAAACGCTCGACCTCCCAGGGGGCTGTTGACCTCCACAGCCTCGCGGCTGCTGCGGAAGCATCTGCAACGCGCGTGCCAGATGGTGCCGGGTGTCTCTCTTTGTTGATTTTGTTTGATTTTTCGATTCTGTGACAGCGCCTTTGGAGAAGGCTAGTGCGGTTATCCGCATAGATCGATTTGCGCTTTGTGCGAAATCATGCACAGATGCGGCATGCTGCAACGCTCTGCCGCTGTTCTTGCTGCCACGCCCGAACTGCTTGCCGGGCGGGCGCGTCGCGCCTGGCTGCTGTTCGCGGCGGTGGCGCTGCTGATCGTGCTCGCGGCGCTTTACGGCGCCGGCCTCTACGGCCGTTCGACCGAGATCGGGGCTTTAGCCACGCAAGGGCGCACCGACGCCAACCTCAAGGTCGCGCTGTTGCGCGCTGTATTAGAAAATCCGCGCGCGCTGCCGCTGCTTCTGTCGGAGGACCAGCAGGTGCATGACGCGCTGACGCAACGCAGCCCTGCCGCGATCGATATGCTCAACCGCAAGCTCGAAGGGCTGGTGTCCGGCACCAAGGCCTCGGTGCTCTATGTCACCGGCACGGACGGCTTGGCGATCGCTTCCAGCAATTGGCGCGAGCCGGTGAGCTTCGTCGGCAACGACTACGGCTTTCGCGCCTATTTCTCGGGCGCAATGGAAACCGGCACGGCCGAATATTTCGCGCTCGGCAATGTCAGCAAGCGTCCGGGTCTCTACATCTCGCGCCGTGTCGACGGCGCTTCGGGGCCGCTCGGCGTTGTCGTGGTCAAGATGGAATTCGACCAGCTCGAGGCCGACTGGCACGAGGCCAACCGCCCGGCCTATGTGAGCGACGAGCATGGCGTGGTGCTGATCACCAGCGTGCCCTCCTGGCGCTTCATGACGACGGCGCCGCTGGCGGTTTCGGTCAGCGCCGCCATCCGCGCCAGCCAGCAATTCGGCGATGCGCCGCTGGTGCCGTTGCCGGTCACGAAGCCACAACCGCTCAGCTCCGATGTCGCGCTGGTCCATGCCATCACGCCCGGGCGCAGCGACGCCGAGTATCTGCGGCTGTCTACCGCGGTGCCGTCGACGCCGTGGCGGCTCGACTATCTCGTTCCGGCCGAAGCGCCGATCGCGGCGGCCCAGCGCGAGATGCGGCTGCTGACGCTTGGCGTCCTCGTCCCGCTCATTGCCTTTGCCGCCTATCTGTTGTGGCGGCGGCAAGCCGGCCAGATGCGGATTGCCGCCGAACAGGCCGCGCGGGCCGAGCTCGAGCGCCGCGTCGTCGAGCGCACGCAGGACCTCAGCCTGGCGCGCGACCGGCTGCAGGCCGAGATCGCCGACCATCGCAGCACGGAGGCGAAGCTGCAGGTCATGCAGCAGGAGCTGGTGCAGGCCAACCGGCTTGCCACGCTTGGCCAGGTCGCTGCCGGCGTCGCGCATGAAATCAACCAGCCGGTGGCGACGATCCGCGCCTATGCCGACAATGCGCGCGTCTTCCTGGAGCGCAAGCAGAGCGCCTCGGCTGAAGAGAACCTTGGCGCCATCGCCGCGCTGACCGAGCGCATCGGCTCGATCACAGAAGAGCTGAAAGCCTTTGCCCGCAAGGGCCGCACCGCCGCCGAACCGGTTGAGCTGCGCAGCGTGATCGAAGGCGCCGTGGTGCTGCTCAGGAGCCGCTTCGCCGGCCGGCTGGACGCGCTGGCGATCACGCTGCCGCCGCCGGCGCTGAAGGTGATGGGCAACCGGTTGCGGCTGGAGCAGGTGCTGATCAACCTGTTCCAGAACGCGCTGGAGGCGCTCGATGGCCGTGATGGCGCGCGGGTCGAAGTCTCCGCCACCGAAACCGCCGAAGACGTGGCGCTGGTCGTGTCCGACAACGGGCCGGGCATCCCGCCCGCGATCCTGAAATCCCTGTTCACGCCCTTCAACACCTCGAAGGAAAGGGGCCTCGGGCTCGGCCTCGTTATCTCCAAGGACATCGTCGCCGACTATGGCGGACGCATCGAGGTTTCGAGCAGCGGCCAAGGCACACGCTTCACCATCCATTTGTCGAAAGCCGGCGCGGCATGACTAGGCACGACCCAGCACCGGTGATCCTGATCGACGACGACAGCGATCTGCTCAAGGCGACAAGACAGACGCTGGAGCTTGCCGGCTTTGCGGTGTCGGCCTACTCGGTGGCGAAGAGAGCGCTGGCAGCGCTCGACAGGAATTTCGCCGGCGTGGTGGTGTCGGATATCCGCATGCCGGAGATCGACGGGCTGCAGCTTTTCGACCGCGTGCTGCGGCTCGACCCCGATATCCCTGTCATCCTGGTCACCGGTCACGGCGACATCGCCATGGCCGTCAAGGCGATCAAGGACGGCGCCTACGACTTCATCACCAAGCCTTTTGCCGCCGACCGGCTGGCGCAGAGCGTTGCGCGCGCGGCGGAAAAACGCCGGCTGGTGATGGAGAACCGCGCCCTGCGCGAGGCGGCCGAGCAGGCGCAGGAGGGATTGCCGCTGATCGGCCAGACGCCAGCCATGGAGCGGCTGCGCCGGACGCTGCGGCAGATCGCCGACACCGATGTCGATGTTCTGGTGACCGGCGAGACCGGCTCCGGCAAGGAAGTGGTGGCGAGCCTGCTGCACCGCTGGAGCCGCCGCGCCAAGGGAAATTTCGTCGCGCTCAACTGCGGCACGCTACCGGAGACGGTGATCGAGAGCGAATTGTTCGGCCATGAGGCCGGCGCCTTCACCGGTGCGCAGAAGAAGCGCGTCGGCCGCATCGAGCATTCAAGCGGCGGCACGCTGTTTCTCGACGAGATCGAAAGCATGCCGGCCTCGACACAGGTGCAGATGCTGCGCGTCTTGGAAATGCGCGAGGTGACGCCGCTCGGTACCAATGAGGTGCGGCCGGTCGACCTGAGGGTGGTCGCGGCAGCCAAGGTCGATCTCGGCGATGCCAGCCAGCGCGGCGCTTTCCGCGAGGATCTCTATTACCGGCTCAATGTGGTCACGCTGTCGATCCCGCCGCTGCGCGAGCGAAGGGACGACGTGCCGTTGTTGTTCGGATACTTCGCCGAGCGGGCGGCGGCCCGCTTCAGGCGCGCCGTGCCGGCAATCTCCGCCTCGGTCCGGCGCCATCTCAGCGACCATGACTGGCCGGGCAATGTGCGCGAGCTCGCTCATTTCGCCGAACGTTTCGTGCTCGGGCTCGAGGACGTTGCCGGATCGCCTTCCCCCGCGGCAACGGAACGCGACACCTCCGTGCCCTTGCCGGAACGGCTTGATCGCTACGAGGCCGAGATCATCCGCGAGACACTTGGCCGCAATGACGGCGACGTCCGGCGCACCATCGAGGCGCTCGGCATCCCGCGCAAGACCTTCTATGACAAGCTGCAGCGGCACGGCATCGTGCGCAGTGATTTTTCCAGGTAGATCAGGGCCAGAGATGGAGCTGATATCGTCGGAAAACCCCTTCGCACCTTTCGGCATCATGCTGTGGGAACCGCAACGCCGCTGCGCCGTTGAAACCGACCGGGAAACCGTGGCACGTCGGCATCAGCCGGGCAGCGAATGCATCGCCGTGGCGGTTTTGCCGGGTTGCGCTCGGCAGGCGTTGATGGTTTGTTGCCGCCCAGCGGAGAACGAATGATGCGCGAATCCCTCGGCCAAGACGAATATGGCTCGACCAGTCCCTTCGACCCTGACGACCTGCCCAATCTCAATGCGATGGGGCCGGCGATGGGTGGCGGCAATGATTTCGAGAAATACGCGGTCGCCGTCATCATCGTCTTCGGCGCGCTGATCATCGGCGGCCTGATGGCTGCCTCCATGTCCTTCGGCCATCGCAACGGCTTCCTCTTCGCGCTCGGCGGCGCCACGGCGGCCTGGATTTCCGGCAATGCGCTGCTACTCGACCGGCCGCGCATCTATGCGCTGTTCGTCGCCATCGCCGCCGTGATGCTGATCGCTTCGACCATCACGCTGGTCATCTGATCAATTAATATCCCAGCGCCTCACCGGCGGCAGCGCGGCTGTCGATGGCGCCGTTGTAGCGCGCGCCGCCGCCTTTCTCGATCTGTGCCAGGCTCTTGCCACCGACCAGGATGCCAGCCGCCTGCCCCCAGGTTTGGTCGCTGAGATCGAGGTGGTAGCCCATGCCGGCAAGCAGCTTCTCTGTGTCCGGCGACAGCCCGAATGGCTCGACATAGACCGTGTCCGGCAGCCATTGATGGTGGATACGCGGAGCGTCGATCGCCTGCTGGATGTCCATGCCGTGGTCGATGACGTTGATGATCGCCTCCAGCGTGATGGTGATGATGCGCGAGCCGCCCGGGCTGCCGATGACCATGAACGGCTTGCCGTCCTTCGTGACGATCGTCGGGCTCATGGAGGATAAGGGCGTCTTCTTCGGCTGAATGGCGTTCGCTTCGCCCTGCACTAGGCCGTAGAGGTTCGGCACGCCCGGCTTCTGGGTGAAATCGTCCATCTCGTTGTTGAGCAGGATGCCGGTGCCGTCGGCGACGACGCCGGCGCCGAAGGAGCCGTTCAGCGTGTAGGTGACGGCCACCGCGTTGCCGTCCTTGTCGATGATCGAGTAATGCGTGGTTTCCTTCGACTCGCCGAAGCCCTTCGGCATCAGCTCCTTCGAGACGCCGGCGCGGAACGGGTCGATCTTGTCGCGGATGTCTTTCGCATAGGCCTTGTCGACCAGCTTCGAGACCGGATTGTCGATGAAATCAGGGTCGCCGAGCGCCGAGTTGCGGTCGACATAGGCGTGGCGCATGGCTTCCACCATGACGTGAACCGTCTCGGCCGAGCCGGCGCCGAGATAAGAGAGCGGGTAGCCCTCCAGCACGTTGAGAATCTCGCAGATGATGACGCCGCCCGAGCTCGGCGGCGGCGAGGAGATGATCTCGTAGCCGCGATAGGAACAGGTCACCGGCTTCAGCTCACGCACGGCATATTGCTCGAAATCGGGCTTGGCGAGGATGCCGCCTTTCGCGCCGCTCGCCTCGACGATTTCATCGGCGATGGCGCCTTTGTAGAAGGCGTCCGGGCCTTTTTCCGAGATCGCCGAAAGGGAGGCGGCAAGGTCCGGCTGAACGAGCTTCTCGCCGACACCGTAAGGCTTGCCGTCCTTTTTGAGGAAGATGGCGGCGGCAGCCGGGTCCTTCGCCAGCCGGTCGGCGCCGCCGGCGAACGAAGCCGCGTCGCCCTGGTTGAGCACGAAGCCGTCCTTGGCGTATGCAATCGCCGGCGCCATTAATTCCTGTCGCGGCAGCGTGCCGTATTTCTCGCGCGCCATCTCGAAGCCGGCGACCGAGCCGGGCACCCCGACCGCGAGATAGCCGTCGAGGCTGGCGCCTTTGATCGGCTTGCCGTCCTTGTCGAGATACATGGTTTTGGTCGCCGCGAGCGGCGCGCGCTCGCGGAAATCGAGAAAGGTCGTGCGGCCGTCCTTCATGCGCACGGTCATAAAGCCGCCGCCGCCGATATTGCCGGCATTGGGATAGACTACGGCGAGCGCATAGCCGACGGCAACCGCGGCATCGACCGCGTTGCCGCCCTTCTTCAGCACGTCGACACCAACTTCGGTTGCAAGATGCTGGGCAGTCACCACCATGCCGTGCTCGCCTTTGGCGGGAGTTGGCGAAGCGGCGAAGACGGTGGTCGGCGTGAAGGCAAAGGTGAGCGAAAGGCTGACGGCGATCAGCGTCCGGCGGGTCAAGGGCATGGCGGTGCTCCTGGCGTTGGGGGACGCCTAGGAAAGACCGCCACAGCGAATTAGTCCAATAACAATTGAAGCAGCGCGAGTGGCCCCTCACCCGGATTGCCAAGTCGAATTGCAAGGGCAATTCGGGCAATCCGACCTCTCCCCAAGGGGAGAGGAGCGTGCGGCGGCGCTGATCTCTTCTCCCCTCGGGGAGAAGGTGGCCGCGAAGCGGCCGGATGAGGGGGAGTGGCGCTGCCTGTCAGACAATCCCGCCGCCGCCACCCGCGACTGCCGGCCGCTCCGCCGCGACCTTCGCCCGGTAGCCCGCCTCGCGATAGGCAGCGACCGGATCGATGGCGCCGCCCTTCTTCAGCCGCGCCATGGCGAGGATCGGCTCGACATCTATGCGATAGGCGACTTTGAGCGTCTGCGTCGCCATCAAAGCATCATTGGCATCCTGAAAACCTTCCAGCGCCTTGCGGTCGACCAGCAGCGCCTGCGCATAGGCGCGCTGCACCTCGACCGCCGACAGCATCAGACTCTCGATCGGATCGGTGACGTTGTGGCTCTGGTCGAGCATATGCGCGGGATCGAAGCCCTTGGCACCGGTGAGCTCGGCATCCACCAGCTCGTTGAAGACAAGGAACAGCCGGTAGGGGTCGATCGAGCCGGCGTCGAGATCGTCGTCGCCATATTTGGAATCGTTGAAGTGGAAGCCGCCGAGCTTCCCGAACTGGATCAGCCGCGACACGATCATCTCGATGTTGACGTTGGGCGCGTGGTGGCCGAGATCGACCAGGCAGAAGGCCTTGTCGCCGAGCTCCTTGGCGATGATGTAGTTGGTGCCCCAGTCCTGCACGACGGTCGAATAGAAGGCCGGCTCATACATCTTGTGCTCGGTGAACAGTCTCCAGTCATCCGGCAGGCCGGCATAGATCTCGCGCATGGCGACGAGATAGCGCTCGAAGGCCTTCGCGAAATTGACCTGGCCGGGGAAGTTCGAGCCATCGCCGATCCACACCGTCAGCGCCTTGGAGCCAAGCGTCTTGCCGATCTCGATGCATTCAAGATTGTGCTCGACCGCTTGGCGGCGCGTGCCGGCATCGGCATGCGACAGCGAGCCGAACTTGTAGGAGAGCTTCTGGTCCTTGGCATCGGAGAAGGTGTTGGAATTCATGGCATCGAAGCCGAGGCCGAAGCGGGACGCCGCCTGCTTCAACCGGTTCGGATCGGCCTTGTCCCACGGGATGTGCAGCGAGACGGTGGGCGTTGCCTGCGTCAGCTGGCTGATAACGGCGCAGTCCTCGATCTTGTCGAAGATATCGCGCGGCTCGCCGGCGCCGGGAAAGCGGGCAAAGCGCGTGCCGCCGGTGCCGACGCCCCAGGACGGGATCGCGACACCGAATTTCTCGACCTTGTCGCGGATCGCATCGATGGCGATACCGCGCCGGTCAAGGCGCTCGCCTAGCGCGGCGTAGTCGCGCTCGAGGTCGGCTTCGCGCGTAGCGTTGTGCTTAGCGACGAGGTCTGCTGAAATGATCACTTCGGACAAAAGCTATTCCTCCCAAGAATGCGTTCGGCTGGCGCTGCCCCTCATCCGCCTCCCGGCACCTTCTCCCCGTGGAACGGGGAGAAGGAAGCTTAGCGCGTAAAGCTCTGCGCGTTGCCGGCGTCGACGTTGACGATATTGCCGGTCGATTTGGCGGACATGTCGGAGGCGAAGAAGTAGATCGCCTCGGCGATGTCCTCCGGGAAGACCGACCGCTTCAGCATCGAGCGCGAGCGGTAATGCTCCTCGAGGTCGTCGGTCGACATCTTGTAGGCGGCGGCGCGCTGTTCCTTCCACTCGCCGGTCCAGATTTTTGAGCCGCGCAGCACGGCGTCCGGATTGACGACATTGACCCTGATCTGCGCCTCCGCCCCTTCCAGCGCGAGGCAGCGGGCCAGATGGATCTCGGCAGCCTTGGCCGTGCAATAGGCGGACGCGTTCGGCGAGGCGGCGAGCCCGTTCTTGGAGGCGACGAAAACCACATTGCCGCCGATCTTCTGGGCGCGGAACAGGCGGAAGGCCTCGCGCGAAACGAGGAAATAGCCGGTGGACAGGATGTCCATGTTCTTGTTCCACAAGGCCAGCGTCGTCTCCTCGATCGGCGCCGAGGAGGCCAGACCTGCGTTGGACACCAGGATGTCGATGCCGCCGAATTCGACCGACGTCTCGGCAAAGCCCGAGGCGACCTGATCTTCCGACGTCACGTCGATCCGCACCGGACGGACGAAATCCTTGCCGTAGGCTTTCGAAAGTTCGTCATTGGCGCTGGCCAACGCGGCCTCGTCGATGTCGGCCAGCATCACGCAGGCGCCTTCGCGCAGGAGCCGGGTGGCGGTGGCGCGGCCGATGCCGCCGGCGCCGCCGGTGACCAGCGCGATCTGACCGGCGAGCGCTTTCGGCTTCGGCAGTCGCTGCAGCTTGGCCTCCTCGAGCTGCCAGTATTCGATGTCGAAGGCTTCCTGTGCAGGCAGGCCGACATAGGACGAGACGGTCGAGGCGCCGCGCATGACATTGATGGCGTTGACATAGAACTCGCCGGAAATGCGTGCCGTCGCCTTGTCGCCGGCAAAGGTGAACATGCCGACGCCCGGCATCAGATAGACCACGGCATTGGGATCGCGGATGGCGGGCGAGTCCGGATGCTTGCAGGCGTCGTAGTAGGCCTGATAGCCGACGCGGTATTCGGCGATGTCGTCGGCCAGGCGCGCGATGACGGCATCGACATCCGGCTTTGCGGGATCGAACTCGATCACCAGCGGCCGGATCTTGGTGCGCAGGAAGTGATCGGGGCATGAGGTGCCGAGCGCCGCCAGCGGCCGCAAGTCCTTCGAATTGACGAATTCGAGCACGGCGGGCTGGTCGTCGAAATGGCCGGGCTTATGGCTCTTTTCGGAGATGAGGCCGCGGATCCGCGGCATCAGCTTGGCCGCGATGGCGCGGCGCGCGGGAGCGTCGAGCGGCTGGACCGCCTCGCCGCCGAAGATCGCCTTGCCCTCGGATTTGCGCTCGAACCAGTCGATCGCCTGGTTGATCACCGAGATCGTCGTCTCGTAGCATTCCTTCGGCGTGTCGCCCCAGGTGAACAGGCCATGGCTTTCCAGCACGACGCCCTTGGCATCAGGGTTTTCGAGGCAGAATTTCTCCAGCCACAGGCCGAGCTCGAAGCCTGGCCGCTTCCACGGCAGCCAGCCTATGGCGTCGCCGAATATCTCCTTGGTAATCGCCTTGGAATCCTTGGCTGCGGCGACCGCGATGATGGCGTCGGGATGCATGTGGTCGACGCAAGCCTTAGGCACGAAGGCATGCAGCGGCGTGTCGATCGAGGCCGCGCGCGGATTGAGGTTGAAGGTGCAGTGGGGCAGATAGGCCACCATCTCGTCCTCATGCTCGACACCGCGATACAGGCCCTTCAGCGCCCGCAGCTTTTGCATGTAGAGGGTGGCAAAACCGTCAAGCTTGATCGAGGCGCTGTCGCCGCCCGAGCCCTTGACCCACAGCACCTCGACCTCCTCACCGGTGAGCGGGTCCTTCTGCCAGACCTTGGACGAGGTGTTGCCGCCGCCATAGTTGGTGACGCGCTTGTCGGATCCCAGCGTGTTCGAGCGATAGACCAAGAGCTCAGGACCGCTCATCCCTTCGGCCTTTGCATCATCCCAAAGATTGGCGAGGCGCGAGCCGGAGCGCTTGTCGAGCATAGGTATCCTCCCTTGGAGCGCGATGCCGCGCCCCTCATTTCTCGTCCGGGAATGTCTACGCAAGCGCCGCGCCTGTCAATCACAAACGATCAATATCGATCATATTGCACTGCACAATGAAAATATATGATCGGAAATGATTGACACTGCGCGTTTTCTAAGGCCTGATGCTTGGGCAGGGAGGAACCATGCACGAGAAAGAGCGCCACAGGATCATTCTGTCCGCCGTCCAGGAAAAGCCTGTGGTGACGGTGCAGGAGATGGTCGAGCTGACGGACTCTTCCGAAGCGACGATCCGGCGCGACATCGCGGCGCTGCATGTGCAGAAGCGCCTGCGCCGGGTGCGCGGCGGCGCCGAGGCGATCTCGCCGCCGCAGTTCATCGGCCTTGCCGGCCGGCCCTTCTCGGTCAACGAAACGCTGAACGCCGCGCAGAAGCGGGCGATCGCCCGCGAAGCGGTGAACCTTTGCACGGACGGCGAGCCGATCATCATCAATGGCGGCACCACCACCTTCCAGATGGTGCATTTCCTGACCGGACGCCGCATGCCGATCTTCACCAATTCCTTCCCGATCGCCGAGCATCTGCTCAAGCACTCGAAGAACACGGTGATGCTGTCGGGTGGTACGATCTACCGCGAGCAGAACATCATCCTGTCGCCCTTCGACAATGACGTGACGCGCAACTTCTATGCGCGACGCATGTTCATGGGCGCGCAGGGGCTGGGGCCGCTCGGGCTGATGGAAGGCGACCCGCTTCTGATCCAGGCGGAGCAGAAGCTGATCGACCAGGCCGACGAACTGGTGGTGCTGGTCGATTCCTCGAAATTCCGCATGCGCTCGAGCCTTATCCTGTGCGGGCTGTCGCGCATCGCAACCGTGATCACCGACGACGGCATCGAGGACCGCGAGGCCAAGATGCTGGAAACGGCGGGCGTGGCGCTGATCGTCGCCCGCGGACAGTCAAGCGACAAGGAGGAATCTTCACTGCAGGCCTGAGGAAACTCGCGCCCGCAGCGGCGATGGAATGCAACGCTCAAGGGAGGATATTCGATGAGCTTTTTGAAGAAACTGCTGGTTACGGCGGCCTTTTCCGCCGCCATGTTCGTGAATGCCGCCTATGCCGAGAACGTCAAGATCGCGCTGGTGGTGAAGTCGCTCGGCAACGGCTTCTTCGACGCCGCCAACAAGGGCGCCGAGGAAGCGGCCAAGGAACTGGGCGATGTCGATGTCATCTATACCGGTCCGACTAAGGCTACCGCCGAAGCCCAGATCGAGGTGATCAATTCGCTGATCGCGCAGAAGGTCGATGCGATCGCCGTTTCAGCCAATGATGCAGACGCGCTGGTGCCGGTGCTGAAGAAGGCGATGGACCGCGGCATCACCGTGATCTCGTGGGACTCCGGCGTCGCCAAGGAAGGCCGCCAGCTTCACCTCAATCCGTCCGACACCAATCTGATCGGCGAGACCATCATCAAGCTCGCCGCCGACTATCTGCCGGAGGGCGGCGACGTCGCCATCCTGTCGGCCTCCTCGACCGCGACCAACCAGAACGCCTGGATCGAAGCGGCCAAGAAGGTGCTGCCGGAGAAGTTCCCGAAGATCAAGCTGGTCGCCACTGTCTATGGCGATGACGACTCGGCCAAGAGCACGGATGAAGCCAAGGGCCTGTTGAAGTCCTACCCGAACCTCAAAGCGATCATCGCGCCGACCACGGTGGGCGTCGTCGCTGCCGCGCAGGTCGTCACTGACGAGAACCTGATCGGCAAGGTCAACGTCACCGGCCTCGCGCTGCCGTCGGAGTTCAAGAAGTTCATCGACAACGGCGCTTCGCAGGCTGTCGCTCTCTGGAACCCGATCGACCTCGGCTATTCGGCGATCTATCTCGCCCATGACTTGGCGGTGAAGAAGGAAGAAGCCAAGCCCGGCGCCACGCTGTCGATCGGCCGCGTCGGCAAGGTGACGCTCGACGACACCAACTCGGCCGCGATGGCTCCGCCTTTCCAGTTCGACAAGACGAACATCGAGAAGTTCTCCAAGATCTATTGATCTCGGACTGATGGCGCTGCCCCCTCATCCGGCCGCTTCGCGGCCACCTTCTCCCCGGTGGGGAGAAGAGCCTGGAGCCAAGCTCGGAAATCTCATCTCCCCTCGGGGAGAGGTCGACCGAGCGAAGCGGAGGTCGGGTGAGGGGAAGTCTACACGCAATAGATTGACCGGGCTTGATACGACTATGGACACGACGGCCCATGACGGCACGGTAAAGGAGCGGCTCCCCGCCTCCGCTCCTCGCCTGACGCTCTCAGGCATCTCGAAAAGTTTCCCGGGCGTGCGCGCGCTGCACAATGTCAGCCTGTCGCTCTATCCCGGACAGGTGACGGCGCTGATCGGCGAGAACGGCGCCGGCAAGTCGACGCTGGTCAAGATCATGACCGGCATCTACCAGCCCGATTCAGGCGAGATCGGCATCGACGGCCTGACCACGACGCTGCCCAGCGCGCATGCCGCCTTCGGCCACGGCATCACCGCCATCCACCAGGAGACAGTGCTGTTCGATGATCTTTCGGTCGCCGAAAACATTTTTCTCGGCCATGCGCCGCGCACCCGCTTCGGCACCATCGATTGGCGCACCATGCGCAAGAACGCCCGCGAGGTGCTGGAGACGATGCGCGCCGGCCATATCGACGCTGACGCGCGGCTGAAGGACCTCGGCATCGCCAATAAGCATCTGGTGGCGGTGGCACGCGCCATGTCGATCGACGCGCGCATCGTCATCATGGACGAGCCTACAGCGGCACTTTCGATGAAGGAGATCGAGGAGCTTTTCCTGCTGATCGAATTCCTGAAGAGCGAAGGCAAGGCGGTGCTCTTCATCAGCCACAAGTTCGACGAGATCTACCGCATCGCCGACCGCTACACCGTCTTCCGCGACGGCGAGATGGTCGGCGAAGGCCTGCTCAAGGACACCGGCCAGAACGAGATCGTGCGCATGATGGTCGGCCGCAACGTCGATCATATCTTTCCGCAGCGCGAGCCGAAGATCGGGGCGCCGGTGCTGTCGGTTTCCGGCCTGTCGCATCCGACCGAGTTCGACGACGTCGGCTTCGAATTGCGCAAGGGCGAAATCCTCGGCTTCTACGGGCTGGTCGGCGCGGGGCGCAGCGAGGTCATGCAAGCGATCGCCGGCATCACGCGCATCAGCCGGGGCACCATCTCACTCGACGGCAAGACGATCGCACCGAAATCGGCGGCGGATTCGATCGAGGCCGGCATCGTTTATGTGCCGGAAGAGCGCGGCAAGCAGGGCGTGGTGATCGGCCTGCCCATCTTCCAGAACGTGTCGCTGCCGTCGCTGAAGCGCACCTCGAAATCCGGCGTGCTGAGGCTGGCGGAAGAGTTCTCGCTCGCGCGCTCCTACACCGAGCGGCTCGACCTGCGCGCCTCATCGCTGAGCCAGGATGTCGGCACGCTTTCCGGCGGCAACCAGCAGAAAGTCGTTATCGCCAAATGGCTGGCCACAGCGCCCAAGGTGATCATTCTCGACGAGCCGACCAAGGGCATTGACATCGGCTCCAAGGCCGCCGTGCACGGCTTCATGGCCGAACTGGTCGCGCAAGGCCTGTCGGTGATCATGGTCTCGTCGGAACTGCCCGAAATCCTCGGCATGTCCGACCGCGTCGTGGTCATGCGCGAAGGCCGCATCGCGGCGACCTACGACAACAAGGGGCTCGACGCCGAGACGCTAGTTCGAACGGCGGCGGGGATCGCGGCATGAAGAGCTTCCTCAAATACCGCGAGATCTGGCTGCTTGCCGGCATCGTCGTGCTGATCGGCCTGATCTCGACGCGCTTCCCCGGCTTCGCCGTCCCCGCCAATCTGCGTCAGGTCTTCAACGACACCTCGATCCTGATGATCCTGGCGCTGGGTCAGATGGTGGTGATCCTGACGCGCTCGATCGACCTGTCGATGGCGTCCAACCTCTGCTTCACCGGCATGGTGGTGGCGATGCTCAACGCCGCGCATCCGGCGATCCCGATCCCGGTGCTGATCGTGATCGCACTTGCCATCGGACTGGCGCTTGGCGCGATCAACGGCTTCCTGGTGTGGCGGCTGAACATCCCGTCGATCGTGGTGACGCTGGGCACGCTGACGATCTATCGAGGCGCCACCTTCGTCGTCTCGGGCGGCGCCTGGGTCAATGCCGACCAGATGAGCTCGGACTTCATCAATTTCCAGCGCGCCGCCTTCCTCGGCCTGCCGGTGCTGTCCTGGATCGCGATCATCGTGATCGCGCTGTTCTTTCTGGTGATGACGCGCACGCAGATCGGCCGCTCGATTCACGCCATCGGCGTCAACCCGACCGCCTCGGTCTATGCCGGCATCGATGTCGGCCGCACCAAATTCATCGTGTTCTGCATTTCCGGCATGATCGGCGGGCTCGCCGGCTATCTGTGGATCTCGCGCTACGTCATCGCCTCAGTCGAGGTCGCCAACGGCTATGAGCTCAACATCATCGCCGCCTGCGTGATCGGCGGCATCTCGATCGCCGGCGGCATCGGCTCGGTCGGCGGCGCGGTGCTGGGTGCGCTGTTCCTTGGCATCATCTCCAACGCGCTGCCGGTCATCAACATCTCGCCTTTCTGGCAGATGGCGATTTCGGGAAGCGCCATCATCCTGGCCGTGGTGCTCAACGCGCGCGGCGAGCGCCGGCAGGGCCGGATCATCCTGAGAAAGGCGGAAGCGGCATGACCGACACCCCTGCCCCGCGCCACATCCCCGACCGGTTGGACAAGCCACTCTCCTCGGCGATCTTCTCCTGGGAGGCGCTGCTCGTCGTCATCGCGGTCCTCATCTTCGCGGTGAACAGTTTTGCTTCGCCCTACTTCCTCGATCCGTGGTCGCTGTCGGACCTGACCTTCAACTTCACCGAAAAAGGGCTGATCGCGCTTGCGATGGCGCTGCTGATCATTTCGGGCGAGATCGACCTGTCGGTCGCGGCGATCGTGGCTTTAGCTTCGACGATGATGGGCATGGCGGTGCAGGCCGGCGCGGGAACACCGGTGCTGGTGGCAATCGGCGTCCTCGTGGGACTCGGCTGCGGCGCCTGCAACGGGCTGCTTGTCACCCGGCTCGGCCTGCCTTCCATCGTCGTCACCATCGGCACGATGAGCCTGTTTCGCGGCATCGCCTTCATCATTCTCGGCGACCAGGCCTACAAAGGCTATCCGGAGAGCTTCGCCTTCTTCGGCCAGGGCTATGTCTGGTGGGTCTTCTCGTTCGAGCTGGCGCTGTTCCTCGTCGCGGCGCTCATCTACTGGTTCCTGCTGCACCGCACGAGCTTCGGCCGCCGCGTCTTCGCCATCGGCAACAACCCGGTCGCCTGCCATTTTTCCGGCGTGCGCGTCGACCGCATCAAATTCATCCTGTTTTGCCTGACCGGGCTGATGTCGGGCATAGCCTCGGTGTTGATCACCTCGCGGCTTGGCTCGACGCGGCCGTCGATCGCGCAGGGCTATGAGCTTGAGGCGATCACCATGGTGGTGCTCGGCGGCGTCTCGATCCTCGGCGGCGCCGGCAGCATCCTGGGCGTCGTGCTTGCCGCCTTCATCATGGGGCTGGTGACGTTCGGCCTCGGACTGCTCAACGTGCCCGGCATTGTCATGTCGATCTTCATCGGCCTGCTGCTGATCATCGTCATCGCCCTGCCGATCGTCTGGCGGCGGCTGCGCGAGGGGCGCTTCGCCTGATGGAGAAATACGCCTTCAAGATGAAGCTCAATCCTGGCATGAAGGCCGAGTACAAGCGCCGGCATGACGAGATCTGGCCCGAGCTGGTCGCGCTGCTGAGAGAGGCCGGCGTCTCCGACTATTCGATCCATCTCGACGAGGAGACCAACATCCTGTTCGGCGTGCTGTGGCGCCGCGACGACCACGGCATGGCCGATCTTCCGAAGCACCCGGTGATGCAGCGCTGGTGGGCGCACATGGCCGACGTCATGGAGACCAAACCCGACAACGAGCCGGTGGCGGCGCCGCTGGAAACCGTGTTCCATATGGCATGATCGTCGCCGTCATCGATATCGGCAAGACCAACGCCAAGGTGGCGCTGGTCGATCTCGCGACACTGAGCGAGATTGGGCTGCGCCGCTTCGCCAACGCGCCGGTGCGGCAGGCGCCCTACCCGCATCACGATGTCGAGGCGCTGTGGACGTTCATCCTGAACAGCCTCGCCGATCTCAACCGCGAACGGCGGATCGATGCGATCTCGATCACCACGCATGGCGCGACCGGCGCGCTGGTCGACGACTCGGGCGAACTGGTGCTGCCTGTGCTCGACTATGAATTCGACGGCCCCGACCAGCTTAGGGCCGATTACGACGCCGTGCGTCCGCCCTTCGGCGAAACCGGCACGCCGCGACTGCCGATCGGCCTCAATCTCGGCGCACAGTTCTTCTGGCAGCAGAAACGTTTCCCGGCGGACTTCGCCACGGCCGCCGCGATGCTGATGTATCCGCAATATTGGGCGCTGCGGCTGACCGGCGTCGCCGCCAATGAGGTGAGCTCGCTCGGCTGCCACACCGATCTCTGGAATCCCTGGACGTCCGATTACTCGTCGCTGGTCGACCGGATGGACTGGCGCCGGCTGATGGCGCCGGTGCGACCGGCAAAGGATCGGCTTGGCCCGATCCTGCCGGAGCTGGCGCGGCGGACAGGGCTCGACCCGCAGACGCCCGTGTTCTGCGGACTGCACGATTCCAACGCCTCGCTGCTGCCGCACCTTTTATCCGACACACCGCCCTTCTCCGTCGTCTCGACCGGCACATGGGTGGTGTCGATGGCGGTGGGCGGCAGGAAGGTGGAGCTCGACCCGGCGCGCGACACCCTGGTCAATGTCAACGCGCTCGGCGATCCGGTGCCTTCGGCGCGCTTCATGGGTGGGCGCGAGTTCTCGCTTCTGACCGACGGCCAAAGCCAGGAATGGAGCGAAGACGATGTTGCCGCCGTTCTGGCGCGGCAGGTGCTGCTCCTGCCTGCCACTCAGCGGGGTTCGGGACCGTTTCCGCATCGCGGCGCACAGTGGGTCAATGCCGAGGACTTAAGCGCCGGTCAGCGCTTCGCCGCCATCTCGTTCTATCTGGCGCTGACGACCGCGACCTGCCTGGAATTGATCGGCGGCGACGGACCGACGACCGTCGAGGGACCTTTCGCGCAGAACCCGCTTTTCATCAGAATGCTGGCGGCAGCTACCGAGCGACCGGTCATTGCGTCAGAGACCTCGACCGGGACCAGCATCGGCGCGGCCTTGTTAGCCTCAGATCGCGTCATCGCGATGAGCAAGGGTGAGCGCTCAGAACCACCGACCGATCAGTCCTGGGGCGGATATGCTCGGGCTTGGCGCCGCTCTACTTGACAGGTTGGCTCTGCCCCTCATTGCCCTGCCGGGCATTTCTCCCCGTATAGTGACGGGGAGAAAGAGGCCGTCACCGGCGATTTCGCCAATTTTCAACGCCGCGGAAATGCGTGTCGGCATGGCCACAGCTCTCTTCTCCCCGTTCAACGGGGAGAAGGTGCCGGCAGGCGGATGAGGGGCAGCGCCGACCTCGGCAATCAAAGCCTTCAGCGCGCCGTCCCGTACAGCAATCCTTTGGGATCGATCTGCGGCTTGCGGCCGGCGACGACATCCGACAGGAACTGCCCCGAGCCGCAGGCCATGGTCCAGCCGACATGGCCGTGGCCGGTGTCGAGATAGAGATTGCGGTATTTCGCCTGGCCGATGACCGGCACCGAATTCGGCATCATCGGCCGCAGGCCGGCCCAGAGCACGGCCTTCTTCTCGTCGAAGGCGCCGGGAAAAAGATCCTTGCCGGTTTCCAGGATGGTCCGGAAATCGCCCGGCTTGAAGCTACGGTCGAAGCCGGTGAATTCGGCCGTCGAGGACATGCGAAGGCGATTGCCGAGCCTGGAATAGCCGATCAGCCGGTCCTCGTCCGCGCCGCCCATGGTCGGCCCCTTGCTCTCGTCCTCCAAGGGGATCGTCGCTGTATAGCCCTTCACCGGATAGACCGGCAGGTCGATACCGTAGCGGCGGCCGAGCAGGCCGCTTTCCGGCCCCATGGAGATGACGACGGCATCGCCGGTGACCGGTCCTGCCGAGGTCATCACCGCGCGCACCCGATCTCCCTCGATGTCGAGGCCCTCGACCGTCGTGCCGAACAGGAATTTCACGCCGAGCCTCTCGGCTGCATAGGCGGCGAGCCGGTCGGTGAACTGCTTGGAATCCCCGGTCTGGTCGATCGGCGAATAGATGCCGCCGGCGATCTTTTCCTTCACGCCGGCAAGACCAGGCTCCAGCTCGACCAGACGCTCGCGGTCGACGATCTCGATCGGCAGGCCGTGCTCGCCCAGATAGCGGTAATTGTCGGTGCCGGTGTCCAGGCTCTTTTGCGAGCGAAAGAAGTAGAGAATGCCCTTCTTGCGCTCGTCATAATGGATGCCGGTTTCCTCCGACAATTGATTGATGCACTCGCGAGAATGGAGCGCGAGCCTCAACTTGACGTTGGTGTTGGCGCGCAGCCGGGTCACCGTGCATTCGCGCAGGAAGCGCAGGCTCCAGGCATAGAAATAGGGATCGAGGCGCAGCCTGACCTTGATGCCGAGGTCATGGTTCCAGAGCGCGCGCAGGAAGGTCTTCAGCGCCGCGGGCGAAGCCCAGGCGGTGGCGTCGCCCGGCGACACCAGGCCGGCATTGGACTGGCTGGTGCCCCGCGCCGCCGCTTCATGGCGCTCAATCACCGTCACCTCGTGACCATCCCTTGCCAGATAATAGGCGGCCGCCGTGCCAACCACGCCGGCGCCGAGAACCAAGACCTTCATGCCGTTCCCTCAAAGATCATGGGGCGGCCCCCCGCGCGCCGCCGCATGAGGCTCAATACCGCGTCCAAACGCGCCGGACGAGCCCTTGGCCCAACAGATCAGTTTCGAACGGAGTTCCTGGTCGTCAGGATCCGTTCCCAGGCCAGCGCGTCGTTGACGATCAGGTCGAGATCGTCGCGCTGCGGCGTCCAGCCGAATTCCTTGCGGGCAAGCTCGGAATTGGCGACCACGGCTGCGGCGTCGCCCGGCCGGCGGTCCCCCATGCGCACGTCGAAGTCATGGCCGAAGGCGCGGCGCACGCTGTCGATCACCTCGAGCACCGAATAGCCGTGGCTGTAGCCGCAATTGGCGACGAGACTGCCGCCGCCGTCGCGCAGCCGCTGCAGCGCCAGCCGGTGCGCGGCGGCGAGATCGCTGACATGGATGTAGTCGCGCATGCAGGTGCCGTCCGGCGTCGCATAATCGGTGCCGAAGACCTGCATGAAGGGCCGCTTGCCGAGCGCGGTCTCGCAGGCGACCTTGATCAGATGCGTGGCACCGGGCGTCGATTGTCCCGTGCGGCCCTTCGGATCGGCGCCGGCGACGTTGAAATAGCGCAGCGCCGTATAGCGGATGTCGTGCGCCAACGCTGCATCGCGCAGCATCCATTCGCTCATCAGCTTGGAAAGGCCGTAAGGCGATTCCGGCGCAAGGCGGGCATCCTCACGCACCGGCTCCAGCCCGGCGCCGCCATAGACGGCGGCGGTGGAGGAGAAGATGAAATGCGGCACGCCCTCGCGCACCGCCGTTTCGATCAGCGTGCGGGTCTTGCAGGTGTTGTTTTCGTAATAGCCAAGCGGGTCGGCGACCGATTCCGGCACCACGATCGAGCCGGCGAAGTGGATGATGGCGTCGACCTTGTTGTCGCGGATGATCCGGCCGACCAGATCACGATCGGCGACATCGCCGACGGTGAGCCTTGCTTCCGGGGCGACCGCCCATTCGAAACCGGTGGAAAGCCGGTCGAGCACCACGACGCTCTCGCCGGCGTCCAGCAGTTCCCAGACCATGTGGCTGCCGATATAACCGGCACCGCCTGTCACCAAAACCGTCATCATCTACCTCGCTGATCAAGATTTGTCGGAAACTGTCTCAACAGCCACCGCGCTGGAAAACCCGCCGCAAGCCCACTAGCCTCCCTATGTGTTAAGTCCGTAACAGTTCGTCGCGCCCGAGGCATCGTACTGAAACCAAGTTGCTTCAAACAGCAGGGAATAGGCCACGATCCGGCATCGTTAGGAACAGGGCACGGGCGTGGCATTTTGACCGGTTGGGCGCGGTGGACGCGGCATGGGGCAGTGATTATGATCCGGCCCAAAATTGGGAAGTCGACATGAACTATCAGCGGTTCTTCGAGGATGCGATCGAGCAGCTCCACGCCGAGCGTCGCTACCGCGTTTTCGCCGACCTGGAGCGCATCGTGGGCAAGTTCCCGCGCGCCATCTGGCGTTCCAACGGCCGCGCCCAGGAAATCACCGTATGGTGCTCCAACGACTATCTCGGCATGGGCCAGAACGAGGACGTGATTGCCGCCTTCCAGAACGCGGCCGCCAAGATGGGCTCGGGCGCCGGCGGCACCCGCAACATTTCCGGCACCTCCAACCCGCTGGTCGAGCTCGAGCAGGAGCTCGCCGATCTGCATGACAAGGAGGCAGCGCTGGTCTTCACCTCCGGCTTCGTCTCCAACGAGGCCTCGATCTCGACCATCGCCAGGCTTCTGCCCAACTGCCTGATCATCTCGGACGAGCTCAACCATGCCTCGATGATCGAAGGCGTGCGGCGCTCGGGCGCGGAGAAGAAGATCTTCCGCCACAATGACGTGGCGCATCTAGAGAGCCTCTTGCAGGCCGCGGGGCGCGAGCGCGCCAAGCTGATCGTCTTCGAAAGCGTCTATTCGATGGACGGCGACATCGCGCCGATCAGAGAGATCGTCGAGCTCGCCGAGCGCTACAACGCCATGACCTATATCGACGAGGTCCATGCCGTAGGCATGTACGGGCCGCGCGGCGGCGGCATCACCGAACGCGAAGGCTTGGCCGACCGCATCGACATCATCGAGGGCACGCTGGCCAAGGCCTTCGGCACGCTTGGCGGCTATATCGCCGGCACCAGCGCCGTCATCGACGCGGTGCGCTCCTATGCGCCGGGCTTCATCTTCACCACCGCGCTGCCGCCGGCGATCGCGGCGGCCGCCACCACCTCGATCCGGCATCTCAAGCGCTCGCAGGCCGAGCGCGACGCGCAGCAGCGCCAGGCGGCGCGCACCAAGCAGGTGCTTGCCGCGGCCGGGCTGCCGGTGATGGACTCAGCCACGCATATCGTGCCGGTGCAGGTCGGCGACCCCGAGCTTTGCAAGATGGCCAGCGACCGGCTGCTTGGCGTGCACGGCATCTACATCCAGCCGATCAACTATCCGACGGTGCCGCGCGGCACCGAGCGGCTGCGCATCACGCCCACACCCTTCCATTCGGACGCGCTGATCGCCGAATTGCAGGATGCGGTGGTCGAGACCTGGGATGCGCTGGGCATTCCCTATGCCAGCTCCGGCCGTCCCGCCGTCGCCAAGAGCGACCGGATCATTCCGCTGCTGGTGCCGAAGTCGGGCGGCTGAAGCCGCCTTTCTCACACCGTCTTCATCCACCTCGCCAGGCGATGCGCCGCTTCCTCGAGCTGATCGAGGCGGCGGTGGAAGCATAGTCTGAGGAAGGCTTCGCCGCCGGGGCCGAAGGCGGTGCCAGGCGCCAGGCCGACATTGGCGTTATCGACGATGTCGAAGGCGGCGGTTCGGGAATCGGTGATGCCGTCGACCCTGAAGAACAGATAGAACGCGCCCTGCGGCACGGTGAAACGCGCCTTGCCGGTCGCGCCGAGTATGTCACAGACGAGATCGCGAGCGGCGCGTGCACGCTCCACTTGTTCGGTGATGAAGCCGTCGCCCTCGTCGAGGGCAGCGACCGCGCTGCGCTGCATGAACTGGGCGACGCCCGAGGTCGAGTACTGGATCAGGTTTTCGAATACCTGCTGCAAGGCTGGATGGGTCTTGATCCAGCCGACACGCCAACCGGTCATCGCCCAGTTCTTGGAGAAACTGTTAACGAACAGGATACGGTCGTCGGCCGTGGCGAGGTCGAGGAAGGACGGCGCGCGGCCATGGCCGTAGTGGAACAGCGAATAGATCTCGTCGGCGATGATCCACAGGCCCTTTTGGCGGGCGAGATCGAGGATTGCCTTCAGCGTCTGCCTGTCGGCGGTCCAGCCGGTCGGGTTGGACGGCGTGTTGATGAACAACAGCTTCGTGCGCGGCGTGATCGCGGAGGCGATCTTTTCGACATCGCAGGACCAGCCATTGCCGGACTGGTCGAGGGTGACCGGCACCGGAACGGCGCCCGCCACGCCGGCGGCCGCGGCGAAATTCGGCCAAGCCGGCGAGAGGTAGATCACCTCATCGCCGCTGCCGGCGATCGCGTCGATGGCCAGTTGGATGGCGTGCATGCCGGATCCGGTGACGATGAACTCCTCCTCGGCGAAGGTCTTGCCAAAATGCCTGGCGTAGTAGCGGGCGAGCGCCTGCCTGAGCTCGGGAATGCCCTTCTGCCAGGTGTAGAACGTCTCGCCATCGGCCAGTCCCTTGGCGGCGGCATCGCTGATGAAGGAAGGCGTGGGCAGATCGCCCTCGCCAGCCCAGAGCGGGATCAGGCCTTCGCGCAGGCGGCCGTGATTGACGACAGCGACGATGCCGCTTTCGGGCGCCGCGCGGGCTTCCGCGCGCAAGGTCTCGATCAGGGTCATGCAAGAATCCGTCCGGTTTTTCGCGACTGCTAGCCTCTTTTACGACAGCCGCAAACAGAAAACCCCGGCCGCAAGCGGCCGGGGTTTTGGTCCAGGGCGCCCGTTGAGGAGTTACCTTTTCGCCAGCAGGTCGCGGATTTCGGTCAGCAACTGTACGTCGGCGGGCGGCGGTGCCGCGGCAGCAACCGGCTTCTCGCGCTCCAGCCGCCTGCGCAGATTGTTCACCGCCTTGACCATCAGGAAGATGATGAAGGCAAGAATCAGGAAATTCAGCACGACCGTGATGAAGCTGCCATAGGCGAAGACGGCGCCTTCTTTCTTGGCATCGGCCAGCGTGGCCGAATGGACGTTCGATGACAACCCGAAGAAGTAGTTGTTGAAGTCCAACCCGCCGAAAATCGCGCCGATGATCGGCATGATGATGTCGTTGACGAGCGAGTCGACGATCTTGCCGAAGGCGGCGCCGATGATGACGCCGACGGCCAAGTCCATCACATTGCCCTTGGAAATGAATTCCTGGAATTCTTTCAGCATTCGGCCCTCCTTGCCATGACCGGCCGTGCTGCCGCCCCGGCTCTCCGGCACCGATCCGAAGCCACAATAACAAAAACACCCGGTTGAAAAACCGGAAAAAGGGCGAAGACACCGGTTTGTGCTTACCTGCCTCGCCAGCCGCATATGCGCCAAAAGCCGCGATGGACTTGGGCTCCAAGCTGTGGTTGCGTCTTAACGACCGGATGAGGAACCGGCAGGGAGGAAGTGCGGACCGTGCAAGGCTGGTTCGTCGTCATCATCGCGATCGCCTATGTGACGCTGCTTTTCGCCATCGCCAGCGTCGGCGACCGGCGCTCGGTGGCAGCCGGGCTCGGCCGGGCGCGGCCTTTCATCTACGCGCTCAGCCTCGCCATCTACTGCACTTCCTGGACTTTCTTCGGCTCGGTCGGCCTTTCCTCCGAGCGCGGCCTCGAATTCCTCGGCATCTATACCGGTCCGGTGCTGGTCTTCGTGTTCGGCTTCCCGCTGCTCAATCGCATGATCAGGCTGGCGAAAAGCGAGAAGATCACCTCGATCGCGGACTTCCTCGGCGCCCGCTACGGCAAGAGCTTCACCGTCGCGGCGATCGCGACGCTGATCGCGACCATCGGCGCGGTGCCCTATATCGCGCTGCAGCTCAAGGCGATCTCCGGTTCCGTCAGCCTGATGGTCGAGCACTATACGGGCTCGCCCCCCTCTTTCGATCCGTTCGTCAGCGATATCTCGCTGGTGGTGGCGATGCTTTTGGCGCTGTTCGCGGTGCTGTTCGGCACCCGCCATGCCGACGCCACGGAACATCAGGACGGACTGGTTCTGGCGGTGGCGGTCGAGACCGTGGTCAAGCTCGCCGCCTTTCTCGCCATCGGCCTGATGGTGATATTCGTGATCTTCGGCGGGCCCGGCGACATGTTCGCCAGGCTTGCCGGAAACGGCCAGGTTCGCCAGGCGATGAGCTACAGCACCTCGCTGGCCACCTGGCTGGTGCTGACCGGCCTGAGCGGCTTTGCCGTGCTGATGCTGCCGCGGCAGTTCTACGTCACCATCGTCGAGAACCGCAGCGAGGCGGAACTGCGCACGGCGACCTGGGTGTTCCCGCTCTACCTCGTGGCGATCAACCTCTTCGTGCTGCCGATCGCCTTTGCCGGCCTGTCGCTGGTCGGCGACAAGACCAGCAGCGACCTCTATGTCTTGTCGCTGCCGCTGTTCAGCGGCCATGACGTGCTGGCGATGGCCGCCTTCGTCGGCGGCCTGTCGGCGGCAACCGCGATGGTGATCGTCGAGAGCGTCGCGCTGTCGATCATGATCTCCAACGATCTCGTCATCCCGCTGTTCGTGCGCCGCGTGCTCAAGACGAGTTCCTCGGAGAACGAGGACTGGTCGACGCTGATCCTCAATGTGCGCCGCGCCTCGATCTTCATCATGCTGTTCATCGCCTTCCTCTATTATCGCGAGAGCACCAATAGCGCGCGGCTGTCCTCGATCGGCCTGATGTCGTTTGCCGCGATTGCCCAATTCGCGCCGGCGCTGGTCGGCGGGCTGATCTGGCGCCGCGCCAACGGCCGGGGCGCAGCCCTCGGCATGTTCGCCGGCATCGCCGTCTGGGGCTACACGCTGCTCCTGCCTTCACTCGTCGCCCCCTCTACCGATATCGTCGTCCACGGGCTGTTCGGCTTCGAGGCGCTGAGGCCGCAGGCGCTGTTCGGCACCGTCGGCGAGCCGCTGAACCATGGCGTGCTGTGGAGCCTCTCGGTCAATGCGCTGTTTTTCGTCCTCGGCTCCCTCTCCCGCGCGTCCGTGCCGCTGGAGCGCATCCAGGCGGCGATCTTCGTGCCGCGCGAGGCAGGCCCGATGCCCAGCCTGCGCCGCTTCCGCACCGCCGTCACCGTCAACGACCTGAAGGATACGATTTCACGCTATCTCGGCGTCGAGCGCACGGAGCGCTCGTTCCAATCCTTCGAGAGGGACGCGAAAGTCTCCCTGCACGGCACCGAACAGGCCAGCATGGATGTTATCCGCTTCTCTGAGCAATTGCTGGCGAGCGCCGTCGGCTCGTCCTCGGCGCGGCTGATCCTGTCGCTGCTCTTTCGCCGCAACGATCGCGACTCCAAGGATGCCTTCAAGCTGCTCGACGACGCCACCGAGGCGCTGCAGCACAATCGCGACCTTTTGCAGATCGCGCTCGACCAGATGGAGCAAGGCATCACCGTCTTCGATCGCGATTTCCGACTGATCTGCTGGAACCGGCAATACCGGCTGCTGTTCGACCTGCCGGACGAGATGGGCCAGGTCGGCGTCTCGCTCGACCGGATCCTCCATCATCTCGCCGAGCGCGGCGATATTCCCGCCGACCAGCGCGTCACGATGCTCAACCGGCTGACCAGCTTCGCCGGCCCGTGGCAGATGGAGCTGAAGACCAGCGGCCGCATCCTGGAGCTGCGCTCCAACCCGATGCCCGACGGCGGCATCGTCGCCACGTATGCCGACATCTCCGGCCGGGTCGAGCAGGACCTGGCGCTGAAGCGGGCCAATGAATCGCTGGAGCAACGGGTCAAGACCCGCACCGTCGAGCTCACCCGCGTCAACGAGGAACTGGCGCAGGCGCAGATGCTGGCCGAGGAGGCAAACCTCGGCAAGACGCGCTTCCTCGCCGCCGCCGGCCATGACATCCTGCAGCCGCTCAACGCCGCCCGCCTCTATTGCTCGTCGCTGATCGAGAAGGCGGGCAAGGGACCGGCCGGCAAGGCCGCGATGAACATCGAATCCTCGCTGGAATCGGTCGAGACCATCCTCGGCGCGGTGCTCGACATCTCGCGGCTCGATGCCGGCGCGATGAAGCCGGACAATACCGCTTTTAACCTGGGCGGACTGCTCGGTCAGATCGGCAACGATTTTCGCCCGCTTGCCGCCGAAAAGAAGCTCGATCTGAAGATCATCCCATCCTCGCTCGGCGTCATGACCGACCGGAACCTGTTGCGCCGGCTGATCCAGAATCTCGTTTCCAACGCCATCAAATACACGCGCCAGGGCCGCATTCTGGTTGGGGTGCGGCGACGCGGCGAGCTGGCCGAGATCCAGGTGATCGACACCGGCATCGGCATTGCCGGCGACAAGCTCAGCACCGTCTTCCACGAGTTCACGCGCCTCGACGAGGGCGCGCGCGAGGCCGAAGGCCTTGGCCTGGGGCTCTCCATCGTCGACCGCATCGCCAGGGTGCTGAGGCTCGAAATCCGCATCTACTCCAACCCCGGCAAGGGCACGCGCTTTTCCGTGATTCTGCCGGTCGCGGCGGTCGCCGCGCCGCCGCGCGAGGCCGGCAAGGCGCCGGCCCGCTCTGCCTCGACGCTTGCCGGGCTCAATGTGCTGTGCATCGACAATGACGCGCGCATCCTCGACGGCATGCGGCTGCTGCTCGAAGGCTGGGGATGCCGTGTCGAGACGGCTTCGGGATCAGGCGATCTCCTGAAGCCCGGCGCGCCGAAGCCGGACCTCGTGCTGGCAGACTATCATCTCGACGGTAGCACCGGGCTCGATGCGGTCGCCACGCTGCGCGCCGCCTACGGGCAGGACCTGCCCTGCGTGCTGGTCACCGCCGACCGCTCCAGCGAGGTGCGCGCGGCTGCCGGCCGGCTCGACATTCCGGTGATCAACAAGCCGCTGAAGCCGGCCGTGCTGCGCTCGATGATGGCGCGCGTCAGGCCGCTGGCGCCGGCCGCCGAATAGAGACAAAGCACTGCTACCAGCCGCGATGCCCGAGGCTTCGGAGATAGGCGCAGAACATGTCGGCCAGCGCATCGGAATAGGCTTCGATCTCATCGGCCGTTCGCTCCTTTTCCGAGAAATCCGCCCCCACGGCGCTCAGCGTCTTGATGATCAGGTCGCCGGCCAGGGCGCGGCCGCTATCCGGCGCGTCAGGAAGCGTCTCGCGCATGAAGGTCTCGACGGTCCGGCTCGCCGCCGCCCTCGCCTCCTCAGCCTCCGGCGCATCCCGATAGAGCGGCGCGGCGTCGTTCAGCGCGCCGCGCACCGCCGCCTCCTCGCATTCGGAGCGGATGAAGGCGTGGACCAGCGTTCTTGTCCGCTCGAGCGGGGATAGCCCGGTATTTTCGAGAATGCCGCACAAAAGCTCTGTCGTCTGGCGCCATTCGTCACTCTGCAACCTGAACAGCAGGGCCGCCTTGTTCGGGAAATACTGGTAGAGCGAACCGACGCTGACGCCCGCCCTTTCGGCAACGCGCGTGGTGGTGAAACGCTGCGCGCCTTCAGCAGCCAAAACCTGAGCAGCCGCCTCTAAAATCGCCGCGACCAGCTCCGTGGCGCGCGCCTGTTTGGGCTGTTTTCGAGTGGAAATTGAAGGGCTTGAGCGTTGGATCATGGTCGCGCGCCGAAATGCGAATTGGAAACCTGAAGGATTATTCGTATTTTTGGAAGCAACACAAGAACCCCGCCGGAGACAGCCATGACCACCTTGACCGCAACCCCTTTGGCACCGCTGCTCGCCCGCCTGTTCAAGGAAGCCGACGCGGCGACCAGCCCGGCGATCGCCCAGTACTCGCGCGACGAACGGACGCGCCTGCTCCACAGCAAGACCGAGTATCGCCAGTTCTACGGCAGCCTGAAGGACCTGTGGCTTGCGGTCTCGCCGGAGACCGGCACGCTGCTCTACATGCTGGCGCGCAGCACCGGCGCGCGCATCATCGTCGAATTCGGCACATCGTTCGGCATCTCGACGCTCTATCTTGCCGCGGCACTGCGCGACAATGGCGGCGGCCGACTGATCACGACGGAATTCGAGCCGTCGAAGGTAACCCGGGCCAAGGCCAATCTGACCGAAGGCGGCCTCATCGACCTGGTGGAGATCCGCGAGGGCGACGCGCTGGAAACGCTCAGCACCGACCTGCCTGACCGGATAGACCTCCTGCTGCTCGACGGCGCCAAGGCGCTCTATCCGGAGATACTGAGCCTGGTCGAGAGCCGGCTCAGGCCCGGCGCGCTGGTCATCGCCGACAATGCCGACTTCTCGCCCGACTATCTGGAACGGGTGCGCGCGCCGGCCGGCGGCTATATGTCGACGCCGTTCGGCGACGACGTGGAGCTGTCGATGCGGCTCGGCTAAGGCTTGCTCGAAACTACCCCATGCTGCTTCTGAGGCAGCCGTAGGCGTTTACGTCAACCAACGCGCAATCCCGGCCTTCGGGCCTTTGACGCGTAGGTGACATCCATGACCTTCCTCCCATCGTCCTGGCGCGGGCTGCCGCGCCCGGCTCTGCTCGGCCTGTTCCTGTTCTTCTGCGCCGGTTTCGCCGACGGCGCGCTGGTGCCCTTCTTTCCGCTCTGGGCGAGCGGCGAGGCGAACATTCCGATCGGCGCGATCGGGCTTTTGTTTGCCTGCTATGCCGGCGGCGAATTGGTCGCAGCGCCGCTGATCGGCGGCATCGCCGACCGGGTCGGCCGGCGGCCGGTGCTGATCCTGTCGTCGCTCGGCGTCGGCTGCGGCTTCGTCGCGCTGTTCTTCGCTCATGGCGTCGCCGCCACCGCGGCCGTGCTGCTTTTGACCGGCATATGCGAGTCGGTGCTCCACCCGACCATCCTCACAGCTATCGCCGATGTGACGGAACCGTCGGCGCATCCGCGCTGGTTCGGCATGGCGCGCGTCAGCTCGAGCGCCGGACAGATCCTCGGCCCGGCCTGCGGCGCGCTGCTGGCGCTCGTTTCGCTTGGCAGCGTGTTCCTGGCCGGCGGCGGTATGCTGCTCTTCGGCGGCATCGTCATGCTTGCCGCATTCGCCGAGACGCGCGGCCATGCCGCAGCCGACCATGGGGAAACGGAGGAAGAGGAAGGCCTGTCGGCGCTGCTGCCGGCCTTCCACGACGGCCGCCTGGCAAAGCTGCTCGCCTGGGTCGTGCTGTTCGAGATTTCCGGCAACTGGATCGAAGCGGTCATCCCGCTCTATGCGCAGGATGCCGGCACGCTCACCCCGTCCGGTGTCGGCGCGCTGTTTGCCTATGCGGCCGCCCTGACGGTCGGTTTGCAGATGCTGGTCAGCCGCTTCGCCGAGACGCGATCGGCGCTTTGGCTGGCAGCCGGCGCCGGCATCTCGACCATCGCCGCCTTTGCCCTGCTGGCGACCTCGCCGGCGATACTTTCGCTGGTCGCCGCAGTCAGCTTCTGCTCGGTGGGACAGATGCTGGTCGGGCCGCTCGTGCCGACCGCCGTCAACGCGCTCGCACCATCGCCGCGACGCGCTTCCTATATGGCCGCCTCGTCTGTGGCGGTCGACCTCAAGGACTCGCTTGGACCGTCGATCGGCACGGCGCTCTATGCGCTCGCGCCGCGCCTGCCCTGGATCGCCGGCATTCCACTGGTGGCGATCGCTTCGCTGGGCCTCGGCGCCGCGATCGGGCGAGCGCGGAATCCTTCAGGCCCGACCGAGGATGATGCCGCGTCGCAGTTGGGCTCGGCCGTCGAAAACTATCGCTGAGGGGCGCAGCCATCGACCCGACGCGAAGCGACCGCATGATCGATCCGCGCTGGTCGGGTTCAGTTAGGGTGAAAAGCTTCGCCTGAGGTGCCTGCGATCAGCCGACCGGCTGCAGCGGGTCGCCGCCGATCTTCGACAGCTGGATGACCGCCTGGGTGCGGCTGTCGACGCCGAGCTTCTGCAGGATGGCCGAGACATGCGCCTTGATGGTGGCCTCGGAGACGCCGAGCTCATAGGCGATCTGCTTGTTGAGCAGGCCCTCCGCCAGCATGCCGAGCACCCGCGTCTGCTGCGGCGTCAGCGCCTGGAGCCGCTTGATCAGGTCGGAGATTTCCGGGTCGCGCTCGACGCCGAGCTCAATGCCGGCCGGCGCGGCAATGTCGCCGGCAAGCACCGCCTGCACGGCGCCGCGGATCTCGTCCATGCTGGCCGATTTGGAGATGAAGCCGGAAGCGCCGAGATCGAGCGCGCGGCGGATGGTGACGGGATCGTCATGCGCCGATACCACCACCAGCGGCACCGCCGGATGGATGCCGCGCAACGAGATCAGGCCGGAGAGGCCGCTGGCGCCCGGCATCGACAGGTCGAGCAGCACCATATCGATATCTTCATTGGCAAGCACCAGCGCCTTGGCGCTTTCGAAATCGCCGGCCTCGTGGATGGCGGCAACGTCGCCGATGCCGGCAAGCGCCTCCTTCAGCGCGCCGCGAAAAAGCGGATGGTCGTCGGCAATGACGAAAGTGTGGCCCGACGGCAAATAGTCCTCCCCCGATCCCATCATCATTGTGTGCTTCTTGCGGGGACCGGAATGATTATGCGGCGGCGCGGCGCGTTTTCAAGCGACAAAGGCCGCGCGCGGGGTTTTCCCCAAGGCGGCTTTGCAATCAGGTCTTCTGCTGGTTCAGCTTGCCTTCGCCATCTTCCTTGTCCAGGTCCTTGACGATGTCCTTGAAGGTCCGGAAGAAGCGCTCCATGTAACCCATCGTCTTATTGAAATCCTCTTCGCTGGGCAGTTGCGATTCCAGCCGGGCGGAGAGCGAATTCTCGAGCTTGGCGACGCGCGCGTCGAGCGCCTTGACCGAATTGTCCAGCCGGTCGATCTCGTCCTGGTAGGCGGCCCGCTCGTCGGCGGCCATCTTGCAGACGAGCTGGCCGGCGCGCTCTTCGCAGATCGACATGGCGCCGGTCCTTGTGTCCATGCGGACATAGCCGTTGGCCGACTTCTCCAGACGGTAATGGTCGGTCTCCTCGGAATAGGCGGAAGCGGCAACCAGCGAGCAAAGCGCCGCGGGGATCACGATGTGCTGCAGACGCATGTTGTTCCTCCATGAGCCAGTGAAGGCGGGCTATCACAGGTTTGCGCCGGAAATGGGGAAGAGTCGAGCTTCGAGCCTTCCCCGCACCTTCGGTTAGGACTATAGCGCGACAATGTCTCAGATTATCTACAAGATCGCGCCCGAGGCGCTTTGGCGCGAAGCCGAGAGGAAGGGGCGCTTCACCGGTGCGCCGATCGACATCGCCGACGGCTTCATCCATTTCTCCACCGCCGGCCAGGTTCGCGAAACGGCGGCCAAGCACTTCGCCGAGCAGACGGACCTGCTGCTGATCGCGATCGACGCTGCAAGGCTGGGTAATGCGCTGAAATACGAGGTCTCGCGCGGCGGCGCCCTGTTCCCGCATCTCTACGCCGAGCTCGACCTTGATGCGGTTCTCTGGGTAAAGCCGTTGCCGCTCGGCGCCGGCGGCCACGAATTCCCGACGCTGGAGGGCGAATGAGCGTGCTCGACCGGATCGGCCAAAAGCTGCTTTTCTCCTTCGATCCGGAAACCGCGCATGGCCTGTCGATCGCGGCGCTGCGCTGCGGGCTGCCAGTCGGCGCGACGGCGCCGCGGCGCCCGACGCATGACGCGCGGCTCAAGATCAGCCTTTGCGGCCTCGACTTTCCCAACCCGCTCGGCATGGCCGCCGGCTACGACAAGAACGCCGAAGTGCCGGACGCGCTGCTTGGGCTTGGCTTCGGCTTTGCCGAGGTCGGCACCATCACGCCGCTGCCGCAAGCCGGTAATCCGAAGCCGCGCATCTTCCGGCTGACGGCGGACGAGGCGGTGATCAACCGGCTGGGCTTCAACAATGAGGGACATGCGACCGCCGAAAAGCGCCTTGCCGCGCGCAAGGGGCGGCCAGGCATCGTCGGCGTCAACATCGGCGCCAACAAGGACAGCGCCGACCGCATCGCCGATTATGAGCGCGGCGTCGCCCGCTTCGCGCCCCATACGAGTTATCTGACCGTCAACATCTCCTCGCCCAACACGCCGGGCCTGCGCAACATGCAGGCGCGCGAGCAGCTCGGTGAGCTCTTGTCACGGGTGATGGCCGCCCGTGCCGCGGCCCCCGCGCAGCCGCCGATTTTCCTCAAGATCGCGCCGGACCTCGTCGAGGCGGAGCTCGAAGACATCGCCGCCGAGATCGCCGAGAAGAAGATCGACGGCGTCATCATCTCCAACACGACGCTTGCAAGGACAGGATTGCGAAGCGGCGGCGTGGCGAATGAAACCGGCGGCCTTTCGGGCAAGCCGCTGTTCGAGCGTTCCACCGCCGTGCTCGCCCGTATGCGCAAGCTGCTCGGCCCAAGCATTGTCCTCATCGGCGTCGGCGGGGTCGATTCCGCCGAGACGGCGCTGGAGAAGATCCGCGCCGGAGCCGACCTCGTCCAGCTTTACACCGGCATGATCTATGCCGGGCCGGCGCTGCCCGGGCGCATCGTCGCCGGCATGGCGCGGTTCATGGAACGCGAGCGGCTTGGGTCGATCAGGGACCTGCGCGACTCGGCTTGCGAGCGCTGGGCTTCAAAACCGATCAGCTGAAAGCTGTCTTCATCCTGAGCCTGAGCACCGTCAGCAGGCTCAAGCCGCGCACCAGCAGGAAAACATGCAGCGATGCCCAAAGGCCGCTGTTGCCGAAGGCCGGCGCCAGGGTGATGAGCGCAGCGCTGAAGATGAGGAACGACAACAACATCATGTTACGCATGTCGCGTGACCAGGTGGCGCCGATGAAGACACCGTCCATCTGGAAGGCCAGCACGCCGCTCAGCGCCGTGAAGGCGGCCCAGGGCAGATAGGTGTCGGCGACCGCGCGAACCTCCGGAGACGTCGTCACCAACGCCACCAGACTGGCGCCGGCGGTCAGCAGGGTGAGCGTGGCGATACCGGCGAGGCCAAAGCCCCAGATCAGCGTCAGCCGTACCGCCTGCCTGAACGGGGCAGGCGCATGCGCGCCGATGGCGCGGCCGGCGAGCTGCTCGGCGGCGGTGGCGAAGCCGTCGAGGAAATAGCCGGCGATGAGGAAGAAATTCATCAGCACGGCGTTGGCGGCGAGCGTCACCGTGCCGAACTGCGCGCCCTGCCTGGTGAACAGCGCGAAGGCGGCAAGCAGCGAAAAGGAGCGGATCATGATGTCGCGGTTGAGCGACAGCATGCGCCGGTACGCCGGCAAATCGAGGATACGCCGGCGCGACGGCCGCTCCAGCTTGCGGAAACGGTTGAGCACGATGGCAAGGCCAAGCAGCATGGCCAGGAACTCGCCGGTGACGGTCGCCCAGGCGACGCCGGCAACGCCCCAGCCGAGCTCGAGGCCGAGCAGGAAGCAGAGCGCGATGTTGATACCGTTGAGCACCGCCTGCAGCATCAGCCCGAGCCCGCCTTCGCCTCGCCCCAGCACGTAGCCCAGTATGGCGTAGTTGATCAGCGAGAAGGGCGCGGCGAGCAGCCTGATGCGGATGTAGACCGACATCGCTTCGCTAACGCGCGGCTCGGCGCCCATGAACCATTGGCCGGCGACGGCAAAGAGCGGCGCAAGGACGGCAAGTATGACGCCGGCGACGACCGCGATCAGCACGGCGCGCCACAGCACTGCCTGCTCCTCCAGCGCATCGCCGCGCCCGAAGGCCTGGGCGACGAGGCCGGTGGTGCCGGAGCGCAGGAAGTTGAAGCTGGTGAAGACAACGTCGAAGACCAGCGATCCCGCCGCCAGGCCGCCAAGCAGGGCCGCGTCGCCGAATTGGCCGACCACCGCCGTGTCGACGATGCCGAGCAGCGGCGTCGTCAGATAGGCAAGCGTCATCGGCACGGCGATCGCCAGCACCGAGCGGTTGGTGACGACGAAAGACCTGGCGCTGGCTTGAGTCGCGTCCAAGGGATTGCTGCCTGTCCGATTGCGGCTTGATCGAGGACCCGATGTGCCCCAGTTTGCCGGCATCACGCAACCATATCCGCCGGGCTGCCAACCGAATTGCAAACCTGGCGCAGCCACCAATTCATGCCGCTGCAGATCGTCCATCACCCCGATTATGACGCAGGCTTCGCCGTCAACCATCGCTTTCCAATGAGCAAATATCCGCTGTTGATGGAGGCTTTGCGCTTACGCGGTCTAGCCGCGCCGGGCGCGCTTTCGATGCCGGAACCGGTACCGGCTGCACTGCTGAAGCTTGCGCACGCGGCCGACTATGTCGACCAGGTGATCGCCTGCCAGGTACCGGCGAAAATAGAGCGCGAGATCGGCTTTCCGATCGGTCCGCGCGTGTCATTGAGGGCGAAGCTCGCCACCGCGGGCACGGTGCTGGCTGCCAGGCTGGCGCTTAAACATGGCATTGCCTGCAACGCCGCCGGCGGCAGCCATCATGCCAGGCGTGCGCAAGGCGCCGGCTTCTGCACCTTCAACGATGTCGCCGTCGCCGCGCTGGCGCTGCTGGCCGAAGGCGCCGTCGAAAACATGTTGGTCGTCGATCTCGACGTGCACCAAGGCGACGGCACGGCCGACATTCTCAATGACGAGCGGCGTGCCTTCACCTTTTCCATCCATGGCGAGCGCAACTACCCGGTGCGCAAGATCGCCTCCGATCTCGACGTCGCCTTGCCGGACGGCACCGGCGACGATCCCTATCTCGAACAGCTCGCCGCCATCCTGCCGGAACTCTCCGGGCAAAGGCGCTGGGACATCGTCTTCTACAATGCGGGCGTGGATGTCCATGCCGAGGACAGGCTCGGCCGGCTGGCGCTCACCGACGACGGTATCGCCGCCCGCGAGGACATGGTCATCGGCCATTTTCGCAAGCAGGGCGTGCCGCTGTGCGGCGTCATCGGCGGCGGTTACTCGACGGACGTGCCGGCGCTGGCCGCTCGCCACGCTATCCTGTTCGAGGTGGCGTCGCGATATGCGTGAGGCCGCGCCGAGCTATTTCCTGTAGCTGGCGATCCTGAGCAGGATGAACACCGGCACGACGATCGCGGCGCCGAGCAGGATGTAGCCCAGGAAGCGGTCGATGGCGTGGAAGCCAAGATTCCACAAATCGACGAAGAACTGGCGGATACCGTAAAAGACATCCATCGGCGACCAGCCGAAGGCATGCATGACGAGGCCGACGAGGAAGGAGACCACGAGCAGCTTCAGGAACACCCTGAGCGGCGTGTCGCCAAGAAAGCGCGTCAGTGCGGACAAGGCCATTCTCCGGTTCGAGCTGCCCGATTCGGCGGCGCGATATCAGAGATACGCATTCCGCGGAAAGGCATCAAGCAATGGAGCCGCGGTTCCGCTTTGCCGATTGCTTGACGCCCTGCCATCATGATAACGAGGTGGCCGACGCGGGTATGATGTAATGGTAGCTTGTCAGCTTCCCAAGCTGAACGCGCGGGTTCGATTCCCGCTACCCGCTCCAGCCTGCAACGAAAGGGTTTGAGGGAGGCCTTACCAAGGGGCCAAATTGCGCGTCCGATTCAGGTCGGCTGCCGGCGATCGCGGGGCGGAATTATATCGGGTCGACCCTCAGGCCGGGCAGTTTGCGCGAGGGTGAATTCGGCTGTTTGTAAAGCGAGCGTTGGGGTCTTGCACACCCATGCAAGACCCCAGTCAGCGATTCACCCGGCAGCCCGGATACATGGTCGCTATCGACCTAGATGATCATGCTCTAGAGCCGGAAGCCGATCCAGACGCGGCGGCGCCAGCAGCGGACATGACGCCGGCCATGGCGCCAGTAGCGCCGGCAGACCCTTCTCCAAACGTGGCGCCGGCGGCGGCGGTAGTACCGATCACGGTAATACCGACGGCGGTAGTACTGGGCTGGCTGCAGCAGATCGGCCTGGTCATCCTCCTCGTAGATGGCCGGATCCGGCTTATCCAATTCATCCAGAATTCCGTTGCCGGCGGGAATACCGGCAACGGCCTTGCTGGGACCGGCCAGGCTTGCAAGCGCTGCCGCCCCCGCAACGCCAAGCATTCCGGTGAGAAACAACCGACGTTCCATAAAAACCTCCCGAGCTGTTGGGCACGGCAGCCCTTCCTCACCCGCAACGGGCTCCAGGGAGCGACCGATCGGTTTGAACGTGCAAGTAGCTTTCTCGTTCCATTAGCCCACCTCGCGCAAAATGAAGTCGTGCAGCATCTTGGCGGCGGGCGAGAGCGCGCGGTTCCTGACCGTGATCAGGCTGTAAGGCCGGACCTCGATGTCGAACTCGGTCTGCACGACATCGATGGCGCCGGCCAGCCCATCGCCGCCCTGGATGAACTTGGCGACCTGGATCGAGACCGGCGCGATGGCGTCGGACTGCGCCACCATCACCAAGGTGAGCAGCAGCGAAGAGGTGTTGAGGATGCGGTCGGGCAGCGGAATGTCGCGGTTCAAAAAGTTGCTTTCCATCGCCTGGCGCAATGGCGAGCCCCCGGACTGGAACACCCAGTCATAGGCCGCGGTGTCTTCCAGCCGCACCATCTTGCCGCTCGCCAGCGGGTGGCCGCGGCGCACGATGAGGCAGGCCTTCTCGACGCCGATGACGCGCGATTCGAAGAGCCGCGGATTGAGATCGTCCGGGATGCGGGCGATGATGAAGTCGTGGCGCGAGGCGATCAGTTCGCGGGCCAGCACGTTCGAGGTCTCGACCTGCATGGTGATCTCGATGCGCGGATAGATGCGGCGGATCTCACGGATCGCCGGCACGGCCAGCTCGATCGCCGGCGCCGTGACCGCGCCGAGGAATACGGAGCCGCCCTTGCCGGCCTTGAGCTCGGAAATCTCACGATCGGCCTCCCGCATCTCCAGCAGGATGGAGCGGGCGCGCCGGGCGAGCGCCTGGCCGTAAGGAGTCAACGTCACGCCGCGCGGCAGCCGCTCGCACAACTTCACGTCGAGCACCGCTTCCATCTCGGCGATCATGCGCGAGGCGGCCGGCTGGGAGATGTTCATGACCTGGGCGGCGGCGCTCACCCGCCCGTGATCGTCCAAGGCGGCAATCATGCGCATGTGGCGGAGACTGAGGCCGCTGCGCAGCAACGTCTCGCCATCTCCCGGCAATTTCTCGTAACCACCTGAAATCGCATCGGGATCGCGCAACGCCGCCATGATTTTCGGTCTCCTGTGCGAGTTTCTATCGATCGCTTAAGCCATACCAGTATCGATATAGCAACCAGCAAAGATCGCATTTGACAGTTATGTCAAAGCGACCCACCCTCCGCGCGTTCCGATGCGCAGGGGTCGGCGACGAGCGAAATCGTATCGATTGAAACTGCGCCGCGGGGCCGATTGGGAGGATACCGGAGATCGATAAAGCCGACAGTGGCGCGCCAGCGCACCTGTTCGACTGCGCGGCCCGCGAAGCCCCGAGGTGTCGCGTCCATCAACCAGGGAGAGTAATCGTGAAGATCATCAAGACGCTGGCCGCCATCGCGGCCCTTGGCATTGCCGCCACGACCTATTCGGCGCACGCCGCCGACAAGGGTCTCGTCGGCGTGCTGATGCCGACCAAGACCTCGCAGCGCTGGATCAATGACGGCGACGCCGTCAAGTCCCAGCTCGAAGCGCTCGGCTACACCGTCGACCTGCAATATGCGCAGGACGACATCCCGAACCAGCTCAGCCAGCTGGAAAACGAAATCACCAAAGGCCCGAAGGCGCTGATCATCGCTTCGATCGACGGCACCACCATGGCCGACGCGCTGCAGAAGGCCAATGATGCCGGCGTCGTCACCATCGCCTATGACCGCCTGATCAAGAAGACCCCGAATGTCGACTACTACACCACCTTCGACAATTTCGGCGTCGGCGTGATCCAGGCGAACTCGCTGGTCAAGGGCCTCAAGGAGCGCTTCCCGAACACCAAGCCGTGGAACGTGGAGCTGTTCGGCGGCTCGCCGGACGACAACAACGCCTTCTTCTTCTACAACGGCGCCATGTCCGTCCTGCAGCCGCTGATCGACGACGGCTCGATCAAGATCAAGTCCGGCCAGATGGGCATGGACAAGGTCGGCACCCTGCGTTGGCTTGCCGCCACCGCCCAGGCGCGCATGGACAACCTGCTCTCGGCCAACTACTCGGACGGCAGCCGCGTCGACGGCGTTCTGTCTCCCTATGACGGCCTGTCGCGCGGCATCACCGCCTCGCTGCGCGCCGTCGGCTACGGCACGGAAGCCCAGCCTTGGCCGATCGTGACCGGCCAGGACGCCGAGACCGCCTCGGTCAAGCTGATCATCTCGGGCGAGCAGTACTCGACCGTGTTCAAGGACACCCGCGAGCTGGCCAAGGCCACCGTGCAGCTGGTCGACAAGGTGCTCTCCGGCGGCAAGCCGGACGGCCTCGACACCAAGACCTACAATAACGACGTCAAGGTTGTTCCCTCGATCCTGTTGACGCCGCATGAGGTCGACAAGTCGAACTACAAGGAACTGGTCGTCGACTCCGGCTACATCAAGGCTGAAGAGCTGAAGTAATCCGGTCTCAAAGGAAGGGGTCCTGCGCGACTGCAGGGCCCCTTTTCGTTCGCAAGCGACCCCGGTATTGTTTTTGCCGGCTACCGCAGCGCCATATGCCGCCAAGGCATGAGCGAAACTGTGGCATGTTGATTTCGCGCAAGACGCTTTCCGCGAGTGGAAGGCCTGCGCCAGGGAGCAGATCCTGATGGCCTCGACGATTTTGGAGATGCGCGACATCACCAAGACGTTCCCCGGCGTGAAGGCGTTGTCGAACGTCAATCTCAGCGTCGAGGAAGGTGAGATCCACGCCGTCGTCGGCGAGAACGGCGCCGGCAAGTCGACACTGATGAAGGTGCTGTCGGGCGTCTATCCATCCGGCACCTATGAGGGCCAGATCATCTTCCGCGGCCAGGAATGCAATTTCAAAGGCATTCACGACAGCGAGCATATCGGCATCGTCATCATCCACCAGGAGCTTGCCCTGGTGCCGATGCTGTCGATCACGGAAAACATCTTCCTTGGCAACGAGCACGCCACCTACGGCGTCATCGACTGGGACGCCAACGAGACGCGTACCGGCGCCCTTCTCAAGAAGGTCGGGCTCAAGGAAGACCCCAAGACGCTCATCACCAATATCGGCGTCGGCAAGCAGCAGCTGGTCGAGATCGCCAAGGCGCTGAGCAAGGAAGTGAAGCTCCTTATCCTCGACGAGCCGACGGCCTCGCTCAGCGAGAAGGACAGCCAGGCGCTGCTCGACCTTCTGCTCGAGTTCAAGCGCCAGGGCATTACCTCGATCCTGATCTCGCACAAGCTCAACGAGGTGAACCGCGTCGCCGACAAGGTGACGGTGATCCGCGACGGGCGCACCATCGAGACCTTGCCGAGGAAGGACATCTCGGAAGACCGCATCATCACCTCGATGGTCGGCCGCTCGCTCGACGACCGCTACCCGCCGCGCGAGCCGAAGATCGGCGACGTCATCTTCGAGGTAAAGGACTGGTCGGTTTACCACCCGATCCATGCCGAGCGGCAGGTGATCAAGAACATCAACCTCAATGTGCGCAAGGGCGAGGTTGTCGGTATCGCCGGGCTGATGGGCGCCGGCCGGACCGAATTCGCGATGAGCCTTTTCGGACGCTCCTACGGCCGGCACATCACCGGAGAGGTGTCGCTGCACGGCAAGCCTATCGACCTCTCATCGGTGAGCAAGGCGGTGGCGAGCGGCATCGCCTATGTCACCGAAGACCGCAAGACCTACGGCCTCAACCTCATCGACCACATCAAGCACAACGTGACTTTGGCCAACCTCTCCGGCGTTTCCAGCCGCGGCGTCATCGACGACATGCGCGAGATGAGCGTCGCCAATGACTACCGCAAGAAGACCAACATCCGCGCCTCCAGCGTCTACCAGCTGACCGGCAACCTCTCGGGTGGCAACCAGCAGAAAGTCGTGCTGTCGAAATGGCTGTTCGCCGATCCGGAGGTTTTGATCCTCGACGAGCCGACCCGCGGCATTGACGTCGGCGCGAAGTACGAAATCTATACGATCATCGCGCGCCTTGCCGCCGAGGGCAAAGCGATCATCGTCATCTCGTCGGAAATGCCCGAACTGCTCGGTATCTCCGACCGTATCTATGTGATGAACGAAGGGCGTATAGTCGGCGAAATGGCTGCAAGCGACGCAAGCCAGGAAAAAATCATGCGCGCTATCGTTCGCGGAGAAGGAAAAGCATCATGAGCACAGAAAGCGCTCCCGCGCCGCAAAGCGGGCTCGCCGAGGACGTCAAGCAGCAGGGTCCGCGCGTCGCCGTCTCGGCGCTGACGACGAACCTGCGCGAATACGGCCTGATCATCGCGCTGATCGTCATCATGCTGTTCTTCCAATACACGACGTCGGGAACGCTGTTCAAACCGGTGAATCTCAGCAATCTGGTGCAGCAGAACTCGTTCATCATCGTGATGGCGCTTGGCATGCTGTTGGTGATCGTCGCCGGTTATATCGACCTCAGCGTCGGATCGGTCGCCGGCTTCATCGGCGCGCTGGCGGCGATGATGATGGTGATCTGGCCGCTTGGGATATTCTCGAATCCGCTGGTGGTCTCGATCGTGTGCC
The DNA here is from genome assembly GCF_020165275.1 of Mesorhizobium sp. Ca11. Taxonomy (NCBI): domain Bacteria; kingdom Pseudomonadati; phylum Pseudomonadota; class Alphaproteobacteria; order Hyphomicrobiales; family Phyllobacteriaceae; genus Mesorhizobium; species Mesorhizobium sp. Ca11. The sequence continues at coordinate 35,010 of NZ_JAIUHU010000007.1, read as the reverse complement.
TGATCGTCGGGGCGCTCATCGGCGCTGCGCAAGGCTACTGGATCGCCTATCACAAGATACCGAGCTTCATCGTGACATTGGCGGGCATGCTGATCTTCCGCGGCATCTGCCAGGCGCTGCTCGGCGGTGGCTCCTCGGTCGGTCCGCTGCCGGACAGCTTCAAGGCGCTGAGTTCCGGCTTCATTCCGGACGTGATCGGCCCGCTGACGCTGATCCCGCCGACGGTCAATGCCGCCGGCAAGACGATCGTCGGCAGCGGACTGACGCTGCACATGACGACGGTCGTGCTCGGCCTCATCGCGGTGCTCGCCTATGCCTATTTCGGCTTCAGGACGCGGCGCAAGCGCGAGCGTCACGGCTATGAGGCGGAGCCCTTCCCGCTGTTCGTCGTCAAGACGCTGGTGGGCAGCGCGCTGGCGCTGTTCCTGGTCTTCCAGTTCGCCAGCTACAGGGGCCTGCCGGTCGTGCTGCTGGTGATGGGCGTGCTGATCTCGCTGTTCGTCTTCGTCACCAAGCGCATGACCATCGGCCGCCGGATCTACGCCATGGGCGGCAACGCCAAGGCCGCGCAGCTTTCGGGCATCAACACCGAAAGGCTGACCCTGCTGGTCTTCATCAATATGGGCGTGCTCTCGGCGCTGGGCGGCCTGATCATCGCGGCGCGCCTCGGCCAGGCCGTGCCGGCTGCCGGTCTCGGCAGCGAGCTCGACGTCATCGCGGCCGTCTTCATCGGCGGCGCCTCGGCAATGGGCGGCGTCGGACAGGTGATCGGTGCCGTCGTCGGCGGCTTCATCATGGGCGTGATGAACAACGGCATGTCGATCATGGGCGTCAATGTCGACTGGCAGCAGGTGGTGAAAGGCCTGGTGCTGCTCGGCGCCGTCATCTTCGACGTCTACAACAAGAACAAGGCCTGAAGACCTGACTTAAGGAGGCATACGGGTTTCAGATCGCGAAGCTGCCGGCAACCCGTCGGCGCCAAGAAGTCCAGGCAAGGACCGGGCTCGCGAGCGCAATCCGGACGAAGAATTTCAACCGTGGCACGGATTTCTCCGCGCCGCGCCGATCAAGGTTTGCCCGCGGGCAGCCAGGCAAGATGAGAGAGGGTTCAAACATGCTGATCTCCCAGATCCTCGACGACGCCGAGACGATCCGCGTCGTCGCCCGCAATGGCGGCGGCAAGACCAGGGTCATCAACGGCGCGCGCAGCGTCTATTCGCTGGCGATGGAGGCCGCGCGGACAGGCACGGGCCTCGAGGCATTGATCGAGCGCAAGGGCTATGGCGAGACGGTCGATCTCGATGCCGCCTATAAGAGGGGCAGGCTGGTCTCGCCGATCAACCATCCGGACCCGGCGCATCTGCACCTCACCGGCACGGGGCTGACGCATCTCGGTTCCGCGGCGACGCGCGATTCCATGCACAAGAAGCTCAGCGAGGGCGGCGAGGCGGAACTCACCGATTCCATGAAGATGTTCCGCATGGGCCTCGAAGGCGGCAAGCCGGCCAAGGGACAGGTCGGCGTGCAGCCGGAATGGTTCTACAAGGGCAACGGCACGATGGCGGTGGCCCCCGGCGCGCCGCTGATGTCGCCGGCCTTCGCGCAGGATGGCGGCGAGGAGCCGGAGATCGCCGGCATCTATGTCATCGGCGATGACGGCGCGCCGTTCCGCGTCGGCTTCACGCTGTCGAACGAGTTCTCCGACCACGTCACCGAACGGGTGAACTATCTGTTCCTCGCCCATTCCAAGCTGCGCAACGCTTCGTTTGGCCCCGAAATCCTGATCGGCGAGCTGCCCGCCGATATCCGTGGCGCATCGCGCATCTGGCGCGACGGCAAGCTGCTCTGGGAAAAGCCGTTCCTGTCGGGCGAAGCGAACATGTCGCACACCATCGCCAATCTCGAGCACCACCATTTCAAATATTCGGCCTTCCGCCAGCCGGGTGACGTGCATGTGCATATGTTCGGCACCGCGACGCTCTCCTTCGCCGATGGCATCAGGACCGAGGCCGGCGATATGTTCGAGATCGAGGCGCCGGATTTCGGCCTGCCGCTGCGCAATCCGCTGGAGATCGAGAAGCCGGTCAAGGTGGCGGTAAAGGCGCTGTAGCGCCGATCTCCCGGTGGCTGGCAGGCCAGAGGGGCGCGAAGGAAGCTGCCTCTTCCACTTCGTCATTCTAGGGCGGAGCAAGGAGCGAAGCGACGCGCGCAGACCCTAGAATGACTGCCGTGACATTGGGCGTAGACTGCTGCCGTCCAGAATAACCGTTGGCGCAGCGCCAGCTAAGATCGCAACATGACAGGCTATGTTTACATGACCGCGAGCCAGAAGGTGGCACGCTATTTCGGTGTCGCCAATGACCTTACCCACCGCATGCCCGGGCACAAGACCGGCCAAGGCTCCAGAAGATCATCCTGAATGGTTCGAGTTCTCTCGCGGAATTGGCTGGTGAGCGTTCGGCACCGTGGCGGCGCTCAGGCGTCACGGCATGGATTCTAGGGTCTGCGCGCGTCGCTTCGCTCCTTGCTCCGCCCTAGAATGACGAAGAACAGATGGGACGGCGCGTCCCCTTCCGGACATCTCCCCACTTGGACCTCACCGCGCTGCCCGAAAATGCTTGGAGAGCTTCAGGCCCTGCGCCTGATAGTTCGAGCCGAGTTCGGTGCCGTAAAGCGCCTGCGGGCGTTTCAGCATATGCTCGTAGACGAGACGGCCGACGATCTGGCCGTGGTCGAGGATAAAAGGCACCTCGTGGCTGCGCACTTCAAGCACCGCGCGGCTACCGCTGCCGCCGGCGGCGGAGTGGCCGAAGCCCGGATCGAAGAAGCCGGCATAATGGACGCGGAACTCGCCGACCAGCGGATCGAAGGGTGTCATCTCGGCGGCATAGAGCGGCGGCACGTGCACAGCTTCTCGGCTGACCAAGATATAGAATTCGTCCGGATCGAGCACCAGTTCGCCGGCGCCGCTCTTGTAGATCGGCTCCCAGAAATCGACGACATCCTGGGCGGCGCGCTTGTCGACGTCGACCAGTCCGGTGTGGTGCTTGCCGCGGTAGCCGACAAGGCCGTCCTTGTCGCCGTCGAGATCGATGGAGAGCGCGATGCCGCCGCCTGAAATATTGGGCGGCTCGGTGGCGACCAGCATCTCGGCGCGGTGAAGGTCGCGCAGCTCATTCTCCGAGAGCACCGCGTTGCCGGTGCGGAAGCGGATCTGCGACAGCCGCGAGCCGGCGCGCACGACGATCGGGAAGGTGCGCGGGCTGACCTCGAGATAGAGCGGCCCGCGGTAGCCGGCGGCAATCTTGTCGAACTCATGGCCGCGATCGGTCATGACGCGCGTGAAGATGTCGAGACGGCCGGTCGAGCTCTTCGGATTGGCCGAGGCCGACACGCTCGAAGGCAGCGCCAGGCTCTCGAGCAGCGGCACGATATAGACGCAGCCGGTTTCCAGCACCGCGCCCTCTGCAAGGCTGATCTCGTGCAGCTTCAGCCGCTCGAGCTTGTCGACGACCCGATGATCCGGACCCGGCAGGAACGAGGCACGCACGCGAAACGCCTTGTCGCCGAGCCTTAGATCGAGGCTGGCCGGCTGGATCTGGTCGGCGTCCAGCGCGCGCGGCGACTTCAGCGCCTTCGCCTCGAACAGCGCTGCGATGTCCTGATCCGGAAGAATGCCTGTTTGCCGCAAAGGCTGGCTCCGTTCACAAGGCCGGGCGAGGATCTAAGCAGACTCTTGCCGCCGGGCTGGTACAAACCTCTTAATGAAGCCGGCAATTGACGCAAGCGCGGCGCGGGTCTAAAGGGTCGTTATCCCGTGGTGATTTGGCCGGTCGGCTTGCAGCCACGTTAAACAAGTCGCTAAAGGACCGTCGAGCCGCAAGGCTATATGGACCGGTTGCGACTTCGCGGCCGGTTTTTTTGTGTCTGAAAGCAGGGCTATGAGCACCAAGAAGCGCAACTGGAAACCTCAGACGGCACTCGTGCATGGCGGAACGTTGCGTTCCGGTTTCGGCGAGACATCCGAGGCGATGTATCTCACCCAAGGCTATGTCTACGAGACGGCGCAAGCGGCGGAAGCCCGCTTCAAGGGCGAAGAGCCGGGCTTCATCTATTCGCGCTACGCCAACCCGACCGTCGACATGTTCGAAAAGCGCATGTGCGCGCTGGAAGGCGCCGAGGACGCCCGCGCCACCGCTTCCGGCATGGCCGCAGTAACCGCCGCGCTGCTCTGCAGCGCCAAGGCCGGAGATCATATCGTCGCGGCGCGCGCCCTGTTCGGCTCCTGCCGCTGGGTGGTCGAGACGCTGGCGCCGCGCTACGGCATCCAGGCGACGCTGGTCGACGGAACCGACATCGCCAATTGGGAAAAGGCGGTAAGGCCGAACACCAAGCTGTTCTTCCTGGAAAGCCCGACCAACCCGACGCTGGAGGTGGTCGACATCGCCGCCGTCGCCAGGCTCGCCAATTCGATCGGCGCCAGGCTGATCGTCGACAATGTCTTCGCCACGCCGCTGCAGCAGAAGCCCTTGCTGCTCGGCGCCCATATCGTCGTCTATTCGGCGACCAAGCATATAGACGGCCAGGGCCGCTGCCTGGGCGGCGTCATCCTGTCTGACAAGAAGTGGATCGACGAGAACCTGCACGACTATTTCCGCCACACCGGCCCGAGCCTGTCGCCCTTCAACGCCTGGACGCTGCTCAAAGGCCTGGAGACGCTGCCGCTACGCGTGCGCCAGCAGACGGAGAGCGCCGGCAAGATCGCCGATTTCCTGGCCGAGCGGCCGGAGATCGCCCGCGTCATCTATCCGGGCCGCGCCGATCATCCGCAAGCGGATATCGTCCAGAAGCAGATGTCGGGAGGCTCGACGCTGATCTGCCTCGACGTCAAAGGCGGCAAGCAGGCGGCCTTTGCCTTCCAGAACGCGCTCGACATCGTGCTGATCTCGAACAATCTCGGTGACGCCAAGAGCCTGATCACCCATCCGGCGACGACGACGCACAAGAACCTGAGCGACGAGGCCCGCGCCGAGCTCGGCATCGGGCCAGGCACGCTGAGGCTCTCCGTTGGCCTGGAGGACAGCGACGATCTGCTGGAAGACGTGGAACAGGCGCTGAAGGCAGCAAAATAGAAGGCTGAGAACGCCGCGGCCCGAGCCTTCCAGAGCCGCAATTCCGGACGGAAAACCGTTTCACACTTTTCCTGGAATTGCTCTAGGCGAGCTCCTCCAGCTCGGTCATCGCCTTGGTGCGGATGATCATGGCGTTGCCGCGCCATTCGACGGCGCCGCCGAACCAGGCGCGCGCCCAGATGGCCGGCAACAGGGCATCGCGCACGATCATCGCGATGATGCTGCGCGGCGACAAATACCAGCCCTTCGCAAAGGCCAGCAGCCATTCCGGCAGGTAGGCGATCGCCAGCACGCCCAAGGCCGTCGTGGGCAGGCTGACGCCGGCGCTTGCCGCTGCAATCAGCGCCAGCAGCAGCGGCACCGCAGCGCCAGTCAGGATCTCCGGCGCGAAGAACAGTGGGAAGGTAACCCGCCGCAGCCGCGCCCAGCGCGTCTGGCGCGACCAGATCTCGGCGAGCCTGCGCTGGCCGAGCGGCTGCTCGAACGGCGAGGCGACGAGGTTGACGTTGAGCCCCAGGCCGTTGACCAGCTTGGTGGCCGCCGCGTCCTCGGCGATCTCGGCGGCCAAAGCCTGGATGCCGCCATTGGCATCGAGCATCGGCTTGTTCCACAGCATGCTCTTGCCCTGGGCGAAGCCAAGGCCAAGCGCCTCGCCGGCATACTGCCAGCGCGCCTGCAGCGTGTTGAGGAAGGCGCATTCGACTTCGGCCCAAAACCCGTCCGGCCGCGAGCCGATCGGCGTCGAGCAGACGAGGCCGGTATCCGGCCGCCATGCCGCCATCAGGTGCTGGACATAGTCTCTCGGCATCAGCACGTTGGAATCGGCGAGGATCACCCAATCGTGCCGCGCCGCCTGCCAGCCCTTGACGCAGTTGTTGAGCTTGGGATTGGCGCTGACCCGATCGTCGCCGATCAGCAGCCGCGCGGGAATTTTGGGGTGGCGTGCGATGGCCGCATCGATCAGCTTGACCACCGGGTCTTCGGCATGCGCGACGCAGAAGATCAGCTCATAGCGCGGCCAATCGAGAGAGAAGGCGCGCTGCAAGGTCTCCGGCGTGAACGGCTCGACGCCACGCGACGGCACGATGATGGAGACCGGCGGCCGCGCGCTGGAGGGCGGCGCGATGACATGCCGCCGCTTCAGCCGCGACGAGGCGAGCAGGATGCTGGCGAGATTGAAGGAAAGAAGCGCTGACGAAGCCAGGCCGGCTGCGATAGTCAGTTCCATCGAGATCTGGTCACCCCCGATAGAGAGTTTCACCGTTTCACGCAAACGGCGACCCACTCCATCTCCTTGTTTTCACGCAATTCCGGACGGAAGGCTACGGCGAAGGCGCCGAGCCTAACCGCTCGCGCCTTCCTGGAATTGCTTTAGGCCGCACGCGGCCGTTTCAACTGTTACAGAGCGCCCGAGTCGCCCGGCACGGTTTGTGCACACCAACATTGTGATGTGTCACCTAAATGACATTGTTTTTCGGCACCTGCACTTACAAGGCTGGCAGGATGGTCGACGCTGCGTCTATCAAGAGCGGAGCGTGACATATTTTCCGCGGCGGCAACCGGAGTGGCCCATGTATCGCGCAGTGACGCGCAACATCGAAGTGCTGGTCAGGCCCTTCTATCTGGAGGACCGCTCCGATCCGTCCGAGAACCGCTATGTCTGGGGCTATCAGGTGACGATCGACAACCGCTCCGACGAGTTCGTGCAGCTTGTGTCGCGCTACTGGCACATCACCGACGGCCAGGGCCGGGTCGAGGAGGTGCGCGGCGCCGGCGTCGTCGGCGACCAGCCGGAACTCAATCCCGGCGACAGTTACCAGTACACCTCGGGCTGCCCGCTCTCGACGCCGTCAGGCATCATGGTCGGCCACTACACGATGCGCAACGGCCGCGGCGAGACGTTCGATATCGCCATTCCGGCTTTCTCGCTCGATATGCCGGGGACAAGGCGCACGGTAAATTAGACGTCGGCGACAGCCTCTTTCTCCCCGTTTCACGGGGAGAAGGAAGAGGGCTCACTTCGCGAATTCAGCCGGGTCGAAGTCGTATTGGGTCGAGCAGAACTCGCAGGCGACATGGATGCCGCCCTCCTCGGTCGATTCCTTGATCTCCTCAGCCGAAAAGCCTTCGAGAATGCCGCGGATCTTGTCGCGCGAGCAGGAGCACTGGTCGGCGACAGGGACGCCGCGGAAAACGCGCACGCCATGTTCGTGGAACAACCGGTAGAGCAACCGCTCGGCGCCCACTGTCGGGTCGATCAACTCGGTCGGCTCGATCGTGCCGAGCAGCGCCAGCAACTCCTGCCAGGAATTGTCGGCCGGCTGGTCCGCAACGTCACGCGGATCGCCGTCGCCGCCGGAAATATCGGGAACGCGCATGCGCTCCGGCGATTGCGGCAGGAATTGCGCCAGGATGCCGCCGGCGCGCCATTGCTCGCGCGCGCCGGCCGGACCGGGCGTGACCAGCTTGGCGACCGACATCTTAATATCGGTCGGGATCTGCTCCGACTGCCGGAAATAGGTGCGCGCGGCGTCCTCGAGCGAGGTGCCGTCGAGCTGGACGATGCCCTGGTAGCGCTGCGTATGCGCGCCCTGGTCGATCGTCAAGGCCAAGACGCCGTCACCGAGCAGCGTCTGCTGCGAGGTCTCGCCGGCGGCGGTCAGCGCCTGCAGCCGGTCGGCATCGAAGCGCGCATAGGCGCGCAGCGCATGCGGCGTGGTGAAATCGGCCACCAGCATGTCGACCGGACCGTCGGTGCGGGTCTGCAGGATGAACTTGCCTTCGAACTTCAGCGAAGTGCCGAGCAGCACGGTGAGCACGCAGGCTTCCGCCAGCAGGCGGGCGACCGGCTCAGGATAATCGTGGCGGCTCAAAATGGCGTCGAGCATCGGCCCGAGCTGCACGGTGCGGCCGCGCACATCGAGCGGCGCGACCTCATAAGGCACGACATGATCGTCGCCGGCGAAGCCGAATTCACCGAGTTGGGGTTTATGCTCAGCCAAGGTCTGGGTTTCCAACATGACAATACTCCGGGGCGCAGCCATGCCGCCCGGTGAGCCGCATGCGTCGAAGCGCGTTCGATTTACGTGATGGCCCGCAAATAGGCATCACATGTCCCCAGATCAAGTTGAGCCCGATCGGGCCGGAAGCGGTCAGGTCCAGCCCTTCTCACGCGCCCAGACACCAGGCCAGCACCGCCTTCTGGGCGTGCAGCCGGTTCTCGGCCTCGTCGAAGACCACCGAATGCGGCCCGTCGATCACCTCGTCGGTGACCTCCTCGCCGCGATGCGCCGGCAGGCAGTGCATGAACAATGCATCGGGCTTGGCTTTTGCCATCAGCGACGCATTGACCTGATAGGGCAGGAAGACGTTGTGGCCGCGGGCGCGATGCTCCTGGCCCATGGAGACCCAGCTGTCGGTGACGACGCAGTCGGCCTGGTCGACGGCTTCCTCGGCGGACCTGGAAAACCGGACCTTGCCGCCATTGGCTTTCGACCAGTCGACATATTTCTCGAAAGGCTCGCTGCCTTCCGGCACCGCGACATTGAGGTTGAAGCTAAACCGCGCCGAGGCCTCCAGGAGCGAATGCAGCACATTGTTGCCGTCGCCGGTCCAGGCGAAGGTCTTGCCGGACACCGGACCGCGATGCTCCTCAAAGGTCATGATGTCGGCCATGAGCTGGCAGGGATGCGTGTCGTCGGTCAACCCGTTGATCACCGGAACGGTGGCGTTCTCGGTGAGCTCCAGCAGCCGGTCGTGCGAGGTGGTGCGGATCATGATGGCGTCGACATAGCGCGACAGCACTTTCGCCGTGTCGGCGATCGTCTCCGAACGGCCGAGCTGCATCTCGGTGCCGGTCAACATGATGGTCTCGCCGCCGAGCTGGCGCATGCCGACATCGAAGGACACGCGCGTGCGCGTCGACGGCTTGTCGAAGATCATGGCCAGCACCTTGCCATCGAGCGGTTTTGAATGCTCACCCGCCTTGAGCCTGGTCTTTCGCGCCACCGCATCGTCCAGCATGATGCGCAGGTCGCCCGCGGAAACGGCGGACAGATCGGTGAAGTGGCGAACACTCATCGGCAGGTTCCAGAAATTATTTGGCGGCTTCGGCGGCAATCGCGTCGGTCAGGCGCTTGGCGCCGCCGCGAATGCGCTCCAGCGCCTCGCCGATCTCCTCGTCGGTGACGGTGAGCGGCGGCAGGAGGCGGATGACGTTGTCGCCCGCCGGCACGGCAAGCAGGTGCTGATCGCGCAGCGCCATGTTCACCTTGGCATTGGGCATGGCGCATTTCAGGCCGAGCATAAGGCCGGTTCCCCTGATGCCCTCGATGACGTCGGGGAATTCATCGGCCACCGCCGCAAGGCCCTGCTTCAGAAGCAGCGCCTTGCGCTGCACGTCCTCGAGGAAGCCGTCGGCCAGCACCACGTCGAGCACGGCGTTGCCGACGGCCATCGCCAGCGGATTGCCGCCGAAGGTGGTGCCGTGCACGCCGGCCGTCATGCCGGTCGCCGCCTCGTCGGTGGCAAGGCAGGCACCCATCGGAAAGCCGCCGCCGATGCCCTTGGCGATCGCCATCAGATCGGGCGTGACGCCTGACCATTCATGCGCGAACAGCTTGCCGGTGCGGCCGATGCCGCACTGGACCTCGTCGAAGATCAAAAGCAGGCCGTGCTTGTCGCAGAGTTGCCGCAGCCGCTTCAGCGATTGCGTCGGCACCGGGCGTATGCCGCCCTCGCCTTGCACCGGCTCGATCAGGATCGCCGCGGTCTCCGGCGTGATCGCCTTTTCAGCGGCGTCGATGTCGTCGAAAGCCACCTGGTCGAAACCCTCGACCTTCGGGCCGAAGCCTTCGAGGTATTTGTACTGGCCGCCGGCGGCGATCGTCGCCAGCGTGCGGCCGTGAAAGGCACCCTCGAAGGTGATAATGCGGAAGCGCTCGGGATGGCCCTTGACGAATTGATAGCGCCTGGCCGTCTTGATGGCGCATTCCAGTGCCTCGGCACCGGAATTGGTGAAGAACACCTTGTCTGCAAAGGTCGCCTCAGTCAGCCGCTCGCCCAGCCGGCGCTGTTCCGGGATCTCATAGAGGTTGGAGACGTGCCACAGCTTGGCGGCCTGCCCGGTGAGCGCCGCGACCAGATGCGGATGGCCGTGGCCCAGCGAATTCACCGCGATGCCGCCGGCGAAGTCGAGATATCGCTCGCCCTTGTCGGTGACCAGCCAGGTCCCCTCCCCACGGTCGAACGCCAGGGGTGCGCGGGCAAAGGTCTCGTAAAGCGCCGAACCGCTCATTATATGCGTCTCCGGAACCGGAAATCAAAAAAGCCGCCAATGCGGCGGCCTTTGCGGCTTATCATGTTTTTCGGCCATGAAGTCAACGAAAACGTCACGCAGAAGCGCGTGGCAAGCCCCTGACGCCACGCCGGTTCATAAGTAGGCCGGCAAGTTGGGGAAAACCGAAAAAACCGAATCGTGTTGCCCTGGGGACTCTTGTCACCGAGTCAGCGCATAAGGTATTTGTAGTCGAGAAATAACTAGATTTCGTGCGGCGGACCTAATCACCCGGTATATGTGGTGTTGTTTGCCCGGCGAGAGCCGGGGGCGGGAAAGGATTCTGACTGCCGTACGCCTCAGCAGGAGCGCGGTCTCATGAACTGGACTGACGAGCGGGTCGAACTTCTCAGGAAATTGTGGTCGGAGGGTCTGAGCGCCAGCCAGATCGCCGCACAGCTCGGCGGGGTGAGCCGCAACGCCGTCATCGGCAAGGTGCATCGCCTGAAGCTGTCGGGCCGCGGCCGCGCAACGGCCGCTCCGGCGCGCCAGAAGAAGGCGACGCAAGGCGCCTCGATGCAGAAATCGGTGACCCGCGCCGCAAGTGCCACGCGTCACGTGACCACCACCATCGGCGCCACCGCGCTGCAGGTGCAGTTCGACGCCGAGCCGGTCGCGCGCCACTATATCCGGCCGGTCGAGAACGTGGTCGTGCCGATCTCGCGGCATCTGCAGCTCGTCGAGCTGACCGAACGCACCTGCAAATGGCCGAACGGCGATCCGCTGTCGGAAGACTTCAACTTCTGCGGCAACGACGCCGCCGAAACGGGGCCCTATTGCAAGTATCATTCCCGGGTGGCGTTCCAGCCGGCGGGCGAGCGGCGCAGGGCGCGCTGAGCGAATAGCGAATAGCGAATAGCGAATAGCGAATAGCGAATAGAATTGGATAGAGTTTCACGAAAAGGGCAACTTATTTCCCCTACTCGCTACTCCCTATTCGCTACTCGCTCCCTACTCCCCTACTCCCTCCCTTCACAGCCATCCATTCTTCTTGAACCGCCAGTACAGGAACGCGCAGATGAGCGCGATCGCCACCAGGACGGCCGGATAGCCGTATTCCATCTTCAGTTCCGGCATGTCGGAGAAGTTCATGCCGTAGATTCCGGCGAAGGCCGTGGGCACCGCCAGGATGGCCGCCCATGAGGCGAGCTTCTTGGATATTGCGGTTTCCTGGCTCTGCCCGACCAGCAGACTGGCTTCGAAGGCGAAGGCCAGAACCTCGCGCAGGGAGTCGATCTTTTCCTGCACGGTGCGGATGTGGTCGGTCACGTCGCGAAACAGCGGATGCATGGCGGCATGTATCTGCGGCAGGTCGGCGCTGGTCAGCCGACGGCAGACCTCGACCAGCGGCAGCGCCGCATTGCGCAGCCGCAGCAGATCGCGGCGCAGCATGTAAAGCCGCTCGATATCGGAACCGGTCATCGGCTTCAGAAGCACCTTGTCCTCGATCGCCTCGACCTCGTCCTCGATCTGCTCCAGCACCGGCATGTAGTTGTCGACGATGAAGTCGAGGATGGCGTAGAGGACGAAATCCTCGCCTTTGGCGAGCGAATGCGGGCAGCTCTCCCAGTGCTGGCGCACGGCGGCGTAAGAGGTCGACGGGCCGTGCCGGACGCTGACAATATAGCCGGCGCCGACGAACAGATGCGTCTCGCCGAAAGTGACACGGCCGTCGATCAATTGCGCGGTGCGGGCAACGATGAAGAGGGCGTCGCCATATTGCTCGATCTTCGGGCGCGCATGCGGATGCTCGGCATCCTCGATCGCCAAATCATGCAAGTGGAATTGCGCCTGCACCCGGAGCAGCAGGTTGCGATCGGGCTCGAGCAGGCCGATCCAGACGACATGGCCGGGTTTTGCCGCCCATTCGCCGGCCTGTTCGATGGCGATGTCGGCGATGCGCTTGCCGCCCGAATAGACGCTGGATGCAATGATGCCCGACGTTGGGGCCGGGGTCAGGTTTCGAACTTGTTCCATCGCAAACCTCCCGAGACTGCGACTGACAAAATCGCTGTCCCTGGAGGAGCTTATCCTAAATCAGGAAGCCATTCGAGAGGCGGCGGTTCACTTGGCCGGCACCGGGCCGGGAAGCACGACCTTGTCGGTCTTGTCGCCTTTCGGCCGGTCGGCTGGCATCTGGTCGCCCGTGACGATGTAATAGATCGTCTCGGCGATATTGGTCGCGTGGTCGCCGATGCGCTCGATGTTCTTGGCGCAGAACAGAAGATGCGTGCAGGGCGTGATGTTGCGCGGATCTTCCATCATGTAGGTCAAGAGCTCGCGGAACAGCGAAGTGTACATGGCGTCGATCTGGTCGTCCCGGTCGCGCACGAGGCCAATCCTCTCGACCGAGCGCGAGGCGTAGACGTCGAGCACTTCCTTGAGCTGCGTCAGCGCCAGATTGGCAAGCGCCTCGATACCGCGGAAAAGGCTATTCGGCTGGCGGCCGTCCACCGAGGCCACGCGCTTGGCGACGTTCTTGCCCAAGTCGCCGACACGCTCGATATCGGCCGAGATACGGATCGCGCCGACGATCTCGCGCAGATCCGTCGCCATCGGCTGGCGCCTGGCGATGATGATGATGGCCTTGTCGTCGATCTCGCGCTGTCCTTCGTCGAGGACGAGATCGTCCTGGATGACCTTCTGCGCGAGACCATGGTCGACATTCACCAGGGCCGCGACCGCCTGTTCGACCATGCGCTCGGCATGGCCGCCCATCGCGGCGATGCGCTTCGACAGGAATTTCAGCTCTTCATCATAGGCACTGGCGATATGAACGGACTGCATGGATATGCCTTCCCGGCTTGTGCCGGCTGGTGCGTTCCCTCAATCCGTCGCTGATACGTGAACCGCATGACAGAAAGAAGAAAATCCCGGTTGGTAACCGATATACGATCAGCGAGCCGGCAAATGAACCGTGAACGCCGCGCCCTTGCCGACTTCCGACTTGATGGACAATTTTGCGTTATGACGGGTCAATATATGCTTGACGATCGAAAGGCCAAGCCCGGTGCCTTTCTGGGCGCGGCTGTTTTCAACATCGACGCGGTAGAAGCGCTCGGTGATGCGCGGGATGTGCTCTTCGGCAATGCCCGGACCATAATCCCTTATCGTGACGTCGAAGCCCGGCTGCTGGCCATCCTCGCCGCCGGCGACCGATACGGTGACGCGCCCGCCTGACTGGCCGTATTTGCAGGCATTCTCGAGGAGATTCTCGAAGACCTGGAACAGCTCGTCGCGATCGCCGGGGACGACAAGCGGCGCGTTGGCGAACTCCCGCTCGATGACGACGCCGTTCTCACTGGCCAGCGGCCCCAGCGAATCGATGACGCTGTCGATCGTCTGGCGAAGATCGACTTCCGTGCCCGGTCCCAGATAGGGTTTCATCTCCAACCGCGACAGTGAGAGCAGATCGTCGATCAGGCGGGCCATCCGGCCGGTCTGGTTCTGCATGATCTGCAGGAACTGGTCGCGCGCCGCCGGATCGTTGCGGGCCGGCCCGCGCAGCGTCTCGATGAAGCCGGCGATCGAGGCAAGCGGCGTGCGCAGCTCATGGCTGGCATTGGCGATGAAGTCGGCGCGCATGCGATCGATGCGACGCGTCTCGCTTTGATCCTTGAACACCAGCACGTAAAGGCCTGTGGCATGACCGACCGTGGACGCGCTGACCCGATATGTGCGTTCCACCGGCAGCTTTTCGGTGTAGTCGACCGCATCGGAAGCGACTTCCCCGGCAAGGATGCCGTCGAGCAGCGCCTGCATTTCCGGGGCGCGGAACTTGAGCGACAGCGACATACCGGGCGCCAGTCCGCCAAAGGCGGCGAAGGCGGCAGCGTTGGCGTGAACGATGGTGGCGGAATGGTCGAAGATGATCAGCGGGTCGGCGACCGCGGCGGCCAGATATTCGCCGGAGAGCCTCTGCAGCCCGCTGGCCTCGATCGCTGCCCCCGCATCGGCCGGCTGGCGTTCGGCATCTGCCGGCAGCATCGCCGCGGCCGCCAGCGCGGCCAGGGCCAGCAGCAGCACATAGGCGGATGAGCCGGCGAAAAAATAAACGGCAAGGACCGCGAGAACGCCTGCGCCAAGCAGCCAGCGGTTGCGCGCCAGCCGCCCGGCCAAGGCTTGCCCCTTGTTGTCTTGTCCCGCGCCCGTCTCTGCCATAGGCCCGCGCCACCCCGCATCCCGTTCGACCGGTCAGCCGGCTCGCTGGACCGGCCTGACGCATGGGCCCCTGGAAATCAGGATCGATTTTCGCGAAGGTTCATGCGCAAGATCAAAATGCTGCAGCGTCTTTGCGCTGCACAGGCTCCATAGCATGAGTCCGCAAACTGGAAAGGTTCGTCCGGATGAAAAAAGCCAAGGAAACGGCCGAAGCGGTGCCGGCCACGGCGCCGATCAAGATCAAGATCGGCGGCAAGGAGCGCGAGTTCGACATCGACAATCCGGTGCTGCCCGACTGGATCGAGGACAACAAGCTTACCGCAGGCGGCTATCCTTACGACAAGAAGATGAAAAGCGAGGACTACGAAAAGGAGCTCGAGGAGCTGCAGATCGAACTGGTCAAGGCGCAGGCTTGGCTGCAAGCCACCGGCAAGCGGGTGATGGCGCTTTTCGAGGGTAGAGACGCGGCCGGCAAGGGAGGCACGATCTTCGTGCTGCGGCAATATATGAACCCGCGCACGGCCCGCAACGTCGCGCTGCCCAAGCCGACGCCGACCGAGGCGGGGCAATGGTATTATCAGCGCTATGTCGACCATTTCCCGACTTCGGGCGAATTCGTCACCTTCGACCGCTCCTGGTACAACCGCGCCGGCGTCGAGCCGGTCATGGGGTTCTGCACGCCGGAGCAGCATGAGAAATTCCTCGACGAGACGCCGCATTTCGAGCGGATGATCTGCAACGAAGGTATGCATTTCTTCAAATTCTGGCTGAATATCGGCCGCGAAACGCAGCTCGAACGGTTCCATGACCGCCGCTGGTCGCCGCTGAAGAACTGGAAGTTCTCGCCGATCGACATCGCCGGCGTCGGCAAGTGGGACGACTACACCAGGGCGCGCGACCAGATGATCGAGCGCACACATAAGGAGTTCTCGCCCTGGGTCGTCGTGCGGGCCAATGACAAGCGACGCGCCCGGCTCGCGGTGATCCAGCGTATCCTGCTTTCCCTGCCTTATGACGGAAGGGACCTCGACGCCGTCGGCAAGCCCGACAAGAAGATCATCGGCGAGGGGCCGGAATTCCTTAAAGACTAGTTGTTGTTCTTCGTCTGGAACCGCTGGCCTGCCCTACCCGCGGGGGTAACGCGGTTCCGGACGAGTTACAGCGCCGCGCGCCTTTCGGCTCGCGCGGCGCTGAGGTTTCATGCCGGGCGCTCAGGCGGCCAGGCGAGCAATCCGCTGCAGCCGCTTCAGCGTGGTGTCATCCTGAAGCGCCTGCTGGAACAGCGTGATCTCGTGGTCGATGCGGTCGCACAACACGTCCGTATCTCCCTTGAGCAGGCTGCGCGTCTGCAGCAATGCCGCAACAGGCTTCTTGGCCAGCTGTTTGGCCCTCGCCAGCGTTGCTTCCTCGGCGCTGCCTTGCGTCACGATCTCGCCGACCAGGCCCAGCGCCTTGGCGTCTTCGACGCCCAGCGTATCGCCCAGGCAGAAGAAGCGGAATGCACCGGCATAGCCAAGCTTCTGGGGCGCCAGAATGCTGGTCGCCGCGTCCGGCACCAGGCCAAAATCGACGAACGGCACCCTGAAGGTGCTGCCCCTGGAAGCGATCACCATGTCGCAATGGAACAGGATGGTGCAGCCAACGCCGACGGCATCGCCGTCGACGCAGGCAAGGACCGGCTTGGGGAAGGTCGCCAACATGCGGAACATGTCGGTGACGGCGGCGATCAGCTCTCGGTGCTTGGTGGCGTCGAGGAACTCCGAGAAGTCGCCGCCAAGGCAGAAGCATCCGGCAAGGCCGCGCAGCATGACGACGCGGACCTCGTCGTTGACCGCCGCATCGCGCAAGGTCCTGGCAAGGCTCGCATAGGCGTGCCTGTCGAGCACCGGCCGGCCGTCATGCGAGGACACGGTGACGACCAGCGTATGGCCGCGCAGTTCCGGTTCGGGATGGAAACTCATGACCGCCTCCATCACGAAGCCTGCTTGAGGCCGAGCAGACCGGGATAGCCCCTATTCAGCACCGGCAGGTGGTGGTTGCGGCGGGCCCGCACGACATCGAGCGTATGCTCGGTGAAGGTGAGCAGCGTCGCCACGACCTGCTGGTTGCCATAGGTGCGCTGGTAACCGAGCGGCGTCGCCAGGAAGTGCAGTTGCAGGGCGCGCAGCACCCACATCGGCTCGAACTCGATGATGACCTGGTTGACGTTGCGCTTCAGGCCCCATTCGACGAAGCCGGCGATCAGCTCGGTGCCGACCGTCGAGACGCCGCGTTTGCCGTCGCGAAAACCCGGAGCCACCGCGTAGCGGGTCAGTTCCCACACATTCGGCCCCGAGGGGGACGGTCCTTCGCAGAGATCCGACAGAACATCCGTCAGAAGATGCGGCCGTGTGGTCGGCAGCATGCGCTGGTAACCAGCCAGTTCGCCGTTGCGGATGACGAGGTGGTGTTCGGCCTCGTCATGATCGAACTGGTCGATCTCGAGCTGGTCCGGACGGTCGAGATCGGTCCAACCCATCTCCTCGACGAAGATCTTGTAGCGCAAGCGATGGACCGCCTCCCAAAGATCGGGGCGTTCCATCAGTTCCTGAGTGGTAAGGGCAAAAAGCATTAGCCGTCTCCTGGGCTTAAGAGGAAGATACGGCCGTGATGTCCCTTAAAATATTACGCGAATGCGCAGGCAAGAATTTCCAGGTCGGCACGGCCGACCTAGCTAATATAGCCGCGCCTAATCGCCTCCGCGACTGCCTGTACCCGGTTGGCTGCGCCGAGTTTGCTCTTGGCGTTAAGAAGGTGTTTCTCGGAAGTGTGTTCCGAGATGCCGAGGATTTGCGAGATCTCCCATTCGGACTTGCCGACGGCGGCCCATTGCAGGCACTCCCGCTCACGCGCCGTCAATTCTATGTGATCGATGACGCTGTCGGCCTTGGTGTGCAGTTGCATGGCGCGGCCTATCGCATAGGTCGACGCGAGCGAGACCATTCCGAATTCCGCATCCGACAGTTCAACGGATTCGCCGCCCAGCGAGACCATCACGATCTGGCCGTCGAGCGTGACCAGCGGAAACGCCAAGCCGTCGCGCAGCTTGAACTCGCGGGCGTCGCCCATGACTTCGTCGCTGTTCTTGTCGATCAGGGCGTTCTTGGAAGCGTCCCGCCATTGGAACGGCGCCTGAAGCTGCTTCATGTGACTGACGACCGGGTCGTGATCGACATAATTGCGCGCTACATAGCGCTCCAGCCATTCGCCGGGCCAATCGCAAAGCATCACATGCTGTTTCTGCCGCCCGCGCGGCGTGCCCGGCTGCGGCACGGTTCCCGCCATCAAGGCGGTCAGGCCGAAGCTCGAAGTGATGCCGAGCAGCCTCTCGCAGACCGCGGCCGCGGTGCCAGCATGCTGCAACTGGTCTATGTATTCCAGAGTTCTGTCGAACAGGCCCATCGCAACATCTACCCCATGTTGCTTCTGCTTTTTCATTACCGACGGTAGATGCCCGAACCCCCATTCGTCATCAACCCCCGCGTCGCAATCTCCTCAGCAAAACCGGCAGCTCCCCCCTTCCGGCACGCAAGGTCACTTGCAAACGTGCTAAAGCATACGCTGAATTTGGCTGCTTGAAATCAAAAACCGTTGTGCCTGCCCCCCTTTTCATACGAAAAGCCAAGAAAGCTGTCTGGGCGGAGCCTTATCGTGAAATTGCGGTGGATATTTCTGGCCCTGATATCGGCACTGGCAGGCGCGCTGCCCTTTGCCGGACCGACTCAGGCGGCGGAGCCGCAGGTGCCGGTGCTATGGGACGCCAAGGAGCGGCTGCCGAAACCCGATCTCTCCGCGCTGCCGCGGCTCAGATTCCTCACCACCACCGATTTTCCGCCGTTCAACTTCCTCGACGGCGCCGGCCGCCTGTCGGGTTTCCACATCGATCTGGCGCGGGCGATCTGCGCTGAACTGGGCGTCGCCGAAAAGTGCCAGGTCCAGGCTTTGCCGTGGAACGAACTGGACGATGCTCTCCAGAAAGGCGAAGGCGAGGCGATCATCGCCGGCATCGCCGCGACACCGGACAGCCGCGAGAAATACGCCTTCTCGCGCTCCTACATGCAATTCCCGGCTCGCTTCATCATGCCCAAGGCGAAGGCCTTCGCCGAGCCGATCCTCGACAAACTGCGAAGCAAGCGGGTCGGCGTCGTCGCCGGCTCGGCGCATGAGAAAATGCTGCGGGACTACTTCAACACCGTGCAGGTGGTGACCTTCGACACACCGGAAGACCTCTATGCCGACCTCAAGGCCGGCAAGGTCGACGCCGCCTTCGGCGATGGCATGCGCTTTGCTTTCTGGCTGGGCGGCTCGGACGCCGCCGGCTGCTGCCGCTTCGCCGGCGGTCCTTATCTGGCGCCGGAATATCTGGGCTCGGGCATGGCGATCGCCACCCGCAAGAACGACACAGCGCTTGCCGCCGCCTTCGACTACGCGCTGCAGGAAATCTCGATCAAGGGCACCTTCGCCGAGTTCTACCTGCGCTATTTCCCGGTGAGTTTTTTCTAGCCGGTTATCCAGCAATTCCGAACAGAAGGCTGCGGCGAAGTCGCCGAGCCTAACCGCTCAGACTTTTCCTGGATTGCTTCATGTCAGCGAGCGCAAGCGCGCCTTGGCCGCGCGGGCGATCGCGGCGACGGTCAGCGTGTCGAGGTCGAGCTTGAGGCGGATGAGCTGGAGGACGCGCACTTCCTCCATGCGCATTTCGAGATCGACGGCGGCAACCTCGAAAGCAGCCGCATAGGCGGTGTCGCGCAGCCGCTCCGGCAGCGCCTCGGCGACGCGCGCCAGCACGCCTTCCAGCCCGTCCTTCTCATGCAGCGCCTTCTGACACGCCTGCGCCACTGCAACCAGCCTGTCCTGGTTGAAGTCGACGAACACCGGCCAGGAGCGGACGACGTCGCCGATCCGCTCCAGCTCGACATCGGTCATGTCGCGATCGGAGGCCGATGTGATGACCATCAGGTGGATCAGGGCTTCGTGCGGCGTCAATGAAGGCATTCAAAACTCCTGAGGGCGCGCGTGTCATCTTTCCAAAACCGTGACACACTTTTGGATGACATGCACTGGATGATGGGCCCCGAACGTAGGAGCGCTATCGCGGTGTCGCAAGGAAAAGCGCCGCAAATCGTTGACGCTCCAGCCTGTCACGCCTAGAGACCGGTCGACAAATCCTTATCCGCCGCGAAGACGGCCATGACTGGAACTTTGACATGACGGGATCAAACATCATCGATCTCACTCCCGAGATGCTTGCCGCGGCGGCCGAGAGCAAGGCCTGGCCGTTCGAGGAAGCGAAGAAAGTCATCGCCCGCTACAAGGGCAAGGACTTCCCCGAGACCGTCCTGTTCGAGACCGGCTATGGCCCGTCCGGCCTGCCGCATATCGGCACCTTCGGCGAGGTGGCGCGCACGACCATGGTGCGGCATGCCTTCCGGGTGCTGACGCAAGACAAGGTCAAGACCAAGCTTCTGTGCTTCTCCGACGACATGGACGGCATGCGCAAGATCCCGGAGAGCGTGCCGGACCGCGCCGCGCTTGAGCCCTATCTGCATATGCCGCTTACCTCGGTGCCCAATCCGTTCGGCGGCGACTATGCGAGCTTCGCCGACCACAATAATGCGATGCTGTGCCGCTTCCTCGACACGTTCGGCTTCGACTACGAATTCGCCAGCGCAACGCAGTACTACAAGGCCGGCCGTTTCGACGAGGTGCTGCGGCGCGCCGCCGAACGCTATGACGAGATCATGGGCGTGATGCTGCCGACGCTCGGGCCGGAGCGCCAGGCGACCTACAGCCCGTTCCTGCCGATCTCGCCGAAGAGCGGCCGCGTGCTCTACGTGCCGATGATAAATGTCGACGCCAAGGCCGGCACCATCACCTTTGACGACGAAGGCACCGAGACGACGCTGCCTGTCACCGGCGGCCGTGTGAAGCTGCAATGGAAGCCGGATTTCGGCATGCGCTGGGCGGCGCTCGGCGTCGATTTCGAGATGTTCGGCAAGGACCACCAGACCAACGCGGCGATCTACGACCGCATCTGCAACATCCTCGGCGGACGCGCGCCGGAGCATTTCGTCTACGAGCTGTTCCTCGACGAGGAAGGCCAGAAGATCTCGAAGTCGAAGGGGAACGGCCTGACCATCGACGAATGGCTGACCTACGCGCCGACGGAGAGCCTCGGCCTCTACATGTATCAGCGGCCGCGGCAGGCGAAGAAGCTCTATTTCGACGTCATCCCGAAGGCGGTGGACGAGTATTACGCTTTCCTTGGCGCCTATCCGCGCCAGGACTGGAAGGAGCGGCTCGGCAATCCGGTATGGCACATGCATGACGGCAACCCGCCGGCCATCGACCTGCCGGTGCCTTTCGCGCTGCTGCTCAACCTGGTCAGCGCCTCCAACGCGCATGACAAGGCGGTGCTGTGGGGCTTCATCTCGCGGCATGCGCCGGGCGTGACGCCGAAGACGCATCCGGAGCTCGACCGGCTGACCGGCTACGCGATCCGCTATTTCGACGACTTCGTGAAGCCGACCAAGGTCTACCGCGCCGCCGACGAGGTGGAGCGCGAGGCGCTGGCCAAGCTCTCCGACGCGCTCGGCGCGCTGCCGCAGGGCGCCGATGGCGAAGCGATCCAGAACGCCGCGCTCAATGTCGCGCGCAAGATCGAGCGCTACCAGGATCATTCCAAGCAGAGCCCGGAAGGCGGCCCCGGCGTGTCGGTCGCCTTCTTCCAGATGATCTACCAGGTGCTGATCGGCCAGGAACGCGGGCCGCGCTTTGGTTCCTTCGCGGCGCTTTACGGCATCGCCGAAACACGCGCGCTCATTGAGCGGGCGCTGGCTGGTCAACTGGCGGCGTAACCGCGCCGCCATCAGCCGGCAGGATCGAATCCGGCGCGACCGGCGCCGGCCCTGACGCGGCCGGCAGCGCCGGCAGACCGTCAAGTTCTGGCGCCGGGCCGAAAATACCCTTCTTTGCGGCGCGGGCCTTGTTCCCGGCCTCGACATAGGGACCGCCTTGCGCCGCGCGCGCCCAGCCATTCTCGACCAACCACTGGCCGATGTCCCGGTTGCCGATATGGCATTCGGCGGTAATGATGTCGCGACCGCCGTCCGGCGGCACCGTGCAGGCGACCGCACGGCCACGCAGGAAGGCGCGGAAGGCTGTTCTGGCGCGCGTGCCGCAGGCCCAGCTCTTGCCCGCGTCGCTACAGGTTTCGTCGGCCTTGACGACGTCCACGCCGGACACGGCGACCGCGTAGCCCTTCGACTCGATGAGCCCGGCGGCGGTGGCGACCGGCTGGAACAATTTTGTGCCGTTCCAATCGCCTGGCATCTTCGTTTTGGGCGGCTTGGGCGGCCCGGCCAGCGCCAGATCGCTGAGCGGTGCGCGCGGCTCCACCCGTTCGAGTTCCTGGTCCGACAGTTCCGGCGGCGCCACGACGTCGGGATCGATGGCCCTCGAATGAGCGGCAGGCTTCGGTGGGCGCGGAGCGGCCGGCGCCGGAATGGCCGAGGTCGCGGGCTCTCGCTCCGTATCGGAACCGGAAAGGGTATCGCCGCCGGTTGGAAGCGCATCGGCAATGGGATCGATCTGATCGACCGTGACGGCGCTTTCGTGACCCTTGACCGTCTGTCCGCCGGCAACAACGAGCGCCGCCATTACGGGAATTGCCAGAACCGCCAGGGCTGTCTGAAGAAGCCGCATAAGCCCGGCCTACTGGCTCGCCCAGACGATGCGCGCCATCCATTCGATATCGCGCGTCGGGATGTCGCGGTCCGGATGGGCGGGGTTGAGCGAAACCAGCACGATCGATTTCACCGTTTGCCGGTCGAGCACCTTGGCCATTACCTCGCCGGCGGTGGTCTTGACGACGACACGGTCGCCCTTGCGCGTCGGCGCGCCCGGTTCCACGATCAGAACATCGCCATTGCGGTAGAGCGGCAGCATGGAATCGCCCTGCACCTGCAGTGCGTAGGACGTCTCGGTCGCCCGCGCCGGAAGCTCGACCAGATCCCAGCCCTGCCCTGCCGGATAGCCGGCATCGTCGAAGAAGCCTCCCGCGCCGGCCTGGGCGAAACCAAGCAACGGGACGGCGCTGCGCTGTTGGGCTATGGCGGCGCCGCCGCGCCCTTCGACCAGTCCGGTGAATTCCTCGAGCGACGCGCCGGTGGCCTCGATGATCTTGGCCAGCGATTCGGTCGAGGGCCAGCGCGGCCGGCCATCGGAAGACAGGCGCTTCGACTTGTTGAAGGCCGTCGAATCGAGGCCCGCGCGCCGGGCAAGACCGGAAGCCGATAGCGAATAGCGCTCGGCGAGAGCGTCAATGGCGGCCCATACGCGGTCGTGTGAGAGCACGCGCGCTCTCCTTCAAACAGGAAAAAATGCCTCATGCCTGTCTAGCGCGCGACCACACCATTGTCCACCGGTAGCGGTGGACCGGGATGGAAAGTGATACGCAGGCACAGATGTGCGTGGTTCCGCACACTAATCGAGCCGGCTTTCGTCGCCGACCCTGTAGGGGCCACGGCTGGACGCCGTGGCCATGGTGCGCGCCATTCGCCCCCAGACATACATCTTGGGTTGATCAGGCCGCCTCTCGGACCTCGCCCTTCCGGTAAGGGTCGAAGCGCTGGTAGAAGGTCTCGCCCTTCTCGGCCATGTCGAGCAGAAGCTTCGGCGCCTTGAACTCGGCGCCATACTTCTTCTGCAGCCCCTTGGCGATCTTGACGAAACGCTTGGCGCCGATGCCGTCGATGTAGGACAGCGTGCCGCCGGTGAAGGGCGCGAAGCCGAAGGCAAGGATCGAGCCGACATCGGCCTCGCGCGGATCGGTGACGATGCCCTCTTCCATCACCCGCGCCGCTTCCAGCGCGATGGTGACCAGCAGGCGCTGCTTCAGCTCCTCATAATCGACCTTTTCGGGCTTCAGCTGCGGATAGAGATCCTTCAGACCCGGCCACAGCTTCTTCTTCGCGGGCTTGGCCGGATAATCGTAGAAACCCTTGCCGTTCTTGCGGCCGAAGCGGCCGTGCGTGTCGACCATGGTGTTGATCAGCGCCATCTGTCTGGGGTCGACAGCCTTCTCGCCCAGATCCCTGATGGTCTGCTTCATGATCTTCTGGGCAAGGTCGACGGCCGTCTCGTCGGTCAGCGCCAGCGGGCCAACCGGCATGCCGGCGGCCTTGGCGGCGTTCTCGATCATCGGCGCCGGAACGCCCTCGATCAGCATCTTATAGGCTTCCGACATGTAGCGCAGCACGCAGCGGTTGACGTAGAAGCCGCGCGTGTCGTTGACGACGATCGGCGTCTTCTTGATGGCGCGCACGAAGTCGAAGGCGACGGCCAAGGCCTTGTCGCCTGTCTTCTTGCCGAGGATGATCTCGACCAGCATCATCTTGTCGACGGGCGAGAAGAAGTGGATGCCGATGAAGTTCTTGGGCCGCGCCGAATTCTTCGCCAGGGCGGTGATCGGGATGGTGGACGTGTTGGAAGCGAAGATCGCCGACGATTTCAGCACCGCTTCGGCCTTCTCCGTGGCTTCCTTCTTGACGCTCGAATCTTCGAAGACCGCTTCGACGACGAGATCGCAGCCGGCAAGGTCGGCATAGTCCGCCGTCGGGGTGATCAACGACAGAAGCTTGTCCTTGTCCTCGGGTTTGGCGCGGCCCTTCTTGACCTGATCGGCCATCAGGCTGTCGGAATGCGCCTTGCCCTTCTCGGCCGACGGCAGATCGCGGTCGAGCAGCACCACGGGAATGCCGGCTCGTGCGGTGACATAGGCGATGCCGGCGCCCATGAAGCCGGCGCCGAGAATGCCGATCTTCTTGAACTTGGTGTCCGGCACGCCGGCAGGGCGGCGCGCGCCCTTGTTCAATTCCTGCAGCGAGACGAACAGCGAGCGGATCATCGCCGCCGCTTCCTTCGACTGCATGATTTCGGTGAAATAGCGCTGCTCGATCCTGAGCGCCGTGTCGAAGGGCACCAGCAGGCCTTCATAGACGCATTTCAGGATCGCGGCCGCGGCAGGATAATTGCCGTAGGTTTCGCGACGCAGGATGGCGATCGCCGGCGGCCAGAGATTGGCGCCGGCCGCCGAATAGATCGGACCGCCCGGCAGCTTGAAGCCCTTCTCGTCCCACGGCGCCACCGGCTTCAGGCCGTTCTTGATCATCGCCTTGGCGGCCTCGATGAGTTTCGAGGGCTCGGCGATCTCGTGGATCAGGCCCATCGCCTTCGCCTTTTGCGGCGTCAAGTTCTGCCCGGTGGTCAGCATCTGTAGCGCCTGCTGCTGGTCGGTCAGCCGCGGCACGCGCTGGGTGCCGCCGGCACCGGGGAAGATGCCGATCTTCACCTCGGGCAGCGCCATCTTCACCTTGTCGGAATCGGCGGCGACGCGGCCGTGGCAGGCGAGCGACATCTCGAAGGCACCGCCCATGCAGGTGCCGTTGATCGCCGACACCCAAGGCTTGCCGCAGGTCTCGATCTTGCGGAAAAGACCGGTCATATAGCCGGCATTGTCGAACAGCGCCTTGGCCGCCTTCTCAAGGTCATTCTCCTTGTCGACGGCAAAGGTCGCCAGCATCTTCTGCAGCATGGTGATGTCGGCGCCGCCGGAGAAGCTGTCCTTGCCCGAGGTGATGACGACTCCCTTGATGGCGGCATCGGCGGTCACATGATCGACTATGGCGTTCAGCTCGCGCATCACCTCCTCGGTGAAGACGTTCATCGAGCGGTCCGGCATGTCCCAGGTGACCAGCGCAATGCCGTCGGCGTCCACGTCGAGGGTAAAATTGGTGTAGCTCATCTCTTCTCTCCCCGTCAGACGCGTTCGATAATGGTTGCGGTGCCCATGCCGGCGCCGATGCAGAGCGTGACCAGCGCGGTGTTGAGATCGCGGCGCTCCAGCTCGTCCAGCACCGTGCCCAGGATCATGGCGCCGGTAGCGCCGAGCGGATGGCCCATCGCGATCGCGCCGCCATTGACGTTGATCTGGTCGTGCGGGATGTCGAAGGCCTGCATGTAGCGCAGCACGACGGAGGCGAAGGCCTCGTTGAGCTCGAACAGGTCGATGTCCGACTGCTTCATCTTGGCGCGCTTCAGGAGCTTCTCGGTGACGTCGACCGGACCGGTCAGCATCAGCACCGGTTCCGAGCCGATATTGGCGAAGGCGCGGATGCGCGCGCGCGGCTTCAGTCCCATCGCCTTGCCGGCCTTCTTGGAGCCGAGCAGCACGGCGGCGGCGCCGTCGACGATGCCCGAGGAATTGCCGGCATGGTGGACGTGGTTGACCTCCTCGACCTCGGGATGCTTCTGCACGGCGACCGCGTCGAAGCCGCCCATTTCACCGGGCATGACGAAGGACGGGTTGAGCGAGGCTAGCGACTGCATGTCGGTCGTAGGCCGCATGTGCTCGTCATGGTCGAGGATGGTGAGACCATTCTGGTCCTTGATCGGGATCACCGAATTCTTGAAACGGCCCTCGCCCCAGGCCTTGGCGGCTCGCTTCTGGCTCTCGACGGCGTAGGCGTCGACGTCATCGCGTGAAAACCCGTATTTGGTGGCGATCAGGTCGGCCGAGATGCCTTGCGGCACGAACCAGCCGGGCAGGCCGACGGAGGGGTCCATGAACCAGGCGCCGCCCGACATGCCCATGCCGACGCGCGACATCGATTCGACACCGCCGGCAATGACGATCTCATCCGCCCCTTGCGCGATCTTGGCGGCGCCGAAATTGATGGCGTCGAGACCCGAGGCGCAGAAGCGCGATATCTGCATGCCGGGCGCCGAGGTCGCGTAGCCGGCCTCGAAGGCGGCTGCACGCGGAATGACGGAGCCCGCCTCGCCGACCGGATCGACACAGCCGAAGATGATGTCGTCGACATTGCCGGTGTCGAGCCCGTTGCGGTCGCGCAGCGCCTCAAGCGTCCTTGCGGCGAGCCGCACCGCCGGCACCTCGTGCAGCGAGCCATCTTTCTTGCCCTTGCCACGCGGCGTGCGCACGGCGTCATAGACGTAAGCCTCAGTCATTTTCGTGCTCCTTGGCTTTGCCGGCCGCCGCGCTCACAGAGAGCGCCCGATCAGCAATTTCATGATTTCGTTGGTGCCGCCATAGATGCGCTGGACGCGGGCGTCGCGGTACATGCGGGCGATCGGATATTCATTCATGTAGCCATAGCCGCCGTGCAGTTGAAGGCATTCGTCGACGACTTTGCCCTGCAGATCGCTGAGCCAGTATTTGGCCATCGAGGCGGTCACCGGATCGAGACCGCCATCGATATGGCGGGCGACGCAGTCATTGTAGAAGACGCGGCCGATCGTGGCCTCGGTCTTCAATTCGGCCAGCTTGAACTGGGTGTTCTGGAACTCGATAACCGCCTTGCCGAAGGCCTTGCGTTCCTTGACGTAGTCGATGGTCAGCGCCAGCGCCCGCTCGATCATGGCGATCGCCCCGGTGCCGATCTGCAGCCGCTCCTGCGGCAATTGCTGCATCAGCTGGACGAAGCCCTTGCCTTCCTCGTCGCCAAGCAGGTTGGAGGTCGGCACGCGCACGTCGTTGAAGAACAGCTCGGATGTGTCGTTCGACTTCAGCCCGATCTTGTCGAGGTTGCGGCCGCGCTCGAAGCCCTCCACCTCATCGGTCTCGACGACGATCAGCGACGTGCCCTTGGCGCCCTTGTCCGGATCTGTCTTGGTGACGACGATGATCAGGTTGGCGAGCTGGCCATTGGTGATGAAGGTCTTCGAGCCGCTGATCTTGTAATGGTTGCCGTCCTTCCCGGCGCGGGTCTTGACGCCCTGCAGGTCGGAGCCGGCGCCGGGCTCCGTCATGGCGATGGCGCCGATCAGCTCGCCGGTCGCGAGCTTGGGCAACCATTTCTGTTTCTGCTCTTCGGAACCGTAATGCAGGATGTAGGGTGCTACGATCGAATTGTGCAGGCCGATGCCGAAGCCGTCGACGCCGACATGGCCGATCGCCTCGATGATGGCACTCTCATGCGCGAAGGTGCCGCCCGAGCCGCCGTATTGCTCCGGCATGGAAGCGCAGAGCAGGCCCGCCGCTCCCGCCTTCAGCCAGCTCTCGCGGTCGAACATCTCGTTCTTCTCGAACTCGTCGTAACGCGGCGCGATCTCCTCGGCCATGAAGCGCGATGCCATATCGTAGAGCATGCCGACCTCGTCCGCCGCCCAGGCGGGCTTTGGAAGACCAAGAATTTCGGCTGGATTTGTCGCCACGATTTCCTCCGCGTTCCGACACTTGTGGCCGGCGGTGCCGGCCCGCCAAACCTAGAACGCTTCCGCCGGCAGCGCCATCAGCGTGTCCGCGCCACTCGTTATGCGGGCGAGACGCGCCGCCGTTTCCGGCATGACGCGCTCCATGAAGAAGCGCGCGGTCGTGAGCTTGGCGTCGTAGAACGCGCCAGCGCCGTTGGCGCCGTCCTCGAGCTTCGCCTCAGCGGATTTCGCCATCTGCGCCCACATGTAGCCCAGCGCCACCAGGCCGAAGAGATGCATGTAGTCGCTCGAGGCCGCACCGGCATTGTCGGGCTTGGCCATGGCGTTCTGCACCAGCCACATGGTGGCCGCCTGCAGGTCGTTGAGGCCCTTCTTCAGCGCCTTGGTGAAGGGCGCCATCTTCTCATCAGTGCGGTTTTCCTCGCAGAACTCGCCGACTTCCTTGAAGAAGGCCTGCACGGCGCGACCGCCATTCTGCGCCAGCTTGCGGCCGACGAGGTCGAGCGCCTGGATGCCGTTGGCGCCTTCATAGAGCATGGCGATGCGGGCGTCGCGCACGAACTGGCTCATGCCGTGTTCTTCGATGTAGCCGTGGCCGCCGAACACCTGCTGCGCCATGACCGCATGGTCGAAACCCTTGTCGGTGAGCACGCCCTTGACCACCGGGGTCATCAGGCCGGTGTAGTCGTCGGCCGCCTGGCGGTCCTTGTCGTCACCGGAACGGTGCGCGACGTCGGACTTGATCGCCGTCCACAGCGCCAGCGCGCGGCCGGCCTCGTTGAAGGCCTTCATGGTCATCAGCGAGCGGCGGATGTCGGGATGGACGATGATCGGATCGGCCTTCTTGTCCGGCGCCTTGGCGCCCGACAGCGAGCGGCCTTGCAGGCGGTTCTTGGCGTAGGAGACGGCGTTCTGGTAGGCGATCTCGGAGACCGAAAGCCCTTGCAGGCCGACGCCGAGTCGGGCCTCGTTCATCATCGTGAACATGGCCTTCAAGCCGCCGTTCAATTCGCCGAGCAGCGTGCCCTCCGCCTCGTCATAATTCATGACGCAGGTCGAGTTGCCATGGATGCCCATTTTCTCCTCGATCGAGCCGCAGGAGACGGTGTTCCTCTCACCGGGATTGCCCGAGGCATCGAGCTTGAATTTCGGCACAATGAACAGCGAGATGCCCTTGACGCCTTCCGGCGCGCCTTCGGCGCGGGCAAGCACCAGGTGGACGATGTTGTCCGCCATGTCGTGCTCGCCGGCGGAGATGAAGATCTTCTGGCCGGAGATTCTGTAGCTGCCGTCGCCGTTGGGAACGGCCTTGGTGCGCAGCAGGCCAAGGTCGGTGCCGCAATGCGGCTCGGTCAGGTTCATGGTGCCGGTCCAGGTGCCCTCGATCAGCCTGGGCAGCCATGTCGCCTTCTGCTCCTCCGTGCCGTGGGTGACGATCGCCGCGATCGCGCCTTGCGTCAGGCCGGGATACATCATCAGCGCCATGTTGGCGGAAACCATATATTCGGAAACAGCCTGGTGCACCGTGTAGGGCAGGCCTTGGCCGCCGAACTCGACGGGTGCCGCAAGCCCCATCCAGCCGCCTTCGCGATACTGGTCGTAGGCGTCCTTGAAACCCTTCGGCGTCGTTACCGAGCCGTCGTCATGGCGCACGCAGCCTTCCATGTCGCCGACGCGGTTCAGCGGATGCATGACGTTTTCGGCCAGCTTGGCGCCTTCGGCGAGGATCGCCTCAAGCACGTCGGGCGTCGCATCCGAGAAACCCGGAAGATTGGAATAGCGCTGGTACCCCAGCACATCGTTGAGCACGAACAGCGTGTCCTGGATCGGCGCCCTGTAGATCGTCATGCCTTCCTCCACCCTTGCAGTCCCGGCCGGCCGGCAAGTTGCTGTCCACGTCCTGGACAGGAGGCCGGGGCCAATGTCGATGCCCCGATAGCAAATATTGACGTTTGCGTAAACGTCAACTTCGTCGCAGTCAAAAATTTTGTGAGTGGTCAGGCATCCTGGCGACAAAAAAGCCGCGCGGCTATGGCCACGCGGCTTTCAGTTTTGGATTGTCGCCGTTGAACGCGTGCGTTCACCCGGCGGCGCTTGCCTGCGGCGCCGCGGTGCGCTCGACGAGCATCTGGCGCACGACGGACATTGAGTTGCTTAACTCGCCGATGGCGTCGTCGATCAGCGCACGCTGCTTCTGCAGGCGGGCGAGTTGCTTCTCCGACTTGTCGAGGGCCAGCCGCAACTGCCTGGTGTTGGTGCCGGTCGGATCGTAGAGATCCATCATCTGCTTGACGTCGCGCAGCGAGAACCCGACCTTGCGGCCGAGCAGGATCAGCTTCAGGCGAGCCTTATCGCGGCGCGTATAGAGACGGGTCGAGCCGTCGCGATGCGGATTGAGCAGGCCCTTGTCTTCATAGAAACGCAGCGTGCGCAGCGTCACACCGTATTTCTTGGCCATCTCGCCGATGCGGACGAATTCCTCGCCGGCTTCGACCGGGATCTCATTGGTATTGGCCGCGGCTTCGCCGGGCGAAACAAGTTTCATGGTCACTGGCTTTCCCCTGGCGGCGTCGCGGTCGCGGACCAAGCGTCGCCTGAGTGGAAGCGGGGGCGTGCTTCCAATCGTGGTTGCAACAAGTCAATCGCAAGAGGCACGGCTTCGCACCTTTTACGTTTACGTCAATTCTATATCGACAGCCGCAAGGTGACGCAAGGGCGTTGTCGAAGCGGAGCTTTATGCCGCACCGCCAGGCGGCTCACGATTATGCGCGGCTTCTTAAGCTTGGTTAACGCCTTGTTTACCACGTTGGGCGAAATGTGCGCATGTCGGTCACCCGTGTTTATCCTGTAGAGAATTTTTCACGGTTTTCGAAGCGTGGGTGAAAACCCGGGAAGCCCGTCTTCCTCCGCAGCAAAACCGCTCGGCTCGCTTCGTTCCCGGCAGGCTAATGGGAGACCGGCCTCCGGCCGGCCATTCTGAACACGGGCGCATCGATGAACAGCAAGCGGTCCTATCTCGATACACTCAATGCCGGCAGGCAACGCCGGCCGCACGCCTCGCTCGAAGAACTGAACCGCTCGCTCGAAACCCTCGAGCAGCGGCTGGACCGCACGCGCGCCGACATGCCCGATCGCCCCGACCTGCGGCGGCCGCCAGTCGAGCCGCGTTATCCAAGCAGGCAGCCTTACGGCCAGCCGCGCTGGTACGAAGACACCTATGCCGCGCAAAGACCCTTGGACCGGCCGCAGCAGAACCCGGCGGCGCAGAATCCTGGCTCACAGTATCAGCGGCCGCAACCGCGCGCGCCGCAAAGTCCGGCGCCCGCCGCGCCCGCCTTCGACCAGGGCTATCAGGCGATCGCGCGTGACATCGACCGGGTGCGCGGCCAGGAAGACAGCGTCGCCATGGTCGGCAAGATCGCCGTCGAATTGCGCGGGCTGCGCGAGGAATTGCGTCACCAGATGACCGCCGGCCTGCAGCGCGAATTCGAGGCGTTTCGCCAGGACATCGACCGCGCTATGCAGGGCGGCGCCAACGGCCTGCCGGATAAGAGCAGCGCCGAGCTCGGTCTCGAATTCGAGCGGCTTTCGGGCGCCATCCAGACACTGGCCGAAAAGAGCGACGACCGCAGCGTCAACCTGCTGCGGCTAGAACTGGAACAGGTGAAGGGCGCGCTGGACACGCTGGCACGCGAGGAAAGCGTGCAGAAGGTCGACCGCCGCTGGGACGATTTCGACCGCCGCTGGAGCGCCTTCGAAGACCGCGTCGACGCTGATCAGCGCAAGCGCGCGGAAGGCCCGAGCCTTTCGGTGCTGACCGACCGGCTCGAACAGATCAGCAGCGCCGTCAACAACCTGCCGGAATCGCTTTCGCTGCGCTCGCTGGAGGAAAAGGTGCGCACGCTTGCCGGCGCGGTCGACCGTTTCGCCAGCCAGCAGACTATGCGCGGCGGCGAGACGCTGGCCATGATCGACGAGCGGCTGGACGAGATTTCCCGCGCCATCGTCGCCTCGACGGTGGCCGCGCAGGCCAATGCCTTCGACCCCGAGACCTTCGGCCGGATCGAGAAGCGCATGGCCTCCCTGGCGGCGCAGATCGAAGAGGTTGCGCAGTCGCGGCCCGGCGCGGAAGTCATTGATCACCTCAACCTTCTTACCAGCCGTGTGGATCAGTTGGCCGGCAGGGCAGACCTGCCCGAGCAGGCCATGGAGCGGCTCGGCAAGCAGATTGCCTTGATCACCGACAAGATGGACCGCGCGCAGGCCATGCCCGACGCCGATCATATCTTCCAAGGCCTGGAACAGCGCTTCGAGGCACTGTCCATGTTAATCGAGCGCCGCCAGGGCGATGCGATGGAACAGGGCAATATGCTGTTTCGCGATCTAGAGCGTCGGCTGGACGAGGTCGCGGACCGGCTCGACCAGCGCATGCGCCAGGATGAGAGCGCCGGCATCATGGAGGTGATCGACGCCCGCTTCACCGCTTTGGCCAAGCGCATCGAGACACGCACGCCGGATCCCGCCAACGACGCGGCGATCCGCGGGCTGGAAAGCCGGCTCGAGGATATTTCCAGCCGGCTGGAAATGTCCGCGCAGCAGGTCGCGGGCATCGATCCGGCGCTGATCCGCAGCCTGGAGGCGCAGGTCGCCGGCCTGTCGGCGCATCTTTCCAAGCCCGGCACGCCGCTGCCCGAATTCGAGGACATCAGCCCGCGCCTCAACGAGATCGAGAAGTCGCTGGCGGGCACGCGCGATTCCATCCTGACCGTGGCGCGCGAGGCGGCTGAGAGCGCCGTCAGATCGCTTGCCGACTCGACGTCCAGCACGGCCCAGAGCAACGCGACCGCCGTTGCCGGCCTCGCCCAGGACCTGAAGACGCTCGAAGCGCTCACCCGCCGCTCCGACGAACGCAACTCGCGCACATTCGAGGCGATCCACGATACGCTGCTCAAGATCGTCGACAGGCTCGGCTCGCTCGAATCGGACGAGACCAGCGAAGCGGTCAGCGAACTGGTGGATCCGCAGCCGGCCGGCAAGCGCGGCGGCCGCGGCGGCAAGATCGCGGTGCAGGACGCGCCTTCGATGGATATCGACCAGCCGCTGCCGCTCACGGGGGACATGGCCGGTCTCGAAGGCCGTGCGGCTGCGATCATGCGCGATGAGCCAGACGCGCCGCGCACGCCTGCCGAGGCCGCGGCGGCAGCAGCCATGGCGGCCCTCGGGCCGGATGCGATCGGCGACAAGAGCGAGACGGCCGGCCGCAGGAGATCGATGTTCAGCGGCCTGGCGCGCGCTTTCAAGGGCAAGAAAGATGCGGACACGCAGCCGCTTGCCGGCTCTGCGCCGGTCGGTGACGTGCCAAGCGTCGACATCGACGAGCCGCTCGACCCCAAGGCCGCCAACCGGCCGTTGGAGCCCGGTTCCGGCGCGCCGGACCTCAACGCTATCATGAAACGCGTGCGCGACGAGCGCGGCGGCCAGCCGGTCAAGCGCAACGAGAGCGATGCCGCCAAGTCCGATTTCATCGCCGCGGCCCGCCGCGCGGCCCAGGCCGCAGCCGCGGAAGCCGACACGCTGAAGCGGCAATCGACCCTGACCGGCCCGGTGAAGGCGCTGAGGATAGGCGACCTGCTCAAGGCGCGGCGCAAGCCGATCCTGATGGCGGCGGCCGCGATCATGATGGCGCTGGCCGGCCTGCAGTTGGGCAAGGCCTTTTTGTCAGATCCGGTCGAGACGGCCAACAACCAGCCCGCGCCGGTCGTCTCTCCGCAGACGGTCGAGACGGAAACAGCACAGGACGAAAGCGGCCCGGCCCGGCCCGTCAGGCAGGCCGAGCCCGTCAAGGACGCGGCACTCGCCGCTTCTACGTCTTCCAGTCCCGAAAATGCCGCAGCCATGCCCGCCGAACCGGCGCCCGCGCCAGTGGCGCTTGCTGCGCCTACCGCGCCGGTGCCGGCTCCCATGGCTTCGGCAACGCCGCCCGAACCCGCCGCCGCAGCCGTCTCCGCGGCGGATACGGATGGCGACACGCAGCCGATGGCCAAGGACCCCATGACGGCCAGTCCGGCAGCCGAGGGCGCCGCCGCCAGCACACCGACGGCCACTTCCGCCGATACGACAGGCGCCGTGCCGACGGCCGGGAACCAGGCCGCCGCGGCCAAATTCGACATTCCTTCCGAAATCGGTCCGGTGGCGCTGCACGATGCGGCCGCCGGCGGCGACGCCAAGGCGCTGTTCGAGATCGGCTCGCGCTATGCGGAATCGCGCGGCGTGAAGGAAGACATGAAGGCGGCCGCCAAATGGTACGAGCAGTCGGCCGAGCTCGGCTTCGCGCCGGCCGAATACCGCATCGGCAATTTCTACGAAAAAGGCATCGGCGTCGCGCGCGACATCAAGAAGGCCAAGACCTACTACCAGCTCGCCGCAGAACAGGGCAATGCCAGCGCCATGCACAATCTGGCGGTGCTGTTCGCCATGGCGGCGGACGGCGTGACCGACAATGAATCGGCGACGCACTGGTTCCAGGAAGCCGCCGACCTCGGCGTCAAAGACAGCCAGTTCAACCTCGGCATCCTGGCTGCCAAGGGCGTCGGCATGAAGCAGAACCTGGAGGAATCCTACAAGTGGTTCGCGCTCGTCGCCAAGACCGGCGACAAGGACGCTGCGGCCAAGCGCGACGAGATCGCCAATGCGCTCAGGCCCGAACAGCTCGAGCGGGCGCGCGCCGCCACGGAATTGTGGAAGGCCAAGCCGCTCAACGCGGCCGCCAACTCGGCCGACGTTCCGGAGTCCTGGCAGGACAGCACTCCGCAGACGACCGCCGGCATCGATATGAAGAAGGCGGTGAAGAACATCCAGCTGATCCTCAACAAGAACGGCTATGATGCCGGCGGCGCCGACGGCGTTATGGGCGGCAAGACCAAGACCGCCATCATGGCCTTCCAGACCGACAACAAGATGAAGCCGACGGGCGAGATCGACGCGCCGCTCGTCAAGGCGCTCCTGGCGCACAAATAACGGTGGACGCGTCGCATATGCGACGCCCTGCCACACATTTGCCTGTTAACTGATTGAGATGGTTTTTGTTTCGGCGCGGGGGGGGGGGTTTTA
>NZ_JAIUHU010000006.1:0-379310 GCF_020165275.1 Mesorhizobium sp. Ca11 | reverse complement strand
TCCACTGCGTCGATTTTGGCCGCGATCTTGAGCGGCATCCCGACGCGCGCGGCGATTTCTATCGCGGCTTCCGGGCCTTTTTCGGGTGAGATGCGACCGAGGAACGCGAGGTATCCAGAGGCTTTCGGCCGGAATGGGAGGATGTCGTTCGGCAGGCCGTGATAGACCGTTCCAAGCCAGTTGACCGGCGGCATGGGCCGGCGCTGGTCGTCCGAAATCGAGACCAGTGGAATGTCGTTGAACATCGCGTAAAGCTGCGCCAGGTCCGGAAGGTCGAGCCGGCCATGAAGCGTGGTAACGGTTCGCTGCGCGAACTGTCTAATTATCGGAAAATGAAGAACATCGACGTGGAAATGCAGCACGTCGAATTGGTCCGCTCGCCTGCGGACCTCTTCAAGCATCATCACGTGGTAAGGAATCGGATTCTTTGCTTTCGAATTGAAGCGTAGCGCAACATCGCAACATGGCACGAGTTCGGCCGATGTGCGTGAATCGCCGCTGGCGAACAGCGTCACGTCATGGCCCCTTCGAACCAGCTCTTCCGTTAAATATGAGACGATGCGCTCGGTCCCGCCATAGAGCTTCGGTGGCACGGACTCCATCAGGGGGGCGATCTGGGCAATCTTCATATGCGGGCATCCTGGAA
The DNA here is from genome assembly GCF_020165275.1 of Mesorhizobium sp. Ca11. Lineage (NCBI taxonomy): Bacteria > Pseudomonadati > Pseudomonadota > Alphaproteobacteria > Hyphomicrobiales > Phyllobacteriaceae > Mesorhizobium > Mesorhizobium sp. Ca11. Next base: position 378,664 of record NZ_JAIUHU010000006.1, on the reverse strand, counting down.
AAGAAAGTCAGCCTTCAACGAACCGGCTCGGCAGAGGTTAGTTCTTCTCCCGATTCGCTGTTATCGCGAACTTTCGAACCGCTAATTTGTTCCCGGTATCAATCACTTCGCCGTGGTATTACACAAACTGGGAAAGGGCGCGCCACATGGCCATAAACTGCCGGATGGGCAAACCCGGCGCGCTGGCCTACGATCCGCCGATCCTTTTGATGGACGAACCGCTGTCGGCTCTGGACAAGAAGCTGCGCGAGGAGATCCAGACCGAGATCCGACGCATCCATCGCGAAACCGGCGTCACCATCCTTTACAATCGCTCTCTTCAAAGATGCCGTCGGCCTTTGTCTCGGACTGGACGCGAAACACGCTGGAGCAGGGGGCCATCCACCGCCGCCTGGCGGGATAGGGAGTGGGTATCGTCCTTAACAGGACCGTCACGAATATCGCTTCAGGCGGCGTCGTGACAGCCTGCGTCTATACCGGCGCGAAACAGCAGCTGGCCGCCGATGCCGTCGTCCTGGTCACGTCACGCAATCAGGACGATGCCGTTTGGCGCGCGCTGAAAGCCCGGGAAAACGAGTGGGCCGTGAACGGCATTCGTTCGATCAAGGTCATTGGCGATGCGGAAGCGCCGGGGCCGATCGCCTGGGCAACCTATGCCGGCCACCGCTTCGCCCGCCAGCTGGACGAACCCGATATCGGTGACGCGCTGCCATTTCGACGCGAAGTGACGGCGCTGGCGGTGCAATAGGATAGAAGAGGGGAGCCGCAACTTCCCTTCCACTCTATTCTGCCCGCAAGCGGAGCGCGTATTTCTAGCAGGTATCAGCCAACAGATGCTGCCGACCAACAGGCGGGGGAGCTTCGCGTTGAGGAGCTCGATTGCCTCTTCCGGTGGCGACTTCTTCCGCCGACGTTCGCTTCAGTTAGAACATCGCTTGTAGCGGTACGAAGCGTGACGTGCCTCCGCGCCGTTCTGTTGATCCCGACCCACACTTCCGCGGCGTTGCCCTCGTTCCTCGATCGGCCGATCGAAGGCGACTGGCCATACCTGTGGATCGATCCCACCTAACTGAAGGTGCTCCGGCGCCACGCGCGCGCCGCTCGGGATCCTACTTGCACTTTCCTGCCGCACCGGTCGTCTCGCAAAACAATCCGTCGGAATCTTGCCGGCTTACCACTCGGCGAACGAACCGTCCTTGTGGCGCCAGACCGGGTTGCGCCAGCGGTGTCCCTCCCGGGCGCGCTCCTTCACATACTCTTCGTCGATCTCGACGCCGAGGCCCGGGCCATCGGGAATGGCGACATAGCCATCCTGGTAGCGGAATACGTCCTTGTTGGCGGCGTAGTCGAGCAGGTCGTTGCCGGCATTGTAGTGGATGCCTAGGCTCTGCTCCTGGATGAAGCAATTGTAGCTCACGGCGTCGAGCTGCAGGCATGCGGCGAGCGCGATCGGCCCGAGCGGACAGTGCGGCGCCACAGCCACGTCATAGGCCTCAGCCATCGCCGCGATCTTGCGGCATTCGGTGATGCCGCCGGCGTGCGAGAGATCCGGCTGGATGATGTCGACGACCGCATCCTCGAACACCGATTTGAAATCCCAGCGGCTGTAGAGCCGTTCGCCAAGCGCGATCGGCGTCGAGCCGAGCGCGGCGATCTCCTTCAGCGCCTCGCGGTTTTCGCTGAGCACCGGCTCCTCGACGAACATCAGCCGGTATGGCTCCAGCTCTTTGACCAGGATGCGCGCCATCGGCCGGTGCACGCGGCCGTGGAAATCGACGGCGATGCCGATATTCGGCCCGACCGCCTCGCGCACCACGGCGACGCGCTCTATAGCCGCGTCAATCTTGTCGTGGCTGTCGACGATCTGCAATTCCTCGGTGCCGTTCATCTTGAGCGCTTGGAAGCCGCGCGCCACCATATCCCTGGCGCCGGCCGCCACTTCCGCCGGCCGGTCGCCGCCGATCCAGGAATAGACCTTGATCGTTTCGCGCAGCCTGCCGCCGAGCAATTCATGCACCGGCACGCCGAGCGCCTTGCCCTTGATGTCCCACAGCGCCTGGTCGATGCCGGCAATGGCGCTCATCAGGATCGGCCCGCCGCGATAAAAGCCGCCGCGATGCATCACCGTCCAATGATCCTCGATCAAACGCGGATCCTTGCCGATCAGATAGTCGGCCATTTCCTTGACCGCCGCTTCTACCGTCAGCGCCTTGCCTTCGACCACAGGCTCGCCCCAGCCGCTGATGCCGGCATCGGTCTCGATCTTGAGGAACAGCCAGCGCGGCGGAACGATATAGGTGGTCAGAGCGGTGATCTTCATGCGGCCGGCCGGTCTCAGTTGTTTTTCAGTTTCTTGGCGCTGACGAGATCGCGCGCGGCCAGGTCGAGTATCTTATTGGCTGCATTGCGCGCGGCGGCGGCGTCGCGCATGCGCAGCGCCTCGACCAGCTCGCCATGCGCCGCCGCCGCTTCCCTGCGCCTGACCGGCGAGATCGTCGCCGTGGCCTCCAGCGAAAACAGCAGCGCCGTATCGATCAGCTTGCCGATCTGGCGGAAGATAGGGTTGTGGCTCGCGCCATAGACGATCTGATGGAAGACGATGTCGGAGCGCGAGAACTGCGTCAGATCCTCGCCTGCGCCGGCCATGCCTTGCCAGGCCGCTTCAAGATCGGCGATCTCCTGCAGCGTCGCGCGCGTTGCCGCAAGTTCGGCGACCAGCGGCTCGATGGCGCGGCGGGTTTCTAGGATCGCGTCGAACAGCTTGTCGTCCAGCGCATGCGGCGCATGCCAGGCCAGCACCTGCGGGTCGATGATGTTCCAGTTGTCTTGGTCGCACACCACCGTGCCGACGCGTGGCCGGGACAGTACCAGCCCCTTGGCTGCCAGCACTTTCAGCGCTTCGCGGATGACGGTGCGGCTGACGCCATATTCGATGCCGAGATCGTTCTCGGTCGGCAGTGACGACCCGGCCGGATATCGTCCGGAGAATATGTCGGAGGCGATCGCCTTGGTCACGTCGGGCATGACGCGCGGACGGCGCGCCGTCTCGCGCGTTTGCGTGTCTTCGTCAGCCTTCTTCGGTGTTTCGTTCACCTCAGCCCCTCCTCCAAGGCAGCGAACCGTTCGGTTTGCGCGCATTTGGTCCGGCCTTAGCGGATGCGAGTGATTTGCGCCAGCGACTACTTGTCGGACTACCTATCTCATTTATCATACCAGATCAATTGACGGGTATGATAAAATTGATTACACACGACCGATCCGGGCTGAGCGCCCGGCTGTTTGCTGGGAGGTAATCATGCGACTTTTGAAAACCGCGCTCGTCGCGGGTGCTCTCGCCGTCTTGTCGGTCACCACGATCGCGTCGGCCTACGCTCAGGACACCAAGATCGGCTTCATCGTCAAACAGCCGGAGGAGCCCTGGTTCCAGGACGAATGGAAGTTCGCCGACCAAGCCGCCAAGGAAAAGGGTTTTACTCTCGTCAAGATCGGCGCTGAGGACGGCGAGAAGCTGATGTCGGCGATCGACAATCTGGGCGCTCAAGGAGCGCAAGGCTTCGTCGTCTGCACGCCGGATGTGAAGCTCGGCCCCGGCATCGTCGCTAAGGCAGCCGCCAACAATCTCAAGCTGATGACGGTCGACGACCGCCTCGTCGGCGCCGACGGCAAGCCGCTGGAAGACGTCCCGCATATGGGCATTTCCGCCACCAAGATCGGCGAGGCGGTGGGGCAGGCCATCGTCGACGAGATGAAGGCGCGCGGCTGGAAGATGGACGAGGTCGGCGCGATCCGCGTTTCGTATGACCAGCTGCCGACCGCCGTCGACCGCGTCGAAGGCGCGATCTCGGTGCTGAAGGCCGCCGGCTTCAAGGCCGAAAATATCTTCGACGCGCCGCAGGCCAAGACCGACACGGAAGCCGCGCTCAACGCCGCGACCGTGGTGCTCAACGCCCATGCCGACATCAAGAAGTGGATTGCCTTCGGCCTCAATGACGAGGCGGTGCTGGGCGCCGTGCGCGCTTCCGAAAGCGTCGGCATTCCGGCGGACGGCATGATCGGCGTCGGCATCGGCGGCGCGGAATCGGCGATCAACGAGTTCAAGAAGCCCGCCGCCACCGGCTTCGTCGGCACGGTGATCATCTCGCCCAAGCGCCACGGCTACGAGACGGCGCTCGACATGTATGATTGGATCGCCAACAACAAGGAGCCGGCGAAGCTGACGCTGACCGCCGGCGCGCTGGCCAAGCGCGACGATTATCAGAAGGTGCGCAAGGACCTCGGCATCGAATAGTCCTCCCTGTACAAATAGGCGGCGGCTTGATGCCGCCGCCTGTTGGCATGCTCAAGAAGGATCGAAGCCCCGTGTCCTTTCTCGAATTCTCCAACGTCACCAAAACCTATCCGGGCGTCAGGGCTCTGTCCGATGTGTCGTTCGGCGTCGAAAAGGGCGCCGTGCACGGGTTGATGGGTGAGAACGGCGCCGGCAAATCCACCCTCATCAAGATCCTGTCCGGCGACCAGCATGCCGATGCCGGCGAGATAAGCATCGACGGCAAGGTCCAGGCCTATGCCTCGACCAGGAATGCCTTCGACAATGGCGTTATCGTCATCCACCAGGAATTGCAGCTGGTGCCTGAGCTGAGCGTCGCCGAGAATCTCAGCCTCGGACGCTTTCCGGCAAGCGCCGGCGTGATCGCCCGCCGCCGCATGCTCGACGATGTCGGCGCCAAGTTGAAATCGGCCGGCATCGATATCGACATGCGCCGCAAGGTCAAGACGCTCTCGATCGGCGAGCGCCAGATGGTCGAGATCGCCAAGGCGGTGATGCTCGACGCCCGCGTGATCGCGCTCGACGAGCCGACCTCGTCGCTGTCCTCGCGCGAAAGCGAGATCCTGTTTAAGCTGATCGACCGGCTGCGCAGCGAGGGCAAGGTCATCATCTATGTCTCGCACCGCCTCGACGAGGTGTTCCGGCTCTGCGACAGCCTGACGGTGCTGCGCGACGGCAAGCTTGCCGCGCATCATCAATCGCTGAAGGATGTCACGCGCGACCAGGTCGTGGCCGAAATGGTCGGTCGCGAGATTTCCGACATCTGGGGTTTTCGGTCGCGCAAGGCGGGAGAGGTTCGCCTCAAGGTCGACAATCTGAGCGGCACCAGGCTGCGCACGCCGGCAAGCTTCGAAGCCCGCGCCGGCGAGATCGTCGGCTTCTTCGGCCTCATCGGCGCCGGCCGATCCGAACTGATGCGGCTGGTCTTCGGCGCCGATCCGCGTTCGGGCGGCACGATCATGGTCGACGGCAAGACGGTTGCCGCCGCCAGCCCGCATGACGCAATCAGGGCCGGCATCGTGCTGTGCTCGGAGGACCGCAAGCATGACGGCATCATCCAAGGTCGCTCGATCGAGGAGAACATCAACATCTCGTCCAGGCGCCATCACACGCGCTTCGGCGTGCTTAGCCGGACTAGCGAGATCACGACCGCCGAAACCTTCATCAAGAAGCTCAAGGTGCGCACGCCGTCGCGCAAGCAGGACATCGTCAATCTCTCAGGCGGCAACCAGCAGAAAGTCATCCTCGGCCGCTGGCTGTCGGAGCAGGACATCCGCGTGCTGATCGTCGACGAGCCGACACGCGGCATCGATGTCGGCGCCAAATCGGAGATCTACGAGCTGCTCTATCAACTGGCCGAGGAGGGCATGGCGATCGTCGTCGTCTCCTCCGAGCTGCCGGAAGCGATGGGCATTTGCGACCGCATCCTGGTGATGTGCGGCGGGCGCATCAGCGCCGAGCTCGCGCGCGACCAATTCGCCGAAAAGGCGATCCTGGCCGCGGCGCTCCCCGACAAGAAAACCCCCGACGCGATCGCATCCTGAGGCTTCCAATGACCAGTCGGCTGAAGAAGATCCTGCTCGGCGAACAAGGCCTCGTCGTCATCTTCATCGTCGCCTTCGCGCTGGTGTCGCTGCTCGTGCCGAACTTCCTCACCGACCGCAACATGCTCGGCCTGCTTCAGTCCGTGGTCACCGTCGGCATCGTTGCCTGCACGATGATGTTCTGCCTCGCTGCGCGCGACTTCGACCTGTCGGTCGGCTCCATCGTCGCCTTTGCCGGCATGGTCGCGGTGATGGCCTCGAACACAACCGGCTCGATCCTGCTTGGCCTCGTCGCAGCCATCGCCTGCGGCGCGGTCGTCGGCTGGGTCAATGGCGTCGTCATCGCCAAATTCCGCATCAACGCCCTGATCACCACTCTCGCCACCATGCAGATCGTACGCGGTTTCGCGCTGATCTCGTCGGATGGCCGCGCCGTCGGCATCAACAGCCCTGACTTCTACCAGCTGGCCCTCTCGAAGCTGCTCGGCATACCGACGCCGATCTGGGTGCTGGCGGTGCTCTTCGCCATTTTCGGCTTTGTGCTCAACAGCACCGTCTTTGGCAAGAACACGCTCGCCATTGGCGGCAACCCGGAAGCTTCGCGACTTGCCGGCGTCAATGTCGACCGGACGCGCATCTGGATCTTCACGCTCCAGGGCGTGGTCTGCGGCATCGCCGGCATCCTGCTTGCCTCGCGCATCACCTCCGGCCAGCCCAACGCCGCGGTGGGCTTGGAACTGTCGGTGATCTCGGCCTGCGTGCTCGGCGGCGTCTCGCTTGCCGGCGGCAGGGCGACGATGTCGGGCGTCATCGTCGGCGTGCTGATCATGGGCATCGCCGAAAACGCCATGAACCTGCTCAACATCCCGGCCTTCTACCAATACATCGTCAGAGGCGTGATCCTGCTTCTGGCCGTGCTCCTCGACAATCTGCGTTCTTCGGCATTGGGGCGGCGCTGATGGGACGTCTTAAGGGAAAACGGATCTTCCTCACCGGCGCCGCGCAAGGCATCGGCTACGCCATCGCCGAGGCCTGTCTGCGGGAGGAGGCCGGGCTGTTCCTGGTCGATCGCGACGCGGACATTCTCGTCGAAAGCGCTGCACGCTTGGGCGACGTCGCGCATGCCGCAGCCGATATCGCTGATGCCAAGGCAATCGAGGCCGCCATGGCGGCGGCGACGAAGGCCATCGGCCCGATCAACACCGTCATCAACAATGCCGGCATGAACGTGTTCTCGACGCCGCTTGAAGCCACCGAGGACGACTGGACGCGCAATCTTGACGTCAATGTGAAAGGCGCCTGGCACTGCGCCAAGGCGGCGCTGCCGGGGATAATCGGGCAGGGCGGCGGCGTGATCCTCAACATCGCCTCCACCCACGCCTTCACCATCATCCCGCACACCTTTCCCTATCCCGTCGCCAAGCATGCTCTGCTTGGCCTGACCAAATCGCTGGCGATCGAATATGCCGGCGGCAATATCCGCGTGAACGCGCTGGCGCCCGGTTATGTCGCCACCCAGAAGGTCGTCGACTACTGGAACAGCTTCGACGATCCGGAGGCCGCGCGCGCCAAGACGCTGGCGCTGCATCCGGGCGGGCGGATCGCCACGCCTGAGGAGATCGCCATGGCGGCGGTCTTTCTCGTCTCCGACGAATGCCCCTTCATCAACGCCGCCTGCCTTGTCGCGGATGGCGGCCTAAGCGTGCTTCACCACCCCTGACACACAAGCCATAATGGGAGGAAACCATGGCAAATGATGTCTTCGCGAAATCCCTGCTGACACGCCGGCAAGCGCTTGCGCTTGGTGCAAGTGCTGCGCTGGCGGGCGCGTTGCCGCGCGGCGCCTTCGCCGCGGACGAGAAGGTGACGCTCTGGCATGGCTGGACCGGCGCCGACAACACCACCGCGCTCAACGGCGTCATCGACACCTTCAACAAGGGCGGCAAGGGCGTCATCGTCGAGCCGACCGGCTATGACTGGGACACCTTATTTTCCAAATGGGTGGTCTCCTCGGCCGGCGGTCGTGCGCCGGACCTGGTGCTCTTCCACATCACCGAGCTGCCGGAATTCGCCACGCGCAAGGTCATCCGGCCGATCGACGACGTCGTCGCTTCGTCCGGTCTCGACCTGTCGCAGGTTCCGGATGCCGGCCGCACCGGCGTGACCTTCGACGGCAAGGTCTATGCCGCGCCGCTCGACGTGCATCCGCTCGGCTTCTATTACAATGTCGACATGGTGCAGGAGGCGGGCCTCGATCCGGCCAAGCCGCCGAAGACCGGCGAGGAATTCCTCGAATGGGCAAAGAAGCTGACGGTCAAGGACGGCAGCGGCAAGGTCACGCGTTACGGCTTCGAATTGCCGAACACCTGGGCGACAGCGCGCTGGATCTGGTTCAGCCTGATGTACCAGTTCGGCGGCACCTTCCTTGACGACAAGGGCCTGGCCGCGGTTGACAGCGAGGCCTCGCAGAAGGCGTTGCAATATCTCGTCGACCTGATCAACGTGCATGGCGTGACCAATCCCGAGGTCGGCGGCAACAAGGGCGAGGACGCCTTTGCCTCGAAGCAGGTCGCCATGAAGTTCATCGGCCCCTGGGAAGTCAATCTGCGCATGGCGCAGAAGATGAATTTCATGACCGCGCAATTGCCGGTGTTTGGCCGGAAGGCGGCCGTCTGGGCGAACTCGCATTGCATGGCGGTGTCGAAGCAGAAAAGCGACGACAAGCTCGCCGCCGACGGCACCTTCATGAAGTGGTTCTTCGACAATTTCGCGGCACCCGCCACCACCGTCGGCATCATCCCGCAGAGCAAGGCGGTGCGTGAAAGCGCGGCCTTCACCGGCACCGAGCAGTACAAATATTTCAAGTCCTTCGTCGACGACCTGCCCAACATCGTCTACGAGCCGCTGATCCCGCAATATCTCTCGGTCTTCTCTTTCGACAAGCCGACGCCGCTGGTCACCAACCTGCAGGCCGCGCTCAGCGGCTCCAAGCCAGTTCCGGACGCCTTGAAGGCGATGAAGGAAGGTCTCGACGCGCAGCTGAAGAAGGGCTGATGACATCGCTGGCATCACACCCGGCGGGCCGCTCCAGGGCCCGCCGCGCATCGGCGCAGGAGGGAGGGGCGGTGTGCAGCGGCATGACGCTTGCCGCTTATCTCTTCCTGTCGCCCTATCTGGCGCTGTTCATCGCCTTCATGCTTTTGCCGACGCTGGCCGCCATCGGCATCAGCTTCATGCGCTGGGATATCCTCGGCGCGCCGGAATTCATCGGGCTCGACAATTACCGGCAGATCTTCGCCGATCCGCTGTTCCTGACCGCAATCAGGAACACCTTCTACTTTGTCTTCCTGACGGCGATCCCGATGGTCGTGCTCGGCCTGGCTTTGGCTATGCTGCTCGACCAGAAGCTCAAGGGCACCGCTTTCGTGAGGACGGTGGTGTTCCTTCCCTATGTCGTCATGGTCTCGACCGTCGGCATCCTGTGGGGTTGGCTGTTCGACAAGGGCACCGGCCTCGTCAACTATTACCTCACCACCATCGGCATCGAGCCGATCGCCTGGCTCAAGGACCCGCACTGGTCCATGCCGGCTTTGGCCATCACGACCATCTGGTGGACCGTCAACACCAACATGATCATTTTCCTGGCGGCGCTGCAGGATATTTCCGAGGAATTGCATGATGCCGCCACGCTCGACGGCGCCGGCCCCTGGCAGCGCTTCGTCTACATCACCTTGCCTTTGCTGCGGCCGGCCATGGCGCTGGTCACCGCGCTCACCATAATCAATGGCTGGCGCGTCTTCGGCCAGGCTTATGTGATGACGCAGGGCGGGCCGGAGGCGAGCACCTTCGTCATCGTGCAATATATCTATCTCACCGCGTTCCAGAATTTCGAGATGGGTCCGGCCGCCGCCGCGGGCGTGGTGCTGCTTTTAATCACGCTGCTCTTCTCGCTCGCCCAGATGAAGCTGATGAAGGCGATCTGATGCAGGACCAGCGCTCCAATCGTGCCGGAAAATCGCTTGGCGGGCGCTCGCTCGCCTATGTGCTGATGATCGTCGTGACAGCCCTCTGGGGCGCGCCGATCCTGTGGATGCTGGTCACGTCGATCAAGCCGGAAAGCGAGATCTACGCTTATCCGCCCGCCTGGATCCCGGACGCGCCGACATTGGAGGCTTATGGCGCGCTGTTTCAGCGCTTCCCCATGCTGACCTGGTTCCGCAACTCGGCCGTCGTCGGCATTCTCACCACCGTGCTGACCTTGGCCGTCGATGCCTTGGCGGCCTATCCGCTGGCGCGCATGCAGTTCCCTGGCCGCCGCGTCGTCATGGGCGTGATCTTCGCGACCTTCCTGCTGCCCTATGAACTCCTCTTCGTGCCGCTGTTCCTTGGCCTGAATAGCTACGGCCTGGTCGACAGCATCTTCAGCCTGACCGTGCCGGCATCGGCCAACGCCTTCGGTGTCTTCCTGCTGACCCAGTTCTTCCAGGCCGTGCCGCGCGAACTGGAGGATGCCGCCATCATGGATGGCTGCGGCCGCTTCGGCTTCTTCTGGCGCATCCTCTTGCCGCTTACCAAGCCCGGCCTTGCCACCGTCGCGATCTTCACCTTCGTCGCCAGCTGGAACAATTTCTTCTGGCCGCTGATCGCCACCAATTCCGACGAGACCCGCACGCTTCCGGTCGGGCTGGCGACATTGGTCGGCGGCGCCGGCATGTCGATGAAGCAGAGCGTGTTGATGGCCTCTGCCGTCGTGGCGACGCTGCCGACGGCACTCTTCTTTCTCGCCTTGCAGCGACACTTCGTGCGCGGCATCGCCGCGACCGGCATCAAGGGCTGACCATGACCGATATCGAGATCGCCAGCGACCGACTTCGCTGCGTGCTCTCGACGCAAGGCGGGAGTATCTGGCGGCTGGAGGTCGATCTTGGCGACGGCTGGCAAGCGCTGCTGCGCCCCCCACCAGAAGGTTCGGATCGCGATCCGCTGAACGCCGGTTGTTTTCCGCTCGTCCCGTTCGGCAACAGGGTCGAAGGCAATCGTTTTCTGTTCGATCGGACCGAATATCGTCTGAAGCCCAACACGCCTTGGGACAAGCACTACCTGCACGGCGATGGCTGGCTTGGCGACTGGACCGTCGAGGATCGCGGCGACGCCGAGGCATCGCTGTCGTTCGAATTTCAGGGAGAACCTTATCGCTATCGCGCCACGCAACGCTTCAAATGCGAAGGGGTGAGCTTCAGGGCGATTCTTGGCGTGACAAATCTCTGCCAGCGGCCGATGCCGTTCGGGCTCGGCTGGCATCCCTATTTTCCGCTGACGCCGGCAACGACCCTCCAGGCGCCGGCCGTCTCTTATTGGACGGAGAAGGCCGGCTGGCTCCCGGACGCCCGCATCGCCATTCCCGAGAACCTGGATTTCAGCCAACCCAAAAAGGTGGCACGGCAATGGATCAACAACGGTTTCGAGGGTTGGGATGGCGCGGCGTCCATCGCCTGGCCTGAACAGCGCATGGGGCTCGGCATCGAAACCGCGCCTGCGCTGTCGCGCTATTTCATCTTCCTCTCCGACACGCAGTTCGATCCGACCTACCGCGAGGACTTCTTCTGCTTCGAGCCGATGAGCCACTCGGCCAACGGCCACAACCTGCCGGATTTCGGTGGCCTGACGGTGCTTGCGCCAGGGCAGGGGACCGAGATTTCCATGGCACTATCGTGCAGTGCGACAGAGGATGCGGCATGATCAGCGTCACGGAAGTCTTCCGCTCACGCGACAAACTTGGCGAGGTTCCGGTCTGGGATGTGGCCGAGCAGGCGCTCTATTGGGTCGATATAGAGAGCAAGCGGCTGCGCCGCTTCGACCACGCCACCGGTCAGATTCGCGAATGGCACTTCCCCGAGCGCATTGGCTCTTACGCGCTGCGCGAAAGAGGCGGGCTGGTCTGTGCCTTCGAAAGCGGACTGGCCTTCTTCGATCCAGCTACCGAAAAGATCGATTGGATCGCCAGGCCCGAAGCGCACATCCCCACCAACCGCTTCAACGACGGCAAATGCGACCGCAAGGGCCGATTCTGGGCCGGCACGATGGACGACAACCTCAAGGACCACAGCGCGTCGCTTTATCGGCTCGATCCCGACTTGCAGGTGACGCGCCTGGCGGGCGGAATCTGCATCTCCAATTCGTTGGTCTGGAGCCTCGACAACAGCATCTTCTATTTTGCCGATACGCCGGATAACGCGATCTACGCTTACGATTACGATCACAACGCTGGGACCATCGCCAATCGCCGGCTCTTCGCGTCGACCGCCGAGCAGCCGGGAACGCCTGACGGTTCGACGATCGACGAGCATGGCTATCTGTGGAACGCGCAATGGGACGGCTGGCGCCTGATACGTTATGCGCCGGACGGCTCGATCGACCGGGTCGTCGAACTGCCGGTGCAGCGTCCATCGAGCTGCATGTTCGGCGGCCCGGACCTTGGGACGCTCTATGTCACCACCGCCATCTGGGATTCCAGCGAGGCCGACCTGCGGGCTCAGCCGCTGGCCGGCTCGCTGCTGGCGCTCGACGTCGGGGTGCGCGGCGTGCCGGAGCCGCGATTCGCCGGCTGACAGGAAGCAGGAATTCTCCGGCGAGATCATCTCGCTCCAGAGTCCAGGCCAAGGGCATGCGCATCATCTCCGATACCCGGGCCAGCGGTGAGAACGCTCCAAGCCACCGCGTGGTGGTCGGCAAGGCCGAGTTGTGAGGGCGGGGGCACGGGGGGCGGCGCGGGTGCTAGGGTTCAGACTCAATCAACCTAGAGGGCTGATCTTGCCTTCAGTTCCGAGAAGGCACATTCTCTGCCTATCGGGCGGTCTCGTGAGGATCAATGTTCAAGAAAATAGCTCAGAGAAGTGCCAGTTGGCGCCGCTGACCCGGTAAGCGACCTGATTGGTCGGATCGACTTGATCGAGATGGAGTCGGGGCTCTCTGCGGGTGGCAAAAGCGTGCGCAACCGTCTCTCCGAGGTCATCAGTGAAATTCGCCGATCCGAAGGTGTCGCGAGCCAGGAGAGTGTGAGCGTTTTGCTCGATGTTATCGATCGACTGGGTAAGATTGAGCGGCTTTTGTCCGACAATGGTTTTGAGACTGGCTCTGAAACTTCCAACGTTTGACGCTTCGAGCTCTACTTGTACGAGAAGAGCGTGATCGGTCAGACCCAGAATGCGATGAGCGTTGCGAATGCGACGGCGGAGAGAAAATTCCTTGCGAGCTTGTCGTAGCGGGTTGCGATGCGGCGGAAATCCTTGAGCCTGCAGAAGGCAGCTTCGATACGCCATCGGCCCTTGTATCGGGTCTCATCGTAGCTGATCCTTGCCTTGCGGTTTGATCGCCCCGGGATTACTGCCTGCGCCCCTTCAGACTTCAGGTGCTTGCGGACCGAGGCAGCGGCTGCACCACCCAGATCCCGCTCGGCAACCCGCAAGGCTCGGCCGGGGCGGACAGTCGCTAGTTCGAGAGCAGCTTCACCATCGTCAGGCGCATGCGTGCCAGTCTTCGTGCCGAACTATGGAATGCCTCCCGCTCGGCTTCGAGCAGAAATTCAAGCGTCATCATGTCAAGCAGGAATTCATCCACGGCTTCAGCCAGTTCGTGCGACTTGCCTTTGATTTGAGCAAGCAGCGCGCGTGACTCCGCAACCAGGTTGGCGCCGCCGCCCTCGATCAGCCCCTCAAGCTTACTGAAGCAGTCCAAATCTGAAGTCCCCCTGCGGCGACCCTCAATCGCCGACGAGCCGGAAAGTTCCCAAGCGAAACAAAAATTCGATGACCGCATCTCGCGAGCAGAGATCGCTCGACGATCTTTTCGAAATCTACGACTGCCAGTATCGAGCACCCATGGCTATTGCGGGTGCCCAAGGCGATCGCAGGTGACCGTGGACATCCGCGCACTGGAGATGACGGGACTATGCTCGCCAGCTACGCGGCGAATACCTTCGGAAGATGTTTCCGGTCCCGATTTATGAGTTGCCCGGCAAGACCATTGTCTCAGGAGTAGTGCGACCGAGGCGTGAGGCTCACCTATTTCGGGAACGACACACGCGCTTTGTTGTTCCGTGGATCGGCCTGCCGCGTACGTTGCACTTTGCGCACCCAGGCTACTCCAGACCTGCCCATGGGCCTCTGCCGGCGGGCTTTTTCTTTTGTTGACAAGGGGCGCAATCAATGGCGAGTTTGACCGCGTTTGAGGGATCATCCGATTTGGGAGGGTCTCGTGCCAATTCATCAAAGAGCCCGAGAAGCTGGCGTCTTCAATTCTTCGGACCTGGCGTTGCTCGGTCGCGTGTTCGACAAATTGAAGGTCGAACATCAGTCTCCCGAGCGACGCGAAGCCCTCGCATCTCGCCTTCTGGCCAACTATCTGGCAGGGGTCAGGGACGAGGCTGAACTGATGTCAGTGTCAAAACTGCCACTCGGTCGCTAGTTTAGGCTGACCGTCCGGGGAAGGGAAGCACAAGCAGTTACGTCGTTCTCGTCGCCTACAGGGCGAAGTATCCCGACCTGCCCCTGGAGAGCCTCAAAGGCGACATTCGGGAAATACCCCATTTCGGCGAGACGGCACGAACCGGGCTGCATTTCCTGCTGCCCGTCGTGCTCCTCATCTGGTGCCTGATGGTGGAAGAGCTTTCGCCAGGCCTCTCCGCCTTCTGGGGTTCCGCCGCGCTGATGGCGCTGGTCGTCACGCAGCGCCCTTGACGGCGTTCTTCCGCGGGGAGCGTCAGCTTGCGCCGCGTTGGCGGGAAGGCTTCGTCGATCTCATCGAGGGGCTGTCGGCGGCCGCACGCAACATGACCACGGTCGGCATCGCCACGGCAACGGCCGGCATCATCGTCGGCACGGTGCTCCTGACCGGCGTCGGTCTGGTAATGACCGAGCTTGTCGAATTCATCTCGGCCGGCAGCTTCATGATCATGCTGCTGTTCACCGCCGTTATCTGCCTCATTCTGGGAATGGGCATGCCGACTACGGCCAGCTATGTCGTCGTGGCGACGCTGATGGCCCCGGTGATGGTCAATCTCGCGGCGCAGAACGACCTGGCCGTGCCGCTGGTGGCGGTGCACCTTTTTGTCTTCTATTTCGGACTGATGGCCGACGTGACGGCCCCTGTCGGTCTTGCTGCGTATGCAGCCGCCGCGATTTCGGGCGCCGATCCGGTGAAGACTGGCTTTCAGGGATTCAAGTACGAAATCAGGACGGGGCTGTTGCCGTTCATCTTCATCTTCAACAATGGCCTGCTTATGATCGACCTGCAGGGCCCGCTGGATTTTGTCCTCGTCGTAGGCACATCCGCGCTGGCGATGATCGCCTTCGTTGCAGCGACGCAGAACTGGTTCCTTGTTCGAAATCGCTGGTACGAGGCCATAGCCCTCTTGCTGATCTGCTTCACGCTGTTCAGGCCCGGCTACTGGCTCGATCTGGTCGATGAGCCTTTTGTTGAAAAACCCGTGTCGCAGTTGAACCAGACTGTTGATGCGACGCCGGCGGGGCAGGCGGTTCGCCTCAGGTTGAAGACGGTCAACATCAATGGGGACGAGATCGAGAAGCTGGTCAGGCTCGATCTCGGCGAAGGCAAGAATGCCACGGAGCGGCTGGAGAGCGCAGGACTGAGCGTCAGTGAGCTGGGTGATAGCATGACGGTCGGCATCGTGCGGCTCGGAAGCCAGACGGCGAAGTTCGGGCTGCAGCCCGGTGACGAAATCACCGGGGTCATGGTGCCAAACGACCGTCCATCGCGCTACTGGTTCGTGCTTCCCGCGCTTTGCCTGTTCGGTCTGATTTTCTGGCTACAGAGGCGCCGAAAGCAGGCCGGCTTGCCAGTTGGAGCCGTTCCCTGAGGTATTGTCCTGTGTTTCATTCCAATGGCCATACCTCAACGAGGCCGTGCGCGACAGCGCAGGGGACGGGCGAGATTTTGTCGATAGCGTCGCCCAGGTCAGCAGCTTCGATCACGGCAAATCCGGCGATCGGCAGGTCTGACGACATGAAGGCACCATCCTGCGTTTTCACACCCGATGCATCCGGATTACGCACCTGCACCAGCGTCCCCGCTCTCCCTATCAGGCGCCTTCCACGCCCAACCTCGCGTCCTGTTCATGAGCAGCATCCCTGACGGATTGGGGCTTGCGATCGTATCCGGTCCGGTCGCCATATTGGGATTGTAACGAATTTTGGCATTGGGAGGCGGTTTCGACGTGAAGCTCAGGCGAGGACCTAGACTAACTCGGGCATGACGAGATTGGCACGACTGCCTCGCGAAGAGCCGTCTTGGCCTGATTGCCGGTAGATTACCTACTGTATCTCTTCGCTGCCGGAGCCGTGCAAGAAGGACTGGATCTCATCCATGTCGATCTTCCCATCGCCATTCTGGTCGATTGCAGAGAAGATGCGCCCGACAGCGTCCTGAACCTCGTTTTCGGACAACGATCCGTCGCCATTTGTGTCCAAAAACGCGAACATCAGTCGCATTCCGGCGCCGCGCATCATCATACGCGGGCCATGGTGCACAGCCATCCTGTGCTCGCCGGATGGGCCGCCATAGCGGTTTTTATGCCAAGGGGCGCCATGACGATCTGCGTTGTCCTGAGCTTTGTCATCCTCTTCTTGGCGATTGTTGGCCACGTCAGAGCTCCGATCCTGCTGCACCCGCTCCTGGATTGCTTGGTCAATCATCTGGCGGATCATTTCACGCGTTGGACCGCCCGCTTGCCCATTCGCATCCGGCAACTGCCCGGCGCCAGGCTGTTCGGTCGCCGGGGGAGGCGCAGGGGTTCCGTTTGTCTGGGCGAGAGCAGGGAAACTAGCGAAAATAAGAACGGCGCCCGCAGCCGTCGTGCAGCGAGGGAATCTCATGACATGCTCCATTTGGTTGGCCGTGGTCTGCCTCAAGCGGATTGGGCTGCCCAAACTGGCGGAATGCTCGATTGTTCCGGCCGGTGTTTCTTCGGCAAGAGGGCATGAGGGACGGGTTGGGCAAACATGGTCAGAGCGATCGAGATCCGGAGCATCAAGTAGCTCATTGTGACGTCCTCGTTTGGAACGCTGATACTTGTAATGGGTGTTATAGCGGACCTTGCAAGTACGGGCGTCACACAGCGCCGCGCTGGTGTGCCTTCCATCGCAATCGCCCGCACGGAGAGCGACTCCCAAGCTGGCGGACTGGTGGTGAGGATAGGAATTCCGTTCCCTAAGCCGTCAATCCTCGACGAGCGGCCCGTTCTGGGCGATCTCGGCCCTTGCCCCAGCCGCAATGAGCTTCGCTTCTCGCATCAGGGAATTCCAATTCAGGCCGATCAGGAGAGCAAGTTCATGCGCTTGCGCCTCGGTAATGCCGGTTTGTTCAACGAGCCTTTTGACGAGCGATGTCGTCTGGTTCTCACCTGTCATTGGCTGGGTCCCTCCAGCTCCCTCGTCTGCCGCAACATCTGAACCTTGGATTGGTTCCGGAAAAATTGATGGAAAAGAAAAGCCCGACAGGGACCTGCCGGGCTTGAGCTTGGGCTTGCAGCGACGGGGACTAGACGCGGGGGCGTTGGGGTGCCGCTGCAATGAGGCTGATTCTCACCATATCGGAGCGTGTTTGGCAATCATCATCAAATCGAATGACGGCCGAATCGTTGGCTCGACCTTCACGGCCCGCAGCACTGTTCCAAGGAGTTTAGGGACACCTAAGCGCACGCCAGCTTGGTGGTCAGGATAGGAATTCTGTTGCTGGGTCGTCAACAGCGAGGCCTAGCGGCCAAAAAGTGTTCCACCTTGGAACGAATTGATGGCTTGGCGATTTAGGAGATGCAGTCGATCCGCGGAGGTGTAACTGCTCTCTCTGTCGCAGAAAAGCCCGCCGCCTACGCTCATTATGTGCGGCGGGCTTTGCTCTTGCTGGGCCGAGCGAAATCAGTCCCCAAGAGTTTTCGTCATTTCCGCTTCCTGCTGATCCAGCACCGCTAGCAATTCAGTGAAGGACTTCGGCAGCGTCGGTTCGACCACCAAGTCCAGCCGCTTGCACAATCTCGGACGGAACTCTTCTGAAGTGGCCAACTGCCGAAACGTTTGGGCAGACTCATTGAGCGTAGGCATCGTGCAGTCGCATCCAGGAGAGGCCGGTCTCATGGGCGAACTCGCCCGAAAGGGAAACGTTCCCAGATGGAATTTCCCTGCGAGAACGTCCACCAGCCCAACTCCACCCAAGACCCAAGTGTGAAACAGACGAGGCCGAATCGTGTGGACGACCCGACCCTCTACGCCCGCGGCACTGTCAAGGAGGGCACTCCCAGTGGCGAGCTGGCGCGAACATAGCAGGTTATGGACGAAGAAAGCGGGCCGGCCGCTAGGGCAACGACCGGCCCTCTTCCATGAAAGCCTCGCAGCAGCGTCCCGGAGAGACGAGGGTAGGTTAAGGGACAAACACTGGGTCGTCGAGGGGGCGACGCCGAGGCATGACTGTCGATCCCATTTCAGGCAGAGCGTCATCCCTATCGCGCACTACAAACTTCGAATGCGAGGGGATGAGCTGCGAGGCGATCCTCGGCTCGGCCAGCTCACGATGCCGTTCGGGCCCGTCTGGCACCGCTGTTTTCCGCTGAGACCGGCGACCACACCGCGGGCGTGGAAGCCGGCGCCTTCGGGCCCCGCAACTCGGGGCCGAAGCGCTTGATTTCAGGGAGCGGGAACGCGGCCGCGTCGTTGGGCCAACAAGCATCCTGAGACGGCCCCGGCCTCCATCGTCTGGCCAACGGGCACATGCGGCTCGGCGTCGAGACCGCTCCTGTGCTGTCACACGATTTTACTGCTGATTGGCACGTTCAGCCTTCCACATAGACGATGCGGCGCGTCGACGGCTCAACCAGCACTGGTCGGTTGTTCACATAAACATACCGGTACCGGTAGTTCGGGATCTTCTGTAGAGCCACCGTCTCAGGCAAGGTCGCGCCGGTTACAACCTTTCCTTGAAGGTAAACAGGCTTGACCCGATGCGCGCTGATGTAGGTGCGCACCTGTTCGGGGGGAGTGATCACGGTGCCAGCCGCACCGCCGCCGACGATCCCCGCGGCGCCGCCCACAGCAGCGCCTACCGGTCCTCCGATGATAGCGCCGGCGATCGCTCCGGTGGCGCCGCCGGCGACGGCTCCAGCATTAGCCTGATCGCGAGGAGCTTTCACGACCGCGATGCCTGAATTGGCCGGCCGCTCGGTTAAGACGACCCGATTGCCGCCAAATTCTGCGGTGACGTAATCGGAATAGACCCAGCCTTGACCACCGGCCTCGGCGATGGTGCACCATTTCGAGTTTTGCAGACAGCCGTTCAATGTGGCCGTCTGGCCTGCCCGCAGCACGCCGATGACCGGATATTGCGAGCCTGGACCGGCGCGAACATTAAGGTTTGTAGCGGCTGATACGGGAGTGTCGGCAAAAGCTGCGCCAGACAAGGCGACAAGCGCGCCTGTCACAACGGGTAACAAAAGCTTTCTCATCGTTCTGTCTCCGTTTCATGGTTCCCTTCAGAGCCAAAAACGAGGAAGAGCCACGTGCGTTCCGCTGGCAGGATCGCGGAACGGATATAATTTGGGTCGCTCTGCTGCCCCTGCTTAGTCTAGACATGTCATCCTCGAAGCGGTCTATCTCGCCGGATGCCATCGACATGGCTTCACGCACCACCGGCGGAGCACAGACTCGTTGAGGTTCGACCGCTGGAACAGCCATCGTCGCGAGGAGAAGTGGCGCAGCTCTTGAATGCCAGCATTGCTGACGCTATATTGCGTCATAGTTTTTGGCGGTGCACGGAGGTGCTGCGATGGGCCTGGCCCGATATGCGGATAACGGCTTGTTCGCACCGAAGAAGATTGCGGACGCTTTCCGCACCACGAGCGCGGAGATCGCGCGTACCGCTGGTCTGGGGAAAGATGCGGTCCAGCGCCGGGAGCGGGTGCGCTCAGACAAGACGCAGCGCCGCCTGCGCGAGATGGTGGAAATCGTGAACAAGGTCGAGCCGCGATTTGGCTCCGCGCTCATGGCCTATGCCTGGTATCGGTCCGAGCCGCTGCCGGGATTTTCGGGGCAGACGGCCATGCAGCTCGTGCGGGAAGGTCGAGCCGATGAGGTTCTCGACTTCATCGACGCGGTCGATGCGGGGATTTACGCCTGACCATCGCCGCTATCGCCTATTCGGGCCGGCTCTACCGTGCTCTCAATCCGGTGTATGCCCGCGAGCCTATGTCGGGACGTGGTGCCGAGCTTTATGGAGGACGTTTCAACCCCAAAGGCATGCCGGCGCTCTATGCGTCGACCTCGGTCCTGACGGCTTTGCGCGAAGCCAACCAGGTAGGCGATCTGCAGCCGACGACGCTGGTCGCTTATCGTGCCGAGATCGAGGCCGTCTTCGATGCGGGCGACCCCACTGCTCTTGCAGCAATGGGTCTCGATGCGGCGGTCCTGGCCGATCCAACATGGCGCGATCAGATGAGAGACCATGGCGAGGCGCATACACAGCGATTTGCCCGTGAGCTGGTCGCGCAAGGCTATAATGGCCTGCTCGCGCCGAGCTTCGCCAAGGGCGCCGCACTCGGCGACTTGAATCTGGTTCTGTGGCGATGGGGTGCCGCTGCCCCATCCAGACTCGAGCTAATCGACGACGAGCACCGGCTCGGTTGATCTAGCCGGCCGCTGCCCGCGTTGCCAACTATGGTGCCTTCGAGAGGAGCCGGGAACTCAAGTCTGACGGAAAGAGTGCTTGCACTTTCAGCCCAGTACGGTACCGCTGTGCTTAAGCCATCCGGGTCATTTCGTCGCCACCTAGCGCGACCTTGTCGATCATCTACATCGGTGGGGAAGTGCCATCAATTGGCGGTTGGAAGACGTGCCGGAGAGCGTAACGATTACGAAGCCGTTCGCCATGTTGCAAATCATCACTGCTTTATCGATTCTGCTCCTCACGTCGTCCAGAAATCCCGGATAATGTTGGCCGCGGACCCCGCGTGCAGGTGCACGTTGCTAGCCCTGATCCTTTTGCCCCCTCCGATCAGGTCTCCGAGTGGTCGAACGGCGCGGCCAGGTTGAGGGTGCCGACGAGCGTTTATTCATATCCGGAGGCGGGCCATTTTTTTACTGACAGCGAACTTGCCGACTATGACGCCAAGGCCGTGAGACGCTTGGAAGCGGGCCATCAGGTTCTTGGAGGTGCTCGTCGTCTCCTGAGTCTCCAATGTCTCGCGGTCGGCCCTGGCCTAAAATGACCACGATTTCGCTGTTGCCAGGCAACGGCTTCGAGTTCGAGCTCGTTGGCGTAAGCCCAGGGCAGGAGATCGTCGATTTGGCTATTTGGGTGGCCGTTGACGAGCCGTGTTCATCACTCAACCGTGAGATGCGCGAACGGCCTTGGCAGCGCGTGCAGGAACACGTTGGCTCGGCGCCGAACGGCCTGAAGCGACCCTACGCAATAGGTTCGGCCGGGCTTAATAGGGCGACTGAAACACATGCGCGGCGAAGGCAACCTGCGACACGCGTCATTGCAAGACGTACCCGGGGATGGAACGTAAGGCGCCTGGCAACCTTAGTTGTCGGGTGACGCACCCTCGCCAGATGGCGCGTTATCCTCGGACTGCCCACTGTCCGAGAGCCTGCCATCCTCGCGGGTGGCAGGCTCAAAAAGCTTATCGATTTCTGGGCAACTGAACGAAGTCGGAACCCCCGGCGGGCGCCGGTGTTTCTTCACCTAACGGAGGATGAAAAATGGCAGCGCCGCGCGCCGTTTGGAAAGGTTTCCTGAAATTCGGATCGGTCGCATGCAGCGTAAAGCTGGTGGGAGCAATCACTGAGGCGGGGAAGGTCCATTTCAAGATTCTGAACCGCGAAAACGGCCTGCCGGTCAAGAGCGCCTATATCGACGAAGGAACCGGCGACCTCGTTCCTTCAGAAGATCAGATCAAGGGCTACGCGGTTGAGAAGGGCGACTTCCTCGAAATCGAGCCGGACGAGATCAAAAAGCTGAAGCTCACGTCGCAGCACACGCTCGACATTGAGGGCTTCGTCGCGATCGATGAGATCGACACGAGGTATCTGGAAAAACCCTATTACGTCGTCCCGGCCGACGGCGCCGCCGTTGAGACGTTTTCGGTGCTGCGAGAGGCAATGGCCAAGAAGCGGGTCGCGGCGCGATCTTGTGTTGTGCTGTACCAGCGGGGCAGGGAAGTCATTATCCAGCCCTTCGGCAAAGGAATGCTGTTGACCGAGTTGCGAACCCACAACGAGATGATTTCAGAAAAGAGCATCTTCGACGACGTGAAAAGCCCCAAATACGACAAGGATCTGCTCGAAATTGCCGGGCTGCTGATCGACAAGAAGGCAACAAAATTCGACCCCTCGAAATTCGAAGATACCTATGAGGATGCGCTGATCGCCATGATCGATGCCAAGCGCAAGGGCAAGAAGCCACCCAAGCCGGCGCCGAAACCCAGGGAGAACGTGGTGGACCTAGCTGCAGTGCTGAAGAAGAGCCTCGCCGCGGAGGGCATCAAGGGGCGGCCAAACGCAAAGCCCGCGCGAAAATCCGCCTAGCATGGCAACGGACGGCCCCGTTCGTATTCCTTTTGTGGGGACAGCATGTGCAACGACTATGAGCAGCATGTCGCTTGGGCCGAATATTGCCGGATGATGGCTTCGCTGGCGCTGAAGATCCCGGCTCATCAAACTGAACTCGATCTTCCCCAAGCTGATGATATCCGCATCAATGATCCGGCGCCGATTATGCTCGCTGCCGAAGACGGAGTTGAACTTGCGTCGATGACGTTTGGGTTTCCGCCGGCCGGCCCGAAGGGAGGGCCAGTGTTCAACTTCAGATCGGAAGGACGTCGTTTCGCCGACAGCAAACGCTGTCTGGTCCCGGCCTCGGCGTTCTTCGAATTCACTGGCACCAAATACCCGAAGGCGAAACACCGCTTCACTCTGAACAGCGCTCCTTTCCTGGCTATCGCCGGGCTCTGGCGGGAAGCGGCCGGCAACAAGCCGCCCACCTTCACCATGTTGACGACCGATCCCGGGCCGGATGTCTCGCCATATCACAATCGCCAGGTGGTCATTCTTCAGCCCGAAAACTGGTCAGCGTGGCTTGATTTGTCGAGACCGGAGAGAGAGTTGTTGCGACCCTTGCCGGCGGGATCGTTGTCCGTTGAAACGGTACGGCCAGAGCGCGCCTGAGTTCAGTTGCGGAGAGGCTCCGGCACACTGAGCGGTCCAATCTCGAAAATTCGCTGATAGACGCCCTTGCGGCGCCAGGCGCCACGTGCGCGTCCATTCTCCCTGTCGCGCTTGGGATCGAACATGATCCCGCCGAAGTGGTCAAGGAATGCGGCGGCGGCATTGCGATCAGCGAAACAATGCAGTCGCCATTGCTCCTGCTTGCCGTCTTCCCAGATCGCGATCACGGATCGCGTCCGGCAAGATAGCCCTTGCTCCTCAACAAACCGCCGGATCAGCGTGAAATTGTGTGCCGTGCACATGTCGTCGGGCAGCGCCACCTGGTGCGGCATATCGCGATCGATCATCGTTGGCGGCGGAATGCTACGGCTGCGGGCAGCCATTAATTGCTCAATTTCCGTCGCCTGGTTTCGAAGGCTTGCTGCAAATCGATGTCGGTCTGGTCGCGCATCGCATCGGAAAGCGATATCGCCAGGTCAAGGCTGTCGGGATAGATCGCCATGATCCAAGCGGCCGTCAGCTCTGTAATCGCCTGCTTCTGGCTGACATCTGACAGTCCACGCAGGTGCTTTGCCATCTTTTGAGCTGCTCGGTGGATGGCAGGCAGTTCGCGCCTGACGGTCGCGTAGATTTCGGGCTGCTCGGTTTCGGTCGCACGCATCGGTTTCATGGTTCTGTCTCCTTTCGCAAAGGAGTGAACGAAAAGAGAACAAAGAGTCAAGACGCACCTTGACTGGATGGGAATATGTTCCTCTTTTCAGAGGATGCCGGAACAACCCGAAAAGTGGCCACGAGGCCAGGCTTGGACGCTGATGCATGCCCATGAGGCAGGGCAGATCGCGCGCATCTCCTGCGGCCATTGCCACATCACACGACATTACAAACCGATCGAGCTGCGCCAAGTGATCGGCAATGTCACCATAAACCAGGTGCGAGAAAAGGTACGTTGTCAGGCCTGCGGCAAGCGGGAGTGGATGTCGGCGGAACTCTTCCATCCCTACGGACAGGAGCTTGTGAGCATCCGTTTCCGGCGCCTAAAGGAAATACGATGGGAACGGCGTGTGATTTGGCGCGACGAGTAAAGTCTATTTGAGAACCGTCAAATTATGAAACGCTTCGAAATGACCCGGGAAATTGCGTGCCAGATACCGCACCACCCTGGAATTATCCATCAGCCGGTCCAAATAGCGGCAGGCGGCGACGAGTTCCAGGCTCGCTGGTCCGCGCCGGTCGAGCGCATTCAAAAATGCGCGGCTAAGATTGGCCAACTCGGACTCAATTTCTGCCCTCCGGTCTTCGGGAAGGCTGGCGAGCTCGGGTTGCGGACGGAAATCTTCAACCAGGAGCGACCGTTGCGTGAGGGCGACGAGCATCTTCACGTAGTTGAGACTGACCGGCCCCCTGGCAATCATCAAGCGCGCAATCTCTATTTGCCGGACCGGAAGCACCGTCCGCAGCAATGCGAAAAGCCCCGCGGGCCCGGTGCAGTCCCTCAGCAGACTGAGGACCTCCGGGCAGATCTCGCCGGCTGAAATCGGATTGGCGTCGGCGGAGATGGGTTGCGATGAGGTCTGCGCAGGCGGCGAGCCGCTGATTCTCCGCGCCAATGTATTTGGCATCGTAGCAAGGCCTTCGGATGCCAACAGGTCGCGGAACTGCCCGTCGCCTGCTATCAGGCGTACCGCCACGGCGATCCTGTCCAAACGTTGCTCCAGTTTTTCCACCTCTGCGATGAAGGCATGCTTGCGCCTGCACTCGGCGTCGTAAATCCTAAGGAACTCGGGAGTGGAACGGCGCATCTTCGGGCGTAGCTGATCGGAGGCCAACGCGCCGGCATGTCGGCGGCCGTTGTTGAGGAGAATCTTGTGGGCAGCTTCCCGGCTCAGCCGCTTCGACCTCATGTTGCGCTCTCGACAGCGACCCGCTCCGCCAGAGCAAGCAGCGGGATCAATGTGGGGAAAACATAGGAATCCAGAAGCGCTCCGTTGTTGGCGTGCAGATCACGTTTCCCGGCGATCTCACGGGCCGGTGCAATCAGGTAGTCTCGAATGGTGAGGTCGCCGGGATTCATCCGGATCAGGACATAGATGTCCGGCAATGGTTGCCGATCAGCCTTCACAAACCATCGTGGATAACCGAAGTAGGAGGTTCTGCAGCGCGCTATTGCGATCGCCACGGTGATCTCCTCGTTGATCTGGACGACGCCTGTCCCTGCTTCATAGGCCGCAACCGCGCCCCGCGCTTCAACTGCGGCCAAGAACTCCTGAATCGCCTGCAGCCTCATAGTATCCAGTCGTCGGTTGACGTGGATGTAGCGGTAGTTCTTGGGCGCCTGGTATCCGATCAGCTCATAGGCTTTGACGAGGGTCCCAAAGCGCCACGAGTATCGTTGGGCCGGCGGGCAATCGGGTGCGGCGTCGATGATGAAGGTGGATAGGGCACCGCGGCGTGCCAGCAGCGCCTCGAGGGCGTCCAACATCTCCTGATCGGACATGTGGCGGTGGATAGTCTTGAGCAAAATCTGCGCGCGTCTGAATAGCTTGCGATCGACGATCGGCTCCAGGACGTTCTCCACGCGAAGCCACTGTTCGGGAGGATTGTGGACCCGATGGCTCTTCAGCCTGGTCGAGCCCCTGTTCCAGACGCTGTTGCCAATGTAGTTCTCGTTGGTCAGCAGCGAGTGGACAGATTCTCTCGTCCAGGGGCGCTCCAGGTCGGTCAGCAGGCCGCGCTTGTTGAGCGTTCGGGCAATCTCCAGCTGTGACTTTTGTGTTCTGACAAAGTGGTTGAAGATCCATCGTACAGTCGCGACCTCGTCAGGCGGTCCGTGGATCAGAACGATGCGATCCGTCTGCAGGTTCTTGTACTCGTAGGACGAAAGGATGCCTTTGGGACGCCCATGTTGATCGACAAGCAGTCGCCGCAGGCCAAACCCTGCCTTGCCGCCTTGTCGAAAACCCATCCGGATTAGCCTCGCCTGGCCAATGAAGACTTTCTGCGACAGCATTCTACTGTGCTCAGCAGCCATGCTGCGCTTGATCGCCTTGAGCACATCGGATCCAATGCTGCCGTCATTTGCGAACTGTTCAGCGCAGAACTCGATCCGCACACCTGCCATCTGACATCGATACTCGTATGCGGCGCTCTCATCGATATTCTGGAATCGTCCCCATCGGCTTACGTCGTACACCACGACGGTCTCGAAATCGGCTCTCCCGATTTCGACATCGGCCAGCAACTGCTGAAGGCCGGGGCGGCCTTCGAGGTTGAGCCCACTGCGGCCCGCGTCCTCGTAGGTGGCGACGATGTCGTAGCCCATGAGGTCCGCATAGTCGCGGATGGCATCCCGCTGATTTTCGATCGAGTAGGCCTGATACTCAGTCGACATGCGCAGGTATTGCGCGGCGCGAACCCTTCGCCTCCCCGCAGGCGGATTGCCACCCTCTGCAAACTTGTCCATTGCCTTGCACCTTGGTGCCGGCAATTTAAACTAGCGGTCGATCGCCCTCCAGCAAGGGAAACTGAGATGCAGCAATATCTCGGGCTGATCCATCAGGAAGGCGCCAGCGATTACGGCGTGTCATTTCCCGACTTTCCCGGGCTGATCACGGCCGGCGCCACTGTTGACGAGGCGCGCGAGCTCGCCGAGGAAGCCCTGGCCTTTCACGTCGCAGGAATGATCGAGGACGGCATAGCGGTTCCGCAACCTACGTCGCTCCAGCACATCGAGGCAGATCCGGACCATCGCAGCCAAGCTTTCGTATTGGTGCGCTTGAAGATCGACTGAACGCGCGGCTGGTCACCATCGCCCGCATAACTTTCCCATTTGGCAACCATGGCGTTCAACCGGCGGGAAACTGTGATTCACTTCGTGAGCGGGGTCTGCCGCCGTTCCGCCGCAATGCGACCGCACTCGGAATTTTGTTCGCCCCAGCCTGTCAGTCCTCGGGGCTTCAGAGGAGTTCGAGTGATGTTTATCAAGAAGGCCATTCTCGCGGTGGTGATGACCGCGGCGCTCGCCGGCTGCGAGACGCAAACCGAAGGCCAGCAGCGGGCCACCACCGGCGCATTGCTCGGCGGCGCCGGCGGCGCGCTCGTCGGCCAGGCGATTGGCGGCAACACCAAGAGCACCGTGATCGGTGCGGCCAGCGGCGCTCTGCTCGGCGCGGTGGTTGGGTCAGCGACCACGCCGCAGCGCCGCGGCGATCAGCTCTGCCGGTACCAGGACCGCTACGGCCGCATCTACACCGCGCCCTGCGACGACCGGTACTACAACGGCAATTATTGATTATCTGGATTCTTCCCGCTGACTTCGAACGGCGGGAGGAAGTCCACCCGAATGCCGGCCTTGATCATTCAGCGGGGCTCGGCTTCAGCACCGGCTTCTTCCTCCGGGCGAACCAGCGCAGGACCGTGCGGCCGAGTTGCTGGCCAGGCATTTCGATGACCCTGTAGGTGACGAAGGACAGAAGGCAGACCACCGGCAGCACGATCGCCAGCACGATGGCGAAGCGCAGCGGGGCGTCCATCTCCTGGCCGTAGCGGGCAATGACGAATGCCGCGACCGGCTGCAGCACCAAAAGGTGGATGAGATAGATGCTGTAGGACAGCTCGCCCAGAACATGAAAGACACCGCCGCCCAGCGCCACGGCGACCTTTTTCGCCACCGTGCCCGCCACGCCTGGCAGCATCCGGTAGAGGACAAGGGCAAAGAAGCCCAGCACCAGCGCTTCACGTATCAGGAATTTCGAAAGCCCGTAGCCGTCGCCAAAGGGAATCGCAGCAAGCCCCATGGCCAGGGCCAGATGCAGCAGTGGCCTCGGTTGGCTTTGTGCCAGGATGCCCGCCAGCAGCATGCCGCAAAGAAACACCTGGATCTTCAGCGGCAGGAAGGACGGCATCGGGAAATGGATCGACAGCGACTTGAGGATCATCACAGCCAGGCCGCCGATCGCCGCCACGAGTATGGCGCTCCATATCCAGTCGAAGCGGCGCACCAAAAGCATCAGCGCCGGGAAGACTGCGTAGAACTGCATTTCCAGGCCAAGACTCCAGTCTGGCAGCGGCGTCCGGTAGGCGAGATTCGGAGAAAGGCCGAACAGGAATGTCAGGTGGGCGACGATGTTCTTCAGGCTGCCGTCGAGAAAGCGTTCGGGCGCCTGGGGCGAGCGCTGCAGGAAGGCATCGATGACCGTCCTTGACTCATAGAGATACGGCCCGAGCGCCAGCGCGAAGAGCAACATGACGTAGAACAGCGGCGCAATGCGAAAATAGCGCCGCGTCCAGAATTTCAGCCAGGTTTCAGGCCTTTGCCAAGGCTCCTTGTCCTGGCGCAGCTGATAGTGGAACACCATCAGGAAACCGGAAAGCATGATGAAAAGATCGACGCCGAGCGCAGGGTCGCCAAGCACCGGAAGATGCCAGCCAGTCAGGAGCAGGCAGTGTCCGACCAGCACCCACAATGCTGCGGCTGCGCGAAGACCGTCCAGGCATTCGATGCGCGATGACGCGGTAAAGCTATTATTCATGCTGCAATGCAGCATGGCGAGCGAGCCACGAATGTCAACCCGCGATGTGACCAGAACAAGCCGGCGGCAACGGCTGGGTTGGCGCTCTACAACAATCTCGTTGCGAGACGGGAATTGGCCGGACGCCCGCTCGGACGTTCGATGCTAAGGCCGAAGCGCTGCGGCTTCACGCCGAGATAAGCCACTCGCTGCTGGATATCGTCCTGGATGGCGGACATATGGTGCATCAAAGCAAGCCGCAGGCGGTTCTAGCCACAATTGATAAGATTGCGGCTCTCGCGAGCGTTGCCGACCCTGTCTTTGGAACCACTCGATGATGCGACAGCTCCAAGCGCGCACCGTCGGGTTTCGATCGGTGGCGGCTGCGAGCCCACAGGGGCGGCCGCCAAATAGGTAGTGAAGATATTTTTTTGCGTATTTTGTAATGACGTGCTCGCGAACCCAGAGTTGTGGCAGCCTGGGTTTTCGCTGCCATGAGATCAGTGTGGATTGCCGGCTTTTGGACGGTAGCAGCAGCACTGCTTTGCAAGGGGGTACTTCGGGCTGCTTATGGGCTGAGATACCAAGGACCGCGCGTTGGCCAGCCGGGCGCACAGGCCGAGATAACGCTTCTAAAGACCTCCTGGCTCGTCCCCATTGATCGTAAGATCAGCTCTGCGAGAGCTATTGCCAGTCCTCCAGGCCGCCTCGCGCTATGGCTGAAGAAGTGCGCCACCATATTGCGCCCAAAGGTGTTCGCAGTCCCATGTCCTCAAGCTTGGCGCTCCTGGTTCCCCATATAAGACCATTGCACCGCGAACGTCGTATCCAAGCACCGAGGCATTGGCGACGAACTGGATGGCGCGCCCTAAGCTGATGGCGCCGATCCGGACTTCAATTTTGCTGGTGAGGTCGATCACTCCGAAGATTTCCGCATCCGTGGCTCTGCCGGCCAAAACAGCCATCGAGATCGCATCGTCCAGGGCAAGGAGCATCGCGTGAGTCCCCGTAAGCAGCGCTTGCTAACTTCGATAAGCGAAATTGGTTCCGCGTCCTGCATGAACCTGAGATCAACCTTCAGTTTCCGTCGCCTGGTGGATATCCGGTAGGGGAGCGAGTGATCTAGCGCTATGAGTAAATGAACAGCGGGAGTGGCGGCGACACTCTGCTCGGTGGGCCAGGACGAGTCGGCGCCTAACAGTCAAGGACGCGGCTCAGCGTTATCGCGGAGAACGCTTTTTACCCGTGTCCTTCGCCGGCTTAACTCCCCGGCTTGCGGCCAAGATTTGCTAGCCGGGTATCATTTGACGCCGGCGTCGGCAACGGTCTTGGACGCCGACAGGCTTGCTTACAACAACGTCCGAACACCATAAAAGGTGACCAGGTCTCGCGGGCTACGCCATCCTCGCTGTGGGAATATCGTGAAGCATTTCAGGCTTCAAATGGGTGTATCGTTTCAACATCTTCCAGTCCTTGTGTCCGGTAACCAGTGCTACTTGTTCAATCGTGAAACCCGCCTCGAAAAGGCGGCTTGTGCCCTCATGACGCAAGTCGTGGAAATGGAGGTCGTGGATGCCCAGGACAGCGCATCCCCGACGGAAGGCGGTCCCGACTGATTTGTGATTGAATGGGAAAATTCGATTACCGTCATTGCTTCGCTTTGAGCGCTGTTCCTCAATGATGGCCCACGCATCGTATCCAGTTGCCGCGAGCAGAGGGATGCGCTGATTGTTGCCTTTCTTGTTGCGTGGGTCTTTCCGGTCGCGGATGAGAAGCATTCGCGTGCGATTCTCCACGTCGGACCAACGAACCTTGCAAATCTCCTCCTGACGCATCGCGGTTGCAACGGCGAACCGTATGATCTGGCCGACCGGCGCTATCTGGAGAGGGTTTGAATCGAAGTGAGCGATTAGCCTGTCGAGTTCATCCTGGGTAGGCCGCCTGTCGCGCTCACATCCCTTGCCGACAAGGCCGAGGCGCTTAAGTGCGATCCGCGCGAGATCCACAGGCTCGACCTTGACCGGTAGCCCGTGGACCGCCGCAGCATGAGACAGGACAAGTTTTATAAAGCCGATATCAATGCTGAGAGTCATCGGTCCAGCACCTTGCGCGGCCCGGTCACGACCAAAACGAATAAGCCGTTCACGATCGAGCGCAGCGACGTGGCACTTCCCCAAATCTCTTTTCAGCATCGCAAGGGCCGCAGCCTTGGAGCGGCGAGGGGACTTGCCTACATCGCACATGTCCTCGATATGAAGGTCTATGAGTTCGCCGAAAGTTTTCAGGCGCGCTATACGGGACTTGGTCGGCGTCTCACCGCGATCAACTTGGCGCTCGGTTTCGGTGGCCCAGCGGCGTGCGTCGTCTCTCCGCAGGAACGTCTCGCTGGCGTAGCGACCTTTGCGACGGACTTGCACACGCCAGGAACCGGACGAGAGCTTTGTGTAGGTCGCCATTTTTCGTGTGCGCTCCGTGTGCAATGAGAGGTCGAAACGTGGCGAAAAGGGTCGTATTCTGGCGTAAATTCGTGTGCACTCGGCACCATCTAACGATTTGATACTAAAGAAAAAATGCTGAAAAATCAAGAGCATAGAATAGCCATTGCGCCCATGATGGACTGGACGGACCGGCATTGCCGGTTCTTCCACCGTCAGCTGACGCGCCGCGCGCTGCTTTACACCGAGATGGTGGTGGCGGATGCGGTCATACATGGCGCGCGCGAAAGACTGCTCGGCTTCGACGCTGTCGAGCATCCGGTTGCGCTGCAACTTGGCGGATCGGATCCCGCAAAGCTCGCCGAGGCAGCGCGGATCGGCGAAGCCTTCGGCTATGACGAGATCAACCTCAATGTCGGCTGTCCGTCCGATCGCGTCCAGTCGGGGACGTTCGGCGCCTGCCTGATGAAGACGCCGGTTTTGGTCGCCGAGTGCGTCGCGGCGATGAAGGCCGCGGTGAAAGTCCCCGTCACGGTCAAATGCCGCATCGGCGTCGACGATCAAGACCCAGAGCCTGCGCTCGACATGCTCGCCGACGGCGTGCTCGCCGCCGGCGCCGACGCGCTCTGGGTGCACGCCCGCAAGGCTTGGCTGGAAGGGCTGAGCCCCAAGGAAAACCGCGAGATCCCGCCGCTCGATTACCCGCGCGTCTATCGGCTGAAGGCCAGAAAGCCGGACGAATTCATCGGCATCAACGGCGGCATCCAGTCGCTCGCCGAGGCGTCGGCGCATCTTTCCAATGTCGACGGCGTGATGCTCGGCCGCGCGGCCTATCATACGCCGGGGATCCTGACCGGCATCGATGCCGCCTTCTATGGCGAGACGCCTGCCGCCTTCGATTATTCGGCGCTGATCGATGCCATGGCCGGCTATGCCGCGCGCCATGTCGAGCGGGGCGGGCGACTGGGCCACATTACCCGCCATATGGTCGGACTGTTCCACGGCTTGCCCGGCGCGCGCCGCTTCCGGCAGATCCTCTCCACCGACGCGAACAAACCCGGCGCCGGGCCGGAGGTGCTGAAGACCGCGTTTTTGGCAATCGATTTCGCGGCGGCAGAAGCCGAGGCGGCCTGACTGTCGGCTAATGCGTGTCGCGCCGCATACTGCCGCGCGACACGCATCAGTCCCGCAGGATCATGCGGTCGCCGCGCACGTCGAAGCCCGACAATGAGCCGATGAAGTTCATGCCGAGCAGGCTTTGGTCAAGCATGCCGGGCGCGGCGACCATCACCGACATGTCCTTGCGCACGATGCCGCCGATCGCTACCTCGTCGGTCCTGACCGTCGCAGCGCGCGCCCTGCCATTGGCCGTGGCGACATCCACGCTGTAGCTGAGCGCCGCCGGGTTGAAGCCCGCGGCTTGAGCATCTTCGGATGTCAGCACCGTGCTGGTCGCGCCGGTGTCGACCACGGCGCGCACCGGCGTGCCGTTGACCAGGATGCGGGCTTCGAAATGGCCGTTGTCGGCTTTGTCGAGCGTGACGGTCGGGCGGCCATTCTCCACGCCTAAAGCCAACGGACTGCCCGGGACAAAGCCGGCGGTGACGCGGCTCGCCACATCCTGCAACTCGTAGCGATACTGGTAGCCGGCGATCAGCACGAGCACGAATGCCGCCCAGACGCCCAGATTGCGCGCCATGCCGCCCAGCGGTCGGCCGGAGCGGAGCAGGCTCGCACCGATCACCATCACCAGGACGCCGACCCAGATAAGCCGGCCGAAATCATTGTTGTTCATGCCGAAAGTGCGGCCGGCCGAATTGTTGAGCATAAGCAGCACGACCCCGACGCCGATCACCGCCATGACGATCCAGAACAACCGGTTCATCGGTTTCTTCTCACAGAACGCCGCGCTCGCGCGCCATGCGGGTACGCCGGGTTTCGCGGCGCGGCCGCCGCTCGACCGTTTTGAGCCGCGCGGGCAGTTCGGCCATCACCGCCCGGCGCGTTTCAGGGGTCATCGCGAGCCAGGCGGAAATCTCGTCGCGTGTGCGGCCGCAACCAAAGCAGAAGCCGGTTTTCATATCGATCGAACAGACCAGGATGCAGGGAGATTCGATGGCGGTCATGCTGTTCTCTTGCCTTTATTCCACATGGTGCAACCGCCGGAGCAATGCAAGCCCTCCGCATTGCGCCGCAAGGCGACGCGTTCGCGGCATCGCCAGGCAGTTGTGCCGGATGGAGAAGGCGGCTATGCCGCCTGCGACTTCCGCAACGAACTGCGACCGACATAATGCCTGCTAAGCCTTTCGACGATTTCCGAAACCTTCTGGCGGCCCTGCCGCTGGCCGACGATGCGGCGAGCGCCCGCGTCCGGGCGCTTTTCGCCAAAGCCGAAAAGCCGAAGGAATCGCTCGGCCGCGTCGAGGACGTCGCGGCCTGGCTTGCTGCCTGGAGCGGGCGCGCGCCGCCGGCGATCAATCGGCCTCTGGTGGCGATCTTCGCCGGCAATCACGGCGCCGTCAGGCACGGCATCTCGCCGCGGCCGGTGGCGGCGACCGCAAATGAAGTCGAACTCTGCGCCGCTGGCGGGGCCGCGATCAACCAGGTCTGCATCGCCAACGATCTCGGCCTGAAAGTCTTCGACCTCGCCTTGGATATCCCCACGGGCGACATCACCGAGGAGGCCGCGCTCGATGAACGCGGCTGCGCCGCAACCATGGCCTTCGGCATGGAAGCGGTCGCCGGTGGCGCCGACCTCCTTTGCCTGGGCGATCTCGGGGTCGGCAATTCGACGATCGCCGCCACGCTTTGCGCCGCCCTGTTCGGCGGCGAAGGAGCCGACTGGGTCGGGTCGGGTTCGGGCGCCAATGCGGCGATGATCGCACGCAAGGCCGAGGTCGTCGATCGGGCGCTGGCATTCCATGGCCCGGGTCTGGGCGATCCGCTCGAGGTTTTGCGCAGGGTCGGGGGGCGCGAATTCGCGGCTATCTGCGGCGCCATTCTCGCGGCGCGCGTGGAGAAGATTCCCGTCCTGCTCGACGGATTCGCGGCAACAGCGGCGGCCGCCGTCCTTTATGCCGCCAATCCAGGCTCGCTCGATCATTGCCTGCTTGCCGGCCTGACGCCGGAGCCAGGCCACGCCAAGGCGGCCGAAAGGCTCGGATTGCGGCCGCTGCTTGATTTCGGGATCAGCCATGGCCAAGGGGTAGGGGCTGCTCTCGCCGCCGGTATCGTCAAGGCCGCGGCACTGACCAGCTCGGGCATGGCGCTGGCTGTGCGGCTTTAGCGCGCGGCGAATCAGCGGCGTCCGCGCGCGGCGACCGTCTTGGTCGGCAAGGCCGGCAATTCCTCCATCACCCGGCTCAACGGGAAGATGGCGATCGCCTCGGTGCCTTCGCGCAGCTTGGAATGAAGCTCGAACTCGCCGCCATGCATGGCAAGCAGCCCCTGCACGATCGGCAGGCCGAGGCCGGTCCCCTGCTCGGCGCTCTTGATGGCGATCGAGCCTTGGCCGAAGGCGGAAAGCACCACCGGGATTTCTTCTTCCGGTATGCCCGGGCCGTTGTCCTTGACCGAGATGTACTGGCCGCCGCCGGCCGTCCAGCCGACACGCACGCGCACTTCGCCGCCGGATGGGGTGAACTTGATCGAATTGGACAGAAGATTGAGCGTGATCTGCCTGACGGCGCGCTCGTCGGCGAAGAGACGCGGCAAGGTCTCCTCGAACTCCTGGATGATACGGATGTCCTTGTTGCGGGCGCGCAGCTCCATCATATGGCAGCAGTCCTCGACGATGGTCACCAGCACGACCGGCTCCTCGTTGAGCTGGTAGCGGCCGGCCTCGATGCGCGACAGGTCGAGGATCTCGTTGATCAGGTCGAGCAGGTGCTGGCCGGACTCGTGCACGTCATGGGCATAGTCGCGGTAGGTCGGATTGTTCATCGGCCCCAGCACTTCATTGGCCATCACTTCGGAGAAGCCAAGGATGGCGTTGAGCGGCGTCCTGAGCTCGTGGCTCATCGAGGCGAGGAAACGCGATTTCGCCAGATTGGCGTCCTCGGCCCGCCGCCTCGCCTCGTCCGACATCGATTTCGCCGTCTCCAGCTCGGCGATCAGCGCGTCCTTCTCCGAGCGGAAGGACAGCACCATCAACGAAGCCTGGTTGAGATGACGCGCGACGTAACCGAAGAAGGGAAGCGCTGCGATGAGCAAGGCCGCCATCGTGGCTTCGATCGGCGTCCACAGGCGCATGACGGTGTAGACATAAACGGCAACGGGAATGGCAAAGGTCGCGAACAGCGCGCCGCCAAGCGAGGAGGCCATCACGGCGGTCGTCGCCATTGCGATCAGCAGCACCATGGCCTTGGCCACATGGAACTGGTCGATCTGGCATGTGGCGCAGCCGAACCAGGCGAACCACGCCCACCCAAGGCCGCAGAGGAAATGGCCGATCAGGAAGTCGCGACGTGTCTGCACCGGGTCGAGTTCGGCCGCCTCGGTCCGCTCCACGCGACGCGCCATGAAAGCGACGATCGTGTAGCAAAGCAGCGTCGACAGGGCCCAGATGGCGATCTGGCTGTCCAGGCCCGCCAGCCGGCCGATGGCTGCCACGGCGAGCACGAGCAAGGGGATCGCGACCGCGCTGACCACCATGGCGCGCGCATGCAGCTTCAGCAGTTCACGGTCGAAATCGAGGCTGCCCGCCTGCTGCGAAAGGCGGTCGCGCGTCTTGCGCACCGCGCGCGCCACATCGCTGTTGCGGTGCGGTTTACGGCGGTCCACAATAAACTTATCCGCTGTGTTCGAGCGTTGCAAAGGCATACAGACTTCAATTTCTGCGCGCAGCGACTTCCGGTTCGTTAAGCTACGTTCGAATGATTAAGAGACTGTTTGCCATATGAGCCGTTTCGGGCCGCGAGGACCGCGCCGACGCTATGTGGCGAGCCCGCCGCGGAGCCACTGGCGCAAGCTGTTGGACTATGGGCTGGCCTTCCTGTTGCTCGGGTTGCTCATCCTGGTGGCGGCGCGGCTCGATCGGTTCGAGACAAGCAGGGAGCAAGGCACGGCAATCATCAATGACGGCGATTCGATCACGCTCGGGACCGCGCGCATCCGCATGCGCGGCATCGACGCTCCGGAATATCAGCAGACCTGCCGAAAGGCGGGCGCCGACTATCCCTGCGGCAAGCTGGCGCGGCAATCGCTGGTGCGGCTGATCGCCGGCAGGCCTGTTGTCTGCAGCGGCTGGCAGCGCGACCGCTATGGTCGCCTGCTCGGCGATTGCAAGGCAGGCGATACCGACCTAAACCAGGCCCAGGTGCAGGCCGGATGGGCGGTTGCCTTCGGCGATTTCGAGACCCAGGAAGCGGCGGCGAGAGCGGCCAAGGCCGGCATCTGGGCAGGCACCTTCGCGGAGCCGCAGGACTGGCGCGACAGCCATCACGGTGCGCCGGTGGAACGAAAGCATGGCACGCTGGCCTCGTTCGGCGATGCGTTGCGCGAATTTGTTCGCTTCTGGTGATGGGCGGGCCCGCGCCTTATGATCCGGTGGAGAAGCTGGAGGATGGAATGAAGCTGTTCGATGGCGGCCGCGCCCCCAATCCCCGGCGCGTGCGCGTCTTCCTCGCCGAGAAGGGGCTGACGGTGCCGCTGGTGCCTGTCGACATGGGCGCGCTGGAGCATCGCGGCGAGCAGGTGGCTAAGCGCAATCCGCTGCGGCGCCTGCCAGTGCTCGAGCTCGACGACGGCACCATCATCAGCGAATCGATCGCCATTTGCCGCTATTTCGAGGAATTGCATCCCGAGCCCGCTTTGTTCGGCACGGGCGCGCTCGGCAAGGCCGTGGTCGAGATGTGGCAAAGACGCTTGGAATTGAACCTGATGAGCAGCGTCGCCGCCGCTTTCCGGCACATCCATCCGGCGATGAAGGAATGGGAAGTGCCGCAAGTTCCGGAATGGGGCGAGGCCAACAAACCGAAGGCGATCGAATTCCTGCACCTGCTCGACGACGAACTGGCGGATCGCGAATTCGCCGCCGGCGATGCTTATTCGGTCGCCGACATCACCGGCATGATCGCCATCGACTTCATGAAACCAGCGCGTATCAAGGTGCCGGAAGAGTGCACGAACGTACTGCGCTGGTATGCGGCACTTGCAAGCCGGCCGAGCGCGACGGCCTGAGCGACAGAAATTGGATAATCCGCCCGATACGAGACAACCGCTGCAGCGCCTCACCGAAAGGGTGCGGGCCTGCCGCATCTGCGTCGACCAGCCGCTTGGCCGGCCTTTGCCGCATGCGCCGCGGCCGGTGCTGCGGCCGTCCTCCACAGCGCAGGTCCTGCTTGCCGGCCAGGCGCCGGGCACCAAGGTGCATGTCTCGGGCATGCCGTTCACCGACGCTTCGGGAGACCGGCTGAGAGATTGGCTCGGTGTCAGCAGCAACGAGTTCTACGACACAGAAAAGTTCGCCATCGTGCCGATGGGCTTTTGCTTTCCCGGACAGGATGCCAAGGGCGGCGACCTGCCGCCGCGTCGCGAATGCGCGCCGGCCTGGCGCCCGGAGCTGATGGCGCTGATGCCGCAGATCGACCTTGTGCTGACCATCGGCAGTTATGCGCAGGCATGGCATATGGGCACGACGCGGCTGCCGTCACTGACCGAGACGGTCAGGAACTGGCGCGCCATATGGGATCGACCGTCGCTGCCGAAAGTGCTGCCGCTGCCGCATCCGTCGTGGCGGAACACCGGCTGGCTGAAGAAGAATCCCTGGTTTGAAATGGATTTGCTGCCCTTCCTGAGGGCGGAAATCCGCTATCGCATTGATTAGGCATTCTGCAAGAAATCGCTCGCATTTACCGCCATCGGCAGAATTTCTTTCTTGTGAAAGGCTCCGGTAAAAGGGATTATAGCCAAACTATTCCCTGGAGCCTCCCATGGATCGCCTCGATAGAAAAATTCTCCGCCTTTTGCAGGAGGACGCGACGCTCGCGGTCGCCGATGTCGCCAAGAAAGTCGGCTTGTCGACCACGCCATGCTGGCGGCGCATCCAGAAGCTCGAGGAGGAGGGCGTCATCAAGCGGCGCGTCGCCATCCTCGACCATGAGAAGGTCAATGTGCGCGTCACCGTCTTCGTGTCGATCCGCACCAACTCGCACAGCCATGAATGGCTGCGGCGCTTCTCCGAGGTCATCCAGGAATTCCCGGAAGTGGTCGAGTTCTACCGCATGAGCGGCGACGTCGATTACTTGCTGCGCGTGGTGGTGCCCGACATCGCCGCTTACGATGCCTTCTACAAGCGGCTGATTGCCAAGATCGAGATCCGTGACGTCTCGTCGTCCTTCGCCATGGAGCAGATCAAGTACACGACGGAAATTCCGCTCGATTACATGGTGCTGGACAAGGAATCGGGCGCGAACGCGGCGTGACGCTGGTTGCGCCGATCGGCCCTAATTCTTCTTTTTGTTCAGAAAATTCCACGGCGAGTTGACCGGCAGGGTGACCGTGTCCGGCACGCTGTCGACGCTCGCCACCTCGGCCTTTCGCACCGTGTAGCCCGACTGGACCATCGAGACGCCGTCGAGGATGAACAACTGGCTTTTCTCCATGCCGGGCTTCAGCACGCCGGTGACTGCGACCGGCTCGTAGGCCTCTTTCATCTTGTAGGGATGCGCCGGCGTCACCAGCACGATCTGATTGGGCGGCGGCGTCGGCATGTGGCTGCAGGCGCCCGTCCACGGCACCAGCAAGAACTGGTAGACGAGGTCGCCGTCACGATCGACCGGCAATGCATATCCGGCTAATTGTATCGTC
Organism: Mesorhizobium sp. Ca11; assembly: GCF_020165275.1. NCBI lineage: Bacteria > Pseudomonadati > Pseudomonadota > Alphaproteobacteria > Hyphomicrobiales > Phyllobacteriaceae > Mesorhizobium > Mesorhizobium sp. Ca11. Next base: position 339,817 of record NZ_JAIUHU010000006.1, on the reverse strand, counting down.
TTGTCCTGCAGATTGAGCGACAAGGTCTCGCCATGGTCAGGCAGTTTTGCCGCGATCATCGGCAGGTTCGCGTCTTCGGCTATCGCTTGCGTCGCGGGGCGCAGATCCTTCCAGACAATATGCGCGACATCGGCCGCGGCATCGGCTCCAGTGGCTGCGAGGAGGAGCGCAGCCGCCAGCGCCGCGCATGACTTGAAACGCTTGCTCATGATCGCTCCATCCTCCGCCAGTCCATTTGCTGAATCGAGTAAAAGCGTCGTGACCGGTCCGGGCTCACCGACCCAGCCGCATCACATGCCGTCGCGTACCGGCGGTGCCGGTCTCATGGAAGCCCCTTGTAGTAAACATGTCGCGAAATCCCATGAAGCGGTAGCTCGGGGCGGCCTCGTCGACGGGATAGGCCTCGATTGTATGTGCGCCTTTGCTGAAGGCATGGTCGATCGCAGCGTCAAGCAAAGCGGAGGCCAGCCCGCCGCCGCGCAGGGCCCTGGGCACATAGAAGCAGACGATCGACCAGATGCCGGTTTCGGTGTCGTCCTGCTGCTTTGAAAGTTTCCGGTAGGTCTCACGTGGCGCGACCGAGCACCAGCCGACCGGCCTGCCGTCCATCTCAGCGATGATGCCGACCGGGGTGCCTTTGTCGATGAGCGCCATCATCATGCGCTTCTTCTCATCGTTCTGAATGTGTTCGCGGGTGGAATGGCGCCAGGCCATGCACCAGCAATATTTCGGTGCGCCGGGCTGCTCGAACAGGTTTTCGAAGTCGGCACGTGTCTCTGGCGTCACCCCGACGAACCGAATCCCGGCAAGGTCATGCTTTTGCGGCTGCGAGCCTTTCGAGCTGTCTGGCATCCGTCAGTTCCTTCACCGCATCCTTGCCGATCCAGCGCGCCGTCTTGTCCGGCGATGCCGCTAATCTTTCCGCCAGCGCAAGGGCAGGGGCGTGCAGGCTCATCGACCGTTTGCCGATTTGCCGCAGCGCCCAATTGACCGCCTTGCGGACGAAATTGCGCGGATCGCCGGCATGCTTCTCGATCAGTGGCAGATAGGCCAGGAAGGTCGCGTCCGGCTCTTTTTTGAGATGCACCGCGCTCCAGGCCAACATGGCAAAGGCGGTGCGGCGAACGAATTCGCGTTCGTCTCCAGCGAACTCGTCGATCAATTCGCGCCAGAACGGTGTTTCGGCAAACAGGTCCGCAACGGTGTCGACGATCTCCCAGCTGTCGAAATCCGCGGCCCAGCGCCGGCATTGATCGATATCGACCTTCTTCGGCTCACCGGTGAAGGCGGCCATCAGCCGCGCTTCGCGGATGCCGCTGTTCCAGAGCTGCAGCGACCGCTCGTGGTTCTTCTTCAGCTTGCGCGCCAGCGGCCGCAATTGTGAATTGCCGACACCGAGCGCGCTGGCGGTGTTGATGCCGAAGCGCGTCATGCCCGCCCGGTTGTCCTCGGTGCCGACCGAACGCAAATGAGCGACGATGTCGTCGGCGCTCCAGCTCGGGTCGGGCAGGGGCATTCTCGCCTATCTTTCCAGGCGCGCCAGCAGCGAGGACGTGTCCCAGCGCTTGCCGCCCATGTCCTGCACATCCTTGTAGAACTGGTCGACCAATGCCGTCACCGGCAGCTTGGCGCCGTTGCGATTGGCCTCCGCCAGGCAGATGCCAAGATCCTTGCGCATCCAATCGACGGCAAAGCCGAAATCGTATTTGCCGGCATTCATTGTCTTGTGGCGGTTTTCCATCTGCCAGGAGCCGGCAGCACCCTTGGAGATCACCTCGACGACCTTCTCGATGTCGAGGCCAGCCTTCTTGCCGAAATGGATGCCTTCGGCCAGGCCCTGGACGAGGCCCGCGATGCAGATCTGGTTGATCATCTTTGTGAGCTGGCCAGCGCCGGCTGACCCCATCAGGCCGACCATGCGGGCATAGGCGTCGATGACGGGCCTTGCCTTGTCGAAGGCGGTCTGCTCGCCGCCGACCATGACGGTCAGCACACCGTTCTCGGCGCCGGCCTGGCCGCCTGACACCGGCGCGTCGAGGAAGGAGAAGCCCGCCTTGCGCGCGACGTCGTCAAGCTCGCGCGCGACCTCGGCAGACGCGGTGGTGTTGTCGATGAAGACGGCGCCCTTCTTCATAGCGGCGAAGGCGCCGTCCGCACCTGTGGTCACCGAGCGCAGATCATCGTCATTGCCGACGCAGGAGAAGACGAAGTCCTTGCCCGCGGCCGCATCGGCCGGCGTCAGCGCCAGTTTGCCGCCATGCTGGGCCACCCACTGCTCGGCCCTTGCCTTGGTGCGGTTGTAGACGGTGACGTCATGGCCACCCTTGTTCCTAAGGTGCCCGGCCATCGGGTAGCCCATGACGCCAAGACCGAGAAATGCAACCGATGCCATAGACCTGCCTTCCAACAAAACACAGTTTCCAGTGGCGGAAGGTCTAGGCCATGCGAAAAATTCGTCAAGGCACGCAGCGCTGCATCGACTGGTGCAGGCGGCCGGGCCGCAATCTATCGATGCAGATGGACGGTGATGCGGCGCTCGATCCATTCGACGCCGTGGCGCAGGATCTCGACCATCACCAGATAGACGATCGCCACCCAGATATAGGCCTGGATGTCGAAGGATTTCGCGTAGGCGAGCTTGGCGTTGCCCATCAGGTCGTAGACGGTGATGATGGCGACGATCGCGGAGGCCTTGATCATCAGGATGAGCTCGTTGCCATAGGGCCTGAGCGCGACAATGATCGCCTGGGGCATGATCACCTTGCGCAGCGTCTGCAATTTGTGCAGTCCGAGCGAGGCCGCACCTTCCCATTGGCCGCGCGTCACGCTTTCAATGGCGCCGCGCAGGATTTCGGCCTGATAGGCGGCGGTGTTGAGCGAGAAGGCAAAGACGCCGCAATAGAAGGCCTCGCGGAAGAACCACCACAGCCCGACCGTCTCAAGCTCAGGCCGGAACGAGCCGATGCCGTAATAGACCAGGTAGGTCTGCACGAGCAGCGGCGTGCCGCGGAAGAAATAGACGTAGCAATAGGCAAGCGCGGACAGGGTCGGGTTCTTCGACATGCGGCCATAGGCGACCGGCAGCGACAGGAGCGCGCCAACGACCATCGAAATGCTCACCAGCGATAGGGTGGTCCCCAGGCCCTGCAGATAGGCGGGAGCATATCTGGCGAAGAATTCGGCGTTCCAGGCATACACCAGATAGCCGACGATGCCGGCGCCGAACAGCATCCAGATGCCGACCAGCGCGTAGCCGAGGATGCGGACCCGCGGCCAGCCGCGCGCTTGCGGCGGCGGCTTGTCGATGACGATGGCCTGGCTGACGCTCATTGCGCTTCCCTCCGTCCGAGGTAGCGCAGGATGTAGCTAGTGGCGATCGACGACAGGACGGCCAGCGCCAGGAAGATCAGCGCCGCGACGCTGTAAAAGAGGAAGGAATGCTTGGTGACGCGCGCCGCCACGCCGGACTGGCGCAGGGTCTCCGCGAGATTGACGACCGAAACCAGCGAGGTGTCCTTGAGCAGGCTCAGCCAACAATTTTCGAGACCCGGAAAAGCGATGCGTATCAGCTGCGGCAGGATCACCAGCCGCATTGTCTGCCATTTCGACAGGCCAATGGCGTAGCCACCCTCATATTGGCCTTTCGGAATGGCGCGGAACGCGGAGAGGAAGACCTCGCTGGCGTAAGAGGAGAAGATCAGCGCCAGCACGATCATGCCGGCGACGAAGCTGTTGACGTCGATAGTTGCGTCCGGATTGAACAGCCGGACGAGATATTGCAGCAGAAGCGGCATGCCGAAGAAGAACAGGAACAGCGTCACCAGTTCCGGCAGCCCGCGAAAGACCGTGGTGTAGATGTTGCCGGCAAGGCGCAGCGACGGCTCTTCATGCTGCTTGGCAAAGGCGACGAAAAAGCCGATCACTAGGCCGATTGGCAGTGTGGCGAGCGCCAGCGCGATGGTGACCAGAACGCCAGAGGCAATGTCGTCACTCCAGCCCTCCGGTCCCCAGCTGAGAAGTGTCCAAATGCTTTGGGCCGGCATTGACGGGTCGTGTCTCCGTGGCGATCCCGGAAGGATTTAAGGGCGGCGAGGGATGCCTCACCGCCCTTGGCTTATCGATCAGGACTCGGCGCCATAGACGTCGAACTTGAAGTATTTGTCGTTGATTTCCTTGTACTTTCCGTTCTTTCGGATGGTGTCGATCGCTTCATTCAGCTTGTTGACCAGATCGGTCTCGCCCTTGCGCACGGCGATGCCGGCGCCCGGTCCGAAGATTTCGACCGGCTGCGGCGAGGGCTGGCCGAGGATCTTGCAGCAGGCGCCGTCCGGCGAATCCAGCCACTGCTGCAACACAACGATGTCGTCCTCGATCGCATCGAGACGGCCATTGGCGAGGTCAGCCTGTTCCTCGGGGCTGCTCGGATAGCCCTTGATGGTGCTGTCCGTGTAGGTCTTCGAAGCATAGTTGTAGTGCGTGGTGGTGGTGGCGACGCCGATGGTCTTGCCGGCGAGGTCTTCCTTGGTCACGCCTTTGAGTGGTGAATCCTTCGGCACGGCGATGGCCGACGGGGTGTTGTAGTATTTGTGGGTGAAGTCGACCTTTTCCTGACGCTCGGGCGTGATCGACATCGAGGCGACGATGGCGTCGAACTTGCCGGCCTGGAGCGCCGGGATGATGCCGTCCCAATCCTGCGCGACGAAGGTGCATTTCACCTTCATCTCGTCACAGAGCGCCTTGGCGATATCGATGTCGAAGCCGACCAGCTGGCCGTCCGAAGTCAGGTTGTTGAAGGGCGGGTACGCGCCTTCGGTGCCGATCCTCAGGGTCTTTTCCTGAGCCTGGGCGACGCCGAGTGTCAGCAGCGCGGCCGAAGCGGCGAGCGCGATACGCAGTGCAATACGCATGATAATCCTCTCATATTGTCATGGCCGCTGTCCCGTGCGGCTCTTGTGGGCGGTGCTTTCTTGACCGCCCGCTGAGGCGGATACTCCCACTCTTTGCGAGAAAAAAGCAACTGCAAATCAACGGCAAACGACAATCAGGATGTGCCGCTGCGTTACTTGGTCTGAGCCACGAGACCTGTGCTGCGCTCGATGAAGTCGGCTATCGATTTCGTGTCGTCGAGGTCGAAAACCGGCAGGTCTTCGCCTTCGACCGTGAAGTCGGCGGCGACCGCGACGATGTTGGGATCGTTGGCCGAAAGCGGCGTCCGATCCTTGGCTTCAAGCCGCCTTGCCTCGATCTTCTTATGCGCCTCGCGCTTGTAGCCTTCGACCAGCACGATGTCCGAGGGCGACAGCCGCGCCAGAATGTCGTCCAGCGTCGGCTCGTTCTCCTCGCGCAATTCGTGCATCAGCGCCCAGCGCCGGCCGGAGACGATGGCGACTTCCGTCGCGCCCGCCTGGCGGTGGCGGAAGGAGTCGGCGCCCGGCTTGTCGATGTCGAAGTCATGGTGCGCGTGCTTCACCGTCGACACCGTCCAGCCGCGCGCCACCAGCTCTGTGACCAGCTTTTCCGTCAGGGTCGTCTTGCCGGAGTTCTTCCAGCCGGTGATGCCGAATACGCGTCTCATGGCCCGAGGCTTTGCAACAGACGCTCCGCCGCCGCAAGGTCGTCCGGTGTGTTGATGTTGAAGAACGGATCGATCTTTTGGCCGCGGGCCTCGATCATCGGGAACTCAACCTCGACATGGCCGTGCCGCTCCATAAACGCGGAAACCCGCCGGTTGTCCTCATCGACCAGGAAATGGCGCAGGGCGTCGCGCAGGCCGAGCGGCCAGAGCGCGAAGGTCGGGTGCCATCTGCCGTCGGAGTTGGCGACGGCGATCGTGCCGGGCCGATCGGGCGCTGCCAGCACCAGGCGCTCGACGAGGTTGTCGGGAAAGAACGGCGTGTCACCGGCGGCGCTCACCAGCCACCGGCAGCTTGTTTGCTTTGCCGCCCATTCGATGCCGGTGAGAATGCCTGCGAGCGGGCCGGCATGGCCCGGCACCGTATCTTGGATGACCGGCAGACCCATGCCGGCAAATCGCGCCGGATCGCCGTTCGCGTTGAGTCCCAGTGTGGCGACCTGCGGCCTCAGTCGCGCGGCGACCCGATCGATCAGCCTGGCTTTGCCCAATGAAAGGAGCGGCTTGTCGCCGCCGCCCATCCGGCGCGACTGGCCTCCGGCCAGAATGATCCCCGCAACAGTTCGGTCCATCGTGCCTATATGCCGTCCGGTGCCATGTCGGGTCCAGCGCTTTCGGCGGCAGGTTGCCGCCGGCCGACGACGCGCTCGCGGTAGAGCGCATAGAGGCCCGAGCCGATGATGATGGCGGCGCCGACGGTCATCGGCGCATCGGGGATATCGCCGAAAATGACGAGGCCGAGCAGGATCGACCAGAGCAGCGCCGTGTAGCGGAAAGGCGCGATGAAGGAGATGTCGCCCGAGCGCATCGCCATGATGATGAACTGATAGCCGATCAGCACCAGCACCGCCGCCAAGGCCAGAAGCGTGGTCGCCCGGCCGCTCATCGGCGTCCAGCCGCCCATCGGCGACAAAAGCAGCGCGCCCAGCACCGTCATGGCAAGCGCGGTCGCCGTCGACACCAGCATGGTCGGGATCGCCTCGGGGATCCGCTTGGTGGCGAGATCGCGCACCGCGCAGCAGGCGACGCTGGTCAATGCCAGCAGCGAGTAGACGCTGAAGCCCTCGAAGCCCGGCCGCACGATGATCAGCACGCCGGTGAAGCCGATGGCAATGGCAAGCCAGCGCCGCCAGCCGACGCCTTCGCCGAAGAACAGCGCCGCGCCCATGGTCACCGCCAGCGGGAGCGCCTGCAGCACGGCCGAGACGTTGGCGATCGGCAAATGCGCAAGCGCGATCAGAAACGATACCGTGGCGCCGGCTTCGCCCGCGACGCGCGTCGCCACCATCGGCTGCAGCATGGCCGCCGGATTGGCAAGCGCGCCGCGCCGCCAGGCGAGCAGGCCGACGAACAAGGACGCGAAGGCGCCCCGCACCAGCATGACCTGCGCCATGTTCATCGATTCCGACGAGAATTTGGTGATCGCGTCGTTCAAGGTGAAGCCGACCATGGCCACGATCATGAACAGCGCGCCGCGCAGATTTGGCGAGAGAGGCAAGGGCGTTTCCGGACTATTTTAATTCAGCCGTCTAGCAGGCAGCCGGAAAACAGCAACGGCAAAGAAATGGGCCACGAATTTCTGCGTGGCCCGTGAGATCGATTTGCCGAGCTTTGGAAGGCTTACTTCGGCGTCAGCACCTCGGTGCCGTTGCCGTTCTGGCCAGCGATGGTCCAGAGCCCGTGCAGTGAGCCGTCCTTCTCGATCTTGTAGACGACGAGACCGATCTCCTTGCCCATCGCGTAGCCGGCGGAAAATGCATTGTCGTTACGCATGCAGATGCCGTCCGAGGTCGAGCCGCCGGTTTCCCAGTGGATGGTGCAGGTCGTGTCGCTGGTCAGCGTGATGGTTGCCTCGCCGTCATATTTCGAGCCGTCGAAATTGGTGCCGGCGACGGTGTAGGTGCCGCCGATCGACTGAGCCGCGGCCGATACGGAAGCAATCCCAAGCATTGCTAGTGAAAGCATGAATGTGCGCATGTGCACTCCCCCTAGAGCGATAATCGCGCGCGAAGGCTAGGCTGGAAAAGGCCGGCGGTAAATCGGCCGGAAGGCGACGCAAGCGCTTTATTTTCAGTGCGGCCAGGCTGACCTCAAGGGCCGCGCAGGGTCTTGGCGATGGAGCCGACCAAAGGGTCGTATTTTGACTTGAGCGCGGCAGGGTATTCGATCCAGACGGTGCGAATGACGTCGTCCTTTCCGAACAGGCGCCGTTCGTAAAAAATGTTGCCGTCCTTGGTGCCGGAGAGCACCGCCCAATTCTTGCCGGTCTTGCTGTAGGTGATCTTGTAACCCGGTTCGGTGCTGGCTTTCTCCTGGACGACGAAACCTTGCGGCGTGTCGTTGTCGATGTTGTAGATGCCGGAACAGGTCAGGCTGGCGCCGTCGGCGCTAAGCCATTGCTGTCCGTCGCCATTTTCCGGCTCGGGCATCGGCTTGTTGAAGATATCGTCGGGAAAAGTGCAGGACTGGCCGAACCGCGCATTCACGTAGGTGAAGGGCTTGGCCGTCGCGGTCGCCGCCATGATTGTCGACAGGGACAAGATGGCCACCGACGACCAGCCGATGCGCTGCGGACGTTTCATGATCCTCCCTTTGGTCGATGACCGAAGGTGATCCTGCACCAAATCGCAGAAAAAATCAGCCGCCGGTGACGCTCATATGCCGAGATACCGATGGGCGGCTGGTGCGGCGGTCGATGACGAAATCATGGCCCTTGGGCTTGCGGCCGATGGCCTCGTCGATCGCCTCGCCGAGCAACTCGTTGCCTTCGGTGGCGCGCAACGGCGCCCTGAGGTCGGCGGCGTCCTCCTGGCCAAGGCACATATAGAGCGTGCCGGTGCAGGTCAGCCGCACGCGGTTGCAGCTTTCGCAGAAATTATGCGTCATCGGCGTGATGAAGCCGAGCCGACCGCCGGTCTCCGTGACATGGACATACCGGGCCGGGCCGCCGGTCTTGTAAGGAATATCGGAGAGCGTGAACTGGCGCTCCAGCGAGGCGCGCAGCAGCGACAGCGGCAGATACTGGTCGGTGCGGTCGGCCTCGATCTCGCCCATCGGCATCGTCTCGATGAGGGTGAGATCCATGCCGCGGCCATGCGCCCAGCGCATCAGCTCGGGGATTTCGGCATCGTTGAAGTCGCGCAGCGCAACCGCATTGAGCTTAATCTTCAACCCGGCCTTCTGTGCGGCATCGATGCCCTCCATCACCTTGCCGAGATTGCCCCAGCGGGTGATCTGGTGGAATTTCTCGGCATCGAGCGTGTCGAGCGAGACGTTGATGCGCTTGACGCCGCAATCGGCGAGCTCAGCGGCGAAGCGCGACAGCTGCGAGCCGTTGGTGGTCAGCGTCAGCTCTTCCAGGGCGCCGCTCTCCAGATGCCGCGACAGCTGGCGCACCAGATGCATGATGTTCTTGCGAACCAGCGGCTCGCCGCCGGTCAGCCTGAGCTTCCTAACGCCCTTTTCGATGAAAACGGTGCAGAGCCGGTCAAGCTCCTCGAGCGACAACAGATCCTTCTTGGGCAAGAAGGTCATGTCCTCGGCCATGCAATAGGTACAGCGAAAATCGCAGCGGTCGGTGACCGACACGCGCAGATAGCTGATGGTGCGACCGAAGGGGTCGATCATGTCCATTTGCAAACGTTTCCCATGGCCTGAGCAGCACCGTTATATACAGCTATGTGATACGATCCAATGCCGCATTCAAGATAGACGGTCTTGATCTTTGGTAACATTCCCCGGCCGACATCGCGTGTCGGCTGGCTGAAAGTCTTTGTCGGACGCATGTCGTTTGTCCCAGAACCGCTGCCCACTTCCGGGCGACATGCATTGGCATCGGTCTTTCCGGATTGCGCGAAGCGGCGTAGGGAAGGGCGCAACCCAGAGCATGATGCCGAAAAGTGTGAAGCGGTTTTTCGGACGACATCATGCTCTATCTCTTTGACTTAGAGACGGATTCAGATTTCAGGTCGAACAGACCTGAAATAATCCGGCTCTAGACAGGACAGTCATGACCGCGCCAAAGGAACTCAGGGTCTCGAAGGACCGCAAGCTGCTGACGGTGACCTTCCCGGGCCATCAACCGTTCGAATTGCCGGCGGAGTTTTTGCGCGTGGCTTCGCCGTCGGCGGAAGTGCAGGGGCATTCGCCTGAGCAGCGCGTGACGGTGCCCGGCAAGCGCAATGTCGCCATCCTCAAGATCGAGCCGGTCGGCAATTATGCGGTGCGCATCACCTTCGACGATTTCCACGACACCGGCATCTTCACCTGGAACTATCTGCATACGCTTGGCCACGAAAAGGACGAGCGCTGGAACGCCTATCTTACCGAGTTGGCCGAGAAGGGACTGAGCCGGGATCGCTAGCCCGGCGCGTGGCAATGCAAGGTCGGCTGTCGTCAAGACGTCATAGACATGGAGTAGCGCCGGCAAAAGGTCAGGAGGCGAGAAAGATGTCGCGCATCACATCCGTCGAACAGCTCGAGGTCCTCTACGGCCTGCCGGGCGAGGCTTCGGTCGTCAAAGAACTCGACCATGTGATTCCCGAATATGCCGCCTTCATCGAGGCCTCGCCCTTCGTGGCGCTGGCGACGAGCGGGCCCGAGGGCCTCGACTGTTCCCCGCGCGGCGATCTCGCCGGCTTCGTGCGCATTGTCGACGACAAGACTCTGATGATGCCCGACAGGCGCGGCAACAATCGCGCCGATTCGCTGAAGAACATCATTCGCGATCCGCGCGTCGGCCTGCTCTTTCTGGTGCCGGGCTCGGGCACCACGCTGCGCGTCAACGGCCGCGCTCACATCACGACCGATGCCGGGCTTTGCGCGTCCTTCACGGTCGACGGCAAGCCGGCCCGCTCGGTCACTGTCATCGATGTCGATACGGTCTATTTCCAATGCGCCCGCGCTATCGTCCGCTCGGAACTATGGAACCCGGCCAGGCATATCGACCCGAAGTCGCTGCCGACACCCGGCCAGATTCTCGAGATCACCAGCCGCAAGAACATCGACGGCCAGAAGTACGACGAGGAATGGCCGGAAAGAGCGAAGAAGACGATGTGGTGATTGGAAGCCGCGCTCAGGCTTCCTTCAGCACGTCGGCGATCTTGCGCATCTGCTCGCCGATCATGTCGCACTGCTCCGGCGTCGACTGGCTCATCGCCTTCTCGATCAGCGCCATATGAACCTTCAGGGCCTTCATCAGCAGAGCCTCGCCCGCCTCGGTGAGGTTCAGCCGCAGCACCCGCTTGTCCTTCTCGTCGCCTTCGCGACGCAGCAACCCGCGGGCCTCGAGCTGCGGCAACAGCATGGTGATGTTGGAGCGGCCGACGAGCAGCTTGCGGGCAAGGTCGTGCTGCGACATGCCGGGGTGGCGGTAGAGGTTCATCAGCACGTCGAGCTGCGCCGGCTTAAGGTCGAGCGGGCCGAGCTTAACCGCCAGCGTGCGCTCCAGCACATGGCAGGCGCGCGCCACCGCAACCCAGTTGCGAAAGCGAGGGTTGTCCCAGGGTAGCTCTTGCTTAATGTTCATCTTTGAACTATTATGTTCATGCTTGAACGAATGGATGGACTGCCAATATGGCATCATTTGGAATGAAGGTCATCCGGGGCGTTTTCGGCGCGGCCGAGCATGTTGCGCCGCGTCTTAGCGGCCGTGCCGCCTTCGAATTGTTTTGCCGCACACCAAACGTCAAGACCTTGAGCGACGGCGAACGCCGGGCCGTCGAGCGGGCCTCAGCCTTCATGGCCGAGGCGCGCCATCACAGGCTGAAAACCAGGACCGATTGCGTCGCAGTGCATGAATTCCGGCCGGAGCCGGGCAGGGAGTCGCGCGGCACGGTGCTCGTCATTCATGGTTGGCGCTCGCGTACCGAATATATGCGCGCCCTTATCGAAGGATTTCGCGGCGCCGGCTACAAGGTTGTTTCGCTCGACCTGCCTGGGCATGGCCATTCGCTCGGCCGCCATCTCAACATGGTGACTGCCGTGGACGCGGCGCGGGTCGCCGGCGAATGGTTCGGCCCCTTTGCCGCCGTCGTCGGCCATTCCTTCGGCGGCGCGATTGCCGCCAATGCCGTTGCCGCATCGGTCAAGGGCATGCCGCCGCTTGCGGCGCAAAAGCTGGTGCTGATTGCGGCGCCGAGCTCGCTGCCTGCAATCTTCGACGACTTCAGCGATATGATGAATGTCGGGCCGCGCTCGCGCGTCGCCATGGCGGACCGGGTGAAGCATCTGTCCGGGCGGCCGCTCAGCGAATTCACCGGCGACCGCCAGCTTGCGGAGGCGTCGGTGCCGACGCTGATCATCCACGCGCCGGACGATCGCGAAGTCCATGCCGATCATGCGAAGCGTTATGCGGGCGCCGGCGAGCATGTCCACCTGCATTGGGCCGAGGGGCTTGGCCACCGGCGTATCCTCACCGACAGGGACGTCGTCGCGCGCGCGGTCGGCTTTGTGACTGGGCAGCGGGAAACGGCCCTGCACTAATCGCCTATCAGTCCGCCTTCTTTTTCTGCCCCGGCTCTACGGGCAGGCCCGCTGCTTTCCAGGCGCTATAGCCGCCGAGGATATGCTTGACCGGCGTCAGGCCCATGTCCTGGGCCGTCTTCGTGGCAAGCGCCGAGCGCCAGCCTCCGGCGCAGAAGAAGACGAAGGTCTTGCCGCTGGCGAAGAACGGCTTGTGATACGGGCTTTCGGGATCGATCCAGAATTCCAGCATGCCGCGCGTCACATGCTTGGCGCCGGGGATCTTGCCGTCACGTTCGACCTCGCGCGGGTCGCGCAGATCGACGAAGATCGTGTCCTCATCCTCCAGCAGCCCCGCTGCCTCCTCAGGCGACACGACCTCGATCTCGGCATTCGCCTCGTCGAGAAGCTGGCGATATCCCTTCTTCACTGCACATCCTCCAGGCCGTGGCTCGAGGCCGCCGGAATTTCGATCACAAAGACCGCGCTTTGTCACGCCTTGGCCGTCCCGCACAGGGCGGCCGTCGAATCCGCCGGTGATTCCTGCTTGACGACAGTCCACTCGAAACGCTGCTCGCGTACCTATGTGACTTTTTCGCCTATCAGCAACGCCACGCCTGATTGTCCCGGGTGTCGGAACACTTGGAACGGCCAGCTCGTTTTAGGTCTCACAAGGATGTGAAACCGTTCTGCAACACGGCTCCGAAAATTTATGGAAGCTTAACGAAATCAGTATGAATCGGTATAGTCACGTCATACATCCGCCTTGCGGAGGGCGGGACCGTCCAGCGGCGTGGAACGGGAACCGGTTTCAACCGGTGCGGGTGAAGCATGAAAATCCTCGGAAACAAAAAAGCCGTCCTGCCGATCGCGGTCGCGGCGACTCTTGCCCTCGGGCAGCAGTCGGCAAGCGCGCAAGGGCTGTTCGACATGCTGTTCGGCGGCGGCATCCGGCACAGCCCGCAAGGCGAGTTTCCGCCGCCGCCAAAGCCGCGCAAGGTGCGGCCGGCCGGAGAGGATGGTGGCGGCGTCAGGATCAGTAGCCCGACCTATAACACCTACAGGGCCGACAAGCTTGTGCGGGTCGATTTCAAATCGCTGCTGCCGGCACCGCAGGCCGCGACCGCTCAGGACGCCGCCTTTGTCCCGTCGGTGACGAGCAATAGCTTCCGTGATGCCGTCGCAGGCTTGAGCGACTACGAGTTGTTTGCCGAGCCGGATATCGCCAAGGCGCTGATCGCCTATTATTCGGCCAATCCGGATTTCATCTGGGTGAGCGACAATACCCCCAACAGCCGGGCGCAGGATGCAGTGCGCGTCCTGGGGGAGGCGGCGAGTTATGGCCTGACGCCGGCCGACTACTCCGTCGATGTCCCGGCAGCCGCCAATTCCGCCGCCACACCGGAAGAGCGGACCAAGGAACTGGTCCGCTTCGAGATGGCGCTGTCGGCGCGCGTGCTGCGCTATGCCCATGATGCCCAGAGCGGTCGCGTCGATCCCAACCGGATGACCGGCTATTACGATTTCCCGGCCAAGCCGCTCGATCTTGAAGGCGTGCTGAAGACGCTGGCGCATACCCAAGAGGTCCGCACCTATCTCGAATCGCGCCACCCGCAGAATGCCGAATACCAGGCGCTGCGCGTCGAGCTGGAAGCGCTCGAGGCGAGCGAGGAAAACGAGATCGTCGTCGATCCCAAGCTCCTGCTCAAGCCCGGCGAAAGCAGCCCGGAATTGCCAAAGTTGCTGACGCTTATTTCCCGTAATCTCGATGACGAGATGGGTGGCAGCTATGGCGAAGTGCTCGCGAGGCTCGGCAAGAGCGAGCTCTACGATCCCGAGCTGGTGCCGGTGATCAAGGCGGTGCAGCAGCGCGCCGGCATGAAGGGCGACGGCGTCATCGGCCCGCGCACGGTGGCTTCATTGGCCGGCGCCTCAAAGGCGGACAAGGTCGAGAAGGTCAAGGTCGCGCTCGAGGAACTGCGCTGGATGCCGTCTGATCTCGGCAGCCCGCGCGTCTTCATCAACCAACCCGCCTTCACCGCCAGCTATATCGACAATGGCGAGGAGAAGCTGAAGACCCGCGCGGTCATCGGCCGGGTCACCAACCAGACCGCCTTCTTCTACAACCAGATCAAGCAGGTCGACTTCCATCCTTATTGGGGCGTGCCGCAGTCGATCATCGTCAACGAGATGCTGCCAAGACTGCGCGGCGATCCGGGCTATCTCGACCGCGCCGGCTATGAGGTGACGGATTCGCGCGGCAAGCGCATTCCGTCGGCGGCGGTCGATTGGGGTGCCTATGGCGCCAACATTCCGTTCAGCGTGCGTCAGCAGCCGAGCGAGGCCAATGCGCTGGGCGAGTTGAAGATCCTCTTCCCCAACAAGCATGCCATCTACATGCACGACACGCCGCAGAAGTCGTTCTTCGAGCGCGACATGCGCGCGCTCAGCCATGGCTGCGTGCGGCTACAGGATCCGCGCGGCATGGCCGCCGCCGTGCTGGGCACCACGGTCGACGATATCGCCGAGAAGCTGAAGCACGGGCATTCGACCGAGAATGTCACGCGCGTCATCCCGGTCTATGTCGCCTATTTCACCGCATGGCCGGACATGTCCGGCAAGGTCGAGTATTTCGACGACGTCTATGGCCGCGATTCCAAGCTGATACAGGCGCTCGACGCGACCGAAGCGGTGCGCACGCCGTCAAGCTGAGCGCTTTTTACTCTCGGACGGAAGGCCACGGCGAAGCCGCCGAGCCGGACCGCTTCACACTTTTCCTGGAATTGCTTTGATCAACGACCGGCGCAAGCCGGCGTTGCGCCCGGCAATCAGCCAATAGATCAGGCCGGCCACGAGGCCGCCGCCGGCGATGATGCCCATGTCCGCCCAGCGTTCCGGATCATTGGCGGCGTCCGGCCAGATCAGCATGAAACCGGCTGCCGCGGCAGCGGCGCCGAACAGCATATGCAGCCAGAAGCTTCGCAGCGAAAAGAACTCTGCGATCATTGCAAAGACCAGCGTCTGCATAGCCGTCAGGAGGATCGTAAGAAAGTAGATGAACATGCCGAGCGGCGGCACCACCAGTGCGGCGACCGGCGTGAACGCCATAAGCTCGAAGTAACCCGGAGCATTGGGCAGCGAACTCAATATCGCGTAGATCACCACCACGGCGATCAACCCGACAAGCACCGCGACCAGATAGCCGACAAGCACCATCAGGATGCGCTTCAGGACGTAGCCAATCATTGCCATGCACCCCCGTGCCCGCAATCATGGCGGGCAGTCAGCCACCAAAGCTGTGACGATGCAAGGGCGGTCCGTCGCGTTGGAACGCGGCACAGGAGCATTCAGGCGCTAGATCAGGATGACGTTTCGTTGAATCGCCATCCGATCTAACTCTTGTTGGAGACGATCTTCTCTGAAAACCGGTTCCCACTTGTCGGGATAATGCTCCAACGCACAGATGCCGGGATCGGGCAGGGGTCCATTTGCCCCTAGTAGGCCTGGCGGAATGGCCGCAGGCGGACGCGGCCTATTTGGGTTCGCCGGTCACGGGATCGTAGGTGATTTGGACCTTGGCCTTGTCCGTCGTGTAGTAAGTGATGGTGTAGCCGTCGCTATCCCATTCGACCTCCTTCACATAGCGGAAGTCTGTGCGGTGCTCGACCTTGGCGACGATCTCCGAGAGCTTCTTGGCATTTTGCGACGGCAGTGGCTGGTCGTCCGCCGCAAAGGCTTGTCCACTGATAAGCAGGAAAGCGATACCGGTTGCTGAAACAACAGTGCGCATGAGAGCCCTCAAATCTCGTCGGCGTCAGTGCCGTCAGAAACTCGCGCGCAGGCAGGTTGGTTCCGCAGCGCCGCAACAACCGACTTTTGCGGCGCATGCCTCGATGCGGCCGCAGGAACCAGCCAATATTGCCTGGCGGAGAAAATGTAACAATTTCAACTGGTGAGGTCGCACTTTGGATGTGTCTCCTGACGTAATGAACGACTAACCATGCGCCGGAGGGTGAATTCGCCATATTAGCTGTTCGTGGTAGAGCTTTCGGCAAGACCCTGATAGAATTCTGGTCATAAGAGGGTGGCAACAGTGCGCCGGGCCTGCCGAGGATTTCCGTCGGCAGCCGGCGACGCGTTTCTTTGAGCGCAGGTCGCCCGTTCTGGACTGCAGCGGGACTGGGGGCTCAATCATGGCTGAACGGAATTATACCCGTCAGCTTGCGACAATCATTTCAATCGACGCCGTAGGATTCTCGAGGCTTATGGGCATCGACGACGAGTTGGCTGTTGCCGCCTTCGAGGAAAGGCGCGACATCATCGCCGACAGTTGCGGAGCATTTGGCGGGCGCACGTTCGGCGATGCCGGCGACAGCATCATGGCCGAATTCGGCAATCCAATCGAAGCCTTGCGGGCAGCCTTCGATTTCCAGGCCCGGATCGTGGCGCTGAATGCCGCTGTCGCCGAGGACATGCGCATGCCTTTTCGCGCCGGGATAAACACCGGCGACGTCATCGTCCGGGAGGGCCGTCTCTACGGCGACGACGTGAATATCGCGGCCAGGCTTCAGGAATTCGCGCCGCATGACGGCGTCGCCATCTCGGCCACGACGTGGCATCACGTGAAGGACAAGACGGCGGCCGTCTTCACCGATCTCGGCGAGTTCAGCCTGAAGAACATCGCCCTGCCGGTGCGGGTCCTGATCGCCGGTCGCGGCGGCAACGGCCCTGCCGCGACGGCTTCCTTTGCTTCCATTCCCGCCACGCCCAGTCATTCCAGGCCGATCGCCAAGGGCCCCCCGGCAATCGCCGTGCTGCCGTTCCAGGGCAACGGCAGCGAACCCGATGTCGGCTACATGGCCGACGGTATCGCCGAGGACATCATCTACGGTCTTTCCAACACGCGCTGGCTTTCGGTCATCGCCAAGGGCTCGAGCTTTCAGTTTCGCGACGATAGCCTCGGCACAAGGCTCATCGGCAACGCGCTGGGTGCCCGCTACATCGTCAGCGGCACGTTGGCGCGCTCCAACAGGCAGATCCGCCTCAATACGTCGCTCACCGATACCTCGAACGGGCGCCTGGTCTGGTCGCAACGTTTCGACCGCGATCTCGTCGATATCTTCAGCCTGCGCGACCAGATCGGCAGCGAGATCGTTTCCATACTCGACAAGGAGGTCGACCGCGCCGAGCAGGCGCGTACGTTCCAGGTGCCGTGGGAAAGTCTCGAGACCTGGCAATTGGTCAGGCGCGGCCGCTGGCACATGAACAGGCGGACACGTCGCGATACCGAAATCGCGCTCGACTTCTTCGACAAGGCCTACCAGGAAGATCCGAATTCGAGCGCCGTGCTCAATGAGCTCGCATGGTGGTATTTCTGGCGGGCCTGGCTGCGCTTCGGCGACAGCGACGATCTGGAGAAAGTCGAGACGCTTGCGCGCAAGGCGCTGCTGATGGATAGCCTCGATGCGCGTCCGCATGCCTATCTCGGCGCAGCCGACATCATGCGCGGCCAGCCGGCATTGGCGGCCGAGCATCTTGCCGAAGCGATCCACATCAATCCGAGCTTCGCCTTCGCCCGCTCGGCCATGGGCAGCGCACACCTTTTGCTTGGCGATGCGACCAGCGCGATCCCCTTCTTCCTCGACACTGACCGATTGAGCCCGTTCGACCTCTATCGCTTCCATAATCTGGGGGAACTGGCCGCGGCCTATTGCTTCGTCGAGGACTGGCAGGCCGCGATCGCCACCGCCGAGCGCTCGCTCAACCTGTCGCCAGGTTACTTCTACGCAAGATTCCTGAAGATAGGCGCCCTGATGAGAAGCGGTCGGCGCGATGAGGCGGCGCATGAACTCGCGATTTTCATGACCAGGCACCCCGATTTTTCCGAGCAGAGGATACGCTGGATACCGTTCGTGGACCCGGCCAAGAACAATTTCCTGATCGGCAATTTCGACCAGGCCAAGTCTGCCGCATGATCGCCGGGGCCGACAACAAATGACTGTGAACGAATTCACATACGCCGGACCGATGCAAACCTAGGCCAGACAATGCCGGCATCGTATTGACGTGGATAGCCGGGGGGCTTGAACGCGATGATCACTTTGAAGTACTTCGCCGCCGTCCGCGCCGCTCAGAAGAGCCAGCGTCCGCTCGCCGAAATGCCACCGTTCGACATCAACCGGCTGCGTTCCAAGAGCGGCTTTGCTTCCCGCATCGCCGGTTTTCTTCTCAGCGATCCGCGCTGGCTGCTGGCGCTACTGCGCCGTTTCTGGCCGAATCTCGGCTTCGGTAATTTCCTGCTCGTCACCAAAGGCGCGGATGTTCGCGACATATTGGAGCGGGGCGACGAGTTCGAAACGCCTTACGGGCCGGAAATGGCCGAACTCGCCCGGGGCTCGAATTTCATTCTCGGCATGCAGGACGGCGCCGCGTACCGGCAGATGAAATCGGCGGTGCTGAGCGCGTTCCCGCCGGCGGAGGTCGAAGCCGCCGTCAGGCCGATCGCCGAGCGCCATTCGCACGATATCATGACCCGCGCCAGCCCCGGCTTCGATGCCATCGCCGGATTGATGAAGATCGTGCCGGTTCGCATCTGCCGCGATTATTTCGGCCTCGAGATCGACGACGAAACCGAGTTCGCCGACTGGTCGATCGCGCTCAGCGCGCTGTTCTTTTCCGATCCGACGGCAAGTCCCACCACGCGCCAGCTTGCCGTGGTCGGAGGCGATCGGCTGATCAAGGTCATAAACCGATCGATCGCCGCGGTCAGGGAGAGAGCGGGCAAAGACGACCGGCCGCTTGCCCGCCTCGTCGCGCTGATGGACCAAGGGCGCCTGTCCTTGCCCGACATTCATTCCATCATGCTCGGCATGGTCGCGGGCTTTGTGCCGACGAACGTGCTTGCCGGCAGCAATTGCCTGGATGTGATCCTGTCGCGATCCGATGCGCGGCAGGCTGTGGATGAGGCCATCGCGGCCGGCGACACCGACAAGCTCGACCGGGCGATCATGGAAGCCATGCGCTTCAAGCCGATCTGGATCGGGCCCTGGCGCTATACCAGGCGTGACGCGGTCATCGGCAAGGGCACGCGCCGCGAGCGCCTGGTCAAGGCCGGAACGGTGGTCATGCCGGCGACGCTTTCAGCAATGTTCGATCCGGAGATCGTGCAGCGGCCGAACGAGTTCGATACGTCGCGCCCGCATCGCGACTACATGGTTTTCGGTTACGGCATCCATCTGTGCATCGGCGCCGAGATCGCCCGCATCCAGATCGGCGAATGCATCCGCGCGCTGTTCGGCAAACCGAAGCTCGCCCGCGCGCGGGGCAGGGCCGGCAAGATGGTCAATGTCGGCGCCTATCCGGCAAGCCTCAAGGTCGATTTCGAGCGCCCGCCGCTTTGCCGCACCGCCGACCAGTCGATGGTGACAGTTGTCTGCCAGATCACCCGCGCCATGCCGCTCGATGCGGTGCGCGACAAGGTCGCCGACCTAGGCAATCCCGCGATTGGCGAGATCAGCGCCGCACTCGACAAGGTCGCCACCATACATTTCACCAGCCTGGCCGTCGCGCCTACCGGCAAGGACGAGAAAACCGGGACCGAGACCGGCGCGCTGGTGTTCGAAATCTCCGGCGACGGCAGCACCGACGACGTCATTTTCGCCATTGCGCAATCGATCGGGCACCGGCTGCGGCCGATCTTCAGGGATGTCTGCGGCCTGCCCGATGGCGGTTCGCTGGAGGACTTCCTGAAGAAGAACCAAATCAAGATATCGCCCTCCTTCGGCAGCGCGGCCGGGCTGGTTTTTTCCGGCACGCCCGGCCATTCCGTACGCCGCATCCTTGCCGAGGCGCGGCTGGCCGACAGCGTGCGCGAGATCGTCGAAAAGCCGCGCGTGGGCGCCGGCAACGCGATGGATGTGCTGGCCGAAGCGCGCCGGCATGTCCGCTGCCTCGGGCAATTCGGCTGGGCGTTCGAGCCCGCCGAAAGCCTGCTGGAAAGGCCGCCCGGCCACTGGTCGCGCGCGCTGACGACGACGCTTTTGACGCCGGCGATGTTCGCCACCGTCGCGATCGTCGTTCTCGCCTTTTGGCGCATGACTTATGTGCTCGTGTTCGGGAACCCGCATGGCGTCACCTTCGCCAATATTGCTATCGCCGGCGCCGCGCTTCTGCTGACGGTGCTCGGTCTGCTGGCTATTCTGGCTCTGTTCGTGGGCCTTTGCTTCCTGGCGTTGCGGCGGCTCGAAGACAAGGACCGGCCGGCGAACACGCCGGTCGACATCGGCGCGCTGGAAAAGATCCTCGCCAATGAGGACCACTGCGCGCAGAACAATCTGACGGCGATCTCGACGATGAAGCCGGGGATCTTGCGGCGGCTGGCGCTAAGGCTCGCTTTCTACCTGATCTCGATATCGGCGCAGAAAGTGTTCAGGCCGGGCTTCCTCGCCACCATTAACACCATTCATTTCGCCCGCTGGGTGCTGCTGCCCGGCACCGACAGGCTGGTGTTCTTCTCCAATTACGGTGGCAGCTGGGAGAGTTATCTGGAGGATTTCATCGCCAAGGCTTCGGCCGGCCTGACCGGTGTGTGGAGCAACACCGAAGGCTATCCGCGCACGCGCTGGCTGTTCCTGGACGGCGCGCGCGACGGCGATCGTTTCAAGCGCTGGGCGCGGCGCCAGCAGGTGCCGACGCTGTTCTGGTACAGCGCGTATCCGCATCTCAACACACCGCGCATCCGCATCAACTCCAGGATCAGGCGTGGCATCGCATCGGCCACCGGCAACGAGGCGCGCGACTGGCTGAGCCTGTTCGGTTCGCTGCCGCGCCCGCAAGCACGGCCGGCGGACGCAACCAGCCTGCCTGAACCGCCGTCCGCGCCGCTCGAAGAACTGGAATCCGGAGAAATCCAGTCCATCTTCTTCGGTCCGTTCGGTGCGCTCGGCCATGCGCACATGCTTGCGATCGGGGTGCCTGACGGTTTGTCGGCGGCGAAGCGCAAGGCGTGGCTCGACTTCGTGACCGAAAAAACCAGTTTCGGCGACGGCGTGCCTGTCGGCCGCGCCATGACCGTGGCGTTCGGCCCTAACGGACTGCGCCGGCTGGGGCTCGAGGGCGGCGTCGACGACGAGCCGCTGGACACGTTTCCTGTCGCCTTCCGGCAAGGCATGGGAACGCCCGAGCGCAGCCGCATCCTCAACGACACCGGTGCCGATGCCCCGGACAAATGGCAGTGGGGATCGCCCGCCAATCCCGCCGACGTCGTCATCGTCTGCTATGCCGGGACGCCGGCCGCGTTGAAGGCGGAGATCGCGGCCATGAAGCGACAGACGACAGGCGCGGGGATGTCCGTGGTCGCCGAACTGCCGCTGATGGTTCGACGCGACGGCAAGCGGGCCGTCGAGCATTTCGGTTTCGTCGACGGCATCTCGCAACCGATCGTTCGGGGCACGTCGCGCGCCGCCAAAGGAGCCGCGCCGATGCATTTGTTGGCACCGGGCGAGTTCCTGTTCGGCTACCGCGACGAGCACGGCTTCTACCCGGCTTCGCCGTCGGTGGACGCGGCGCTGGACCGAACCGGCATCCTGTCGCAGGTGCGGCGCAACCGTCAGATACCGGGGCAGCCGCCTCCGCCGCGCGATTTCGGCCGCAACGGCACCTTCCTCGTCCTGCGCCAATTCGAGCAACATGTCGAACTGTTCGACGATTATTGCAGGAAGGCCGCGACGCAGGCAGCATACGAGACTGGCGACGCCGCTATCACGCCGCGCTGGGTGGCGGCAAAAATGCTTGGCCGCTGGCAGGACGGCAGTTCGCTGGTGCGCAATCCGAACGGCCGTCCGGGCCGCGGCGTCGACAATGATTTCGCCCTCGGCGCCGAGGACCCGCAAGGGCACGCTTGTCCGCTCGGCTCCCACATACGCCGTTCCAACCCGCGCGACTCGCTCGGCGAGGACCGCGAGACGCAGATCAGGATCGGCAAGCGCCACCGCATCCTGCGCGTCGGCCGCACCTATGAGAAGAAGGGCAAGGGCGGGAAGACCGAGAAGGGCCTCCTGTTCATGTGCCTCAATGCCGATATCGAGCGTCAGTACGAATTCATCCAGCAAACCTGGGTCTCGTCGAACTCGTTCCAGGGTCTTGTCGGCGAGACCGATCCGACGATCGGCGCGCGGGGCGGCGGCGGCCGGTTCTCGATTCCATCCTGGGAAAAGGTCACGGTGCTCAAGGATGTGCCGCAGTTCGTCACCACGAAAGGCGGCGGCTATTTCTTCATGCCGAGCCGGTCGGCGCTGCGCTATCTGATCTCGCGGCTCTGACCGGGTGCGCTGAAAGCAGTTCGTCGTTTCTCGAAAGCGACGAACCAGCGGAGCAATGGCGAAGGCGTCGCGCGGGCTACGGCGAAGGCGTCGAGCCTGCTCAGTCGTCGTCCTGCGATTCGGCGATCTGGTTCAGCGCGGCGGCGTTGGTGATGCGCAGGCCACCGCGCTTGATGGCGATCATGTGCCGGCTGCGCCAGTCGTTCAGCGTCTTGTTGACGGATTCGCGCGTAGCGCCGAGGAATTCGCCGAGCTCCGACTGCGAAATCGGAATCCAGCCGGCAGCGTCTGCCATCACGCCGCTCAGGAACACCAGCCGCTTTGCCAGCCTGGCCTCGATACCGAAAAAGGCCTGGTCGCCCAGCTCGCCGCTGACCCAGCGCAGCCGCGTGCACAGCAATTCGATCATCGCGCGGGCCAGAGACGGGTTTTTCTCAATGCGGTCGAAGAGTTGCGTCCGGCTTAGAGAAACCAGCTCGCATGCCGTAAGGCAGATGGCGGTCGCCGTGCGCGGGCGCCCATCCAGGGCTCCGATCTCGCCTACGAGGCTGCGCGACAGCTCGATATTGGCAACCAGCTTTTGCCCACCGGGCGAATAGATCGAAATCTCGACGGTGCCGCTCATCACCCCGTAGATGCGGTCGGAAGCGTCCTCCTGGACGAACAAATGCTGGCCGGCGGCATAGCGCTCAAGCTTGCAGCCGCCGAACAACAGATCGAAGTGGCGCGGGTCGATGCGCGCCAGGCGCGGCAGGTTCCTGTCGTCCGCGCCATTTGTAGCCATGATACGATTCCGCCTCTCGTTAGACGGAAATTGTAGGATAAGTGCGTGCTCGATCAAAGCGTCGTCTCCTTCTGTGGTGGCTGACCGAAATCGGCAGGTGGCGGACAGACGTTCCAGGTCACGCGTCACATGCCGAAATTGGATAAGCCGGCAAACTGTAAGGAGACCGGGCGCACTGGCGGTTGCGGGCCGATCTTGGAACGCCATCCGCGCGCTTGGGTGGGAGGTGCCCATGCGCGCAGACGGCAAACCTGAAAATGGCTAGGTGATCGAAATTTCTCCTCGAGAACCGCATCCATATCGCAGTCCGGCAGCAGCTTCGGACGTCGTAGTCTGCTCGGGCCGTCGATGCCGCCGTTGCAACATCTGAGCGCAAGCCCTGTTCAGCGTATGTGAAGGCGCTCACAGATATACGCATCGGGCGGACCGATGGTTATTTTAGAAGTGTATGGTCTTTGCTTTGCAACCGGCATGATTGCCTAGTCGGCAAATAGATCAACCGAAGTATGGCTGGAACCTTGTCTTGACTGCAGGTGACGGTCGGCCTCATGGTTCATTTTGGGGAGGGGCAGGCCATGGCAGCCGCGAAGGGACTCCTTGTAAAGGTTCGCGGCGACGGCGCGGGGCTCTCGGTCCGAGGCGGCCCGCCCCGGATTGGCGGCATCGAAGCCGAGCCGATCCTCTCTCTGCCTGCCGACGCAAGCGCCGGCACGGCCGCGGCCGGGGATCGCGGCGCCACCTGGTTGCGGTTGGCCACGGACGCCGCCGATACAGACAACCCCTGGGACCATGCCCACGATCTTGTCGCCCGGAACCCGGCGCTGGCGGCCGCGGGCGCCGAGGTGCTCGCAATCGAGCCCGATATCGTGCAGCAGTGGGATTATAAGGACAGCGGCGGCGATCGCGGCATGGCGGCAAGCGCAGCTCCGGTCTGTGCATTCGACGATCAGGACCCGCACGGCGGACAGGCGGTGGTCGCGGGGCGCGTTGCCTGGAATGCCGCGCCGGACTTCAGCCAGTTCGCGGCGGTGCGCGAGAAGGTGGGCGGCAAGCAGGCCAACATCACCATCGCCCATCTCGATACCGGTTTCGATCCAGGCCATCAGACCATTCCCGCCGCGCTTCTTACAGCGCAGCAGCGCAATTTCGTCGACGACGGGACGGGTCCGAACAACGCGACCGACCACGCTCCGGCCGGCACGCTGACCAGCAATCGCGGCCATGGAACCGGCACGCTCAGCCTGCTTGCCGGCAACAAGCTCGACGGCTCCTCGCCGCACTGGCCGGGCTTCAACGATTTCGTCGGCGGCGCGCCGCTGGCGAAGATCCTGCCGGTGCGCATCGCCGACTGGGTGGTGCGGCTGACCACCGGCACCATGGTGCAAGGCATCGACTATGCGCGCAAGCAGGGAGCGCAGGTGTTGTCGATGAGCATGGGCGGCCTCGCCTCGCAGGCGCTGGTCGACGCCGTCAACCTTGCCTACGACCACGGTGTGGTCATGGTCACGGCAGCCGGCAACAATTTCACCATCACGCCGCGCAGCATCGTCTATCCCGCGCGCTACAATCGGGTGCTTGCGGCCTGCGGCGTGATGGGCGACGGGCGCGCCTATGCCGGACTCTCCTTCGGCACCATGCAGGGCAATTACGGGCCGCCTTCGAAGATGGATACGGCGCTTGGCGCCTACACGCCGAACGTGCCCTGGGCCGAGATCGATTGTCGCAAGGTGGTCGATATGGACGGCAGCGGCACCTCCGCCGCGACCCCGCAGGTCGCGGCCGCGGCCGCTCTCTGGCTCGCCGAGCACTGGGACGTGGTGAAGAATTACCCTCAGCCCTGGATGCGTGTCGAAGCCGTACGCAAGGCCTTGTTCGCGAAAGCCTTGAAGTCGACGGCCAAGATGAATGCGGCGGAGACGAAGGAGAAGATCGGGCAGGGCGTCTTGCGGGCCTTCGATGCGCTGGGCTTCCCTCCGCCGGCGGCAAACAGCCTGACCAAGCTCGCTCGAGCCACCTATACGTGGAGCTGGCTGGACCTTTTGACCGGAGGGAATTCGTTGGCGGCGCCACCACCGGCGACGCTTCGGCAGCGAACGATGTTCGCGCTGGAACTGATGCAGATGGCGCAAACCACGGCGGCAGTCGACCAGGCGATCGCCGACCCGGATGGCGATCCGGACAAGGTTTCGGCCGCGGCGCGCAACCGCTACCTGGAGGCGGCGCTCGACCAGGGCAATCCGTCGAAGCCGTTGAAGGCCTTTCTGGAAGGATGGCTGGGCCGGCCAGGCGCCAGCGTAGCGGTTCCGGCGCCAGTCATGGGCCCGGCACCGGCCATCAGGCGCAAGCCGCGGCCGCTGCCGCCGCCGCAACGGCGCCTGCGCATCTACGCGCTCGACCCGTCGGTGGCGAAACGGCTGGATTCGGTTTCGGTCTACCAGGCGACGCTTTCGGTGCCGTGGGACGACGAGCCTGCGACCGACAGGCCGTTGCTGCCCGGTCCGATCGGCGAATATCTCGAGGTGGTCGATGTCGACCCCGCGTCCGACCGCGTCTACGATCCGGTCGACCTCAACGACAAGGTGCTGCTGGCGCAGGACGGCCTGCCGCCTTCGGAGGGCAATCCGAAATTCCACCAGCAGATGGTCTACGCGGTGGCCATGACCACGATCGGCCATTTCGAGCGCGCTCTCGGCCGTCGGGCGTTGTGGGCGCCGCATTACGCAGCGGCTCCCGGCCGCACCGGCGATATGACGGTGAAGGCGCATTACGTGCCGCGCCTGCGCATTTATCCGCATGCGTTGCGCGCCGAGAATGCCTATT
This sequence comes from Mesorhizobium sp. Ca11, assembly GCF_020165275.1. Taxonomy (NCBI): domain Bacteria; kingdom Pseudomonadati; phylum Pseudomonadota; class Alphaproteobacteria; order Hyphomicrobiales; family Phyllobacteriaceae; genus Mesorhizobium; species Mesorhizobium sp. Ca11. The sequence goes on along the minus strand of NZ_JAIUHU010000006.1, from coordinate 313,800 downwards.
ACAGCCCGGAAAAGAAGGCGCTGCTGTTCGGCTATTTCCCGGCGACCAGCAATCAGGGCGACGTCACCACACCCGGAACGACGGTGTTCTCGTGCTTGTCCAGCGACATCGTCGCGCATGAGATGTCGCATGCGCTGCTCGACGGGCTGCATCGTCGCTTCCAGGAAGCGTCCAACCCGGACGTGCCGGCCTTCCACGAGGCCTTTGCCGATATCGTCGCGCTGTTCCAACATTTCACGCTGAAGGAACTGGTCGGCTTCGAGATCGGCAAGGCGAGGGGCGAATTGTCGGCCGCTTCGCTGCTTTCCGGTATCGCCAAGCAGTTCGGCGAAGGCAGCGGCCGGGCTGGGCCGTTGCGCGAATATGGCGGCGCCGGCATGGCCGACCTCGACTACGACAAGACCTTTGAGGCGCATGATCGTGGCTCGATCCTGGTTTTCGCTGTCTACCAGGCCTTTCTTGCCATCGCCGACCGACGGACCGACGACCTGATCCAGCTTGCCACCGGCGGCTCCGGCATCCTGCCGGCGGGCACCTTGCATCCTGGCCTGGTCGAGCGCCTCACCGACGAGGTCGCCAAGACCGCCACGCAGATGCTGACCATGTGCATCCGCGCGCTCGACTATTGCCCTTCCGTCGACATCACCTTCGGCGAATATCTGCGCGCCCTTATCACTGCCGACCGCGACGCCTATCCCGACGATCCGCTCCGCTATCGCCTCGCCTTCCTGGAATCCTTCCGCAAATGGAAGCTGTTGCCGCGCGACGTTCGCACCATCTCGGAGGAGACGCTGGCCTGGAGCGCGCCGGAGGATCCGTCGCCGGTCTGGCTGAAAGGCCTGCTCGGCAAGATCGACCTCGGCTGGAACCAGAAATTGAAGCGGGCCGAGATCTTCGCGCTCAACGACAAGAACCGCTATGCGCTGTGGAAGGCGATGCACAAGGCCTTCGCCTCCGATCCGGACCTCTACAAGCAGTTCGGCCTGCTGCCCGACCTGCCGCGCTACAATGAGGACGGCACGGTCAAGCATGCGCCCAAGAAAGGCGAGACGACCTTCGACATCTACAGCGTGCGCCCGACGCGCCGCGTCGAGCCGGACGGCTCGTTCCGCGTGGAAGTCGTGGCGGTCATCCAGCAGCGCATTCCGGTCGCGCTGGACGGCACGGCGATGCCGCAAGGCATGGCCAAGGGCGACAGCTTCTTCTGGTTCCGCGGCGGCGCCACGATCATCATTGATCCGCGCGATGGCTTCGAGGAAATCCGCTACTCGATCATCAAGAACACCGGCAGCGCGGACCGGCAGAAGCGTCAGGCCGGGACGATGGCGGCCAACTATCTCTCGCCGCTGCGAGCGCTCTATTTCGGCGGCGAAGTATCGGAGCCTTTTGCGTTGTTGCATGCCAGCGACGGAGACGACGACCATGTCTAGAAAACCGGCGGCAAGAACAAGGCCGGCAAAATCGGCTCCCGCGGCGACGCCGGCATCGGGCATTACTGTCAGGCACTACTGCCAAGGCATCGGCGACTGCCACTTGCTGACGTTCAAGAAGCCGGACGGCAAGCCGTTCCGCATTCTCATCGATTGCGGCATTCATGTCTCGATCAAGAGTGGCTCGGCGCTGGTCTCCGACATCGTCGCCGACCTCAAGAAGGAGACCGTCGGCAAGATCGACATCCTCGTCGTCACCCACGAACACTGGGATCATGTCTCCGGCTTCCTGACCGCGAAGGACCTCTTCAAGGATTTCATCGTCGGCGATGTCTGGATGGCGTGGACCGAAAATCCCGCCGACGCCGAGGCGGTGGAGATCGACAAGTTCAAGGGCCAGGCGCTGGCGGCCTTGCAGGGCGTGGGCCAGAAGCTCGACGGGATGCAGGGGCTCAGTTCTTACATGGCCGGGGTGCGCGATGGCCTGCAGTCAGTGCTCGGCTTCCAGTTCGGTGCCGCCGGCGAGCGGGTGCGCTCGGCCCGCGACTCAGCGGCAAAGCTGTCGCAAAAACCGTCGCCGACCTATTTCGAGCCTGGCGGGCCGCCAGTGACGATCGACGCATTGCCCAACCTGCGCGTCTATGTGCTCGGTCCGCCGCGCGACAAGGCGGCGCTTCGCCTCGAGGAAAAGGCGAGCGAGATGTTTCCGCTGGCCAGCGGCGGTCCGTACGCGCGGGCGCTGGCGAGCGGCCTCAAGATCAACGAGGCGGCCGATGCCGGTTACGTCGACGAGCTCAGTCCGTTCGAGCGCAATGTCGGCACGCCGCTCTCCGCGGCGCTCGCCGGCGACAAGGGGAGCGACCCGGCCATCGATATCGCCGCCTATGTGCGCAAGCATTATTCCGGGCCGGTTTCGGCCGCGGCATCCATGGGAGACCGCGACCAGTCCTGGCGGCGCATCGACGCCGACTGGATGGGGATCGCCGCTGATCTGGCCTTGCAGCTCGACCGCGGCGTCAACAACACCAGCCTGGTGCTTGCCTTCGAGTTCATCGATAGCGGCCGGGTGTTGCTGTTCCCCGGCGACGCCCAGATCGGCAACTGGCTAAGCTGGAAGGACCTGAAATGGCCGGTGGGGCAGGGCACCGTCACATCGGCCGATCTTCTGGCGCGCACCGTCTATCTCAAGGTCGCGCATCACGGCAGCCAGAACGCCACGCCGCAGAAACAGGGTTTCGATCTGCTGACGAGCTCGGACCTGTCGGCCTTCATCCCGACCAACAAGGTCGATGCGCTGAAAGTGCACTGGGGCGAGATGCCCTATGACGGCATCCTGACCGCGCTCGAGACGAAGGCCAAGGGCCGCGTCATCCGCGCCGATGATCCGTGGCTGGCGGACAAGAACGGCAAGCCGGCCTTTGCCGCGCCGTCCGGTTCGATCCAGGCGGTGCGCAGCGCCCCCCGCGATGCGGCACGCGGGCCGGGCGGACTGTGGGTGGAAGCGGATCTGGTTTAGGACCACCGGAACGCCGCCGCGCGGCAGGCGCCGATCAGTCCGGCCTCAAAGCCGATTGCGAAAAATCGAAAACCGATTTATGGAGCGAGCGGCTGAATGAGGGCGGCCACTCAACACATTGCACAAGGTCGCCCCATGCCCGATCAATTCTCGCGCGTTATCGCCTTCCTTGCCGTGGTCACGGCCCTGCTGTTTGCAGGGCTGCATTTCCATCAAGGACACATCATCGCCACGCTCTATTTCATGACCGGCGCCGTATTGGTGACAGCGGTGACGCATATGAATGTGCGCAGAGGGCTGATCTAGAATCCGGTTGTCGGGCCATCCAAGCAGGTCGAATAGACGGTGCGTGGATTGAATCTGAGACCTTCTGTGTTCACCCACGCTGGACGGCGGCGGGCTGAAGCTTCGAGCGGAGGCGCCATGCCATTGCGTGGCCCAATCGAACGCCTGGACGTTCGACTGCCGTATGCTGCATGTGAGCCAGCGGAGTGATGACGAGGACCGAAAAGGCAAACGAGGCGAGAGCCAGTGTGATAGGAGAAACTCCTGCATTGACGGCCTTTGCGAGTAGCTCAGGCATGTTCCAAAGAGCGATCAGCACCAATGGGTGCAACAAGTAGAAGCTGAAAGAGATGCGGCCGAAATACCTGGCCACAGCCATCAGACGACCTTTCCGCAACGGAACGCCATAGGCGATCAACGCCGAGATAAAACCCGCGAAAGCCGTCTCGAAAATCACGGACCAGTTGGACCACCATCCAAGCAAGGGGCGCGAGAGTGCGAACCCGGCGACCGCGAGGGCGAGCGACAGGGCCGGACGAGGAAGGCGAGCGACTATCTTCCTTCCATAGGCACAAGCGATCATTCCGGACACGAAGGAGCAGAGGTTCCCTAACGAAACGCCCTTTCCGGGCGTTCCAGACCACTGCCCGCTGAATGACAGGCCGAGCAAGATGAGGGCGGGCAGAACCAGAGCGACAGCGCCCCATCGCCGCCAGGACCAATAGAGCAAAAAAATCAGTGGGGCCGCGATCATTTCGGTTTGGAGTGACCACATCACGCCGTTGATGTCGGTACGTAGCAACAGCGCATTGGCCATCACATTCCTGGTCGTGTAGACCTCAGCCGGCCCAAGCGACATGCCGGTCAGCAGAAACAGTCCGACGAAGATCGCGATGGTTGAAAAGATGGCAGGGTAGATGCGCAGAACGCGTCCTATGAAAAATGGGCCGGCGCTGGCCTTGAGGTCATCCGTCTGCCGACTGAGCATCATCATGAGAACGAAGCCGCTCAGGACAAAGAAAAATACGACGGCGCCGTGGCCGTTCCCGGCGATGCGGAAAGCCGCATCAAGGTAGCTTTGGCTTCGATACGAGCCCTGCACCAAAGAGACCGCTTGCCGCGTCGCATCATAATATGTCGCCTGACCGCAATGAAAGAGCGCGACCATCAGCGCGGCGACGCCGCGAGCTGCTTCGAGGCCAGGTACGAACTCACGGCGCGAGATAGCGATATCCCCCATGTCGCTGACGTTTCCCCCGCAATCTCCTCTTGATGCGCTCGGACGGCACCGGGCGGCATCCCCCGAAACCAACTGTGCCCAATTCGAGCCGCATAAGCTCCATTCCCTACGCGCATTTGCGCGGAGGTCGTCATAAGAACTGTGGAAAACCAAGGGAAATGGTGGGCGATGCAGGGATTGAACCTGCGACCCCACCCGTGTGAAGGGTGTGCTCTCCCGCTGAGCTAATCGCCCGCCTTAGGCCCGAAGACCGAAGCGAGCCGCGATATAAGGGAGGCGGGTGCGCGAAGTCAAGGCGATGTGCCAAGCTTCTCGCTCGGACCAGTTTCCGGTTTGTCAGCCGTCCGATCCGAGTCCCGCTCAGCGTGCCGCCGCGATCAACCGCTCGGCCAGTTGCGGCGTCAGCGTGTCGAAATGCGAGATCACCAGAGTTGGCTCGAATTCGCGCACATGGCGGTCGGTGTAGCCAAAATCGACCGCGACCACCGGAATGCCGGCTGCCTTGGCGGTGTCGATGTCGGTCTGCGAATCGCCGATCATCAAGGCGTTCTCCGCATCGCCGCCCGCCAGCCGGATCGTCTCGGTGAGATGGCGCGGATCGGGTTTGCGGAAGGCGAAAGTATCCTGGCCGCAGATCGCGGCAAAATAGTTCGACAAGCCCAGCGCGCCGATCAGCGTCGCGGAATTGGCTTCGTATTTGTTGGTGCAGACCGCCATCAGATAGCCGGCGGCCTGGAAACGGTCGAGTGCGGCGACGACGCCGGGGTAGGGGCGCGACTTGCCGGGAATGTTCAACGTGTAATGGTCGAGGAACAACTTCAGCAGCCGGTCGTGCTCTTCCGCCATCAGCGCCTTGTTCTGCGCGGCATGCGCGCGTTCGATCATCACGCGGCCGCCATGGCCGACGAAGCGTCTGAAGCCGGCTTCGTCGACAGCTGCGAGGTCGCTCGCCGCGAGGCTGTGGTTGAGGCTGTCGAGCAGGTCGGGCGCGGTGTCGATCAGCGTTCCATCCAGGTCGAAGACGATGATCGGGCGGGTCATGGGTGGGTCCTGCGGCAATTGCGTTGCCGCAGCCGATACAGGCTGGCCCAAGTTCAAGCAAGAAGCCTCGATCGGTCCACAGAGCCTTTGAGGGCGAGCCTTTGACGGGACAGGCAAAAATGCTAGGAGGCGCGCGAAACCGGCGAAATCGGGGCTCCCCATGGATGCAAGGCAGTTGAAGGTCGAGGCCGCGCGGGCAGCGCTCGCCCATGTCGGCAGCGGCATGCGGCTTGGCATCGGCACCGGCACCACGGCGGAAGAATTCGTGCGGCTGCTGGCCGAGAAGGTTGCGACCGGCCTCAAGGTCATTGGCGTGCCGACTTCCGAGCGCACCGCAGCACTCTGCCGCGAGCTCGGCGTGCCGCTGTCTACACTGGAAGAAACACCCGAGCTCGACCTCACCATCGACGGCGCCGACGAGGTCGACCCGGAGCTGACCCTGATCAAGGGCGGCGGCGGCGCGCTGCTGCGCGAGAAGATCGTCGCGGCGGCGTCCGAGCGCATGATCGTGATTGCCGACAAATCCAAGATGGTCGGAACCCTCGGCCGGTTCCCGCTGCCGATCGAGGTCAACAAATTCGGCCTGCGCGCCACCGAGATCGCGGTACGCGCCGCCGCGGCAGGGCTAGGCCTTTCCGGCCCGGTTACATTGAGGATGACGGGAAGCCAGCCATTTGTTACAGACGGCGGCCACTTTATCCTCGATGCATCTTTTGGCCGCATTCCGGATACAAGAGCGCTGTCGAATGCTCTCTTCGCCATTCCAGGCGTAGTCGAGCACGGTCTATTCATCGGGCTGGCGTCAACGGCCATCATCGCCGGCGGCGACGGTATCGAAACCGTCCATGCAGCCTGAAACCAGGGAGTTCTACCGACTATGATTTTGCCTAAACGAGTTCGCCGCTTTTCGACGCTTCTGGCGGCCTCGGCCGTCCTTGCGCTGTCGTCACCGGTGTTTGCTCAGGACATCAGCGAATCGCATCTGAAGGCCGCGCGCGCGGCTGTCGCGGCGATCCATGCCACGGACTCGTTCGACAACATCCTGCCGCAGGCGGCCGGCGCGCTGGAGTCGCAGCTCATCCAGAAAAACCCCGACATGCAGGAACTGATCGGCAAGACCGTGACCGAGAAGGCGCTTGGCATGGCCTCGCGGCGCGCCGACCTGGAAAAGGAGGCGGCCATGGCCTATGCCAAGGTGTTCTCCGAGAAGGACCTCAACGATATCGCCGCCTTCTACAGCTCCGAGGCCGGCAAGAAGCTGCTGGATAGCGGCCCCGCGGTGACGCGCGACCTCGTCAAGGCTGCCGACATCTGGCAAAATGGCGTTGCCCGCGATCTCGCCCAGCAGGTCGGCGAGACGCTTGCGGCCGCCGCCAAGGCCAAGGCGCCGGCAGCGCCGGCGCCGGCCGCCACCGCACCCGCCGACGGTTCCGCTCCGGCGGACAATTCGGCTCCGGCTGACGATTCGCAGAACTGATCGCTGTCAATCCGCCGACAGCGGCTGGACCACAAAGCCCGGGTTTGCCCGGGCTTTTCTTTTGCCGCTTGGCAGCCTACCTCTGAGCCCCGTCTTTCTCATTCGCAGGAGCCCAAGCGATGGCCGCTTATGACTATGATCTGTTCGTCATCGGCGGCGGCTCCGGCGGGGTAAGGGCGGCCCGGGTGGCGGCGGCTCTCGGCAAGCGCGTCGCCATCGCTGAGGAATACCGCTTCGGCGGCACCTGCGTCATTCGCGGCTGCGTGCCGAAGAAGCTCTACGTCTATGCTTCGCAATTTCCCGAGCATTTCGCCGACGCCGCCGGCTATGGCTGGACGGTGCCCGAGGCGAGCTTCGACTGGCCGACGCTGGTCGCCAACAAGGACAAGGAGATCGCGCGGCTCGAAGCGATCTACAAGAAGAATGTCGAAGGCTCCGGCGGCGAGACCTTTCATTCACGCGCAGTGCTCGTCGACACGCACAGCATCTATCTGGTTGCCGAGGACCGCACGGTCAGCGCCGACCAGATCCTGATCGCCACCGGCGGGCGTCCGGCGCCGCATCCGGCGCTGCCAGGCCATGAATATTGCATCTTCTCCAACGAGGCCTTCGATCTCAAGGAGCTGCCGAAGGCGATCATGATCGAGGGCGGCGGCTACATCGCCGTCGAATTCGCCAATATTTTCCACGGCCTGGGCGTCGACACCACGCTGGTCTATCGCGGCCAGGAGATTCTGAGCCGCTTCGACATGGATCTGCGCCGCTCGCTGCACGAGACAATGGAGAGGAAAGGCATCAGGATTCTTTGCCACGCGGTTTCGGAATCGGTGCGCAAGACACCGGAGGGCAAGCTGGACGTGCTGCTGTCTTCCGGCCAAACGCTGACGGTCGACCAGGTGATGCTGGCGATCGGACGTCTCCCCAATACCGAGAATATGGGCCTGGAAGGCGTCGGCGTCGAACTCGGCAAGACGGGCGCGATCGTCGTGGACAAATATTCGCGCACCAATGTCGATAACATCTGGGCGATCGGCGATGTCACGCATCGCGTGCAACTCACGCCGGTGGCGATCCACGAGGCGATGTGCTTCGTCGAGACGGCCTTCAAGGACAACCCGACAGCGCCGGACCACGACACCATTCCGACGGCTGTATTCTCGCAGCCGGAAATCGGCACTGTCGGCCTGTCGGAAGACGACGCGATCAAGCGCTTCCCCGACGTCGAGATCTACCGCGCATCCTTCCGTCCGATGCGCCACACGCTGTCCGGCCGCGACGAGAAGATGCTGATCAAGCTGGTGGTCGACGGCGCATCCAGGAAGGTGATCGGCGCCCATATTCTGGGCCCCGATGCCGGCGAGATGGCGCAGCTTCTCGGCATTCCGCTGAAGGCTGGCCTGACCAAGGAAGACTTCGACCGCACCATGGCCGTGCATCCGACCGCGGCCGAGGAGCTGGTGACGATGTACAAGCCGACCTATCGCGTGAAGAACGGCGAACGGGTCTGACCGGATCGTGGGATGCGACGGCCGCCGGCGATGCCGGTGGCCGTCAAGATGCTTCTACAGAAGCGTGCCGCGCAGGATCATCAGCGCCACCGAGAAGTAGATGACCAGCCCGGTGACATCGACCAGCGTGGCGACGAACGGCGCCGAAGCGCTCGCTGGGTCGAAGCCGATGCGCTTCAGCGCGAAGGGCAGCATCGATCCCGACAGCGAGCCGAAGGTGACGATGCCGACGAGCGCCGCTCCTACCGTCGCCGCGATCAGCATCCAGTGCGGGCCGTAGTCGTAGAAGCCGAAATACTGCCAGAGCGCGATGCGGCAGATGCCGACGATGCCGAGGATCGAGCCGAGCACAAGGCCGGTCGGCAGCTCGCGCAAGGCCACCCGCCACCAGTCGCGCAGCCCGATCTCGCGCAGCGCCAGCGCGCGGATGACGAGCGAGGTCGCCTGCGAGCCGGAGTTGCCGCCGGAGCTCATGATCAGCGGGATGAACAGCGTCAGCACGATCGCCTTCTCCAGCTCGCCTTCGTAGCTCTGCATGGCGTTGGCCGTCAGCATCTCGCTGAGGAACAGCGCGCAAAGCCAGCCGGCGCGCTTCTGGATCATGGCGAGGAAGCTCATCTTCATATAGGGCTCGTCCAGCGCCTCCATGCCGCCGAAGCGGTGCACATCCTCGGTCGTCTCCTCGATCATCGTGTCGATGATATCGTCGATGGTGACGATGCCGAGGAGCTTGCCGTGGTCGACGACAGGCAAGGCGAGCAGGTCGTATTTGGAGATTGTCTGCGCCAGGGTCTCGCGATCGGTGAGCGGCGTCACCGTCACCGGCATGCGATCGGGCGCCACCGACAGGATCGAATCCTCCGGATTGCCGGTGATCAGCCGGCGCAATCCGGTCGCCCGCAGTAAAAGATGCGTCTCCGGGTCGACGATGTAGATGGCGTAGATGGTTTCGCGGCTGCGCTCGACCTTGCGGATGTAGTCGAGCGTGCGCCCAACGGTCCAGTCGGAAGGCACGCTGACGAATTCCGTCGTCATGATCGAGGCGGCGCTGCCTTCCGGATATCCCAGGATGGACAGCAGCGTCGCGCGCAGCGGCGGCGCCAAGGCGCCGAGCAGCTCCGAGCGGGCCGGCTCGTCCAACTCGCGCAGGATGTCGGCGGCGCGGTCGACCGACATGGCAGTCAGGAGCTTGCTCGCCTTCAGGCGCGGCAGGGCCTCGGCAAGCTCGGGTGCTGCTTCGAGCTCAGGCTGGTCGAAAATCTCAACCAGCCGCTCGAACGGCACGGCGCAGAGCAGCTCGATCGCCGTCTCGCGGGATTCATGGTTGAGGGCTTCAACGACGTCGGCGACGTGATCGTTGGCAAGAACACGGGCGACGGCGATTGCTTCGTCGTCCAATACGGGGGCGAATTCGTTCATGGCTCACTCCTTGCCGTCCGGCAGGACGTGAGCCGTCAGGTCACGTCAGGGCGGACGGCGGTTGCGTTCGACTGTGACTGTCGCCAGGCATGGCGGGTTGACCTTTCTGCTCGCGGGGTTCGAGTTTGAATTTGGCGAGCGGGCGCAACATAGGAGCGGTTTTTGCCGAGTCAATCGCGAAGGGCGCCGAAAAGGGACGCGGGCAGGCCGGATCGCGAGACTGTGATCGAATGATCGAAGACAGACCAAGCGGGGCTACGGTCGCCGGTCAAGGGCTTGGTAGGACTGCTATTTCTGCTTCAGCCGGCGGAAGCGCAGCCACTTTTCCTCGACCGGCCGAGGCTGGGCGAGAATGGTGGTGAGCTCGCGCGGCAGGCTGGGCGCAAGCGGCTTCTTGGTGGCCACGCCGTCGGCAATCGAAACCACGCTGTGGTAGAACTCCTCACCGGACAGCGAGCGCGGCGCCACCGCCTCGTGCATGACGCTGATGACGGTGACGCTCGGGCAATTGTCCTTGATCGCCTGGTGGAAGGCGATCTTACCTTCGGGATCGAGCGCGCCGGTCGCTTCGTCGAGGAACAGAAGTCCCGGCTGCTGCAGGATGATGCGCGCGACCACCAGCTTCTGCTTCTGGCCGCCCGAAAGCACCTGGTCCCAGATCTTGCCCTCGCGGCTCTCGTCGGCCAGCTGCCCGATGAAGTCGCCGAGGCCGGCCTTGTGCAGGGCCGCGGCAACCTGCGTGTCGCTGTGATCGCTCTCTGAACCCGGCAGGCAGACGAGCTGCTTCAGCGAGACCTGCTGCAGCTTGACCTCCTGAGCGGCGTAGAAGCTCGTCACGCCCTCCGGGAAGACGATGGTGCCGCGGCCATATGGCCACAGGCCGTTGATAGCCTTGATCAGCGAAGTCTTGCCGCAGCCGGATTCGCCCTTGAGGAAGGTCCATTCGCCGCGGCGGAAGCGCAGATTGGCGGCGCTGAGGAAAGGCGTCGCGTCCTCGCCCTGATGCGCCAGCTCGAGCTTCTGGATGGTTAGGCCGAACACCGGGTTCTGGGTGGCGTAGCCGAAGTCGGAGCGGCCGGTCTGCTGATAGAATTCGCGCGGGTGCTGAACGTTCTCGATGGCGTCGGCGAGCTCGGTGACGCGCTGGCTGTTGGCCCTGAGCGTCGCGATCGCCGGCATCACATGGATGAACCACGAGCACTGGCTGATCAACTGGGCGACCATTTCGGAGCCGGTGATGTAGCCTTTGTAGTCGAGACGGTTGTGGATGAACGACACGAGGCCCGGGGCGTAGGCAACGATTCGGGCGCCGACGAAATTGTAGATCAGCTCGAACGACGTGTAGCTGGTGTTGACGATATTGAGTCGCCCCCACGTTTTGTCGATGTCGACATAGAGCCTGTCATGCATCGACTTTTGCACGCCCTCGCCATGCGAGGCGGCGACGTGGAAGCTGCGGCGCAGGAATGTCGTCAGTTCGCTGCGGTAGCTGCCCTCGGCCTGCTGCATGCGCACGTTGAGCCGCTCGAGCAGCCGCCCGAGCTTGACGGCGATCCAGGTGTTCAGCGGCACGTAGATGGCGACGGCGAGGAAAGCCAGCACCGCGGTGCCGTAGCCGCCGAGGAATTCCAGGCCCTTGACCTCGACCGAGGACCCGATCAGGTTTTCGCCGATGAAATAGAGCGAAGTCGCGACACCCAGCACGCCCATGGCAAGCCCGATGGCGCCGCCGGTCATGTCCTTGATGGATTCCTGGATGCGCTGGTCGATGTTGTCCGGAGCGACGATGCCGCCGGCCGCCGAGCCGTGCTGCGCATGAAAATGGGTATGGTTGCCGTCGAGCAGCGCCTGGTTGAACTGGCTGTTCAGCCAGCCCCGCCATTTGCGGTGCAAGGTCGTTGAAACGAGATTGCGCACGCCGGTGAAGCCGGCATCCTTCAGCACGACCAGCAGCACCAATATGCCGGCATTGGTCAGAATGGTCTGCAACGGGTGGGTGTTGGCCGCGTCGTGGAGGAAGGCGATCGAATTGCCCAACTCGCCCAGTGCCAAGGCGAACCAGACGCCAGCCTTGCTGGACAACGCCGTCAGCAGCGCGATGACGAATGTGAGGGTCCAGGCTTCCTTCCACCGGTCGGAGAACCAGTAGGCTCGCATCAGCCCCCAGAATGTGCGCATCGACGATACCGGCGTCAGCGACGAGGTCTTCGCCTCGTTGGATGTTTGCTCCGGTACTGTTCGTTGCGGTCTACCGACCCCAGTCACGATCCCGCCCAAACCTTTCTTAGTTTTGTTACACAGGGTAACACCAATTGATCATTTTCCATTAATTTTCTGCCAGCGAATGTGAACAGGGTTACTCGCCGTGGCATCAGGGCAACAGAAAGGCTGCGCCGGGCGATCGCTACTCGCGGCGATTTCATCTTGTATTTCAGTTTGCTAGAGCTGTTTTTGCCAGCCGGCGGCAACCTTCCCTAAGGGAAGTGGAAAACACGGGTTTGTGAATGAAAAAGAGGTGTCCGCAGGCCGCGATGACTACTGGCGGTGACCGGAATGACCGAAAATTTGCCGCCCGTGAGCTACTCAGGGTTTACCTGATTCGTCTTTTCCGGAGGCGCTGAAAATGGCCGGAAATGGTCTTGTCGGCAGCGTCGTATCTGTCGAGGGCGATCTCGCCGCTGCCGAAACGGACATGGCCCTCCCGGCGATCAGGGCTGTTGCGGCGAGCTGACCAAGCTTGGCTACGGCAACAGCTTCTTCCTGAGCAAAGCCAAGGCGACCGCGAAAACAGGAGGACAATTTTCAGGAAAGCGCGCTGCGGTCAGGTCGGCGGCTACGGATCGCGCTGACGGAACATTCAGTTCGCGGTTTCGAGCTCGCCGCGCGCCTTGGCCTGGGCCACCTGGCGGATGGCGTCGGCAAGCGTGTCGGCATCCTGCGCGCCCATCACGGCATATTTGCCTTCGAGCAGGAAGCAGGGCACGCCGGTGATGCCCATGCGCGAAGCGGTGGCGATCTCGTTGCGGACGGCCTCAACGTCGGCGTCGGTCGGCAGCAGCGTCTCGACCACCGACGCATCCATGCCGGCCTCGCCGGCGGCCGTAACCAACACGGCATGGTCGCCGATGTTCACGCCTTCCTCGAAATTCAGCTGGAAGAGGCGGCGCACCAGCCGGTTCTGCACGTCCTCGCCGGCTGCGCCCGCCCAGCGGATGACGCGGTGCGCGTCGAGGGTGTTCGGCGCGACCTTGATGGCGCCAAAGGCAAAGCTGATGCCCTCGGCTTCGCCGAGCGGCTCGATGCGCGCGTGGATCTGATGGATGCGCTCCTCGCTGCCGAACTTGCCGAGCATGTATTGGCGGCGATCCATGCCGGCTGGCGGGATGGTCGGATCGAGCTGGAATGGCCGCCAGCGCACGCGCACGTCGATGTCGCTTGCAGAAGCGATGGCCTTGTCCAGCCGCCTCTGGCCGATGAAGCACCAGGGGCAGACGACATCGGACACAACATCGACGGTGATGGTGTTCTCGGCGCTCATGCTCGTCTCCTGTTTTGTTTCAGCCGGTCGGGCCTGCCTCAGTTGGGCTTTCGCCACCAGGTCGGCAGCTGGTAGCCGAATATGGGGGTCTTTTGGGGATGTTCCAGATAGCTCCAGTAAGCGACCCATTGCTGCGTGTTGTACTGCATCGGCACCATGTAGCTGCCTGAGATCAGCAGCCGGTCGAGCACGCGCACCGCGGCGACATAGTCTTCTTTGGTGCGGGCGTTCAGCATCGCGTCGATCGCGGCGTCGATCGCCGGATCGGCGACGCCGGCGAGATTGAACGATCCTTCCGTTTTCGCTGCGACCGACCCCCAGCGACCGAGCTGCTCGCTCCCGGGCGACAATGAGTTGGCGGAGCCGCTGGTGCCGATCAGAACCTCGAAGTCGAAACGCTGCTTGCGCGACTGGATCTGGTCGCCGTCGAGGATTCGGATTCCGACGTCGATGCCGATCTTTTCCAGCGTGCGCTGATAGATGGCCGCCAGCCGCTCCTCATCCTGCGATGAGGTCAGGATCTCGAAGCCGAAAGGTTTTCCCTGCGGATCGAGCATCTTGCCGTCCTGGACGTGGAAGCCGGCGCCCTTCAGCAAGTCGAAGGCGGCTTTGAGCACCTTGCGATCCTGGCCCGAACCATCCGTCACGGGCGGCCGCCAGGTGCCGTCCATCACGTCCGGCGGCACGCGGCCGGGGTAGGGGGCGAGCAGCGCTTTCTCGCGATCGTCAGCCGGATGGCCGAGCGCGGACAGCTCCGAATTCTGCCAATAGCTCATGGTGCGGTTGAACTTGCCGCCGAACAGGTTCTTGTTCGCCCATTCGAAGTCGTAAAGCATGCCAAGCGCGCGCCGCACGACCGGATCGGCGAATTTCGGCAGCCTGGTGTTGAACAGGAAGCCGGTCACCACCGGGGGAATGCCGGTGTTGAAATATTCTTCCTTCACATCGCCCCGTCGGAAGGCCGGAAAGTCCAAGTCACGCTCGCGCTTGACCGGATCGGTCTCATCGTCGAGAGCGCAGATGCCTTTCTTGAACGCTTCCGTCTTGGCGTTGGCGTTGAGAAAATACTCGATGGTGATCTGGTCGAAATTGTCGAAGCCGCGTTTCGAGGGAACGTCCTTGCCCCAGTAGTCCGGATTGCGCTTGAAGACGATGCGCTGTCCCGGCAGTACCTTGTCCACGGTGTAGGGGCCGCTGCCGATCAACGGCTTCAACGTGGTCTTGTCGAACGTGTCCTTGTTAAAGGCGTGCTTCGGGATGATCGGCGTCAGCGCGACGATCAGCGGGAATTCGCGGTTGGCCTTGTCGTTGAAGGTGAATTTCACGCTGTGCTCGCCAGTCTTCTCCAGCTTGGCGATCATGCTCATCCGGTCGCTGTAGGGCGGGCGGCCCTTGTCCTTGAAGACGTCGTAGGTGAACAGCACGTCCTCCGGCGTCACCGGCTGGCCGTCCGACCATTTTGCGTTGGGGTTGAGATGGAACTCGATGCTCTTTCGTTCCGGATCCATGTCGGCGCTGTCGGCAAGCAGTCCGTAAAGGCTGAACGGCTCATCGTAATTGCGCTGCATCAGGGGTTCGAAAACCAGATTCCCGTAATCAACATCGATCATGCCGCGTGCGGTTGTACGGAAGCTTTTCAGGATGAAAGGGTTGAGGTTGTCGAAGGAGCCGACGCGGCAATAGGTGACGCTTCCACCTTTCGGCGCGTCCGGATTGACGTAGTCGAAATGCTGATAGTCGGGCGGCAGCGCCGGCTCGCCCTGCATGGCGATGCCGTGCTTCGGCTCCGACTGTGCCGGAAGGAGCGAAAAAGCCAGAAACGAGGTCGCGGCGATCAGCCGGACGAGAACGCGGTCCATGACCGTCTCCTTGCCGGACGGCTTTGTGATTCGCCATGCACCCTAGAGCATTTCGCTATCCGATTGAATCGGCGCGCCAATGGGAATCGGGTTCCGCCGCTCCAGCGCCGATCGACGCTTGCCCTGGACATCGAACCGCGAAGAAATCGCGGAAACCGGGCTGGATTCGATGTCGCTGGCAGTGTAACACGCGCTCCGAAGTCATCCTGTTGCCTCATTTGGGCAACAGGTAGCTGGACCACACGGCACGAAGAAGCCGGTCCCCGGGATCATTTGAGAGGAAAGTGCACCATATGACGATCAACGCGTACCGCCTTTCGGTGCTGGCCGCAGGCGTGGTCGGCGTTCTGGGCGCCGGGCTTTTCACCGCCTCGGCCCAACAGCAGCCGCAGATCCCGCAGGGCTGGTTCAAGGCCTGCACCAAGCAGGAAGACGTTGACATTTGCAATGTGCAGAACATCGTCACGGCCGGCAACGGCCAGCTCGTCACCGGCGTCAGCCTGATCGAGCTCAAGGGCAAGGTGAACCGCAAGGTCTTCCAGGTCACGGTGCCGACCGGCCGCCTCGTGCCTCCCGGAATTGCGCTGCAGATCGATGCCGGCAAGGCGCAGAAGCTGGACTATGTGATCTGCTTCCCGGATCGTTGCGTGGCGGAAGTGCCGCTGAGCGACCAGCTCGTCGCTTCCTTCAAGAAGGGGCAGGGCATCACGCTCACCTCGATCAACTTCCAGAACCAGCCGAACCCGATCAAGATCGCGCTCACCGGCTTCAGCGGCGCCTATGACGGCCCGCCGCTGCAGCAGTCGGACATCGAGGACCGGCAGAAAAAGCTGCAGGACTTCGTCGCCAAGAACAATCAGGACTTCGCCAAGAAGCTCAAGGACGAGCAGGACAAGGCCAAGACCGCAAACTGATCGCGCAAGCGCGTTTCTCGGAAACAAAAGCGGGGCAAATGCCCCGCTTTTTTTTATTGCCCCGCGCCGCACCCTAGGCGACGTTCGTTAGCGCTTCAGTGCTTCGACTGGCGCTTCGGCTCGTAGCGGCCGTCCGGCAGCTTGTCGAACATCTCGCCGATCTGCGGATGCCGCACCGGCTCGCCCGACCGGTCCTCGAGCAGGTTCTGCTCGGACACATAGGCGATGTACTCAGTCTCCGAATTTTCCGCCAGAAGATGGTAGAAAGGCTGGTCCTTGCGCGGACGCACGTCAGCCGGAATAGCCTCGTACCATTCCTCTGTGTTGGCGAATTCGGGATCGACGTCAAAGATCACGCCGCGGAATGGAAACAGCCTGTGGCGAACCACTTGCCCGATCGAGAATTTGGCCGTTTTCATCACATTCACCACTTAGGGTCCGAGGCGCCTGTCGTGGCTGCGCGCAAGGCGCCTAAGGCCTTGAATTTACACATCACCGGACCAAAAATCGACCCCGACTTTCGGCTGGTGCCTATTTGGCGCAGACGCGGCCGCAGTTCAATAGCCAACTGCTTGATCTTGGCTGAAGCAACGGGTTAGCCCGCGCGGGAGTTTTCCCGCCTGAGCGAAAAAATTCCGGCATCATCGGCCTTGGAATACTACCGGTCGACCTCTTTTCTTAGGCCGCCGGCAATGGCGCGAAAGCCGCTGCCCGGCCGCAGCCCCTCGCGCATGAAGAAGGCGCGCAGCGGCGCGAAGCCGCCAAGCGCACTAAGGCCAGCGCTGCGCGCCAGCTGCGCCGGCAGCATGTCGGACAAGAGCGACATGTTGAGCAGGTTCACGGCGCCGCTGCGCGCCCAAATGTCAGGCCGGCGCCTCGTGTCATAGGCGGCAAGGCTTCGGCGCGATCCTGGATCATTGCCGCTTTCACTCGCGATTCCAATTAGATCGTCGATGTCCCTGATGCCGAGGTTGAGACCTTGCGCGCCGATCGGCGGAAACACATGCGCTGCCTCGCCGACCAGGGCCACGCGGTTTTGCGCGAAGCGACCGGGCGAAGCGGCCGACAAAGGATAGACCTGGCGGCCCGGCTCGACAGAGACCCGGCCAAGCATCGATTGCATCTGCTCCTCGATACGCCCCGACAAGGTTGCATCGTCGAGCGCGGCAAGCTCCCGCGCGGTCTCCGGCCTCACCACCCACACAAGGCTCGAGCGCCTGCCGGGCAGCGGCACCTGCGTGAACGGCCCTGTCTCGGTATGGAACTCGGTTGAAACGAAGCCGTGCTCGCTGCGGTGGCCGAAATTGAGCACAAGCGCCGACTGCGGATAGGGACGCGCAAAGGCGCGAATGCCGGCGGCTTCCCGCGCCGGAGACAGGCGTCCGTCGGCGGCGACCACCAGCGACGCCGAGACTTCGCTGCCGTCGGCCAGCCTTGCATGGGCCTGGTCGGCGTCCAGGTTCCAGGACTCGACGGTGGATTTCAGCCAATGAATGCGATCATGAGCTGAAACCGCCTTGGCAAGAATGGTGATCAGGGCCTTGTTCGGCAGATTGAGCCCGAATTGTTCCTCGCCGATCTCGCTGGCGCGAAAGGTCACGGTTGGGCTTCGGATCAGCCGCCTTGTGGCATCGACGATGCGCATCACCTTGAGCGCCGCGGCCTGCGGCCTCAGTTCGCCAAGGATGCCCAGTCGTTCAAGGACTTTCAGGGCGGGGTTCATGAGGGCGGTGGTGCGGCCGTCGGCGGTGTTGGCCTCAGGGCCGACCAGCGTCACTTCGAAGCCGGCCTCGGCGAAGCCGAGCGCGGCGATCAAGCCGGCCGGACCGCTGCCGGCAACCAGGATGCGGGCTTTGTCGTTGTGCTCCACGCCAGGCTTCCACAATGCGAGGCGACCCGTCGGGCCTTTGTCCGGATATAGGGCAGATTGGCCGGCTTGATCAACGCGGCGATTCAGCCCATTCGATTGCCATGAGCGGCGAGCAGCATGATTTCAGCCATCTCGACCGCGCCGGCCGCGCCACGGCTGGCGTGGCGCGCAGCCCGCGCCTCGCAGTCATGCTCACGATCGGTATCGGCATCGCCCTTGCGTGGTTGCTTCTCGGTGCAATGGCGATACGCGGCGCTGAAGGCAACCCCGTCGGCGCCCCCGGCGATATGCTGCTGAAAAATCTGCCGGGCCTGCCGTTGCCGGATTTTCTCGACCGGTTCTTCGCTCTTTGCCTCGCGCCGGCGCCGCTTGCCGGCATGGCCGGCCTGCAAGCGGCGGCGCTTGTGCTGATGTGGTTCCTGATGGCCGTGGCGACGATGTTGCCTTCGGCGGCGCCGCTGATCCGCACCTATTGCGAAATCGCCGACACGGCGAGGATCAAAGGCGAACCAGTCGTTCATCCGCTGGTGCTTGTCGCCGGATACCTCGCCACATGGCTCGGCGCATCCGTGGGTTTCAGCGTGCTGACGCTCGCGGTGTACGCATTTGCCGGTTCCGGCCGGATGCTCGACCCCGCCGTCGGGCTTGCCGGCACTATCGCGCTGCTTGTCGCCGGCCTCTATCAATTCAGCGGCCTGAAACAGGCATGCCTGGAAAAGTGCCGCAATCCGTTCTCGATCCTGTTCGCCAGGTGGAGCGCGAAACCAGGCCGCATCTTCCGGCTCGGCTTGGAACAGGGCGTCTGGTGCCTCGGTTGCTGCTGGGCGCTGATGCTGGTGATGTTTGCGGTCGGGGCGATGAACGTCTTCTGGATGGCACTGATCGGCCTGTTCACGCTGATCGAAAGACAGACCGCCGGCAGGGTGGCCAGCCGTGTTGCCGGTGCGATACTGCTTGTGTGGGCGGCTGCCCTGCTATTAGTTTCGGCGTGAGGGAGAATTCGATGACCGACCAAAGCTGGGCAATGAAAGGGGAGCTGGTACTCTCTTGCAATTGCACGGTTTTCTGTCCCTGCGTGCTGTCGCTTGGCAGCCATCCGCCGACCGAGGGCTATTGCCAGACATGGGCAGGCTTCCGCATCGATGCGGGCCATTTCGGCGAGGTCGAATTGTCGGGCCTCAATCTCGGCCTGATCATGGAAATTCCCGGCTATATGAGCCGCGGCAACTGGACGGCCGGCCTGTTCATCGACAAGCGCGCGTCGATCTATGCGGCGAAGGCGCTAACCAAGATCTTCACCGGCAAGGCCGGCGGCACCACGTCGCTGTTGTCGATCCTCGTCGGGAAATTCCTCGGCGTCGAGCAGGTGCCGATCACCTACGAGACGCGCGACAAGACGCGCGTCTTCCAGATTCCCAAGATCATCGACGGCGCAGTGACGCCCATTCCCGGCAAGGACCGTGAGAATGATACGGTGATCGCCAATTCGGAATATTGGATCGCGCCGGAAATCATCGTGGCGAAGTCCGACAAGAGCAAGATGCGCGCCTTCGGCCGCAACTGGAATTTCGCCGGCCGCTCGGCCGAAATCTGCAAGCTGGACTGGCGGGGACCGTGAGCAAGAACACAAGGGCCGGCAAGGCAGCAAAGAAGATCGCGCAACGGATCCCATTGCCGAAGAAGAAGGTGACATGGCCGCAGGCGCGCGCGTTCTCCGTGCATCTGCTCACCGCGTCGGGATCGTTCCTTGCCTTCCTGTCGCTGGTCGCGGCGAGCGAGCAACGCTGGACGGCGATGTTCTGGTGGCTGGGGCTGGCGCTGTTCGTCGATGGTATCGACGGCCCGATCGCCAGGAAGCTCGAGGTCAAGGAAATCCTGCCGACATGGTCGGGAGAGCTCCTCGACAACATTATCGACTACGTCACCTACGTGCTCATTCCGGCCTTCGCGCTCTACCAGCGCGGCTTCATGGGCGAGAATCTGTCCTTCCTGTCGGCGGCCATCATCGTCGTCTCCAGCGCGATCTACTATGCCGACACCGGCATGAAGACGAAGGAGAACTTCTTCAAAGGGTTTCCCGTCGTCTGGAACATGGTGGTGTTCACGCTCTTTGTCATCGAGCCTGGGCAATGGGTGTCTTTCGCGGTGGTGGTGGTTGCCGGCATTTTGACCTTCATGCCGATCAACTTCATCCATCCGGTGCGTGTGGTGCGGCTGAGACCGGTCAACCTCTTTATGACGCTTTTGTGGTGCGCGTTCGGCGCGCTGGCGCTGGCGCAGGCAGCACTTGCCGCCTTCTATGACAAGATCGGCGTGCTGGGAGAGCAGGTCAGCAACTTCACCAAGATCGGCATCACCATCACCGGCCTTTATCTCGCCTGCATCGGAGGCATCATGCAGATGTTTCCCAATCTGGGCGCCAAGAAGTCCTGATCCTGGATCAGGATCTTTTTGGCTGAATGGTCATCCTGGCCCTAGCTGTATATCGGCGCCTGATTTTCCGAAAATCGGTTCTCCCTTTCGCAATCATGTTTCCAGGTTTGTGCACTTACCCTTCAGAGAGCTGAGCGATGTCTAAGGCAATCCGCATCCACGCCCATGGCGGCCCCGAAGTCCTGGCCTATGAAGACGCCGACCCCGGCCAGCCGGGAGAAGGCCAGATCCTGGTCCGGCACACGGCAATCGGCCTCAACTTCATCGACGTCTACTATCGCTCCGGGCTTTATCCGCCACTTGGCGGTTTTCCGCTGATCCCAGGCGGCGAGGCAGCGGGCGTCGTGCTGGCGCTCGGCCCCGGCGTCGACTGGCTGAAGCCCGGCGACCGCATCGCCTATGCCGTCAATGTCGGGGCTTACGCTGAACGACGGGTGATCGCGGCCGACCGTGTGGTCAAAGTGCCCGACGGTATCGGCGACGAGCAAGCGGCGGCGATGATGCTGAAGGGCATGACGGCCGAATACCTCTTGCGCCGCACCTTTCCCGTCAAGGCCGGTGACACGATCCTCTACCACGCAGCCGCCGGCGGCGTCGGCCTGATCCTCGGGCAATGGGCAAAGCATCTCGGCGCGACCGTGATCGGCACCGCGAGTTCCGCCGACAAGATCGAGCTTGCGCGGGCGCACGGCTTCGATCACGTCATCAACTACAAAGAGCAGGATTTCGTCGCCGGCGTCGCGGCGCTTACCGGCGGGAAGAAATGCGACGTCGTCTACGATTCCGTCGGCGCTGACACTTTTCCGGCATCGCTCGACTGCCTGCGGCCGCTCGGCATGTTCGTCAGCTTCGGCCAGTCGTCGGGGCCGATCCCGCCTTTCTCGATATCGCTGCTGGCGCAGAAAGGCTCGCTCTATGCGACGCGGCCGACGCTCTTCGTCTACAATGCCAGGCGCGAGGATCTGGTGAAGTCGGCCGAAGCGCTTTTCGACGTGGTCAAGAGCGGCGCCGTCGAGATCAAGATCAACCAGCGCTATGCGCTGAAGGATGCTGCAAAGGCGCAAGCGGATCTCGAGGCCCGCAAGACGACGGGAACGACCGTCCTCATTCCCTAAAGCGCTTCACGGAAGCGGCGTACCGCTCTATCGCAATTGCGGACGGAAAACCGCTTTACACCCTTCGGCACGGTGCTCTTTCGGGCTGCCTTGTTTTTCAGAGGCTTGCCGAGCCCGAAGGCACGGCTTGCCAGAAAAGGGATGCGGATTTTGCCGTTGTTCTCAAGAGATCTATCTTAGCCCTTGAGTTTCCGCTGAAATTCTTGAAGCTCTTTCAAGTCGGGTGCTGCTTTCCGACTGGAGCCGGCCGCGCATACCATGCTTTCGGGAACACAGAACATATCTGGGAAGCCGGATGGGAGGCACTTGTGAGTGCAAATCATGACAGGGCGAACCTGCTCGAGGTTCGCGGCCTAACCAAGATATTCGGCACGCTGACGGCGTGCGATCACATCGATCTCAATATCGCAAAAGGCGAGATCCACGCGCTGCTCGGCGAGAACGGCGCCGGCAAGTCGACGCTGGTCAAGATGCTGTTCGGATCGCTCGAGCCGAACTCGGGCGAGATCTTCTGGGACGGCAAGCCGGTCAAGATCACCAGCCCGGGCGTGGCCAAGAAGCTCGGCATCGGCATGGTGTTCCAGCATTTCTCGCTGTTCGAGGCGCTGACAGCGGCCGAGAACATCGCGCTTTCGCTCAATGACGGCTCGCCGATCAGCAGCATCGCCGCGAAGGCGAGGGCATTGTCCTACAGCTACGGCCTGCCGCTCGATCCGGATTCGCTGGTCGGAGATCTTTCGGTCGGTGAACGCCAGCGCATCGAGATCATCCGCTGCTTGCTTCAGACGCCGCAGCTCATCATCCTCGACGAGCCGACCTCGGTGCTGACGCCGCAGGAGGCCGACAAGCTGTTCGAGACGCTGGAGCGCCTGCGCGCCGAAGGCAAATCGATCCTCTACATCTCGCACCGGCTGGAAGAGGTCAAACGCATCTGCGACCGCGCCACGGTGCTTCGCCACGGCAAGGTCGTCGGCCACTGCAATCCACGTGAGGAGACGGCCGCATCGCTTGCCCGCATGATGGTCGGAAGCGAGGTGAAGGCGGTGGTGCGTGCGCCGGCGGAAGGCATCGAAACGGCGTCGGCGCTGCTGGAAATCCGCAGCCTCAGCCGCAAGCCGGCGACACCCTTCGCCATCCCACTGAAGAACATCAATCTCACCGTACGTGCCGGCGAAGTGATCGGCATCGCGGGTGTGGCCGGCAACGGCCAGGGCGAGTTCTTCGAATCCGTCTCCGGCGAAGTGCTGCAGCAGGATACCGGTTCCGTGCGCATTCGCGGCAAGGACGCCGGCGGCCTTTCGATCACCGGCCGGCGGCTGATGGGGGCCGCCTTCGTGCCGGAGGAGCGGCTCGGCCATGGCGCAGCACCCCGCATGAAGCTTTCGGAGAACCTGCTTCTGTCTCGTCACGCCACTGACGGCAAGGCTTTCGTCGGTTCGGGCGGCACGGTGAAGAACGGCGCGGTTTACAGCGCTGCCCAGCGCATCATTAAAGCCATGGACGTGCGCAAGAGCGCGCCCGATCCGGAGGCCGCCGCATTGTCGGGCGGCAATCTGCAGAAATTCATTGTCGGCCGCGAGCTCGACCGTAGGCCCAGCGTCATGGTCGTCAACCAGCCGACCTGGGGCGTCGACGCCGGTGCGGCCGCTCACATCCGCCAGGCTTTGATCGAGCTCGCCCGCAGCGGCTCCGCTGTCCTTGTCATCAGCCAGGACCTCGACGAATTGTTCGAACTGTCGGACGCCATCGCCGTCATGCACAACGGAGAACTGTCGACGCCGCTGCCGATTGCCGAGGCGACTTTCGAGAGGATCGGCCTGTTGATGGGCGGCGCCGAGCCCGGCCATGCCGAACACAGCTTGGAGGTCGCATGATGCGCATCGAACTTGTCAAACGCCCGCAGCGCTCGGCGCTGTTCTCGATGCTGTCGCCTTTCATCGCCTTCGCGCTGACGATCATTGCCGGCGCCATCATGTTTGCGCTGCTCGGCGTCAATCCGCTCAACGCCTTCGAGATCTATTTCGTCGAGCCGGTCAGCCAGGTCTGGCAGTTGCATGAGCTCGCGATCAAGGCAGCGCCGCTGATCCTGATCGCGGTCGGCCTGTCGGTCTGCTACAAGGCCAACATCTGGAACATCGGCGCCGAAGGCCAGTTCATTTTCGGCGCGATCTTCGGCTCGATCATCCCGGTGCTGTTCCCGCAATTCGAAGGCCCGCTGGTGATCCCGCTGATGCTTTTGCTGGGCATGGTCGGCGGTGCCTTCTACGCATCGATCCCGGCACTTCTGAAGACGCGCTTCAGCACCAATGAGATCCTCACCAGCCTGATGCTGGTCTATGTCGCGCAGCTTTTCCTCGACTGGCTGGTGCGCGGTCCATGGCGCGATCCGCAAGGCCACGGCTTCCCGCAAACCATCCAGTTCGGCGATTCCGCCGTGCTGCCTGAGTTGATGCCGGATGCCGGCCGCGCCAATTGGGGTTTCGTCTTCGCGCTGGTCGCCGCGGTAGCGATCTGGCTGATGATGAGCCGCATGCTGAAAGGATTCGAGGTCCGCGTGCTGGGTTCAAGCCCAAGGGCAGGGCGCTTCGCCGGTTTCGACTTCAACCGGATGGTGTTCTTCGCCTTCCTTCTGTCCGGCGCGCTGGCCGGTCTGGCGGGCATTTCAGAGGTCTCCGGCGCCATCGGCCAGTTGCAGCCGGTGATCTCGCCCGGCTACGGCTTCACCGCCATCATCGTCGCCTTCCTTGGGCGCCTCAATCCGCTGGGCATCGTCGCGGCGGGCCTGGTGCTGGCGCTGACCTATCTCGGCGGCGAGGCGGTGCAGAGCGCGCTCGGTATTTCCGACAAAGTGGCGCGCGTGTTCCAGGGCATGCTTCTGTTCTTCGTGCTCGGCTGCGACACGCTCATCCATTACCGCATCCGCCTGATCGGCATGGCGCTGACGAAGCCGAAGGGCGCGGCGCTCGAAGCGGCGCCCAAGCTCGAGGAGGCTCGCTGATGGACATCACCGTCAACATCCTTTTGACCATCGCGACCGCGGCGACGCCGCTTCTGATCGCGGCGATCGGCGAGCTGGTGGTCGAGCGCTCGGGCGTGCTCAATCTCGGCGTCGAGGGCATGATGATCATGGGCGCCGTGGGCGGCTTCGGCGCCGGTTACCTCACCGGATCGCCGTGGATCGGCCTGCTAGCAGCTATCATCGTCGGCGCGCTGTTTTCGCTGCTGTTCGCCGTCATGACGCTGTCGCTCGCGACCAACCAGGTGGCGACCGGCCTATCGCTGACGCTGCTCGGCCTCGGTCTCTCGGGCATGATCGGCACCAGCTTCGTCGGTCAGCCGGGCGTGAGATTGCCCAATTTGGACATCCCGGGGATCAGCTCGATCCCGGTGGTCGGCAAGCTGGTCTTCGGCCAGGATCCGGTCTTCTACATCTCGATCGCGCTGACCGCGGCGGTGATGTGGTTCCTGTTCAGGACGCGCACGGGCCTGACGCTCCGCTCGATCGGCGACAGCCATACGTCGGCGCATGCGCTCGGCATCAAGGTCATCCGCTACCGCTATCTAGCCGTGATCTTCGGCGGCGCCTGCGCAGGCCTTGCCGGCGGTCACCTGTCGCTGGTCTACACGCCGCAATGGGTCGAGAACATGAGCGCGGGCCGCGGCTGGATCGCGCTGGCGCTGGTGGTGTTCGCGTCCTGGCGCCCGTGGCGGGTGTTGGCCGGCGCTTACATCTTCGGCGCGGTGTGGATCGGCCAGCTTCATGCACAGGCTTTTGGCATTCCGGTGCCTTCGCAGTTTCTTTCTTCGCTGCCCTATCTGGCAACCGTTGTGGTTCTCGTTCTAATCTCGCGCAACAAGCGGCTGACGATGATGAACACGCCGGCTTCGTTGGGGCAGCCATTTGTTCCGGATCGTTGACAACAACAAAAAGACGGGAAGCTCCAAGGCTTAACTCAGAGAGGTAACACAATGAAAAAACTGCTTATTGCGTTGATGACCACGGCCGCGGCCCTGTCCCTGGCGGCAACCGCCCAGGCCGCCGACAAGCTCAAGGCCTGCTGGGTCTATACGGGTCCGATCGGCGACTTCGGCTACTCCTATCAACACGACCAGGGCCGGCTCGAAGTCGAGAAGGCGCTCGGCGACAAGGTCGAGACCGCCTATCTCGAAAACGTCTCGGAAGGCCCGGACGCCGACCGCGCTTTCGAGCGCCTGGCGCGCGAGAAGTGCAAGATCATCTTCGGCACCTCCTTCGGCTTCATGGATGCCGAAGTGAAGGTCGCCAAGAAGTTTCCCAAGGTTATGTTCGAGCATGCTACCGGCTTCAAGACCGGCGACAATCTCGGCATCTACAACGCCCGCTTCTATGAAGGCCGCTATGTGCTCGGCCAGATCGCAGCCAAGGAATCGAAGAAGGGCCTCGCCGGCTACATCGTTTCCTTCCCGATCCCGGAAGTGGTGATGGGCATCAACTCCTTCATGCTCGGCGCGCAGTCGGTCAATCCCGACTTCAAGGTGAAGATCGTGTGGGTGAATTCCTGGTTCGATCCCGGCAAGGAAGCCGACGCCGCCAAGGCGCTGTTCGACCAGGGCGCTGATATCATCGTCCAGCACACCGACTCGACCGCCGCTCTGCAGGTCGCGGAGGAGCGCAAGCTGCACGGCTTCGGCCAGTCATCCGACATGATCAAGTTTGCACCGCACGCGCAGCTGACCTCGCTGACCGACGAATGGGGCCCGTATTACATCAGCCGCGTCCAGGCGGCGCTCGACGGCACCTGGAAGCCTGACAATGTCTGGCTCGGCATCAAGGACGGCGCCGTCAAGCTCGCCCCCTACACCAACATGCCTGACGACGTGAAGGCGATGGCCGAGGCGACCGAGAAGAAGATCGCCGGCGGCTGGAACCCCTTCACCGGACCTGTCTCCAAGCAGGATGGTTCGCCCTGGCTGAAGGACGGCGAGGTCGCCGACGACGGCACGCTGCTCGGCATGAATTTCTACGTCAAGGGCATCGACGACAAGCTGCCGCAGTAAGCGGCAAATCGCTGAACCGAAAGAAAAAGGGCGCCTCAGGCGCCCTTTTTTAAGCTGCGCGGGTCCGCGTGGGCCGTCAGACGGCCGAGCCGTAGAGGTCGTAAGCATCGGCGCGGTCGATCTTGACCGTGACGATCTCGCCGGCGCGCAGCGGCCGCCGCGACTGGATGTGCACGGAGCCGTCGATCTCTGGCGCGTCGTATTTGGTGCGGCCTTTGCCGGATGTGCCATGCGCCTCGTCGATCAGCACCGGCAGGCGCTTGCCGACTTTCCTGGCGAGCTGCGTTGCCGAGATCTTCTGCTGGCGCTGCATGAAGCGGTGCCAGCGCGCTTCCTTGATCTCCTGCGGCACCTGCTCCAGTCCGAGATCGTTGGAGCGCGCGCCCTTGACCGGCTCGTATTTGAAGCAACCGGCGCGGTCGATCCTGGCTTCGTCCAGCCAGTCGAGCAGCATCTCGAAATCGTCCTCGGTCTCGCCGGGGAAGCCGACGATGAAGGTCGAGCGGATGGCGAGATCCGGGCAGACCTCGCGCCAGCCGCGGATGCGGTCCAGCGTTTTTTCGCCATGCGCGGGGCGTCGCATGTTCTTCAGCACCTGCGGCGAGGCGTGCTGGAAGGGAATGTCGAGATAGGGGAGGATCTTTCCCTCCGCCATCAGCGGAATGACATCGGCGACATGCGGGTAGGGGTACACATAATGCATGCGTATCCAGATGCCGAGCTTGCCGAGCTCCTCGGCGAGGTCGAGGAATTTCGCCCGCACCTCGCGATCGCCAAACATCGACGTCTGGTACTTGATGTCGATGCCGTAGGCGCTGGTGTCCTGCGAGATGACCAGGATCTCCTTGACGCCGGCCTTGGCGAGCTTTTCGGCTTCGCGCAGCACGTCTGCGGCCGGGCGCGAGACGAGATCGCCGCGCAGCGCCGGAATGATGCAGAAGGTGCAGCGGTTGTTGCAGCCCTCGGAAATCTTCAGATAGGCGTAGTGGCGCGGCGTCAGCTTCACGCCCTGCGGCGGCAACAGGTCGACATAGGGATCGTGGCTGGGCGGGGCAGCCTCGTGCACCGCCGCCATCACGCTTTCATAGGCCTGCGGGCCGGTGATCGCCAACACGTTGGGATGCTTTTCGCGGATGACCTCCGGCTCGGCGCCGAGGCAGCCGGTGACGATGACGCGGCCGTTTTCGGAAAGCGCGGAGCCGATGGCGTTGAGCGATTCGTCGCGGGCGGAATCGAGAAAGCCGCAAGTGTTGACGACGACGAGGTCGGCGCCGTCATGCTTGCGTGCGATCTCGTAGCCCTCGGCGCGCAGCCGCGTGATGATGCGCTCGGAATCGACGAGCGCCTTCGGGCATCCAAGACTGACGAAACTGACGCGTGGGGCGGACATAAATTTGTTTTCCAAGAGATGAGGGCGAGATCGAGGAGCCTCAAGCTCCGAAGATCGATCTACGGCGCGCGGCTCTGAGCCATTTCGCGCGGCGCAATAGCACGCTTCGGCACAGAAGCAAACCTGCCAGCCGGCCACAACAAGAGGCGATGCAGCAGATGCTCGCCTTGAAAGAGCGTCAGTGGCCGTCCGATCCGAACCAGGGCGCCAGGAAAGCAAAATGGTCGGGAAACTGCTGCACGGCGCCCCCCAGAAGCATGTTCACCGCGACATAGAGGATGATCAGCAGGCCGACATAGGCGATCCAGCGGTATTTGTGCAGCAGGCGCGCGACGAAGGATGCGGCAAAGCCCATCAGCGCGATCGAAAGAACCAGTCCGATGATCAGCACCGTGGGATGCTTCATGGCTGCGCCGGCGACGGCGAGCACGTTGTCGAGCGACATCGAGACGTCGGCGATGACGATCTGCCAGGCAGCCTGCGAGAAGGTCTTGCGCGGGCCTTTTCCGGCGATTTTGCCGTCCTTGTTATAATCGCCGTTCGACAGCGCTTCTGTCGCGTCGCGCTCATCCTCGTGGCTGACGCGCAGCTCGCGCCACATCTTCCAGCATACCCACAGAAGCAGGAGCCCGCCGGCGATGAGCAGCATCGGGCCGATGCTCAGCAGCCATTGCGTGATCAGGGCAAAGACGATGCGCAGGACGGTGGCCGCCGCGATGCCGACCAGGATGGCGCGCTTGCGCTGATCGACGGGAAGGCCGGCTGCCGCGAGGCCGATCACAATTGCGTTGTCGCCGGCAAGCGCGAGATCGATTGCAACGACTTGGAGAAGAGCCGAAAGGCCTGCGGCAGTGAATATTTCCATCGACTAGAAATCCTTGCCTGAAATGAGCGTAGCCCTTTACCGGGACGGGCCTAAAGGCACGGTCCATCGGCGTCAAGACGCAGGGTTGGACATCGCCGGAAAACAAGGCCGGCAGCGCAAGCCCTCAAGGATTTAGGGAGTCGCCGGCAGCCGGCGAGGCCGAAAACTAGAGCGTTTCACCCGTTTCACGGAAACGGCGAACCGCTCTATCTCTTTGTTTTGACGCAATTCCGAACTGGAAACCGCTACGCACTTTCCCTGGAATTGCTCTAGTCGTAGAGATTATATTTGGCCCAGTCGGATTCCGGGATTTCGTCGCCGATCTTGTAGCGGAACTGCAGCACTTGCATATGGTCCGGCGCGGTCTGGCATTTGAACTTCAGCCGGTACCATTGGCCATTGCTGCGGAAGGCGGCGCCCGAGCTCTTGATGGCATCGGCGCTCATCTGCGGCGTGGCGAAGGCGTAGGCTACGACGCGGTCGGCCTTGTAGTTGCGATCGTCATGGCTGATCCGGTCGAGCACCTCGGCGTCACACCGCTGCTCAAGGCGGGTTTCAGGATCGAGTTTCATCAGGCCGGCGCGCAACGCATTGTCCATCGCCTTGGCCGGCAAGACCGGCGTCAGCGACGCCAGAACCATCAGGCAGAGCTTTTTCATGGGGGCGACAAGCAGCATATTTTGTCCGATAAATCAAATAAACGGTGCTTTACCAACTGTCGGTCGCCAGCGCCGCTTCGCTTCCAACGATTGCACCGTCTGCAACCCTTGATCGCCGCAAGCTGCGGGCTCATTAATTTGCGTGGAATGTCTATCTCGTCGATGCCGGAAGCTACGGATTTCAGGCAACTGAACCAGTCGGACTTGCGCCTCTTCTGGAGGTCGCGAAAAGGCCGGTCGCAACGCGTAGTCCATGATAGGCTACATGTAACCATTGCGGAAAATGACTCATGGCATCGGCAAGAAGCGCGAAATCCACGCGTGTGAAGGTGCAGGAACATCGGGAGCGGCTACGCGCCCAGGGCCTGCGGCCCATCCAGATTTGGGTGCCGGACGTGCGCGCCGCGTCATTTAAGTCCGAGGCGCACCGACAGTCGGCGGCGGTGGCCGCGAGCGCCCGTGCGGCCGAGGATCAGGCGTTCATAGACGCGGTATCCGACTGGGACGATGAATGAGGCGGGGCGAGGTCTGGACCGTCTCCGGCGGCAGGGACTATGCGGGCAAGCCGCGCCCGGTCGTCATCGTGCAGGATGACAGCTTTGACGCCACGGATTCGATCACGGTCTGCGCCTTCAGTACGGACCCGACCGATGCGCCGTTATTTCGGCTTCCGGTGAGCCGAACGAGAGCAACGGGCTGCGCTCTCCTTCCCGGCTGATGGTGGACAAGATCACCTCGGTTCCGAAGTCGAAGGTCGGCGACCGGATCGGGCGGCTCGACGACGAGGATATGGTTCGGCTCAATCAGGCGGTGATGGTCTTTCTCGGCCTGGCGGTATCGCCGAGGCTTGGCCGGAAAGGGGAATGCTGGGCGCGCGTCGGCGCCCTCTGTATCCGGCAATCCGCGCCTGCCGCCTTGCGCCTGTCTTTGCCCGCCACCGCGCTCCATGCGCGGTGCCCACTCAGGGACCGAAATGGCGGAGGGAGTGGGATTCGAACCCACGGTGAACTTGCGCCCACGCCGGTTTTCAAGACCGGTGCCTTAAACCGCTCGGCCATCCCTCCACTATGGTTTTTCAACCATTTTGGTCATCGCGACCGGTTGATTCGGTTGGCACCGAAGGCATTCCCCGGCCGGTTTGCGCTTTATTCCTGTAGTGCGGCTTTCAGGGCCGCGTCAACCACTGCGGCGGCACCTTCCAACTGTCACGGCAAAAGGTGGGCATAAATTCGGAGTGACCCGACGGCTACGTTGCCGGGGCCGGCGGAAACGACATGCACCTGAACGGCTGGGGAAATCCGCTGGAAGAGATGGCGATCTGGTCAGTCGCATTAGTATTCTCTAAACCATGTCCAGGCGCCGAAGGAGGGTAACTATGTCGACCCGAGATGATCTACAGGAGCTTTGGGACTTGTATGTCGCAGCGTATCGATCGAGGAATGCATCTGGCTGTGCTGCTATCTTCACCGAGAACGCGGAAATGCATTCACCCTATGGGCCTCCGGCGCGGGGGCGAGCGGCAATAGAGGCGCTGCACGAAATTTGGGTTCAACATGCCGGGCCGAATAAAACCCTTCAGGTGATCGAAGCGGGTAGCTCTGGAAATCTAGCGTGGACATTGGCCGGCTATTCGGAAGGAGAGGCGGTCGGCAACGGCACCTCGCTGAGTGTCTTTGAGCGTCAGGCTGGCGGAGGTTGGCTGATCCGGATGTGCAGTCTCAACAGTACTGACACCACCGGATAGATGTATAGCTGGCCACAACGGCACGGCGGCAATCATCCCAATCGCGTTGACGTGCGGCACGGCTTACGAATGGTAGCCCGACCTAACGTAGCCAGGTTAGCTCCTGGCGGACGGTTCGGCGCATTGACAATGACGTCATGACCCTGCCAATCTCAATCTGCTAATATTTAAACAGGGGGACAATCATGAAGAAAACCTACGAGAAACCCGTTCTGACAAAACGTGGCATGCTGTCTCGTGCGACCGCCCAGCAGGCGCCATCCAACCTGGAATAGCGCGCAAACCTTTATTCTTTTTCGGGTTTGACGCGCCGGCGATCTTATGGCCAGCGCTGTTGGCAGCCAAGAATACTCGAACGAGCACGGACTTTCCGAGCGACGGTGTCACCGCCTCTCGCCATAATCTCGCCCTGTTGCGGCCATAATCGATTAACATCGTGATAAGCAATTCCTGTGCAAAAGGGATTGGGGATCAAGGTGTTGGCCTGGTGGGCGACTTCTGGCCCCGTCTGGTGACAGCACGGTAGGGGACAATCGAGACATGCAGACCCTGACGCGCCCGCGTCTTCGTCGCGCTTCTGCTTTCGCCCTGTGCGCCCTTTCGGGCCTGCTGCTGGCTGCCTGCGCCTCGCAACCCGAACCGAAGGGGATGGTCTACAAGAAGGGCCGCTCCAAGGAATATTTCGCCGAGTCCGAATATGGCGTGAAGGCGAGCCCTCGTGTCCAGTTCATGCGGCGCGGCGGCGGCCGCGACCAGCTCGGCAAGCCCTATCAGGTGCGCGGCAAGTGGTACTATCCCAAGGAAGACAAGGGCTACGCCAAGGTCGGCCTGGCTTCCTGGTACGGCGATGCGTTTCATGGTCGTCTGACCGCCAATGGCGAAGTCTACGACATGACGCATCTGACGGCAGCGCATCCGACGATGCCGCTGCCGAGCTATGCCCGCGTCACCAATCTGGAGACCGGCAGTTCGGTGATCGTGCGCGTTAACGACCGCGGCCCGTATCACGAAGGCCGCATCATCGACGTATCCGAACGCGCGGCGCAGATGCTCGACTATGCCAAGGTCGGCACGGCCAGGGTCAAAGTGGAATATGTCGGCCGCGCGCCGCTCGACGGCGATGACGACCAGTATCTGGTGGCCTCCTATCATCCCGGCAACAACCGGCCGGATCCTTCGGACGGCCTGCCGACCGGCGTCATGGTGGCCATGAACGGCCCGTCGCCGAGCGTGCCGGTCGCGGCGTCTCCGGCCGCCGCGCCGTTTCCGGGCGAGTTGACCAATTCGGGGCGGGCCTTTGCAGCGCAGCCGGGGCTTTCGGATCAGCCGGCCGTCCAGCCGGCCGCATTCGCCGTCCAGGGCGCCAGCGATGTCGCGCTGCCGGATTTCGGCCCGATCGTGCCGGAACGGCCGGATTTCACGCTTCCGCCGAACTCGCCCTTCGCCATGGCCTCCCTGTCTTACGCGGATGAGCGGGTAGAGCGCGCCGATGTCTTTGCCGCGCTCGATTCCGGCGGCATGTCGCCGGCCGATATCCTGCGTTCATGGAAGAAATCGAACCGAGAGCTACAGACGCCTGCGTCCGACTATGTCGCCGCCGGTTCCTTCGACGAGGCCGCGAAGGCAAAGCGTGTGGCCGCAGCGCTCGAGCCGTTCGGCCGGACCGAGATCCAGCGCACCGAGCTCGACGGCAATGACTGGTATGCGGTGAATGTCTATCCGGACGGCCATGGCAGCGTCGACGACCTGCTCCAGGCAGCCTGGTCGCATGGCGCGCCGGACGCGCTTGTTGTGCGTAACTGATCAAATTCGCGCTGCCCGTTGATCCGGCCGGAAAAACCCTGATAGCTTGGCCGTGGGGTAGTCTTTGCGCATTCTGGAGCGGCTCTGCGCTTTCCGGGTTGCTCAGATCGGGTCGACATTTCATGCAGTTCCGCATTTTTCTGCCTTTCGCCAGCCTTCTGGGATTGGCGCTGGTGTTGCTTTGCGCCGCCCCGGCGAGCGCGCAGCTCTTCGAGACCAAGGCGGCGCAGGCGTTCATGATCGATGCCGACACCGGCACCGTGCTCTTCGCCAAGGACCCCGACAAGCCGATCCCGCCGGCTTCTATGGCTAAGCTGATGACGATGGAAATGGTCTTCAACGCCATCAAGTCGAAGCGGATCACGCTCGACGACACTTTCGTCGTGAGCGAAAACGCCTGGCGCACCGGCGGCGCGCCGTCCGGAACCTCGACCATGTTCGCCAAGCTCAAATCCGAGGTCCGCGTCGAGGATTTGATCCAGGGCGTCACCGTGCAGGCCGCCAATGACGGCTGTATCGTGCTCGCCGAGGGAATGGCGGGCTCGGAAGCGAATTTCGCCGCGCAGATGACCGATCGCGCCCGCCAGCTCGGCCTCTCGAAATCGACCTTCGTCAATTCGACCGGCCTGCCGGCCGACGGGCAGCAGACGACGGTGCGGGAGCTGACCATGCTGGCGCTGCATCTGTGGCGCGACTATCCGGAGTTCTTCCACTATTACGGCCAGCCGGACTTCACCTGGAATAAGATCTCGCAGAGGAACCGCAATCCGCTGATCGCCATGGGCATCGAGGCCGATGGCTTCGTGGCAGGTGCCAGCGAGCAGGCGGGCTTCGGCCTGGTCGGCACCGTCAGTCACAACGGCACGCGTGTGATCGCCGCGCTCAGCGGATTGGCCAATGACCGCGAGCGCTCCGAAGAGGCGCGCAAGCTGCTCGAATGGGGCTCGCGGTCATTCCAGAAGACCGAGATCTTCGCCAAGGACGAGGTGGTCGGAGAAGCACAGGTTTTCGGCGGCGCCAAGTCCGGCCTGGCCTTGAAAGCCAAAGGCCCCGTGGACATCTTTCTGCCGATAGCCAACCGCGACAAGCTGACCGCCAGGATCGTCTACCAGGGTCCGGTGTCGGCACCGGTCGAGGAGGGGCAACCGGTCGGGGAATTGCGCGTTTGGATAGGCGAGACGCTGAGCCAGCAGACGCCGCTCTATGCCGCAGAATCGGTGAAGGTGGGTACGCTGCCGCAGCGCGCGTTGGACGCGGCCAAGGAACTCGCTGTCGGCTGGCTGCGGCAGAAACATTTGTGATCGGGCAAGTTCGTGGACCTTTTGTCGGACGGGAGCTATGACAGCGGCCAGCACGGGCAAAGGCAGTCTCGATTGGCGAGCGGATTTTTCATCACCTTCGAGGGCGGCGAAGGAGCAGGCAAGTCGACGCAGATCGAGCGGCTGGCGCGGCGCATGCGCGCCAAGAAATACGAGGTCCTGGTCAGCCGCGAACCGGGTGGATCGCCCGGCGCCGAAGCCGTAAGGCATGTGCTTCTGTCCGGGGCGGCCGAGCCGTTCGGCCCGAAGATGGAGGCGATCCTGTTCGCCGCCGCGCGCTCCGACCATGTCGAGCAGGTCATCCGGCCGGCGGTCGAGCGCGGCTCGATCGTGCTGTGCGACCGTTTCATCGATTCCTCTCGCGTCTACCAGGGCGTCACCGGCGGGCTCGATGCCGATTTCATGAAGGCGCTGGAGGCGGTGGCCATCAACGGCATGATGCCCGACATGACGCTGATCTTCGACATCGATCCCGCTGAAGGCCTGAAACGGGCCGCCGCGCGGCGCGGCGCCGATGACGCCGCCGATCGCTTCGAGAAGGAGACTTTGGCCATCCACCGGCGGCGGCGCGAGGCTTTCCTGGCCATCGCCGCGGCCGAACCGGAGCGCTGCGTCGTCATCGACGCCTCCGCCGATCCCGATACGGTGGAGAACGTCGTCACCGCCGCCGTCTTCGCAGCGCTGGAAGAGCGGATGCCGGCGCAAAGGATTGAGACGGCGCCGGCATGATCTTCGAACGCATCGCCCCCGAACAGCACGACACGCTGGACGGCGTGCCCGAGCCCGCCGAAACGCCGCGGCTGATCGGCCACGCGACGGCGGCAGGGATGCTTGCCAGCGCCTACCGCACCGGCAAGCTGCCGCATGCGCTGATTTTCGCCGGGCCCCAAGGCATCGGCAAGGCGACGCTGGCGTTCCACATGGCGCATCATCTTCTGAGATATCCGGATTTCAAGACGGCGCCCGACACGCTTGCCGTTCCCGATCCGGCCTCCTCGCTGTTTCGCCAGATCGCCACCGGCGCGCATCCTTCGGTGCTGCACCTCACCCGTCCGGCCAATGACAAGACCAAGAGCTTCAAGACGGTGCTGACCGTCGACGAGATCCGCAAGGTCAGCCGCTTCCTGTCGATGACCTCGCATGACGGCAGCTACCGCGTCGTCATCGTCGATCCGGCCGACGACATGAACACCAACGCCGCAAATGCCTTGCTCAAGAATCTCGAAGAGCCGCCGGCGCGCACCCTGTTCATTCTGGTGGTGCATGCGCCGGGCAGCCTGTTGCCGACGATCCGCTCGCGCTGCCAGATGGTGCGGCTGGCGCCTTTGGCCGCCGACGAACTGATGGCGGTGCTGGAAAATGTCGAGCCGCCGCCGCCGGACGATCCGGGCGCGCGCGCGGCGCTCGCCGAGCGGGCAGGGGGCAGCGCCCGCAACGCGATCCTGCTCACCCAATATGGCGGGCTGGAGATCGCCGGCGCGCTCGACACGCTGGTGGCGGCCAGGAAGCCCGACATTGCCGGCGCCCATCGCCTTGCCGAAGCCGTGGCGGGACGCGATCAGGCAATCCAGTTCGACATCTTCAACCGTCGCGCGCTCGACCTGCTTTCGACCGCCGCCAGCGACGCCGCGCTTGCCGGCGATCTCGCCCGGGCCAAAACCCTGTCCGAGGCTTGGCACGAGGCGCTGAACACGATATCTGAGGCTGAGACCTACAACCTCGACAAGAAGCAGCACGCCCTGACCATGATCGACCGCCTGAATTCTGCGATGCGAATGTGACGGCTCGTTCGATGCATGCCGTTGGCCCAGTTTTGGGCGGCATGCATTGGCCTCGGGATGGCAATCGACGTTCCGATACGATATCCACCGCCACAACTCACATTCAGATATTCATGACGGTTCATTCATGTCACGCAACACATTCTACATCACGACCGCGATCTCCTACCCAAACGGCAAGCCGCATATCGGCCATGCCTATGAGCTGATTGCCACCGACGCGCTTGCCCGCTTCCAGCGGCTGGACGGCAAGGATGTCTTCTTCCTGACCGGCACCGACGAGCACGGCATCAAAATGCTGCAGACGGCGCGCAAGGAAGGCATCACGGCGCGCGAGCTCGCCGACCGCAACTCGGCCGAGTTCAGGCGCATGGCCACCGCGCTCAACGCTTCCAACGACGATTTCATCCGCACCACCGAGGAGCGGCATTACGCGTCCTCGCAAGCGATCTGGAAGGCGATGGCCGCCAATGGCGACATCTACAAGGGCGGCTATGCCGGTTGGTATTCGGTGCGCGACGAGGCCTATTACGGCGAGGAGGAGACCGAGGTTCGCCCCGACAATGTCCGCTACGGGCCGCAGGGAACGCCGGTGGAATGGGTCGAGGAAGAAAGCTATTTCTTCCGGCTGTCGGCCTACCAGGACAGGCTGATTGCGCTTTACGAGAGCCAGCCCGATTTCATCGGTCCGGCCGAGCGCCGCAACGAAGTGATGAGCTTCGTCAAATCGGGGCTGAAGGATCTGTCGGTCTCGCGCACCACTTTCGACTGGGGCGTGCCGGTGCCGGGCGACGAAAAGCACGTGATGTATGTATGGGTCGACGCCTTGACCAATTACATCACCGGCGTCGGCTATCCCAATGAAAACGATGAGAAATGGCGGTTTTGGCCTGCCGATGCGCACATCATCGGCAAGGACATCGTGCGCTTCCACGCCGTCTATTGGCCGGCCTTCCTGATGTCGGCGGGAATCCCGTTGCCGAAGCGCGTCTTCGGCCATGGCTTCCTGTTCAACCGGGGCGAGAAGATGTCGAAGTCGGTCGGCAACGTCATCGACCCGTTCACCATGGTCGAGCACTACGGTGTCGACCAGGTGCGCTATTTCTTCCTGCGCGAGGTGCCGTTCGGCCAGGACGGCAATTACAGCCATGAGGCGATCGTCAACCGCACCAATGCCGATCTTGCCAACGGCCTCGGCAATCTGGCGCAGCGCTCGCTGTCGATGATTGCCAAGAACTGCGGCGGCAAGGTGCCGGCGCGCGGCGACCTTACCGAGGCCGACACGGCGATCCTCGACGAGGCGGTCGAAGCGCTGGCCGTTTCTCGTCGGGCGATGGCGGAGCAGGGCATCCATCTGGCGCTGGCGGCGATCTTCGGCGTTGTTGCCGAAGCCGACCGCTATTTCGCCTCTCAGGAGCCGTGGGCGCTGCGCAAGACCAATCCGGAGCGCATGGAAACCGTGCTGTGGACGACGGCCGAGCTGGTGCGCCGGGTGACGCTGCTTTGCCAGCCTTTCATTCCCGGATCGGCGGCCAAGCTGCTCGACCTGTTGGCCGTGCCCGCTGACAGCCGCGCTTTCGAGCACGTCCATGCCAACCACGCGCTGGAGCCAGGCACTGCCTTGCCGGCGCCGGAGGGCGTATTTCCGCGCTATGTCGAGCAGGATGGCAATAGCTGATGCTGGTCGACAGCCATTGCCATCTCGACTTCCCGGACTTCGCCGAGGAGCGGACGGCTGTCGTCGCCCGCGCTCTCGCCGCCGGAATCGGCCGCATGGTGACGATCTCGACGCGGGTTAAGCGATTTCAGCAGGTCCTTGAAATTGCTGAATCTTTCAATGAGGTCTATTGCTCGGTCGGCACCCATCCGCACAATGCGGCGGAAGAGCTCGACGTCACCACTGACGAGCTGGTGCGGCTTTCCGGCCATCCCAAGGTGGTGGCGATCGGCGAGGCCGGGCTCGATTATTACTATGACAAGGCGCCGCGCGATGCGCAGGCGCAAGGCTTTCGCACCCATATCGCGGCCGCGCGCCGCACCGGCCTGCCGCTGGTCATCCATGCACGCGATGCCGACGACGACATGGCGTCGATCCTCGAGGACGAAACAGGGAAGGGCGCCTTCCCCTTTATCCTGCACTGTTTTTCGTCCGGACGCAGGCTGGCCGAAGTCGGCGTGACGCTGGGCGGCTATGTCTCCTTCTCCGGCATTCTAACCTTCAAGAACTCCGCCGAACTGCGCGCCATCGCCGCCGATGTGCCGCGCCACCGGTTGCTGGTCGAGACCGACGCGCCCTACCTTGCGCCGGTCCCGCATCGCGGCAAACGCAACGAGCCGGCCTATGTGGCGAACACGGCCAAGGTGCTCGCCGAGACCATCGGCGTCAGCGAGGCCGAGATCGCCGATATTACCACCGGGAACTTCTTCAGGCTGTTCACCAAAATGCCGCGTCCCGAAACGGCTGCGGGCTGAGGCATGAGCGACCGGCTGCGCTTTACCGTTCTTGGCTGCGGCTCATCGCCCGGCACGCCGCGCATCACCGGTGATTGGGGCAATTGCGACCCCAAGAACCCGAAGAACCGGCGCATGCGTACGGCCGCCCTGGTCGAGCGGATTGCTGCCAACGGCGCGCGCACCACGGTCGTCATCGACACCGGGCCGGATTTCCGCGAGCAGATGCTGCTGGCCTCCGTCAAGCGCATCGATGCAGTCGTCTACACGCATCCGCATGCCGACCACATCCACGGCATCGACGATCTGCGCGGCTATGTGCTCGAGCAACGCCATCGTATCGACATCCATGCCGACGAGCCGACCATGCTGCGGCTGCGCCAGGCGTTCGGCTATTGCTTCGAGACGCCGCCAGGCAGTTCCTATCCGCCGATCGTCAAGGCGCACATCATCGATCACGCCAGGCCGGTCGTGATCGAAGGCGAGGGGGGTCCCCTCACCCTCGAGCCGCTGCCGCAGTTCCATGGCGACATCATCTCGCTCGGCTTCCGCATCGGCGGGCTTGCCTATTGCCCTGATATCAGCGGCTTTCCGGACGCCACCATTGAGCGTTTGCGCGGCCTCGACACGCTGGTGATCGACGCGCTGCAGTACAACACCCATCCCAGTCATCTGTCGCTTGGCCAGGCGCTGGAGTGGATCGAAAAGCTGACGCCGAGGAACGCCGTGCTGACCCATATGCATGTGCCGCTCGACTACGCTATTGTGATGGCCGAGACGCCGGAGCATGTCGTGCCGGCCTATGACGGCATGGCGATCGAAATTCCTTACGAGTCAGAGCGGTAGCGAAAGCTGTTCAGTCGGCGCCGCAGTTTGTCTGTTGAACCTTCTGCAGCGATCTCGAAGTCGAAGCGCTGCCGCGGCGTTTGTTGCCGGCAGCGAAAGCCGCAGCAATTCCTGGACGTGCCCGCCACGCCTCAGTTCCATAATCTATCTTATGCGACTTTCCTATATGGCCACGGAGATGTCGAAAGCGATGTCACACAGCCCTGCTCGCCAGCCGCACGGAGCTGTTGCGCATTGACGGGTACGCACAGAATTCGTCCCTCATTGCGGCAGCAAGTGCTCGGAACTCAACCGCCGAACCTCGCGTTGGCCTGGTGAGCGGTTTGAGGACCTTTGCATGCATTCACGGATTGAGTTGGCAAGCTGCACGGAATTGTCTTTCCTCGCGGCTGGAGAGCGCTCCAAACCGGCTCTTCTGCTTCTTCACGGTTTTCCGAGTTCCTCCAGGACCTTTCGCCGCGTCATTCCCGCATTGTCGAAGGTGGCTTATGTGGTTGCTCCCGACATGCCTGGGTTCGGCATGTCCGATGCTCTGCCCGAGCCGTCCTTCGATGGTTTTGCCGATGCGATCTCGGAGTTGCTCAGCCACCTCTCGGTCGGCCCCCGCTACATCTACCTTCATGACTTTGGCGCGCCGGTCGGGCTGCGGATAGCCATGCGGGCTCCCGACGCGGTGTTGGGCTTGATCATCCAGAACGCCAACGCGCATCGGAGCGGAATGGGGCCATCCTGGAAGGCGACACAGGACTTTTGGGCCAATCCGAACCCAGACAATGAAGCGAAAGCCACCGCGCATCTGACCTTCGAGGGCACGCGAGACCAGTATGTGGCAGGTGTTCCCGACGATGTGGCCGCACAAATTCCGCACGAGAACTGGGAGGAAGACTGGCGCGTGATGCAGCGCCCCGGAGGCATGGAGACGCAGCGCGCGCTCATTGCGGACTATGGCAACTACGTCGCTCGCTTCGACGCGATTGCCGACTATCTGCAGCACAGACAGCCTCGCGCCCTGATGCTGTGGGGCCGGCATGACGCGTTCTTCGACCTGGCAGAGACGCTGTCATGGATGCAGGCCCTGCCGAGGATGGAAGCACACATTCTCGACGGGCCTCATTTCCTGCTGGAAACGCATGCCAACCAAGCTGCGTCGTTGATGGTCGACTTCCTGAAACGGCAATAGAACAGTCCTTGAGGTCTGGCCGACCAGAACGCGGCCGACCCTGAGGACTACATTGTCCGGCATCAAAGTTCTGGCCGCTGCCCTGTCAGTCCATTTCCGCTCGGCGTCGTCTCTCGCTTGCCTGGCGCAGGCCAGGTTGGATAATTTATTTTCATGGCTGCCGGAATCTCAGATCGGATATCCGCCTTCGTCGAAGCGCTTCCATTGAAGCCGGGACTTCGCGTCCTGGAGATCGGATGCGGTCCCGGCGTTGCCGCTCGCGATGTCGCTCGCCGCATCGACGGCGGCTTCATTCTGGCCATCGACCGCTCGGAGAAGGCAATCCGATTGGCGCGGGCGCGATCGGCTGATGAGATGGCTTGGGGCTGCCTTGATTTCAGGCATGCGGCAATCGAAGATTTCGCATTGAGTGCTGACGAGGCTCTTTTTGACATCGCCTTCGCCATGCGGGTCGGCGCGCTCGACGGGCGTCACCCCGAGGCCCACCGTGCGGCCCTGACGCGGATCAAGGCGGCGCTGCAGCCGCATGGCAGGCTTTTCATCGACGGCGGCGATCCGCTGAAAGAGATTGATTTGGTGCGTGGCTTGATGTTCCGCGAAGCGCCGCAAAACTCCAGGCCGAAGCAATTACCCTGCCCCAAGCTGCCATAGCGCCGCGGCGCAACAAAGAAAGCATCCAGAAAATGACCGCTTCGCCTTCCTTTCTCGGCTTTCCCGATCGCCTCGCCGACGGGCGCGTGCCGCGAGCCGTGATCTTCGGGGCGGGTCATGGAAGCACCTATCGCGGTCAGAACAGCAGCGGCCATGCCTCGGCCGCTGACGCCATCCGAGCTGCAAGCCAGGATGACATTCCGCTGACGGAGCACTGGGATTTCGACCTCGGCGGCCCGCTGTTCGATGGCGGACCGGTCTGCTGCGTCGATGCCGGCGATGTCTTGACCACCATGCATGACAATGCCGGCAACCGGGCCCGTATCGAGGCGAAGACGCGCGAGGTGCTGGTACTGCCGGCGGTGCCGATCCTGCTTGGCGGCGACGATTCCGTCGTCATTCCCTTCCTCGCCGGCTTTGCCGATCACGGGCCAATCTGGATCCTGCAGATCGACGCCCATATCGATTGGCGCGACGAGGTGCATGGCGAACGCTACGGCTATTCGAGCCCGATGCGGCGGGCGAGCGAGATGGCGCATGTCGCCGGCATGGTGCAGGTCGGCCTGCGCAGTGTCGGCAGCGCACGCATCGGCGAAATTGAAGCGGCGCGGCGCTACGGCAGCCGCTTCGTCACGGCTCGCGAGGTTCACGCCCAGGGCGTCGAAGCCGCTTTGCGGCATATTCCGGAAGGCGCGCGCGTCGTCGTCACCCTTGACTGCGACAGCCTCGATCCATCGATCATGCCGGGCGTGGCCGCGCGCACGCCTGGCGGCCTCAGCTACACGCAGCCGATCGACCTGATCGCAGGCCTCGGCAAGCGGGCGAGGATTGCGGGATTCGACCTTGTCGAGCTCTATCCTCCCGCTGACATTGACGGTCTGTCGGCCATCACCGCGTCGCGTCTTGTTGTCAACGCGATCGGCGCCATTGTCCGGCAGACCGGCTGAGATCCGATCGGATGGTCTAGAAAAAGCAGTTCAGAAACGCCGCCGTCACGTCCGAGATGCCGACGATCTTGTTGGTCGCCTGGCGGTAGAATTTGAAATTGAGCTCGGTCTCGGGCCGGCCGTCCTTCCAATCCTTGAAGCGCTTGAGCTCATTGCGGCCCAGATGTCTCGTCGCCAAGGCGGTGCGGCGGACGGCAACGTTGACGCGCGGCGTCTGCCGTTCGAGATCCGGACTCCTGGGGGTGGCCTCGGAGGATGTCACGACGCCGCGCGCCACAAGCCCTCGCCCGCCTTCGTTCTCGCTGGCGAACAGGTAGATGACGTCGCCCTCGGCGATGCGCTTGCCGCCATACATGGTTTTCTGGGCGGCGAACACGAATCTCTCCGCCGCTGGGTCCTGGATCTGGGTCTTGATGGCGTATGCCATGCCCTACGGTTCCCGGCTGAGGCCGATCCGGTAACTCAGCACGCGCCGGCCGGCCGGCTCGATCAGCATGACGCCCGGCTTGTCGGCGAATTCGCCGTCGAAATTGATGGGGCTGGCGATGCCGTGCCAGGGCTCGATGCACAGGAAGGGTGCGCCGCCAGGCTTGGACCAGACGCCCAGCGCGTTCATTCCCTGCCACGACATCCCGATCGCCGGCCCGCGGTCGGCGGCGTAGCGCACGCTCTCGCTCACCGGCTTGTCGAGGATGACGGCGTCGTCGTCGAACAGTCTTTCGGATAGCGGCAGCGTCCTGCCCTCGATGGGCGTCGGCTGCGGCGCCGGCAACAACAGGCCGTCCTTCAGGCGGCGGATCGGCGCCGGCTCGTTTTCGGCGAAGGTCACCCGATAGGCTTCCTTCGGCAGTTCCGGGAGCAGCGGCCAGTTGAACGCCGGATGCGCGCCGATCGAGGCCGGCAGAGGCTCGTCGCCGGTATTGGCGATCTCGAAGGTCACGCCGAGTTGCCGTGGTTTCAGCTCGTAGCTGATGGCGAGACGAAAGGCGAAGGGATAGTGCGTTCGCGTCTCGGCGTCGTCCGTCAGGACCAATGTGCAGGAGGCCGGCCCCTGCTCCGCCCAGGCAAAGCGCCGGTCGCGGGCAAAGCCGTGCTGCGTCATCGGATAGGTTTGGCCGCGATGCCGCAGCTGATCGCCTTTGAGCCGGCCGACGATTGGGAACAGCACGGGCGAATGACGACGCCAGGCGGGGCCTGCCTGCCACAGAAGCTCGGTGCCTTCGCCATCGCGCAGCGAGACCAGTTCGGCCCCCTGCCCGACGATGGTCGCCGAAATGCCGTCAGCGTGAAGCGTCAGCTGGTCCATTGCATCCTCGCGGCTGGCAGGTTTGGCCGGCAGGCTAGCAAAAGGCCGCGCGTGAACTCAAGCGCGGCAGGCAGATCGCCCCTTGGTCGTCAACGCTTGGTGCGCAGTCGACAAAAAAGTGGCCGGAGGTTTCCCTCCGGCCGTGGCGAGGTCAGCAGTGTTGCCTGCTGCGGTCCGGCCTATTCGCGCTCGCCGGTGAAATTCAGCAGCAGCTGGAAGATGTTGATGAAGTTCAGATAGAGCGAGAAGGCGCCGAAGACGGCAAGCTTCTGCTGCGATTCCGCATCGAAATTCTCGGCATATTGCTCCTTGATCGTCTGCGTGTCCCAGGCGGTCAGGCCAATGAACACGGCGATGCCGATCACCGAGATGGCGAACTGCAGCGCGGTCGAGCCGAGGAACAGGTTGACCAGGCTGGCGATCACCACGCCTATCAGGCCCATGATCAGGAAGGACGAGAACTGCGTCAGGTCGCGCCTGGTGGTGTAGCCGTAAAGGCTGGTGGCGCCGAACATCGTGGCGGCGATGAAGAAGGTGCGCGCGATGCTGGTCGACGTGAAGACGAGGAACACCGAGGCGAGCGACAGGCCCATGACCGCGCAGAAGGCCCAGAACATCGCCTGCGCGCTCGCGGCCGACATGGTCTGCATCCTGAACGAGAACAGCATGACGAAGGCGAGCGGCGCCAGCATCACCACCCATTTCAGCGGGCTGGAGAAGATCGGTACATAAAGCGCCGGCGTCGAGGCCACGAAGAAGGCGACGAGGCCGGTAACGACGAGGCCGAGGCCCATATAATTGTAGACGCGCAGCATGTGCTTGCGCAGGCCCTCATCATAGACGGCTCCGGCCTGGACGCCGGTGCCCATTCGGTATCCCAGATTGGGGCTGTTCATTCGGTTTCTCCTTGGTTCTCGGTAGAGGGTTTGTTTTCAGTAGAGAGTTCTGGCGAGTTTCTCGGCGGCACGGTCGAGGCTGCCGGCGTCGCCGCGTCCGACCACCGCATAGGCGACCTCGCCGATCTGGAAATACGCGGTTGAGATGTCGTCGGAGGGCGCGATCGTCGGCTTCACCACATCGAACCTGCCCGGCCTGATGGCGAACAACGAGACAAGACCGAGGTCCTTGGTGTCGACTGCCACCTCGACGCTCGGCCCGAATTGCGAGGGATAGACCTGGACGTCGCGAATCTTCCAGTCGTCGGGCAGCGACGGCATGACGATCGCGGTGGCGGCGCGAATCTCGTCGGGATCGTAGCCCGGGGCCTCTTGCTGCGACGGCATCGTCTCGCGCACCAAGGTCGTCCTGTGCGCCCGGA
The DNA here is from genome assembly GCF_020165275.1 of Mesorhizobium sp. Ca11. Classification (NCBI taxonomy): domain Bacteria; kingdom Pseudomonadati; phylum Pseudomonadota; class Alphaproteobacteria; order Hyphomicrobiales; family Phyllobacteriaceae; genus Mesorhizobium; species Mesorhizobium sp. Ca11. The sequence continues at coordinate 268,858 of NZ_JAIUHU010000006.1, read as the reverse complement.
CCGCATCCTCGACATAGGCCGGCGGCTGCGTCGAGGCGACCACCTTGGTCACGGCGATCGGGCCGAAGGCGCCGTTGGCCAGCCAGCCTGCCGCGACCAGCACGGCCGCGGCCGCCGCCCGCTGCAGAACGGCAAGCATGCGTCCCCTGGCAAGGCCTCTTTCCAGCCGGCGCGCCGCTTCTGTCGTGGCCGGACGCGCCCTGCCGACAGGGCCGGCAAGCGCGACGCGCAGCTCGTCGCGCGTCCTCAGATCGGACATCACGCGCGCCGCCACTTCCGGGCGCGCGGCGAGGTGCGCCTCGACCTCGATGCGGCGGGCGACATCCAGTTGATCGTCGACATAGGCGTCGAGATCGGCATCGGTCACGGGGTCGACAATAGCAGTCATTGATCGTCTCCCACGATCCTGAGATGAGGCCTGGCTTTCGGCGCCGCGCCCTCTTCCATCTCGCGCAACGCGGCACGCGCGCGGCCGATGCGCGACATCAGCGTTCCGAGCGGCACGCCGATGACTTCGGCGGCCTCCTGATAGGAAAGCCCTTCGATGGCGACGAGGTGCAGCGCGGAGCGCTGTTCCTCCGGCAGCGAAAGAAACGCTTCCCGGACCTGCGACAGGCGAACCGAATGGTCCTGCGACGCTGGCACGCTCTGGTCGGCAACAAGGCCCGCCTGTTCGATGCGCGCCGCCTCGGAGCGGCGCGAGCGCACGCGGTCGATGAAGATGTTATGCACGATCGCCAAGAGCCAGGCGCGCAGATTGCCGCTTGACCGAAAGGTCGCGCGCCGCTCATAGGCGCGCACCAGAGCGTCATGGACGAGATCCTCGGCCTCAGTGCTGTCGCGCGTCAGCGAGCGCGCATAGCGCCGCAGCGAACCCAACTGCCCGACGATATCGAAGCGTGCCATCGACCGTTTCATGCCCTGTTTACGGAGCATGTAGGGGTTTTAATCCCCTGCCCGGCATTTCTTTTCGTGTCGCCGCCACAGCGGAAACCGCTGGCGCGACAGGATCGATTTGCGTATCACTCCGCCGCCATTGGAGTCCTTTTCGATGTTCGAGACCCTGCAGCCCGCGCCCGCCGACAAGATCCTTGCCTTGATCGGCCTCTATCGCAACGACCCACGGCCCGGCAAAGTCGACCTCGGCGTCGGCGTCTACAAGGATATCGACGGCAAGACGCCGGTGATGCGCGCGGTGCGCGAGGCCGAGAAGCGGCTGCTGGCGAGCCAGGACACCAAAACCTATCTCGGCCTTGCCGGCGACACCGGCTTCAACGCCGCCATGATCAAGCTCGCCTTTGGCGAGAAGGCCGACCATTCGCGCATCCGCACGGCACAGGCGCCGGGCGGATCGGGCGCGCTCAGGCTGGTGGCCGAGCTCGTGCAACGCACGCGCCCCGGCGCGACGGTTTGGCTGTCCGATCCGACCTGGCCGAACCATCTGCCGGTGATGCGCGCCGCTGGTCTGCAAGTTCGCGACTATCCCTATTTCGATGCCGCATCGGGCGCAGTCCGCTTCGACGAGATGCTGGCGGCGCTGAAAGTTGCCAACAGCGGCGACGTCGTGCTGCTGCATGGCTGCTGCCACAACCCGACCGGTGCGAACCTCGATATCGCGCAGTGGGCCAAGGTCGCCGATGTCCTGCTGGATCGCGGCCTCATGCCTTTCGTCGACATCGCCTATCAGGGCTTTGGCGAGGGCCTCGACGCCGATGCCGCCGGCCTGCGGCTGCTGGCCGACAAGGTGCCGGATATGGTTGTCGCCTCGAGCTGCTCGAAGAATTTTGCCGTCTATCGCGACCGCGTGGGCGCGGCGATGATCATGGCCAAGGACGGCGCCCCGGCGGATGTGGCGATGAGCCAGATGCTGGCCGCGGCGCGCGCGCTTTATTCGATGCCGCCGGATCACGGTGCGGCAGCGGTGCGCATGGTGCTCGAAGACGCCGGCCTGAAAAAGGACTGGGAGACGGAGCTTGAGGAGATGCGGCTGCGCATGCTCAGGCTGCGCGTCGCTTTCGCCGAGGCGTTGCGCCGGCAGTCCAACTCCGACCGCTTCGATTTCGTCGCCAGCCATCGCGGCATGTTTTCGAGACTTGGGCTGACCGAGGCGCAGGTCGAACGCCTGCGCGCCGACCATGCCGTCTATATGGTTGGCGACAGTCGCATCAACGTGGCCGGCCTGCCGGAGGACGGCATGGACGATCTCGCCAAGGCGATCGTCTCGGTGCTCGACTGAGGCTGTGGACAACTCGCTTCGGTGTCCGGCCAGGATTGGTCGGACGCTGACCGCGGGATAGGCTCAAATCATGAAGCCCTCCAAGGACATTTCCCGGCTGATCGAGATCATGGCGGCGCTGCGGGCGCCGAAGACCGGCTGCCCTTGGGATGTCGAGCAGAATTTCGCTACCATCGCGCCCTACACGATCGAGGAAGCCTATGAAGTGGCCGATGCGATCGCGCGCGGTGATCTCGACGATCTGCGCGAGGAACTGGGCGATCTGCTGCTGCAGGTCGTCTATCACGCGCAGATGGCTGAGGAGATCGGCGAGTTCGCTTTCGGCGATGTCGTCGAGGCCATCACCACCAAGATGATCCGCCGCCATCCGCACGTCTTCGGCGACGAGAAGGCGCGCAGCGCCGGCATGGCCAAGGGCATGTGGGAGAAGATCAAGGCGGTTGAAAAAACCGAGAAGCGCGATGCCCGCATCGCCCGTGGTCTCGACCCGGAGGATCACGGCAAGGGCTATCTCGACAGCGTGCCGGTAGCGCTCCCTGCCCTGACGCGTGCCCTGAAACTGCAGGAAAAGGCGGCACGCGTCGGCTTCGACTGGAGCGAGGCAGCTCCCATCCTCGACAAGATAGAGGAAGAGATCGGCGAATTGCGCGAGGCGCTCGCCACCGGTGACGCCGTACCTATCAAGGACGAGTTCGGCGACATGCTGTTTGCTATCGTCAATCTCGGCCGCCACCTCAAGCTCGATTCCGAAGCCGCGCTCAGCGGCACCAACGAAAAGTTCCGTTCGCGATTCCACTATGTCGAACAGGCTCTGGAGGCCGCGGGCAAGTCGCTCGAGAAGGCAACGCTCGACGAGATGGAAGCGCTCTGGCAGCAGGCCAAAAGCACCAAATAAACAGCCGGTTAGCTGCCGCTCCTGCGATGCAGGCGGTTCTCTATCTCTTGCCTGGCGCTGTGCGTGGCTGTCAGCGAGAGCGTGACGCTGCCGTCTTCATTGTCGGTGCGCGAAACGACGTCGCCGTTGCGGTAGAGCCAGTCGACCTGGCCAAGCTGGGCAGGGCTCAATGTCACCGTCATCTTTTCCAGCTCGCCCGACACGCGCGTCTCGATGAGCGCTTTCAGCGCGTCGATTCCTTCGCCGGTGACGGCCGATATCGCGATCGGCGGCGCCTTGCCGCTGGCGCTCTCGGCAAGCAGGCGCTCGCGATTGCCTTCGTCAAGCAGGTCGACCTTGTTCCAGACCTCGATCACGCGGTTCGCATCGGCAGCGTCGACGCCGAGATCGCCGAGGATGCGTTCGACGTCCTCGGCCTGGGCGGCGGTGTCCGGATCGGAGATGTCGCGCAGATGCAGCACCAGATCCGCCTCGACGACTTCTTCCAGCGTCGCCCGGAAGGCGGCCACCAGATGCGTCGGCAGGTCGGAAATAAAGCCCACCGTGTCCGACAGGATAACCGGTGTGCCGTGCGGCAGCCGCACGCGCCGCAAGGTGGGGTCGAGCGTCGCGAACAGCATGTCCTCGGCCAGCACCCCTGCCCCGGTCAGCCGGTTGAACAGCGTCGACTTGCCGGCATTGGTGTAGCCGACGATCGCCACGACCGGGAACGGCACCTTCTTGCGCTTGGCGCGGTGCAGGTCGCGCGTGCGCCGAACCGTCTCCAGCTCGTGCTTCAGCTTGGTGATCTTGTCCTGCAGGATGCGCCTGTCGGATTCGATCTGGGTTTCGCCCGGACCGCCGAGGAAGCCGGCGCCGCCGCGCTGCCGCTCGAGGTGGGTCCAGCTTCGCACCAGACGACCCTTCTGGTAGTTAAGATGCGCAAGCTCGACCTGCAGCGTGCCTTCCTTGGTGCGCGCCCGCTCGCCGAAGATCTCGAGAATGAGCCCGGTGCGGTCGAGCACCTTGGCGTTCAGTTCTTTTTCGAGATTGCGTTGCTGCACCGGCGTCAGCGGATGGTCGACGATGACCAGCTCCGCCTTGCGCTCCTTCACGATATCCGCGAACTCGGCCACCTTGCCGCTGCCGAGCAGCGTGGCCGGCCGCGGATCGGCAACCGTCACCACCGCGGTGTGAACCGGGTTGAGGTCGATGGCGCTGGCAAGTCCGACCGCTTCGTCGTGGCGTGCATCCGCCGAACGGCTCAGGCGCGGACGGCTCGACTCATCGTCGCGCGGCTGGCGGGTAAGCACCGGCACAATGACCACTGCGCGGGTCGGATCCTTGGATTCCGGCCCGAGTTGATGTCCTTGTTTTCCGCGAACGCTGCGGTCCGCGTCCTTATCACGTGCCAATCAGGCGCCCTGGCTTTCCTCGCCATCGAACATCTGAACCGGCTGGCTCGGCATGATCGTGGAAATAGCGTGCTTGTAGACGAGCTGGGAGTGCCCGTCGCGCCGCAACAACACACAAAAATTGTCGAACGAAGTGACGACGCCAGTCAGCTTCACACCGTTGATGAGGAAGATGGTAAGTGGATTTTTGCTCTTGCGAACTGAATTCAGGAACAGGTCCTGAAGGTTTTGCGATCGTTCCGCCATTTTTCTTGTCTTTCGCCGATCCCCTTCGGTTTACGGGCCAATGCGCCAAATTACGAGGCACCTGTCAAGCGCGCAAACCCCCTCTTGCCGACACAATGGCAAGCAGAATGAGATAGTTGAGGTTACTTCCAGTTGTGCGGTTATCAGGCTGGACTTTTTTCCGCAACGTGAAAAAAGGCCTGCCGCAACGAAAGTGTCATCGAACCGGGATGGCCATTTGCGATCGGCGCCCCGTCGATTTCGACCACCGGCATGGCGATTGTGGTCGCCGAACTGATGAATGCTTCCCTTGCGGCCTTGGCTTCGGCGACCGAAAAACCGCGTTCCTCGATCTTGAGGCCAAGCTTGGCGGCGACATCGAAAAGCGTCGTGCGGGTGATGCCGCGCAGGATGCCGTGCTCGGCCGGCCGGGTCACGAGGACGCCTTCCCGGGTGACGATCCAGGCGTTGGACGAGCCGCCTTCCTTGACGTTGCCGTCGGTGTCGACGAACCACGCTTCCTGCGCGCCGGCTTCCTTGGCCTTCTGCTTGGCGAGCACATTGGGCAAGAGGCCAGTACTCTTGATGTCGACGCGGTCCCAGCGATTCTCCGGGACGGTGATCACCTTAATGCCGGTCTCCACCCGCTTCGCGCTCGCGGCCGGATCGGCTTTCCTGGCGGTTATGACCAGGGAAGGCCTTGTGCCCGCGGGCGGAAACACGAACTCGCGGCTGGCGACGCCGCGGGTCACCTGCACATAGACAAGGCCGTCGACCACGCCGTTGCGATTGACCACTTCGCGCAACAGCATCGGCAGGACGCTTTCCGAGACCGGCCAGGCGATGGACAGTTCCTTCAGCGAGCGCTTGAGCCTGGCAAGATGGCGCGGCATGTCGACGATATGGCCGCGCGCCACCTCGCAGACCTCATAGACGCCGTCCGCGAATTGGTAGCCGCGATCCTCGATATGGACGCTGGCTTGAGCATGGACGACATAGCGGCCGTTGACATAGGCAATGCGCGGCATGGGCATCCTCAGGAAAATGTCCGGCTTTCTTAGGCGATTCCGCCCCTGCCGTAATGAACAATCGCGTGGGCCAAGGGCTCGCTACACACCCAGCGACTTCAGCTTGCGGTGGAGTGCCGATCGTTCCATGCCGATGAACTCGGCGGTCTTCGAGATATTGCCGCCGAAGCGGTTGATCTGGGCGATCAGATAATCCTTCTCGAATTGCTCGCGGGCCTCGCGCAGCGGCAGCGCCATGATGTGCTGGTCCGACTGGTTGGGCGTACGCGGCATGACGTCGCCGATCTCGGACGGCAGAAGGTCAGCGGTGATCGGCGCATCGGCGTCTTCGCCACGCGCCAGGATCATCAGCCGCTCGACATTGTTGCGCAATTGGCGAACGTTGCCCGGCCAGTTGTGCGCCTGCAGCACGGCCAGCGCATCGTCGCCGATGCGGCGCGGCCTTATGCCGGCCTGGCGCGCGATCTGCTTCATGAAGTTGTCGACGAGGTAGGGAATGTCCTCGCGCCGCTCAGCGAGCCCCGGCACTATGACCGGAACCACCGCCAGGCGATGGTAAAGATCCTCGCGGAAGCGGCCGTCGGCGATCATCGCTTCGAGGTTCTGCGAGGTCGAGGAAATGATGCGGACATCGACCTTGACGCGCTTGGTGCCGCCTACCCGCTCGAATTGCTGCTCGACCAGCACGCGCAGGATCTTGTTTTGCGTTTCGCGCGGCATATCGGCGACTTCGTCGATGTAGAGGATGCCGCGATGCGCCTCCTCCAGCGCGCCGACCTTGCGCTCGGTGCCGTTCGATTCGGTACCGAACAGCTCGATCTCCATGCGCTCGGGCGTGATGGTGGCCGCGCTCAGCGTGACGAACGGACCGGACTTGCGAGACGACAGCGTGTGGATGGCGCGCGCCGTCAGCTCCTTGCCTGAGCCGGAGGGGCCGATGATCATGACGCGGCTGTTGGTCGGCGCGACGCGCTCGATGGTCTGCCGCAGCTGGCTCATCGCCGACGACATGCCGATCAGGTCGAAAGTCTCGCCGCTGCGCTGCTTGAGGTCGGAGACCTCGCGCCGCAGCTTGGACGTTTCCAGGGCGCGCTCGGCGATCAGGATGAGGCGATCGGCCTTGAACGGCTTCTCGATGAAATCATACGCGCCGCGCCGGATGGCCGACACCGCCGTTTCGATGTTGCCGTGGCCGGAGATCATGACCACCGGCATGTTCGGATGCATGGTCTTGATCTCGTCGAGCAGCGCCAGGCCATCGAGGCGCGAGCCCTGCAGCCAGATATCGAGGAAAATCAGCCGCGGCGCGCGATCGGCAATCGCCGCAAGCGCGCTGTCGGCATCATGGGCCGTGCGGGTTTCGTGACCCTCGTCGCTCAATATACCGGCGACAAGTTCGCGGATGTCTTCCTCGTCATCGACGATGAGAATGTCAGACGCCATTACCGACCTTTTCAGTTTCTCGTTCGTGTTCGCTTCGACCTTCACCGCGTGGCGGCGCGGCTACGATCGTGGCCGGGGGCAGGATGATCGAGATCATCGCGCCCCGGCCGCCATGAAAATCCGCTGGCGCGTCGTGCAATTCGAGACGGCCGCCATGGTCCTCCACGATCTTTTTGACGATAGCGAGGCCAAGCCCGGTGCCCTTCTCGCGCGTCGTCATATAGGGCTCGAGAAGCCTTTGACGATTCTCGCGCGGCAGCCCCTTGCCGTTATCGATAACGTCGATTCGTATGGCGCCATCTTGCCGTCCAGCCTGAATCCGGATTGTGCCGCCCGAACGGTCCTGCGCATCAAGTCCGTCGATCGCCTCGGCCGCGTTCTTGATGACGTTGCCGAAGGCCTGAGCCATCAGGCGGCTGTCGAAAGTGCCTTTCAACGGCTCGCTGCCGAAGTCGCGCTGGAAGGCAATGTCCGAGCGGCTGACCTCGACCAGGAAGGACGCCTCGCGCAACGACTCACGAAGGTCGATCGCCTTCATCTCCGGCTTCGGCATGCGGGCGAAGGCCGAGAATTCATCGACCATGCGGCCGATGTCCTCGACCTGGCGGATGATGGTGTCGGTGCACTGGTCGAAGACCTCGCGGTCCTCGGTGATGACCTTGCCGTAGCGGCGCCTGATGCGCTCGGCCGAAAGCTGGATCGGCGTCAGCGGGTTTTTGATCTCATGCGCGATGCGCCGCGCCACATCGGCCCAGGCCGACGAACGCTGCGCCTGGACGAGATCGGTGATGTCGTCGACCGTCACCACATAGGATTTCTCTTCCTCGCCGTCGTCGCCGGATTCGACTGTGACCTGGACATTGAAGGTGCGCTCCAGACCGGTGCGGAAGAAGGTCACCTGCTCGCGATAGACCGGCTTGCCGGACTGCCGCCCGATCTCGAACACGCGACCGACAAGCGGCAGGACTGTCGAAAGGTTCTGGCCGAGCGTCGCATTCGCCGAAATCGTCAGCATGGTCTCGGCCGAGCGATTGACGATGGTGATGATGCCGTAGGGGTCGACGCCGATGACGCCGGCAGTGACGCCGGCAAGCACCGCCTCGGAGAAACGCCGGCGCTCGTCGATCAGATCCTTGGCCGAGAGCAGCTCGTTGCGTTGCGACTTGAGCTCCAGGATCATGTTGTTGAAGGTCTCGCCGAGCGAGGCGACGTCGCCATCGGACTGGCGCACTGGAACGGCAACGTCGAGATTGCCGGTCGCCACCTCGTCGGCGGCGCCGATCAGCTGGCGGATCGGCCGCACGATCCGGTCGGCGACCGCGATGCCGGTCCAGATCGCCGAAAGTGTGATGATCAGCGTGAGCGACAGATAAGGCAACGCGAAGGCGACCTGCGAGGTCCGGCGATTGTCCTGCAGATTACGGTATTCGTCGGTGTTGCCCCTGACGATCTGGCGCGCCTTGATCACGTCGGGATCAACCAGCCGGATCGTGTAGAGGTAAAGCCCTTCGATCTCGCGCAGCTTGATAATGGCGCCCATGATGTTGCGGGTGCGCGGTTCTATCAGCACCGGCTTGCCCTCGGCCGCGGTGTCGACAGCGCCCGGGGGCGGCTCGGGCATGGGGAAGTCGGCGTCGGTCTTGGCGTTCATGACGAACGAGCCGTCCGGCTTGATAAGGGCCGCATGCGCCAGGCCGCGCCCGACGGCCTCCTTGTTCAACAGATCGAGGAAACCGCCCTTGTCGAGACCGTAAAGCGTGCGCGAGGCATCGAGATCGTATGCCATCGACAATGTCGTGCCCTGCAGGTTACGCGCGTTCTCCTGCACATAGGCGTCGGCGATCGACAGCGACGAGTTGACGATCGTCTTGGTGCGGATTTCGAACCAGCGGTCGAGGCCGATGTCGAGCGTGATCGAGGCGATGATCGCCACCATGATGGCCGGAATGGCGGCAACCAGTGCGAACATGGCGACGATGCGCACATGCAGCCGCGAGGCAGCCCTGCCGTGGCGCCGTGCCAGAACGATGCGACGCACCTCGCGGGCGATCAAGGCGATGAGGAACAGCACAAAGACGGCATTGGCCGCAATCAGGGCCCAGGTCGCGTCAGCGGTCGGCGCGATCGGCGTTGCGCCGACCAGGATCGCAAACGATATGGCCGCCGTGATCACCGCGCCGGCAATGGCGACCACGCCGGGCAACGCCAGCAACCGTCGCCCGTCACGCGTGCCGGTCTGGTTGAAAAGCGGTTGGGTCAGGGTCGGAGCCTCAGCTGCCATGTCGCGGTACAGAGTCGGTCATCGCGTCGGATGTATGCAACGCATTGTGGCGATTATGCAACAAGTGTGGCCGGGAAGATAATCTTTCCCAGACAAAATTCACCGACGGGACGAGGTGACGTTACGGCTGCCTGGCTGATTTGTAGACGTTGACGCCGAGCTCGCGGATCTTCTTGCGCAGCGTGTTGCGGTTGAGCCCCAAAAGCTCCGCCGCCTTGATCTGGTTGCCGCGCGTCGCCGTCATCGAAGCCAGCACCAGCGGATACTCGACCTCGGCAAGAATGCGCTGGTAGAGCCCGGCCGGCGGCAATTCGCCGGCGAAGGAGGCGAAGTAGCGCTGCAGGAAATGCTCGACCGCCTGGCCGATCGACAGATCGTCAGGGATGAGCGCGCCGCCGTCCGGCACTACCGGCCTTTCGCCGGTTTTCAGCTCCGATTCTATGATTTCCGATGAAATCTCGTCCTGCGAGTAGAGGGCGGCCAGTCGGCGCACCAGGTTTTCAAGCTCGCGCACATTGCCGGGCCAGGGATAGCGTTTCATAAGCTCGATGCCGCCGGAGGATATGCGCTTGGTCTGCAGGCCCTCGCTGGCGCCCTGCTTGAAGAAATGCCGCACCAGGTCGGGAATGTCCTCGGAACGCTCGCGCAGCGCCGGCAGCCTGAGCGGCACGACGTTGAGACGATAGAACAGGTCCTCGCGGAACAGGCCCTGGTTGATGAGCGTGCGCAGGTCCTTGTTTGTGGCCGCGACGATACGGACGTCGGTCTTGATCGGCGTGCGGCCGCCGACAGTGGTGTATTCGCCCTGCTGCAGCACGCGCAGCAGCCGGGTCTGCGCTTCCATCGGCATGTCGCCGATCTCGTCGAGGAACAGCGTGCCGCCCTCGGCCTGTTCGAACCGGCCGCTGGAGCGGTTCTGTGCCCCGGTGAAGGCGCCCTTCTCGTGGCCGAACAATTCCGATTCGATCAGGTCGCGCGGGATCGCCGCCATGTTGATGGCCACGAACGGGCCGCCGCGACGGCGGCCATATTCGTGCAGCGCGCGCGCCACCAGCTCCTTGCCGGTGCCGGACTCGCCGCTGATCATGACCGTGAGGTCGGTCTGCATCATGCGCGCCAGCATGCGGTAGATGTCCTGCATGGCGGCGGATCGGCCGACCAGCGGCATCGTCTCCGGCTGGTCTTCTGCGCGGCCATCGAGCTTCGGCCGCTTCGGCTCGGCCAGCGCCCGGCTGACGATGTTGAGCAGCTCCGTCAGGTCGAACGGCTTCGGCAGATATTCGTAGGCGCCGGTCTCGGAGGCGCGGATGGCGGTCATGAACGTGTTCTGGGCGCTCATGACGATGACCGGCAGCTCGGGCCGCGCCTTCTTGATGCGCGGCAGCATGTCGAAGGCGTTTTCGTCGGGCATCACCACGTCGGTGATGACGAGATCGCCCTCGCCCGCCGCAACCCAACGCCACAGCGTCGAGGCATTGGAGGTCACGCGCACCTCGTGGCCGACGCGTGACAGCGCCTGGTTGAGCACGGTGCGGATGGCCGCATCGTCATCGGCGACGAGAATATTGCCGCGAGCGGTCATGTGCGGTCTCCTTCAGCTTCATCGCCGGCGCTTGGTGCGGCCTCCTTCCAGGCTGGAAGCAGGATGCGAAACGTCGTCCCGCGCGGCGTCGAATCGCATTCGATGATGCCGCCATGCTCGCCGACGATCTTGGCGACCAGCGCAAGGCCAAGTCCGGAGCCGTTCGGCTTGGTGGTGATGAACGGATCGAACAGGATCGGCAGGATGTCCTCGGAAACGCCTGGACCGTTGTCATGCACGCAGAATTCCAGCGGCAACGACACCCGGTCCTGCGTTCCGGGTACCGAGACGCGGATACCTGGGCGGAAGGCCGTCGACAGCGCGATCTCGCCTTGCGGGTCGGCGCCGATCGCCTCGGCGGCGTTCTTGACCAGGTTGAGGAAGACCTGGATCAGTTGATCGCGGTTGGCGAAGACCGGAGGCAATGATGGATCATATTCCTCCAAGATCTTGATCCGTCTTGCAAAACCGTTCTTGGCAATCGCCTTCACATGGTCGAGCACGACATGGATGTTGACCGGATAGCGTTCGATCGGCCGCTCATCGGAGAACACTTCCATGCGGTCGACCAGCGAGACGATGCGGTCGGTCTCGTCGGTGATCAGGCGGGTCAGCGCGCGGTCTTCATCGGAGGCGGAAAGCTCGAGCAACTGGGCGGCGCCGCGAATGCCGGAGAGCGGGTTCTTAATCTCATGCGCCAGCATCGCGGCAAGACCGGTGACGGAGCGCGCCGCACCGCGATGCGTCATCTGGCGGTCGATCTTGTCGGCCATCGAGCGTTCCTGGAACATGACGACGACCGAGCCCGGAAATTCCGGCACCGGCGCGACGTAGAGATCGACCATCTTTTCGATGCCGAGGCGCGGCGACGAGACGTCGACGCGGTATTCGTTGACCGGCGCGCGGCGTTCGCGCACTTGGTCGACCAGCGTCAGCAACGGGCTGCCGAAGGGCACCAGCTTGGAGAGCGTGTTGCGCGCGAGCATATTCGCGCTGGAGCGGAAGAAGTCCTCGGCATCGGCGTTGGCGAATGTGATGAAGCCGTCGGGATCGACCATGATCACCGGGCGGCGGATGGTGTTGAGCACGATATTGGCGGCATCCGCCATATCGGCCTGCTGTGGCACGTCCGCCTTCATGCCGCGCTCCGCAGGCTGTCCGGGTGCGCGCCATCGGCGAAGACACGGCACAATTCGGCCACGACTTCACCCGGCTTGAAGGACGTGAGAATGGCTTTGCGCTGCTCGGCTGAGACATCGGCAGCGTGACGGTCGAGATACCAGCCGAGATGCTTGCGCGCCTGACGCAGCCCGCTTTCTATGCCGTAGAGCGAGAGCATGTCCTCGTAATGCAAGGTGACGTATTCGGCGAGCGCCTGCGGCGCGTGCGGAATGCCGGGCGCAGATACACCACCGGCAATTGAGGCGATGCTTCCTGCAATCCACGGCGCGCCGTAATGCGCGCGACCGATCATCACCGCGTCGGCGCCGGACTGTTCGAGGATTGTCGCCGCCTCTTCCGGCGAGCCGACATCGCCATTGGCCACGACCGGGATCGAGACGGCTTGCTTGACGCGGGCGATGGCGCGCCAGTCGGCCTTGCCCTGATAGAACTGGCAGCGCGTGCGGCCATGCACGGTCACCATGCTGACGCCGGCCTGTTCGGCGCGGCGCGCCAGCATCGGCGCGTTGAGCGCGCTTTCGTCCCAGCCGAGCCGCATTTTGACGGTCACCGGCACCGAAACGGCGCCGACCACCGCCTCGATTAGCGACAGCGCATGGTCGAGGTCGCGCATCAGCGCCGAGCCGGCATAGCCGCCGGTCACCTTCTTCGCCGGGCAGCCCATATTGATGTCGATGATATCGGCGCCCTCGCCCGTCGCGATTCGCGCGCCCTCAGCCATGTGCGCGGCCTCGCGGCCGGCAAGCTGCACCATATGCACCGGCAGACCGGAATGACGGATGCGAAGGTCGCAGCCTGCCCTGCCCTTGGCCAGTTCGCCGCTCGCCACCATTTCCGAAACGACCAATCCCGCGCCATGCGCGTGCGCGCGCTGCCGGAACGGCTCGTCGGTGATGCCCGACATCGGCGCCAGGAAAACCCGATTACGGATTTTCACGCCGCCGACATCAAGAGGCGATGCCAATTTGGTCAGTTCAGCCATGCACAAAAACCAAGCATGTTCGATCGTTGCACATTCTCTAGCCAGAAGTGTGGCATTGTGCAACGCGCAATGACGTCACATTAAGGCGCATTTTGGAAAAAGCTGGCCTTCGGCCATCACCCCGACTAGGACCGATCGGAATGAGCGAGGCAAGTGAAAAGCAAGCGACAGGCCTGAACGGCGGGATCGGGGTGGTGATCGTTGCCGCCGGCCGTGGCGCGCGCGCCGGACAGGCGGACGGTCCGAAGCAATATCAGCGCATCGGCGGCCGTGCCGTTATCGCGCATACGCTGGATATCTTCCTCTCCCATCCGATGATCGGTCCCGTGGTCGTGGCCATCCATGCCGACGATGCCGAACTCTTCCAACGCGCGGCCGAAGCGCATGGCGACCGTCTTGTCGCCGTGATCGGCGGCCCTTCGCGCCAGGCGTCCGTCCGGCTCGGCCTCCTGGCGCTGAGGGACCAGGCACCGGCAAAAGTGCTGGTGCATGACGCCGTGCGACCCTTCGTCGACGCCGGGCTGATCGACCGCACCATCGAAGCCATCGGCGAGCGCCAGGGCGCGTTGCCGGCGCTGCCTGTCGCCGACACGCTGAAGCGGGAATCGGCCGCCGGCATGATCGACGAGACGGTGTCGAGAGCCGGCCTTCATGCCGCGCAGACGCCGCAGGGCTTTCCGTTCTGGCCGCTGCTCGCGGCGCATGAGAAGGCGCATCATCTGGGCAAGACGGAATTCACCGACGACGCGGCGATCGCCGAATGGGCACAGATACCGGTCAAGATCGTTCCCGGATCGCCGGACAATGTCAAACTCACCTGGGCAAGGGACATCGCATTGGCCGACCAGCGGCTTTCGAGCGCGCAGCAGCGCTTCCCGGATATTCGCACCGGCAACGGCTATGACGTGCACGCGTTCGAGCCCGGCGACCATGTAACGCTCTGCGGCGTCTCCATTCCCTATGATCGCAAACTCTCCGGGCATTCGGACGCCGATGTCGGGCTGCATGCGCTGACCGATGCGTTGCTCGCCACCTGCGGCGCCGGCGATATCGGCACGCATTTCCCACCGTCCGATCCGCAATGGAAGGGTGCTGCCTCGAAGATATTCGTCGAGCACGCGGCGAAGCTGGTGCGCGAGCGCGGCGGCCGTATCGCCAATGCCGACATCACGCTGATCTGCGAGGCGCCGCGCGTCGGGCCGCATCGCGCGGCGATGACGCAAGCGCTCGCAGCCATGCTCGGCATCGCGCCCGAGCGCATTTCGATCAAGGCGACAACCAACGAGAAGCTCGGCTTCGTCGGGCGCGGCGAAGGTATCGCCGCGATCGCCACCGCCAGTGTCGTCTATCCGGGCGAGGTGCCGGCATGAGCAACGCCGAACTCGCAAATGCGCTGCTCCAGGCCTGCCAGCAGCGCGGTGTTATGCTGGCGACGGCCGAAAGCTGCACCGGCGGCCTGATCATCGCGGCGCTCACCGATATCGCCGGGTCTTCCGCCGTGGTCGATCGCGGCTTTGTCACTTATTCCAACGAAGCCAAGATGGAGATGCTCGGCGTCTCCGCCGCCACGCTCGACGCACATGGCGCGGTCTCGCGCGAGACGGTGCTGGAGATGGCGGCGGGGGCGCTGACGCACTCGCTAGCGAGCCTGTCGCTCGCCGTCACCGGCATTGCCGGCCCCAGCGGCGGCTCGGCCGACAAGCCGGTCGGCCTTGTCTGGTTCGGGATAGCGCTTGCCGGACAACCGGTAATCGCTGAGCGGCAGTTGTTCGGCCACAAGGGCCGCGAATTCATCCGGCACGAGACGGTGCGGCATGCGCTGCAACTCGGCTTGCGCGCGCTCGGCGAACGTTAGGCGGGCTTTGGACCGTAAATCACGTTTGCCCGTTTCTCGAAGGCTTCCGAGAACATGCGGAAGGCACGGTCGAACATCGTGCCCATCACGGCGCCGAGTATGCGGCTCTTGAATTCGTAGTCGATGAAGAAATGCACCTCGCAGCCGCTGGCCGCGGGGTCGAAGCGCCAGATGTTGCTGAGATATTTGAACGGGCCGTCTATGTATTTGACGTCGATCGCTTTCTCGTCGGGCTTTAGCAGCACCTGGGTCGTGAAAGTCTCGCGGATCGCCTTGTAGCCGATGCTCATGTCGGCAACCAGGATAGTGCGGCCGTCACGCTCCTTGCGCGAGCGTACGGTGAGCGATTCGCAGAGCGGCAGGAATTGCGGGTAGGCCTCGATGTCCGCCACCAGCGCGAACATCTCGTCGGGCGTATGCGCGACGCGGCGTGTCGCCTCGAATTTCGGCATTGAAGGTCAGCTGGCCTTCGCGAGCTGCGCCTCGCGCGCCGCGCGCAGCCTGGCGAAATCCTCGCCGGCATGGTGCGAGGAGCGGGTCAGCGGGCTCGACGCCATGAGGAGAAAACCCTTCGTCTTGCCGATCGTCTCATAGGACTTGAACTCGTCCGGCGGGATAAAGCGGATCACCGGATGGTGCTTCTTGGAAGGCTGCAGATACTGGCCGATGGTCATGAAGTCGACATTGGCCGAACGCAGATCGTCCATCAACTGCAGCACCTCGTTCCGCTCCTCGCCGAGGCCGACCATGATGCCGGATTTGGTGAAGATCGACGGGTCGAGTTCCTTGACCCGTTGCAAAAGCCGGATCGAATGGAAATAACGCGCGCCGGGGCGAACCGTCAGGTAGTTCGACGGCACGGTTTCGAGATTGTGGTTGAAGACATCGGGCTTGGCCGCAACGACGATCTCCAGCGCGCCGTCCTTGCGCAGGAAGTCGGGCGTCAGGATCTCGATCGTCGTCGAAGGCGTTGCCTTGCGGATGGCGCGGATGACATCGGCGAAGTGCTGCGCGCCGCCGTCGGCAAGATCGTCGCGGTCGACGGAGGTGATGACGACGTGGCTCAATCCCATCTGCTTGACGGCATGCGCCACGCGCGCCGGCTCATCCGGATCGAGCGCGGTCGGAATGCCGGTCGCGACATTGCAGAAGGCGCAGGCGCGCGTGCAGATCTCGCCCATGATCATGAAGGTGGCGTGCTTCTTATCCCAGCATTCGCCGATATTGGGGCAGCCGGCCTCCTCGCACACCGTCACCAGCTGGTGCGACTTCACGATCTCGCGCGTTTCGGCATAGCCCTTGGAAACCGGCGCCTTGACGCGGATCCAGTCGGGCTTGCGCAGCACCTCCTGGTCGGGCCGGTGCGCCTTCTCGGGATGCCGCGGGCGCGGCCGGTTGGCGATCGTGTCTACGACTGTGACCATCTCAAACCCTTTGCGGCCGCGATTTCGCCAGCCGCCTGTCTTGCGTCATCTAGGACTTTTCGGGACAAAGAAAAAGGCCGCGGCAGCGCGTGCCGCCACGGCCATTTTCGCATAACGGTGGCTTTGGGTCAGCGACGCACGAGCCGTCCGACGAAGATCAGCAGGCAGGCGCCGATGAAGCCGGTGATCAGATAGGCGACCCAGCCGACGCCGAACGACTGGATGTTGAGAGCCTGCAGGATCGCGTTCAGCACTATGGCACCGACGATCCCCATGATGATGTTCATGAAGATACCGGTGTTGCTCTTCATGACCATCTCGGCCAGCCAACCCGCCAAGCCGCCGACGATGATGGCTGCGATCCAGCCGACGCCATTCATATGCATGTGCCAATTCCTCCTCGATCAGGTGAAAATGCATCCGGATACGAACCGCCTTGCCGTCAGCTTTCTCCGGCTGCCGCGTGTGAGTCTCACCCGACCACGTTAGCACGGATTGGCCATCGATCACCGATTGGTGACTTATCACCGATTGGTGACCCATCAGGCGTTCAAGACGCGGCCATAGGCGTCGAGCACGCTCTCCTTCATCATCTCCGACAGTGTCGGATGCGGGAAGATCGTGTGCATCAGCTCTTCCTCGGTGGTCTCCAGGTTCATCGCCACGACAAAACCCTGGATGAGCTCGGTCACCTCGGCGCCGACCATGTGCGCGCCGAGCAGCTGGCCGGTCTTCTTGTCAAAAATGGTCTTGACGAAGCCCTGATCCTCGCCGAGCGCGATGGCCTTGCCGTTGGCGCTGAACGGGAAGCGGCCGACGCGGATGTCCTTGCCGTCCGCCTTGGCCTTCGCTTCGGTCAGGCCGACGGACGCGACCTGCGGGCTGCAATAGGTGCAGCCGGGGATCTTCAGCTTGTCGATGGGGTGCACGCCCGGGAAATTGGCTATCTTCTCGACGCAGACAACGCCTTCATGCTCGGCCTTGTGGGCGAGCATGGGCGGGCCAGCGACGTCGCCGATCGCGTAGATGCCGGGCACATTGGTCTTGCCGTAGCCGTCGACGACCACGCAGCCGCGATCCGTCTTCACGCCAAGCGCTTCAAGGCCGAGATTCTCGATGTTGCCCTGCACGCCGACGGCCGAGATCATGCGATCGGTGGTGATCTTCTCGACCTTGCCGTCCTTCATCTCGACATGCGCGGTGACCGAATTGGCGCCCTTTTCAACCTTGGTCACCTTGGCCTCGAGGAGTATCTTCATGCCCTGCTTCTCGAACTGTTTCTGCGCGAATTTCGAGACTTCGGCGTCCTCGACCGGTATCACCGCCGGCAGCAGCTCGACCACCGTCACGTCGGCGCCCATGGTGCGGTAGAAGGAGGCGAATTCGATGCCGATGGCGCCCGAGCCCATCACCAGCAGCGATTTCGGCATTTCCTTTGGCACCATGGCCTCGAAATAGGTCCAGATCAGCTTGCCGTCCGGCTCGATGCCGGGCAGCGCGCGCGGCCTGGCGCCCGTCGCCAGGATGATGTGCTTGGCCGTGTAGGTGCCCTCGCCCTTGACGCCTTTCGGCACCGGCGGCTGCGGCTCCATCGCCTTCTTCGCCGTCTTCGAAACGACGACCTCGCCCGGTTTGTCACCGGCTGGGGCTTTGGAAAGCTTCGCCTCGCCCCAGATGACGTCGACCTTGTTCTTTTTCATCAGGAAGCCGACGCCGGTGTTCAGCCTGAGCGAGACTTTTCGCGAGCGGTCGACCACGGCAGCGGTGTCGGGGACGATTTTACCGCCTTCAAGCTTCAGCCCGTAATCCTTCAGATGATCCGAATAATGCATGATCTCGGCCGAGCGCAGCAGCGCCTTGGTCGGAATGCAGCCCCAATTCAGGCAGATGCCGCCAAGATGCTCGCGCTCGACGATCGCCGTCTTGAAGCCGAGCTGGGCGGAACGCACCGCCGTGACATAGCCGCCGGGGCCTGAGCCGATGATGATGACGTCGTAGGATTCAGCCACGGGTTTTCTCCCTGATCTTTCTGAGGGTTAGAGCGAGAGCATGACGCGCACGAGCGGCGCCAGAGCCTTGCCGATGTTTCGCGTGTTCTCGGCATCGAGATGGACGCCGTCGAGCGGCGTGGTGGTTGCGACCGTGCCGGCGTCGAAGAAGCCGCAGCCGGCCTCGTCGGCCAGCGCCGAATATTGGGCCGCAAGTCGCTTGGAGGCGTCGTCACCGCCGGCGAACATTTCTTTGAATTCGGCATTGTCGGTGCGTGTCACGACAGGCGGCGCGACAACGAGGATCTGCGGCGCCGGCCAGTCGAACGGATAGTCATGGCCGCGCACGATATCGATCAGCCGCTGCACGCCTTGCTTGGCTGCGACCGGATTGCCGTGAATCCAAGGCTTCATGTCGTTGGAGCCGAGCATGACGATAACGAGATCGAGCGGCGCATGGCTGGTCAGGATCGTCGGCAGAATGCGGGCGCCATTGCGATCGGCGCCGGCCAGATGGTCGTCGAAGGCGGTGGTGCGGCCGTTGAGGCCTTCGGCGATGACTTCGACATCGTTGCCGAGTTCAGCCCCAAGCACGCTCGGCCAGCGGTCCTCTAGCGCATGGCGACCGAGATTGGCGGCGTCATAGCCCCAGGTCAGCGAGTCGCCATAACAGAGAATTGTCTTCATGCGATTGCCCCACCCTTGCCGAAAGCTGGCTGCGAGCGCCTAACGCGCCAGCATGCGAAGAGCTCGCCGTCGGGATTAAAAATAATCAGGGTGAAAAGGCTGGTGACGAATTTCCGCACCGCCTTTTCCCTTCTTACACCAGCATGCCCATCGGGTTTTCGATCATGCGCTTGAAGGCGCCAAGCAGTTCCGCGCCGAGCGCGCCGTCGACGGCGCGGTGGTCGGTCGAGAGCGTCACCGACATAACGGTCGCAATCTTGATCTCGCCCTTCTTGACCACCGCCCGCTCCTCGCCTGCGCCGACCGCCAGGATCGTCGCATGCGGCGGGTTGATGACGGCGGCGAAGTCCTTGACGCCGAACATGCCGAGATTGGACACCGCCGTCGTGCCGCCCTGATATTCTTCCGGCTTCAGCTTGCGGCTCCTGGCGCGGCTGGCCAGGTCCTTCATCTCGTTGGAGATGACCGACAGCGTCTTTTCGTCTGCATGCCGGATGATCGGCGTGATCAGGCCGCCGGGGATCGACACGGCAACGCCGACATCGGCGTGCTTGTGCTTGACCATGGCGCTGTCGGTCCAGGAGGCGTTGGCATCCGGCACCGCCATCAGCGCCATCGCCATGGCCTTGATGACCATGTCGTTGACCGAGAGCTTGTAGGCCGGAACCTCGCCCTTCTCGGTCTTCCGCATCGGGGCTGCGGCATTGAGCTGCGTGCGCAGCGCAAGCAGCGCGTCGAGCTCGCAGTCCAGCGTCAAATAGAAATGTGGAATGGTGGACTTCGCCTCGACCAGGCGACGCGCGATGGTCTTGCGCATGTTGTCATGCGGCACGAGCTCGTAGGAGCCTTCGGCGAACAGCTTCAGCACCTGGTCGTCCGACATCGGCTTGGCTGCGGCCGGAGCGGACGGGGTGCCGGCGGGCGCCTTCGCAGCCGGAGCGCCGCCGGAAGCGATCGCCGCCTCGACGTCGACCTTCACCACGCGGCCATGCGGGCCGGAACCGGTCAGCGCGGTCACGTCGACGCCGGCATCCTTGGCGATGCGGCGGGCCAGCGGCGATGCGAAGACGCGATCGCCTGCGGCGTGGCCGTTGGCGACGGGAGCAGGCTCGGCCTTCGCCGGCGGGGGCGCCGCCGCGGCTTCTGCCGGCTTGGGGGCTTCCTTGGGCGGCTCGGCCTTCTGGGCATCAGCTTTCGGCGCTTCGGCCTTGGGCGCGGCGCCGCCGCCGCTCTTGGCAGCGGCCGCGGCATCCTCGCCTTCACCGGCCAGGATGGCGATCAGCGCGTTGACCTTGACGCCTTCGGTGCCGGCCGGAACCACCAGCTTGGCGACTGTGCCTTCATCGACGGCTTCGACCTCCATCGTCGCCTTGTCGGTCTCGATCTCGGCGATCACGTCACCCGGCGAAACCTTATCGCCTTCCTTGACCAGCCATTTTGACAGATTGCCCTCTTCCATGGTCGGGGAGAGCGCCGGCATGGTGATGTTGATTGGCATGATGTCCTCCCGACCGGCTCAGCGATAAGTGACGGCTTTGACGGCCTCGACGACTTCGCCGACGTTGGGCAGCGCCAGCTTCTCGAGGTTCGCCGCGTAAGGCATGGGAACGTCCTTGCCGGCAATGGTGATCACCGGCGCATCGAGGAAATCGAAGGCGCGCTGCGAGACCTGGTTGGCGATGTGATCGCCGACCGAGTTCTGCGGAAAACCTTCTTCCACCACCACGAGACGGTTGGTCTTCTTCACCGAGGCGATGATCGTGTCGAAGTCGAGCGGGCGGATGGTTCTCAAATCGATGATCTCGGCGTCGATGCCCATGCCGCGCAACTCGGCTTCCGCCTTGAGCGCATAGGTCATGCCGATGCCGAAGGAGACGAGGGTGACGTCCTTGCCCTGCTTGTGGATACGCGCCTTGCCGATCGGCAGCACGAAGTCGTCGAGCTTCGGCACGTCGAAGGAATGGCCGTAGAGGATCTCGTTCTCCAGGAAGATGACCGGGTTCGGGTCGCGGATCGCGGCCTTGAGCAGGCCCTTGGCGTCGGCGGCCGTATAGGGCATCACCACCTTCAGGCCGGGGATATGGCTGTACCAGGCGGCATAGCATTGCGAGTGCTGCGCGGCGACGCGGGCAGCCGCACCGTTGGGACCGCGGAACACGATCGGCGCGCCCATCTGGCCGCCGGACATATAGAGCGTTTTGGCGGCCGAGTTGATGATCTGGTCGATCGCCTGCATGGCGAAGTTGAAGGTCATGAACTCGACGATCGGCTTCAGCCCCGCCATCGCGGCGCCGACGCCGACGCCGGCAAAGCCATGCTCGGTGATCGGCGTGTCGACGACGCGCCTCGGCCCGAATTCCTGCAGCAGGCCCTGCGTGATTTTGTAGGCGCCTTGGTACTCGGCGACTTCCTCGCCCATGACGAAGACATCGCCGTCGCGGCGCATCTCCTCGGCCATGGCGTCACGCAGCGCTTCGCGCACCGTGGTGGAAACCATCTCGGTGCCGGCAGGAATATCCGGATCGGCGGCGATCTCCGCCTTCGGCGCGGCGGCGACAGCGGCGGACGCCTCGCTTTTGGCCGAAGCTTGCGCCGGGGCCGGCGCGGCTTTTTCAGCCTTGGCGGGCTCTTCTTCGCCGATGCCCTCGCCGGCCTTGTCGACGTCCTCGCCGTCGACGGCAAGCACGGCGATGACCGCGTTGACCTTGACGCCTTCGCTGCCGGCGGGAACCACGATCTTGGCCAGCGTGCCTTCGTCGACAGCTTCGACCTCCATCGTCGCCTTGTCGGTCTCGATCTCGGCGATGACGTCACCGGCGACGACCTTGTCGCCTTCGTTCTTCAGCCATTTGGAAAGATTGCCCTCTTCCATCGTCGGCGAGAGCGCGGGCATGAGAATTTCGATCGGCATGTCCTTGCCCTCTCCTAGAGTACGATGTCGGTCCAGAGCTCGGACGGATCCGGCTCGGCGTCGTTCTGGGCGAATTCGGCGGCGTCGGCGACGATGTCGCGGACTTCCTTGTCGATGGCCTTGAGCTCGTCCTCGCTTGCCCACTTCTTGTCGAGCAGCCGCACCCGGACCTGCTCGATCGGGTCATGCTCGGAGCGCATCTTCTGCACCTCCTCCTTGGAGCGGTATTTCGCCGGGTCGGACATCGAATGGCCTCTATAGCGGTAGGTCTGCATCTCGAGGATGAGCGGACCGTTGCCGGCACGGCACCATTCGGTCGCGAGATCGGCCGCCGACTTCACGGCGCGGACGTCCATGCCGTCGACCTGGATGCCGGGAATCTTGAAGGAAGCGCCGCGATGCGAGAAGTCGGTCTCGGCCGACGAGCGCGACACGGACGTGCCCATGGCGTAGCGGTTGTTCTCGATAATGTAGATCACCGGCAGCTTCCACAGCGAGGCCATGTTGAAGCTTTCATAGACCTGGCCCTGGTTGGCGGCGCCATCGCCGAAATAGGTCAGCGAGACATTCTTGTTGTCGCGGTAGCGGTTGGCGAAGGCGAGACCGGTGCCGAGCGACACCTGCGCGCCGACAATGCCGTGGCCGCCATAGAAATGCTTCTCCTTGGAGAACATGTGCATCGAGCCGCCCTTGCCCTTCGAAAGACCGCCACGGCGGCCGGTGAGCTCGGCCATGACGCCGCGCGGCGACAGCTCCATCGCCAGCATGTGGCCATGGTCGCGATAGGCGGTGATCATCTGGTCGCCTTCGACCAGCGCCATCTTCATGCCGGTGACGACGGCCTCCTGGCCGATATAGAGGTGGCAGAAGCCGCCGATGAAGCCCATTCCGTAGAGCTGGCCCGCCTTCTCCTCGAAGCGGCGGATCAAAAGCATGTGCCGGTAGGCGGAAAGCTCTTCTTCTTTGGTGAAATCCGCCGGTTTGGGCGCTGACAGATTGGGCTGCTTGTCGGATCTGGATTTTGCGGGCGCTTTTTTGGCGGCGGTGGCCATGCGTCACTCCCTGTTGGCGTCTCTTCGCGGACATTCAGGGAGATCGATCGTCTCCCCACCGATAGCGGAAAGCTAACATGCAAGGATGCATTGCGCCATGCTGAAAAACGCATGACTGGCATGCATCTAAGCGATTAGAATCATTGAAAATAAAGGCGATTAACCGAAATTTGGTTATTTCGTCGAGGCAGGCAACATAATGGTGATTTCGTCCGGATGGGACAGATTGAGCGCCTTTCGGGCCTGCTCGTCAAGCATATCCTTCTCCAGCGTACCCTCATGCATCAGCTGGACACGGCGCTCGAAGTCGATCCGGCGCGCCTTCACGGCGTCAAGCTGGGCCTGCAATTCAACCGCACGGGCCTGCAGCCGATATTTGGAATAGATGCCGAATTCGCCGTGATAGGCATGGAAGCCGAAATAGGCCAGGAAGAGCACGCAAAGCGAGGGGATGATCAACCTGCCGGTGTTTCTCTGCTTGTGCTGACGTGTCCACATGACCCGAACCCTCGCGGCCGCGAACGCAAGCGGCCATGAATCGTATTTCGCCCGATTGTGCTTAATGGACGGTTACGGACGACCCTTATCGAGGATCGCCGGAACGAAAAAGGGCGGGAATGATCCGCCCTTTCCAGACTGTCCGAACAGGCTGGATCAGCCCTTGACCACGGACTTGCCTGCGTAGCGTGCTTGCTTGCCGAGCTCTTCCTCGATGCGGATGAGCTGGTTGTATTTGGCCATGCGGTCCGAACGCGACAGGGAGCCGGTCTTGATCTGCCCGCAATTGGTGGCGACGGCGAGGTCGGCGATGGTCGAATCCTCGGTCTCGCCCGAGCGATGCGACATGACGGCGGTGTAGCCGGCCTTGTGCGCGGTCTCGACGGCGTCAAGCGTCTCGGTCAGCGAGCCGATCTGGTTGACCTTGACCAGGATCGAATTGGCGACGCCCATGCGGATACCGTCGCGCAGCCGCGCCGTGTTGGTGACGAAGAGGTCGTCGCCGACGAGCTGGGTCTTCTTGCCGATCAGGTCGGTCAGGATCTTCCAGCCTTCCCAATCGTCCTCGGCAAGGCCGTCCTCGATGGTGATGATCGGATAGTCGGCAGCGAGTTTGGCAAGGTACTTGGCCTGCGCCTTCGGATCGCGGGTCTTCTTCTCGCCCTCATAGACGTAATTGCCGTCCTTGAAGAACTCGGTCGCCGCGCAATCGAGGCCGAGCGCGACATCCTCGCCCGGCTTGAAGCCTGCCTTCTCGATCGATTCCATGATGAAATCGAGCGCCGAAGGCGCGCTCTTCAGGTTGGGGGCGAAGCCGCCCTCGTCGCCGACATTGGTGTTGTGGCCGGCGTCCTTCAGCTTCTTCCTGAGCGTGTGGAAAATCTCCGAGCCCCAGCGCACGCCGTCGCGCAGGGTCGGCGCGCCGATAGGCAGGATCATGAACTCCTGGAAGTCGATCGGGTTGTCGGCATGCGCGCCGCCGTTGATGATGTTCATCATCGGCACCGGCAAGATGTGCGCCTTGGTGCCGCCGACATAGCGGTAGAGCGGCAGGCCGGCGGCCTCGGCCGCGGCCTTGGCGACCGCCAGCGATACGCCCAGGATGGCGTTGGCGCCGAGGCGGCTCTTGTTCGGCGTGCCGTCGAGCTCGATCATCGTCTGGTCGATATGGATCTGGTTCTCGGCTTCCATGCCGCCGATCGCCTCGAACAGCTCGCCGTTCACCGCTTCGACGGCGCGCTGCACGCCCTTGCCGAGATAGCGCGGCCCGCCGTCCCGGACTTCGACCGCCTCGTGCGCGCCGGTCGATGCGCCCGACGGCACAGCAGCGCGGCCCATGGAGCCGTCCTCCAGCACCACGTCGACCTCGACGGTCGGATTGCCACGGCTGTCCAGGATTTCACGCCCGACAATGTCGATGATGGCGGTCATTTGCGATGTCCCCGATTGATCGATTGAAGCGTCGCGCCCCTCTTAGCCAAAGCAGAGCAAAAGGCAATCGGCGGGCCCGCATTTATTGCCGCGGGCGTGATTCACGAACCGCAATTTTCTGTCATCATAAGTCATGCGCGCTGTGTGACCATCTCATCTATGGTCGCGTTCGCGCGGGGCGAAACAGGAGGAGTTTCGCCATGTCCCAGTTGAGCGGTATCGTGAGTTTGTTCCTGATCGCGGCAGCGTTCCTGACATCATGCGACGATCAGAAACCCCAGCAGAGCTCGGTGGAGCTATCGACTCTCAACGCGGCGGAGTAGCTAAACGTCAAAGGCCCCCGGCTTTGTGTCGGGGGCCTTTCGATTCCCAGCTTGCCGATCTGCGATCAATGCCAATAGGGCTTCACATGGTAATACTGGAATGAAGCATCGCGGGCGGCTTCGCCGTCGGCGCCGGTCAGCTCGTCGATCGAATAGGCGGGCGCGGCCTGAAGCTGTTCCTTGGTGAACGGCACGACGTAGCCGCCTCTGTCCTCGTCATAGTCGAGCGTCGCCCACGGAACGGCGTGGTATTTCTCGCCCATACCGAGAAAGCCGCCGAAGCCGATCACGGCGAACATAATGCCATTCGACATCTTGTCGAGCATCACGTCCTCGATGCTGCCGATGCTCTTGCCTTCGGTGTTATAGACCGACGTGCCGATGACGCGCGAGGCGGCAATGGCTTCGGTATGCCCGGACGGAGTAGTCATGATGGTGCTCCTCTCGTTGAATGCCTGCACCGACAATGAGAGGAGCGCGCTAAGGTTCCCGATGATTTGCTCGGCTGTCGGTGAGGCAGCCCCCGCTCACCACAAGCCGGCGCCGGATCGAGGTCCGCCGCTGCAATCAGTGGCCCTTGGCAATCCGATCAAAGGCCATGAGCTTTTCCAGCAACGCCGGCATGTCCTTGAGAGGCACCATGTTGGGGCCATCCGAAGACATCGAATTGTCCGGGTCCTGATGGGTTTCGATGAAGACGCCGGCGACACCGACGGCAACGGCCGCGCGCGCGAGCGTCGCGACAAAGCGCCGTTCGCCGCCGGAGGAGCCGCCCTGCCCGCCCGGCTGCTGCACGGAATGGGTGGCATCGAAGATCACCGGGGCGCCGATCTCGGCCATGACCGGCAGAGCGCGCATGTCCGAGACCAGCGTGTTGTAGCCGAACGAGACGCCGCGCTCGGTGGTGAGCACATTCGGGTTGCCGGAGCCGGTGATCTTGGCGACGACGTTCTTCATGTCCCACGGCGCGAGGAACTGCCCCTTCTTCACGTTGATGACCTTGCCGGTCCTGGCGGCGGCGACCAGCATGTCAGTCTGGCGCGACAGGAAGGCGGGGATCTGCAGGACATCGACATGGGGTGCTACGATCGCGCATTGCTCCTCGTTGTGGACGTCAGTCAGCACAGGAAGGCCAAACTCCTTGCGCAGATCGTCGAAGATCGGCATCGCCGCATCGAGTCCCGCGCCGCGGGTCGCCGACAGCGAGGTGCGGTTGGCCTTGTCGTAACTGGTCTTGTAGACGAGGCCGATTCCCAGCCGTTCCGTCAGTTCCTTCAGCGCGCCGGCCATGTCGAAAGCGTGCTGGCGCGATTCAAGCTGGCACGGGCCGGCGATCAGCGACAGCGGCGCATTGTTGGCGAAGACGACCTTGCCGACGGTTACCGATGAATTGGGCGCCAGGGGCTTGCTCATGGGATCTCCCGGAAGATGAAGGCGGCGCCCTGCCCGCGCGCCGGTGGAACGACGATGTCAGTGCCGCTCATGTTGTGATCGATGGCCCCGGCCGCAAGCGCGTGCGCCGCTGTAGCTTTGTCGCGGATCGAGAAAACAACCGCCTCAAACCGTAAATGCGATGAGGCTTCGGCCGCCAGGCCGAAGCGCTGCGCGTAGCTCTCGGGCGTGACCACGCTCAAGATTGTATTCGGCAACCGCACCATGTCGCCGTCTGCCTCCGACCCGGCGGCGATCGAGATCAATGCGATCTGTGCGGAAGGCACATCGCTCACGGCGATCACCTCGACGATGCCGGTCACGCCATTGGCATGGGCCTGCAACGCCGTGCGATCGATCTTCGGCGGGTTCACGCGCTCGCAGGCGAAGAGGAAGGCGTCCGTCGCTCCCTTGCCGACCGCGAAGGCCAGCTTGAAGGATGCCGTGTCGCTCTTTCCGTTCGCATCTGTGAACGCGCGCGAGAAACGCAGCGTATCGCCGGCCGACAGACCGGCTTCGACAAAACGCATATGGTCGGCATCGGCATTGCCGGTTCCAAGCACGACGGCGGAAAAACCTTCATCGCCCAGTCGTTCGCGATAAAGGCGGTCGCGCGCTACGAAGACATTGCCGGCCGCAATCGCCTGTTCCGTCGCCTGCGCATCTCCTACCGCCAACGGCTCGAGATAGGTGCCGTCGGCGAAAAAGACGCAGGCATTCTCAGTGCCGAACGGGTGGATGCCTGTGGGCGCGACGACAAAGCCGAGCGAGGTCAGACGCGACCGGACGGCATCGAGGCTCGGTGTCGGCAGCACGAGATGGTCAAGCGGATGGGCGGAGTTTCTGGTCATGCCGGCGCGGTGTGCCTCATTCCGGCCGGCTGTTCAAGAGCGGCGGCCCGACGGACCGTGCTCTGCCGCTTCAGGCAGCGGCCACGACATCGGCCGAATAGCGCAGTTCGCGCAGCGGCTTCACCTTGCTGGTTGTATCCGCATAGATCGGATGCGCCTTGTAAGCGGCAAGCGCCGCCTCGTCCTCGAACTCGGCATAGACGACGACATCGATCGCATTGGAGAACTGATCGACCTTGGTGTTGAGCGTCACCTCGAAATGCTTCGAGTGCGGAATCTTGCCGAGCGCCAGCAGGCCTGAGCGCACAGTCTCGACATCTTCCTTGCGCCGCGCGCTGAAGAAAACGATGTGCCGGATCAAGCCAGCCTCCCTGGTCTTCGCTTCAGCGGCGTTTTTGTGGGAGCAATGCCCAGGCGTCAACCGGCAACGATGTCGCGCCCGCGATGCGAAACCGGCGAGACCTTACCCGGTAACATAGCGCACGATGCGCGACACTTCCCGCACGGTCACATCGAGGTAGTGGCCGCGATTGTAGAGTCCGTCCCAGAACAGGAAGAAGGTGATGGAGGCGATGACGATCACATAACGCATGGCTAAAACTATCCCATGCGGACGGCCTGAACCAGAGGGGGGAGCGACGGCAGTCGTTCCAGTTAACCGCTTTTTGCCTGGCGCTTTCGGCCAACGGCGCCTGCGCAAGAGGGCCTGGCCGCAGAGTGCGAAGCCACCCTCTTGAGGCGACGGAATGAAACCGCGATCGGCCATCAAGCATCTCCGCTGCCGCAGGCGGCGGCCTGGGAATCAGCTTTTGTCGTCGTCGCCCTGCGTGATCAGGCGCGCGCTGCGCTGGCCTGTAAAGTATATCCATAGCCAGCTAAGCGAGACCGCCAGGCGATTGCGGAAATCGATCAGGAAATAGATGTGCGCTATGCCCCAGAGCCACCAGGCGAGCCAGCCGGTGAGCTTGATCCAGCCGAAATCGATTGCCGCGGCGCGCTTGCCGATCGTCGCCAGATCGCCGTCATGACGGTATTGGAAAGGACGGATCGCCGTGTCGCCGGCGAGCCGCGCCTTGATCGTCGCGGCAACATGCTTGCCCTCCTGCTTGGCAGAGGGCGCCACACCCGGCACCGGCTTCCCATCCGGCCGCAGCACATGCGCGGTGTCGCCGATGACGAAAATGTCGGGACTGCCCGGCACGGTGAGGTCTGGTTCGACGATTACCCTGCCCGCCCGGTCGGCCGGCGCTCCCAGCCATTCGGCCGCCGGCGAAGCGGCAACGCCAGCCGCCCAGATGATCGTCCTTGCCGGCAAGCGCGTGTCGCCGAAGACGACTCCCTCGGCATCGAGGTGCGTGACCGGACGCCCGAGCTCGATGGTGACGCCCAGCCGTTCCAGCGCCTTGCGGGCATAGTCGGAAAGCTGCGGCGCGAAATTGGCCAGGATTCGGTCGCCGGCTTCGATCAGCACGACGCGCGCCTGGCCTGGGTCGATGTTGCGAAACTCGCCGCGCAACGTGTCGTGCGCGAGCTCGACAATGGTACCGGCAAGCTCGACACCGGTCGGCCCGCCGCCGACGATGGCCAGAGTCAGCAGTGCCTGGCGCTTGGCCGGATCGGTTTCGCGCTCGGCCTGCTCGAAAGCGAGCAGGATACGGCGCCGGATCGTCGTGGCATCCTCAAGCGTCTTCAGACCCGGCGCGAACGGCTCCCATTCGTCATGGCCGAAATAGGCGTGGCCAGCGCCGGTGGCGAGCACCAGCGTGTCATAGGGGATCGAGCCGCCGTCCTCGAGCAGCACGCGCTTGCCGGCGCGGTCGACGCCGGTGACATTGCCGAGAAGCGTTGTCACGTCCTTGCGCCTGCGCAGAAGATGGCGGATGGGCCAGGCGACTTCCGAGGTCGCCAGCGACGTCGTCGCCACCTGGTAAAGCAGCGGTTGGAAGAGATGGTGGTTGCGCTTGTCGATCATGGTGATGCGCACGGGAGCTCCCGCCAGCGCGCGCGTGAGTTCGAGACCGCCGAAGCCGGCGCCGACGACAACGACTTTATGCTCGGTTTCGCTCATTTCATTCCACCTCGCCAAAGTGCAATCCTACCGATGATGTAAGTATTTTTTGTGCACTGCAACAATATTGCGCATGGCAACGGTCATGCCCGGGAGTCGTCGTGCGGCGTCGTGAATGCACATGCGGTCGCACAGGTGCGAGTATAGCGTGAAACAAAACGACAGGAGCCAAGCATGGCTGACCAACACGACGACGAAGGCCAGGCCCAATACGCCTCACCGCCCTGCTTCATGCACGAACTCGACCCGGAATACCGGGAGCCGCTCTCCGACTGGACGGATGTTCGGCGATGGCGCAAGGCCGAGCGTGAGCGGCTCATCACCGGGCGCCTCGCCGTTTCAGCCGATGCGCGCGCCGCGATGTCGGCACGCATCGCGGAAGGCCTCGACGCGCTGATCGGCGACATAGCCGGCCGGATGGTCAGCCTCTACTGGCCGTTTCGCGGCGAGCCGGATCTGCGTGGCTGGATGGCCTCGATCAACGAGCGCGGTGGGCGCACCGCGCTGCCCGTCGTCATCGAGAAGGGGCAGCCGCTGGTGTTTCGCGCCTACAAACAGGGCGACCGGCTGGAAAAGGGCGTGTGGAACATTCCGATCCCGGCCGAGGGCGACCCGGTGCTTCCCGACATCGTGATCTCGCCGATCGTCGGCATCGATCCAGGCAACTATCGGCTGGGTTATGGCGGCGGCTTTTACGATCGCACGCTTGCCGCAATGCCGTTCAGGCCGCTGGTGATCGGCGTCGGCTACGAATTGCAGCGCATCCCGACCATCTACCCGCAGCCGCACGATATCCCAATGACGACTGTGGTGACCGAAGCCGCAGCGGTTTAAGCCATCTCAGGCCGCAGCCCGACCGCCGTGCGATCGACGATCTCGCGCAGCGCGAAGGACGAGTTGATCTTGGTCACGTGCGGCATGGCCGACAGCCATTCCTTGTGGATGCGCTCATAGTCGACGAGATCCTTCGCCGCGATGCGCAGGATGTAGTCGTATTCGCCCGACATCAGATGGCAGGAGAGCACGTTCGGGCAGCGCTTGATCGCCGCCTCGAAATCCGACAGCGTCTTTTCGAATTGCCCCGACAGCGATATGTGCACGATCGCCGTCATCTGGTGGCCGAGCGCGGAATTGGACAGCCGCGCGTGATACCCGCGGATGGTTCCGGACTTCTCCAGATTGTCGAGCCGGCGCGAACAGGCCGATTGGGAAAGGCCTACCTTCTCGGCAAGCGCCGCATTTGGGATCCGGCCATCCTTCTGCAAAGTCTCCAGAATGGCGATATCAATCCTGTCGAGCTGCATTTTTCGTGGTTCCTGCGAATTTCCAGTCGTTTTGCGCAACGATTATCGAAGAGCGACCGTTGCCGCAAGTGCATTCGCAAACACATACGGAGCGATTCGTGGTTGACTGCGGTTACTGCGTGTCCACCCTCCGCATTTTCGACCCGGTGACATGCACGAGCGACAGTGAGAGCGCCCCCTGAAGGGCGCGGACAGGGAGAAGAAAGATGCGTGTCGGCTGCCCCAAGGAAATCAAGAACCATGAATATCGCGTCGGCCTGACGCCGGGCTCGGTCCGCGAATATGTCGCGCATGGCCATGAAGTGCTGGTCGAGACCGGTGCTGGCGCCGGCATCGGCGCCGACGACAACGCCTATCGCGCCGCCGGCGCCACTATCGCCAAGACGGCCGCCGACGTGTTCGCCAAGTCCGACATGATCGTTAAGGTCAAGGAACCGCAGCCAAACGAATGGGTCCAGCTGCGCGACGGCCAAATCCTCTACACCTATCTTCATCTGGCTCCGGATCCGGAGCAGACCAAGGGTCTTCTTGGCTCGGGCGTCACCGCGATCGCCTATGAGACCGTGACCGACGACCGCGGCGGCCTGCCGCTGCTCGCGCCCATGTCGGAAGTCGCCGGCCGTCTGTCGATCCAGGCCGGCGCGACTGCGCTGCAGAAGGCCAATGGCGGCCGCGGCGTGCTGCTCGGCGGTGTGCCCGGCGTGCTGCCCGGCAAGGTCACGGTGCTCGGCGGCGGCGTCGTCGGCCTGCACGCGGCCAAGATGGCGGCCGGCCTCGGCGCCGACGTCACCATTATCGACCGTTCGATCCCGCGCCTGCGCCAGCTCGACGACATTTTTGGCGGTCGCGTCCACACACGCTACTCGACCGTCGAAGCGCTGGAGGAAGAATGCTTCTCGGCCGACGTCGTCATCGGCGCCGTGCTGATCCCGGGCGCCGCCGCGCCCAAGCTCGTCACCCGCGAAATGCTTTCCGGCATGAAGAAGGGCTCGGTGCTGGTCGACGTCGCGATCGACCAGGGCGGTTGCTTCGAGACCTCGCATGCCACGACGCACGCCGATCCGACCTATGAGGTCGACGGCGTGATCCACTATTGCGTCGCAAACATGCCCGGCGCCGTGCCGGTCACTTCGGCGCACGCGCTCAACAACGCGACGCTGCACTTTGGCCTACAGCTCGCCGACAAGGGCCTCAAGGCGCTGGTCGACGACCACCATTTGCGCAACGGCCTCAATGTTCATAAGGGCAAGATCACCAACCGCGCCGTCGCTGAGGCGCTCGGCTACGAAATGGTCGAACCGAAGGCGGTCCTTGCCGCCTGATAATTCGCAACGATTTCCTTCAGTCGCCCGCCGGGTCATTCCGGCGGGCTTTTTCTTGCGCGGAAACTGCGCCTCCGTCGAAAAATCCGGTCAACAAAAAAGCGGAGCAAAAAGCCCCGCTTCCTCGACTGTCGCGATCTGCCGCCGGTCCATCCGCGGTCGACACATCGCAACCACTGCGTTTTAGCGCAGTAGTACGACGAGAATACGACGGTCTTAAAAATGCGCTTCTTTTCGTTCTTCCGCCATTATGCGGCCTTGTGTGAAATGCTTCACATTCGCTCGACGAGAAAGCTGCCTAGAGACGGACCGTTACTGGCGGTCTGAGCTGCTTGCCGGGTCGGGCAAGTCCTGGCCCGGACGGCACTGGCCCGACAGCTTCTGTCAGACCCTCCAACGGCCCGCCCGACCATCGGCGGGCTTCTTTTTTGGTCATGCCCGCTCGATGCGGCATTGATAGCAATTGTTTCGGGCCGAGCGGACATGGATGTAGGCGATGTCGTCGCGCCCAAACAGCGTCCGCGCGCGGGCGGCAATCTCGCCGGTCGGCGTGACGGCGCCGCTGCCATAAACGATGCGATCGTCCCTGCCGTAACCCCTGACGATATAGTCGCTGCTTTCGAGCATCTCCGGCAGCGCATCCCCTTCGGCTGCGCGCTCGCATTCCTGGGCATGCAGGAAGATCGGGCCGGTTTCTGCATAGGGCTGCAGTTCTGGAAACGGGCGGTAGGCAACGATCAGATAGCCGTCACCCTCGGCGACGTTCCTGAGGCAATGCCTGCATGGCACGCCGTCACCGTCGGAGATGCGGTGCTCCGGGGTGCGGCCGTAGGCATCGGGCCCTCCCCGCTGCAGAGCGCGCACGGCTTCGGTCGGCAAGGCTTTGAACTGGATGCTCATGGCGAAATCTCCGTGTCGATGTTCGGAAATTATGCCTTGGCGACAATGCCTCCCACCCGATTCCTGACTGGCGGAACCGTTCTCACCAGTCCTGGAATTGCTCTAGTCTCGCATGACGCTGGCCGACCGCTCGGCGAAGCTCAGCGGATGCACGACCTCTCTCTTCTGCGCCACCGGCGTGAAGCCCAGCTTCTGATAAAGCGGAAGAGCCGCCGGATGGTCGAGCGTGCAGGTCTGCACGGTGACGCGCCTTGGCCCATATGCCCAGGCCGCCGAGATGGCGGCGCCGAGGAACCAGCGACCGATGCCTTGACCATGCGCATGCTCCATCATGCCGAAATAGGCGAGCTCCACCTCGTCAGGCAGATGCGGCTTCAGGTCGAAGAAGCCGGCGGGAGCGCCGTCGAGATAGAGCACGCGGATGTCGCGGTCCTCGCGGTGCAAGCCGGCGGCAAGCTCCTCGTCGCTTAGCCTCAGCACGTTGACCCAATGCCATTTGCGCCCGACGCGATCCATCAGATAGCGGTAGAAATGGAGCGGGATATCTTTCGTCATCAGCAGCGCGATCTGGCGATTGTAGGGGATCGGCGGTGAAACCGCCGGCGCCGCATGCATCTCCAGGAAAGTGACCGTGACTTCGATATCTTGCAGCGCGCCGTTTTCCATCATTCTTTCCCCGTCACCACCGGTGTGTCGCTGAGACTGCCCCACTCAGCCCAGGATCCATCGTAAAGCCGGTTGTCGGTGTGGCCGAGCGTCTCGAGCGCCAGCGTGATCGCCGCAGCCGTGATGCCCGAGCCGCAGGACGTCACGACCGGTTTCGACAGGTCGATGCCGGCATCCTCGATCACCTTGCGCAGACGGTCCTTGGGCAGCAGCTCGCCATTCTCGGCTAGCGCCGTGACCGGAACATTACGCGCACCCGGCATATGGCCCGAACGGACGCCCGGACGCGGCTCCGGATCGGTTCCGGCAAAGCGGCCGGCCGAGCGCGCGTCGGCGATCTGGCTCTCATGGCTGCCGACGATCCTGCGCATCTCGTCGAGGCCGACAACACGTCCGGCATCGAAATCGGCATAAAAGACACTCGGCGCGATTTTTGTCGGCTCGGCCGTCACAGGTCGCCCCTCGGCCTTCCAGCGATCGATGCCGCCGTTCAGGATGTAGACCTGGAACACGCCCATGACGCGGAACATCCACCAGGCGCGCGGTGCCGAGAACAGGCCGGGCCCGTCATAGACGACGATGGTGTCGTCAGCCGAAACGCCCATGGCGCCAACATATTGGGCGAAGTGCTGCGGCGATGCCAATGTGTGTGGCAGTTTCGAATCCGGATCGGACACCGCATCCTGGTCGAGGAAGCGAGCACCCGGAATATGAGCGGCATCGTATTCGGCGCGGGCGTCGCGCTTTTGCGCCGGCAGATACCACGAAGCGTCGATGATGGTGAGACCCGGCTCGCCAAGTCGCTTTTCCAGCCAATCGGCGTCGACGATGAAGGGACTGTCCTGCGCCATTTTATTCTCCTGCCCCGCCTAGCTTTAACGTCAGTTCGCCGGCGTCGGTCCGAATCGAATGCGGAAGCGCCGGTTCTCGCGGCCTTTCTTCTCGATTTTGCCGATATGAATCTCGCCAATCTCGCCGGTCGACCTCACATGCGTTCCGCCGCATGGCTGGCTGTCGATCGAGCCGCTCTCGCCGATGCAGACCAGGCGGATCTTGCCGGTGCCGACCGGTGGGCGGACGTTCTTCGATTTGACCAGGCCGGGATTGGCGGCGAGTTCCTCGTCGGTGATCAGCCGGGTGAAGATCGGATGGTCGGCGCGCACCAGCTCCATCAGCCTCGCCGTCACATCCTCCTTGGTGAAGCCGGCGTCCGGAATGTCGAAGTCGACGCGGCTGTCGTCCTCTGCGACCGCTGCCCCGGTGATTGGGAAAGGGCAAACGACAGTCAGCAGGTGACAGGCGGAGTGCATGCGCATCAGGAGGTGCCGCCGCTCCCAGTCGATCAGGAGCTTCAGCTTTTCGCCGACCGCGGGCAGCGCCTGCTCCGGCGCCGGCACATGGACGATCTCGTCCTTGGTCTCGCCGGTGATGGTGGCGGCGATCGCGATGCGGCCGCCATCGGCGCGCTCAAATATCCCGGTGTCGCCCGGCTGCCCACCGGACGTTGCATAAAAGACTGTCCGATCGAGAAGGATGCCGCCACGATCGTTGATCGCGACCACCTCGGCCTCCGCCGTCTTCTGATAGGCGTCGTCGCGAAACCGCGCCTCGGTTTTGTACGCCATCATGCCACCTTTTCGAACGGCACTGAAATGTCGGCTTTTTCTTCCATCCAGCCTGGCACCGGAAGGTTCTTGCCGCGCAGGAACTCCGGATTGAAGAGCTTGGCCTGGTAGCGCGTGCCGTAGTCGGCAAGGATCGTCACGATGGTGTGGCCTGGTCCGAGCTCGCGCGCCAGCCGGACGGCTCCGGCGATGTTGATGCCGGTCGAGCCGCCGACGCAGAGCCCCTCTTCCTGGATCAGGTCGAAGATGATGGGCAACGCTTCCTCGTCCGGGATCTGATAGGAGAAGTCCGGCGCGAAGCCTTCGAGATTGGCGGTGATGCGGCCTTGCCCGATGCCCTCGGTGATCGAGTTGCCGTCGGATTTCAACTCGCCGCTGGTGTAGAAACTGTAGAGCGCGGCGCCGAGCGGGTCGGCGAGCGCGATCTTGACGTCCTTGCTCTTGCCCTTGAGCCCGAGCGCGACACCCGCAAGCGTGCCGCCGGAGCCGACGGCCGAGACGAAGCCATCGATCTTGCCGCCGGTCTGGGCCCATATCTCCTGGGCTGTCGTGCGGACATGGCCGTTGCGGTTGGCGACATTGTCGAACTGGTTGGCCCAGATCGCGCCGTTCGGCTCCGAGCGCGCCAGTTGCTCGGCAAGGCGGCCGGACAGTTTTATGTAATTGTTGGCGTTTTTGTAGGGCACCGCCGGCACTTCGATCAGCTCCGCGCCCAGGATCTTGATCGTGTCCTTCTTTTCCTGGCTCTGCGTGTCGGGGATGACGATGACGGTGCGGTAGCCAAGCGCCTTGGCGACCAACGTCAAACCGATGCCGGTGTTGCCGGCAGTGCCTTCGACGATCAGCCCCCCGGGCTTGAGCAGGCCGCGCTGCTCGGCATCGCGGATGATGAACAGGCCGGCCCGATCCTTTACCGATTGCCCCGGATTCATGAACTCGGCCTTGCCGAGGATCTCACAGCCGGT
Source organism: Mesorhizobium sp. Ca11 (assembly GCF_020165275.1). Lineage (NCBI taxonomy): Bacteria > Pseudomonadati > Pseudomonadota > Alphaproteobacteria > Hyphomicrobiales > Phyllobacteriaceae > Mesorhizobium > Mesorhizobium sp. Ca11. Next base: position 232,309 of record NZ_JAIUHU010000006.1, on the reverse strand, counting down.
CGCTTCCGAAGCCTTATTGAGCCGGATCAGGGGCGTGTTGCCGATCGCTTCGATCACAGAACGGGGCATGCGGGATTCCTTTATGTGTGCGGCGAGACCCTAAAAACCGGACGCCTCGGTTTCAAGGTAAGATTTTGTCTGGTCCAGTCGCATTCTGGACGCTGCAATGCTTGCGATCATTTCAATGCCAAGCGCAAAAGCGCTCTTTTCATTCGATTTCTTCGCCGCTACAGCAAGCCCGAACATTCGCAGGACATCGCATGACACTCTACCGGGCCAATCCGAAGGACGGTGTCGCCTGGATCACGGGCGGCAGCAGCGGGCTTGGCCGCGCGTTGGCCAAGGATCTTGCCAATCAAGGCTATGCCGTCGCGGTGACCTCTCTGCCCGAAGATCCGGCTGACACGCTGGTCGTCGAAACGGCGCAAATGTCCGGACATGTGAAATCCTTTCCCTGCGACGTCACCGACGAGCTGGGCATGGCGCGTACGGCCGCCGCAATCGAGGAGCAGATGGGCCCCATCGTGCTTGCCGTCTTCAACGCCGGCAACTACATCGCCACCCCCGGCGAGAATCTGGTTGTGCGCGATTTCCACCGCTCCTTTGCCGTGAACTATTTCGGCATCGTCAACGGCGTGGTGCCTGTCGTCGAGCATATGCGCGTGCGCGGACGCGGCCATATCGTTCTGGTGGGATCGGTCACCGCTTATTCGGGCTGGCCGACCACGGCGGCCTATGGCGGCACCAAGGCCGCGATCAACATCCTGGCGGAGTCGCTGAAATACGACTTCGACAAGATGAACATCCGTGTCCAGGTCATCAATCCGGGATTCATCGACACGCCGCTGACGGAAAAGAACAAGCTGCCGATGCCGGGCCTCATGCCTGTGCATCGCGCGTCGCGCCGCATGGCTCGCGGCATCCGGAAGGGCGGCTTCGAAGTCACCTTCCCGTACCACATAAGCTTGCCGTTGAAGGTGCTCGGCCTGCTGCCGCGGCCGGTCGGCCGCTTCGTCATCGGGCTCACCACCCACTGGTGGGGACGGCCATTGCATTTCGATCGCAGGCTGCCTGGCGACAAGAACCCATCCCGCGACAAGGCGGCATAAACCGGCGAAACGGCGATTGCCTGCCGGCGGGTACGGCCATAGGTTGAGAATCATTGCTTGGAGATTGTAATGGGGCGGCGGATCGTGCTGGCGGTGCTTGGCCTTGCAGTCGTCCTGATAGCCGTTTTCTTCCTCGGTCCACGCGTGCCGGTCGACACCACAATCCGGTTCAATCCGTCGGCGATCGGCGACGATCCGCAGGCCTATCTGGCGCGCGAAGAGGCTGCCGTGTCCAACATCCGCGATGGCCTCGACAAGGAGATCATCTGGGCGAACCCGTTGGTCCATGCCAAGACGCCCTTGGCCATCGTCTATATCCATGGCTTTTCCGCCTCGAAGGGCGAGGTCCGCCCCTTGCCGGACGACATTGCGGATGAGCTGGACGCCAACCTCTTCTACACGCGCCTGACCGGCCACGGCCAGGACGGCGGGGCCATGGCGCAAGGCAGCGTCAATGCCTGGGTCAACGACTATGAGGAGGCTTTGGCCATCGGCCGTGCCATCGGTGACAAGGTGATCGTCATCGGGACCTCGACCGGCGGCTCGCTGGCGGCATGGGCCGCAACCCGGCCTGGAGCATCTGACGGCGTCGCTGCTATCGCATTCATATCGCCGAATTTCGGCGTTAAGGCCTCCGGCGCCGAGGTTCTCACCATGCCCTGGGGCCGGCAGATCGCCGAGCTTGTCGGCGGCAAGGAGCGCAGTTTTCCCGCGCGCAACGCGCTGCACGAGAAATTCTGGACCACCAAATATCCCATGAAGGCGGTGCTGCCGATGGCGGCGCTCACCAATCTCGCCTATGAGGCCCCGGTCGAGAAGGCGAAAATCCCTGCCCTCTTCATCTTCTCGGATTCCGACAAGGTGGTGCGGTCGGACCGGACGCGTGAGATCGCCGGGCGGTGGGGCGGTCCGCACGAACTGGTGCCGGTCGACGACACCGGCGATCCGGACCATCATGTCATCGCCGGCGATGTGCTGTCGCCGCAGACCACGGGTTTTCTAACCCAGCGTATCGTGGTGTGGATGAAGGCGCTGATGCAGCAGCAGGCACGCCAGTGAAACGAAAACGGCCGGAGCATGGCTCCGGCCGTTTCTCGATCGGGTTTGATGGGCTCAAGCAGCCCGGTTCGCCGGGCGTTTGCCGCCGAAGCGGCGCTTGTTGTTGCCCTTGAAGCGCTTGAAGCCGTCAGGCTTGCGCTGGCCATTCGGCTGGGCGGCCGCCGGGCGTTCGCCCTGCGGTTTCGGTCCGCGCTCGCCACTGGGCTTGCCGGCAAAGTGCTTCTTGCCACCGCCATTGCTGGGGCGGCGGCCATCACGACGGCCGCCATGATGCTCGCGGTCATTGGCCGGCTCGAAATGGCGCTCGGCCTTTTCCTTGGGGTCGCGCTGCGGATCCGGGCTGCCGAGATGGTCGGCAACGACCGGCAGCTTCATGCGGATGATGCGCTCGACCTGCCGCAGCTTGGCGTTTTCCGAAGGATCGCACAGCGTGATCGCAATACCGTCCCTGCCGTTGCGGCCGGTGCGGCCGATACGGTGGACATAGCTTTCCGCTTCGTCCGGCAGATCGAAATTCACGACATGGCTGATGCCAGGCACGTCGATGCCGCGCGCCGCGATATCGGTGGCGACCAGGATGCGGACCGCGCCCTCGCGGAAATCGTTGAGCGCCTTCTGGCGGGCGTTCTGCGACTTGTTGCCGTGGATGACGGCGGCTTCGAAACCGTCGCGCACAAGGTCCTTGGTGACGCGGTCGGCACCGTGCTTGGTGCGTGAGAACACGATCACCGTGCGCATCGCCTCGTCGGCCAGCATTTTGGACAGTACCTGGCGCTTCTGCTTGGTGCGGGCAAGCACCACGCTCTGCACGATCTCGGCCGCCGTCGTGCTCTGCGGCGAGACCTCGATGCGGACCGCATCCTTCAACAGGCCCTTGGCGAGCTCGGCGATCTCGTTCGGCATGGTGGCCGAGAACAGCGCCGTCTGGCGATCCGGCGCGGTCGCCTTGGCGATGCGCTTGACGTCGTTGATGAAGCCCATATCGAGCATACGGTCGCCCTCGTCGAGGACGAGCCATTTGGTGTCGGCAAGGATGAGGTCGCCTTCACGCACAAGGTCGGTCAGCCGTCCGGGCGTGGCGATCAGGATATCGACGCCAGGCGCGATCTTCTTCACCTGGCTGAAGCGCGAGACGCCGCCGAGCACCAGCGCGGTCGAGATATGCGCGCCCTTGGCAAGCAGCTTGATGGTGTCCTCGATCTGAACGGCAAGCTCGCGCGTCGGCGCCAGGATCAGCGCGCGCGCCGTCTTCGGCCGGCGCTTGGTGCCGAGGCCGATGATCTTCGACAGGATCGGCAGCGCGAAGGCCGCCGTCTTGCCGGAGCCGGTCTGGGCGATGCCGAAGATGTCGCGGCCTTCGAGCTGCGGCGGGATCGCCTGCACCTGGATGGGCTTCGGGTCGGTGAAGCCCGCGGCAAGCGTGGCCTTCAGCAGCGCGCCGCCGATGCCAAGGGCTGCGAAACCGGAGAGTTCCCCAGCGTCGTTGCTGGGGAGAGTGTTTTCGTTGGTCAAATCTATCTTCTTTCAAGCGGCGCAATCGCCGCAAACGTCAAATGGCGGCAGGGCGCAACCTGCCGTCGAAACATTCATCAGGAAACGACAAGGCGGCGGACGGGAAACGTCCGCGCGGCTGCGCTGTCGTGCCCGCGGACTTCATGCCCCGGGGCTTTTTCGCCGTCTTGCCGATCGACCGAGGCCGATTTGAAAGAGGGAAAACAGACGCAACCAGTCTCATTCGTGGAGAAAGCCGGACATACCGGCCCAAGCGCCTATACCGCCGCATATGGCCGAGTCCGGCCTGAAATGCAAGGGGCATGTTGCAACGCAGCAAAGCCAGAACAACGAGGAAGCCTGGATGCCTTCAAATGTCGACCGGCCCCAGCAGCACGTTGCTTAAGCCTGTATCTGTCTATTCTCCATCAAAATCGACCAAGACGGAGTCATCGTCAGCTATCGCGCGGACACTGATAATTTGCAGGACATGTTCTTTCAGAAGAAGGAATTCCTCTTTCGATACGACAGAGTTTCTGTTGACTTTTTTTAGTATCTCTTGAGCAAACGAAGGAGCGTCTGAGACCAGTGTGATCCACGTATATGCGAATCGGAGATTTCCCGTCGGATTTCTACGGATAGTTTCGAATATTGAGGCATATTCTTCTTGTCTTATTTCGTCATTCATTGCCGCTCTGGCCTAGTCAAATTCAATGCCTATTGATGGTCGTGTGGATTGGTATGGACAACGGGCCTTCAATGATCCGTATCTTCAACCGGGTCCCCATCCGCGTCAAATTCTGCCGCTTGCCGCCAAGATCGCTCATTGCCGGTTTGCGCAAGTCGCGAGAGGCCGATGAAAACGGAGCGCTTGCGCTGCCCGGCGCTCGCCATTACCACAAATCACTTATCCTTTTTTGGGGACCGAGCGATGAAGGACGTGCTGAAGGAACTCGAGCGTCGCCGCGAGATAGCCCGCTTGGGCGGCGGCAAGGACCGCATCGAGGCGCAGCACAGGAAGGGCAAGCTCACCGCCCGCGAGCGTATCGAAGTGTTCCTCGACGAGGGCTCGTTCGAGGAGTTCGACATGTATGTCGAGCACCGCTCGACCGATTTCGGCATGGAGAAGACCAAGATCGCCGGCGACGGCGTCGTCACTGGCTGGGGCACCGTCAACGGACGCCCGGTCTACATCTTCGCCAAGGATTTCACCGTGTTCGGCGGCTCGCTGTCGGAGGCGCATGCCGAAAAGGTCATCAAGGTCCAGGAGATGGCGCTGCGCAACCGCGCGCCGATCATCGGCCTCTATGACGCCGGCGGCGCGCGCATCCAGGAAGGCGTGGCGGCGCTCGGCGGTTATGCCGAGATCTTCCAGCGCAATGTGCTGGCCTCCGGCGTCATCCCGCAGATTTCGTTGATCATGGGTCCCTGCGCTGGCGGCGACGTCTATTCGCCCGCCATGACCGATTTCATCTTCATGGTGCGCGACACCTCCTACATGTTCGTCACCGGACCGGACGTGGTGAAGACCGTGACCAACGAGACGGTGACCGCCGAAAGCCTCGGCGGCGCGTCCGTCCACACCACCAAATCCTCCATCGCCGACGGCGCCTATGACAACGATGTCGAGGCGCTCTTGCAGATGCGCCGGCTGGTCGATCTCCTGCCTGCATCCAATACGGCCGAAATCCCCGAGATCGAATGCTATCAGTCGGTGACGGACCACGACCTGTCGCTCGACAGGCTGATCCCCGACAACGCCAACAAGCCCTACGACATCAAGGAACTGATCCTGAAGGTCGCCGATGAAGGCGATTTCTTCGAGATCCAGCAGAGCTTTGCCAAGAACATCGTCACCGGTTTCGGCCGGGTCGAGGGCCGCACGGTGGGGTTTGTCGCCAACCAGCCGATGGTGCTGGCCGGCGTGCTCGATTCCGACGCAAGCCGCAAGGCGGCGCGCTTCGTGCGCTTCTGTGACTGTTTTTCCATTCCGATCGTCACCTTCGTCGACGTGCCGGGCTTCCTGCCGGGCACCGCGCAGGAATATGGCGGGCTGATCAAGCATGGCGCCAAGCTGCTCTTCGCCTATGCCGAGGCAACCGTGCCGAAGATCACCGTCATCACCCGCAAGGCCTATGGCGGCGCCTATGACGTGATGGCTTCAAAGCATTTGCGCGGCGACATGAACTATGCCTGGCCGACGGCGCAGATCGCGGTGATGGGCGCCAGGGGCGCGGTCGAGATCATCTATCGCAAGGATATCGGCGATCCGGAGAAAATCGCTGCCCATACAAAGACTTACGAGGACCGCTTCCTGTCGCCCTTCGTCGCCGCCGAACGCGGCTATGTCGACGAGGTGATCATGCCCCACTCGACCCGGCGCCGCGTCGCGCGGGCGTTGCGCATGCTGCGCAACAAGGACATGCAGAACCCCTGGAAGAAGCACGACAACATTCCTTTGTGAAAGACCTCCCGCCAGCCGAAGGGACAACCGCTAACATGAGCGCGGATACGAAATGCGAATAACACTTGCGGCCCAGGGCCTTATTCCGTGCAAAGGCTATGGCGGCATCCAGCGGCAGGTCGAATGGCTGACTACGGAAATGGTCAAGATGGGGCATCAGGTGACATTGATCGCCGGCCCGGGATCGTCGCATCCGATGTGCGAGGTCCGCCACGCGGTGACCAATGACGAGTGCCGCGCGGCTGTTCCCAAGAATACCGACATCGTCCATCTCCATGCCTGGAAGGTCGAAGTTCCCTTCCCGACGCTCAATACCGAGCGCGGCCATTTGCCGGATTACCCCAGGCCGCAGCCGAACTGGAGCTTCATTAGCGCCCGCCATGCCGAGCTGCATGGGCGCAAGACCTTCGTCTACAACGGCTTTCCGGTGGATGCCTATCGCCTGGCAGCGACGAAGAACGACCATCTATTCTTCATGGCGGCCATCGCGCGGGCCGGAAAGGGCCTCAATCGGGCGGTGGACCTGGCGAAAAAGTACGATTTCAAGCTCGATATCGCCGGCGGCTCGCGCTGGAAGCTGCTTGGCCGCAGCAAGACGCGACGCGAGGGCGTGTTCTTCAAGAGCCTGTCGCCGCGCTTCCGCTATCACGGCATGGTCGATGGTGAACCGAAGGTGCGATTGCTGGGCGAGACCAAAGCCTTTCTGAATCCGATTTCCTGGGAGGAGCCTTTCGGCAACGCGCCGGTCGAATCCATGCTGTGCGGCACGCCGGTCTTGACCACGGCACGCGGCGCGCTGCCCGAAACCGTCGATGCCGATACCGGCCGTTTCTTCGACACGGATGAGGAGTTCGCGCGCGGTTTCGGTGAAATCGACGGTTTGCCGGCGCAAAGATGCCGCGAATCCGCGGCAGACCGGTTCCCGATCGAAAAGGCCGCAAAAGCCTATATCGAGCTCTACCGCCGTATTCTTGATGGCGAAGCGCTTCCGTGAGACATCACGCAGGTGTTTCTTAGCAGCGCTGACCGTTCCGGATCGAAAGAGTATCGCGCATTGCGCCCCATCCTGATCTTCTGCCTGCCGGCGATCGGTGATTTCATCCGCTGCCACTCGGCCATCCGGATCATCGCCGAGAGATTCCCGGGGCAGCCGATCGACATCATCACTTCAAGGGTCGCCGCGCCGCTGGCGCGGCTGATGCCGCATGTTCGCAAGGCCTGGATAGCCGAGAAGCACTGGAAGCCAGGGCTGAAAGAGCGGGCTGGTCTGGCACGCGAAATCCGCCGGGAGAATTACCAGGCGGCCTATATGCTCACCAGCAGCACCAAGGCTTGCCTGGTGCCATGGCTGGCCGGAATACCGGAGCGCATCGGCTATCCGCGCGAGTTCCAGTTCGGCATCGTCAACCGGCTGCCCGCCGGTTGGCTGAAATCGATGCTTGCATTCGGCCCGCGCAAGACGCGGGTGGCAGACCAGGTTTGCGCAATCGCGCGTCTCGGCAAAAGGCCTGCCGAGGACGGACCATTGCCGGCTCCGCAGCTGGTTGTTTCCGCCGAAGAGCTTGCCGGTTGGCGTCGCCGCAACGGGATCGACCCTGCGAAGCCGGCGATTGCCCTCTACACATCCGACTTTGCCAACAAGCGCTCATGGCCGATGGAGCGCTTCGTCTCGATCGCGCGCGACCATGTTGCCCGCGGCTGGTCGGTCTGGCTGATCGGCGGGCCGCGCGAGCGGCAGGCTGCGGCGGAAATCAGGGCTTGTTTGCCCGAGGCGCTCGATTTTACCTCGACGCCCGATATTGCAGAAGCCATGTGCCAGATCGCGGCCTCGACCATTTTTCTCGGAGTCGATGGCGGCATCTCCCACGCTGCTGGGGCGCTGGGCGGCCCTTGTGTGCTCATATACGGTTTGAACCGAGCCTATATGCACGGTCCGGTGAACGAACAGGTGATTTTTCTCGAGCCGCCGATTTCGACGCCAGGCTGGGTGGAGAACACGCGCGCGGTGTCCGAGGACAGGGTTCGCGAGGCGCTTGCGGCGGCGATCCGAAAACACGCGCCGCAATTCACCTGACCTATTCCTCGGCTGCCGCCCCGAAACCCGCGCCCATGCTCGCGCGCGCCGTGGTCGCCCAAGGCGTGGCGTGATTGTCGATGCGCATCTGGAAGATGAAATAGGTCGGCGAGCAGAAGCCGATGCCCTTGACCCTGGCGGCGCCCGGTGTGTCCGGCGGCAGCGACTGGCACATATAATCCTCGCGGCAGAAATGGTCAGCCGAGCAGGCTGGGCGGTTGCCGCGGTTGACCGAGCCGCCGAGACACTGGTCGAAATTGTTGGTGGCCACGCAGGTGTCGAACTTCTTGCCGCCAACCAAGCCGCAGATCTCGCTCGGCATCGGCTTGCCGGGCTTAAAAGCGGAGAAGGCGCGATCCTTGTCATCGCAGGCGCGATACGCGAAGCCTCCCGGAACGCCGATCTTCGGCGGCCGGCAGGTATAGGCAGTGCGCGAGATCGCCGGCGCAAAAGCGGCGAATTGGCCGGTGATCTTGTAGCGATCGTTGAACGGCTGGGCGCTGTTACTCTCGATCGAGCCGGTCAGGCAAGGATGGCCGGAAAACATCGCGGGACTGTCTTTCGGCAGCAGGCATTGCGCCAGTTTGGTTCTCACCCCCGAAGCGGTGGCGATCGGCGTGCAGACCGTGCCGGCGCCGCATTGCCAGGTGCCGCCGAAGCGGCTTGCGTCATCCGGCATCAGGCATGGCATTGCCGTTTCGGCCGGCGCATAGGCGGGCTCGCCCGCATCCTTCCAGGCGGCGGGCGGTGCGAAGGAGAGCGGACGAAAACGATTGGGCTCCCTGGCTTCAGCCGTCGCCTTGAGCCACGCCTCGCGGCGCGCAATCTCGGCATGGAGATGCGGCGAGATGCCGACTTCGATACGGTTGAGCGGCGAGGTCGTGGCGTCGTCGAGACCGATGAAATGGAAGCCGGCGGTCGAGCCCGCCTGATGGCAACCCTGGCAGGCACCGTTGTCGAGCCGCTCGATCAAAGCGTCCGGCGTGCGCGCCAAGGTAAACTTCGAATAGTCGAGCCCGGCGAACTCCTTTGGGTCGAACAGCGGCGTGAACGGATGATTGGCTTGTCTTGCACTGCCGAAGGTCGACCAGGAGACGACTTTTCGGGCGAGGAATTCGTCTGGGATTTCGTAGACGCCGAGATCGACCGCCGCGGCATTGGCGCGGACATAGTCGGCAAGCCGCGCTTTCAGATCGGCGTCCTCGGCAAGCCGGGCTGTGTCCGGCGTATTTTCCAGCGGTTTTTCGCCGACCCTCGAACCATCGATGCTGAAGATGCGCATCAGGTAAGCGGCCTGCCCGCCGAACTCGGTTTCCTGGCCGGAAGGAAAGCGCACCACCTGCGCGTTGAGCTCGAGTTGCTTGAAGGACAGCGAGGCCTTTTCGAGCGGCCCGCCGGTCAGCCAGCCGGCATCGACCGTTTCGTCGAGCTGCGGCGTCCAGCGGCCGGCAGCGCCCACACAGCCGCCGTCGGCATCTTGAGCGACGCGGTATATGGCGCTGAAGTTGAACGGCAGGCGCGAGGCCAGTTGCTTGCCGTTCTTCCTGAAGCTGTAGGCCAGGCGATAGATGAACCGCACCTCGCCGCAGCTCGTCTCGTTGCCAAGCGTTGCGAAATCGCGTCGGTCGAGCCGGTTGACGACGCCGACAAGGCGGAAGCGCGCCGCGTTCGTCTTCAGCCAGCGCATGTCGATGATGCGGCCGACATTGCCGTCGGTCACTTCGTAGAGAGAGCGGCCGCCGGCCTTCATCTCGGTGCGCAACGCGGCGACATCTCCGGCCACTGTGTCGACGATGGCGTGATAGGCTGGTGCCTCATCATAGAGGGATTTCAGATCGTCGCTGCCGTCGACGCCGAAGAGGTCGGCGAAGCCATATCCCCCGGCATCTAGTGCGGCGAGCACGCGTGGGTCGTCGATGATGGCAACCGGATGATCGGCGGCGCGCGCCGGCTGGGCAATGAAAGCGGCCAGGACGGCAACAAGCAGCCCCAGCCGCTTCATAGGACAGCGCTCTGCGCCAGCTCGCGAAGAACCGGCACCATGGCCAAAGGCAGGTCTTCCGCAATCAAACCCGGCCCAAAGCGGCTGCCGGCTTCGGCATGGATCCAGACTGCCGCGCAAGCCGCTTCGAAGGCCGGCATGCCTTGCGCCAGAAGCCCGGCAATGATGCCCGCCAGCACGTCGCCCGAACCGGCGGTGGCGAGCCATGGCGCGCCGTTGCTGTTGATCGCGGCGCGGCCCTCCGGCGAGGCGATCACGCTGTCGGCGCCCTTGTAGACGATCACGGCGTTGGCGCGCTGCGCGGCTTCGCATGCCTTGGCCAGCTTCGACAAGGCCTTGTTGCCGGCAATGTCCGCAAACAACCTGCCGAACTCACCCTCATGCGGCGTCATGATCAACGCCGGCGCGTCCGGTCTGGCGGCTGCCTCGAACAGCGTCGAGGCCGCATTGCGGAAAGAGGTGATGCCGTCGGCGTCGAGCACGAGGCCCTCAACGCCGCCGTCCTGCCGGTTTTTGGCGAGCACGGCGAGCGCGAAATCGCGCGCCTTGTCACCGATGCCGAAGCCTGGGCCGAGGACGAAGGCGGACGGCCGGCGATCGCCGATAAGATCATGCACGTCCTCGATCGCGTCGACCTTGCGCAGCATGATCGAGGTCAGATGCGCCGCGTTGATCTGCATGGCGTTGGCGGGCGAGAGCACGGTGACGGCCCCTGCTCCGCTTCTGGCGGCCGCAAGCGCCGACAGCCGCGCCGCGCCGGTCGCCGATGGTCCGCCCGAAAAGACGCTGGTATGGCCGCGCTTGTATTTGTGCGTGTCGAGGGCGGGCGCGGGAAAGCTTGCGATCCAGAGCCCGGGGCGATTCTCAAAGGCCCGCGGCGCGACCTCGTCGATGATCTCGTCACGAATGCCGATGTCGGCCAACACGATCTCGCCGCATCGCTCGCGGCCAGGCAGCAGCAGATGCCCAGGCTTCTTTCGTGCGAAGGTCACCGTGAGAGCCGCGCCAAATGCCGAACCGAGGATTTCGCCGCTTTCGCCTGAAACGCCCGAAGGCAGGTCGATCGCGACAACCGGCAGGTTCATGCCCGTCGCGGTGTCGACCGCGCCTCTGGCGTCGCCGGCGAGAGGCTTCGACAGGCCCGCACCATAGATGGCGTCGACAACCAGCGATCCAGCTTCCGCGGTGAAAGCTGAAAGCGGGTGCCGCTCCAGAGCGCAATCAGCCGCCGCGAGCGCGGCGTCGCTGCCTGCCTTCGGTTCGCCCGACGCCCACAGAGCCACATCGACGCCGGCCGCGGCCAGCAGCCGCGCCACGACGTAGCCGTCGCCGCCATTGTTGCCCGGGCCGCACAGCACGTGCACCTTCTTCGAGCCAGGATAGCGCGCCAGCACGACGGCCGCGACCGCCTCGCCCGCGCGTAGCATCAAGCGATAGCCGTCGAGCGGTCCGGCCGCTATTGTCAGCCTGTCGGCCTCGGCCATTTCGGCCGGCGATAGAAGTTCATTGCGCATGGGATTGCCGATCTCCATGCGATCAAGCATTGTCCAGTTTTCGGTTCGAAGCAAACCAGTGACCGCGCCTTGTCTTGCAAATGCGGTCGCATCCGGGAGGGGTTCAGCCTGCAAATTGCGCTGTCTGCCCATTTTTTGCGCAGGCGCGAGGAGGAGCGATGTATACGGTTTGGGCGTCCATGACGCATCCGATGCAGCCGGTGACGCGAATTTGCATCCGGACGCGGCATGGGCGCGAAAACGCCCCTCACCGTCTGCTCTCCTCAGGATTGGCACGCTTCGTGCTTGATGAAGGCGCAAGCGGGGCACACAACCCGTCTTCTTGGCAGTGGAGGCCACTTTTTACATGAAAAAGATCGAAGCGATCATCAAGCCATTCAAGCTGGACGAAGTGAAGGAAGCGCTTCAGGAGGCCGGACTGCAAGGCATCACCGTCACCGAAGCCAAGGGTTTCGGCCGTCAGAAGGGCCATACCGAGCTCTATCGCGGCGCCGAATATGTCGTCGATTTCCTCCCCAAGGTGAAGATCGAGGTGGTGCTCGGCGACGAGGCTGTCGAAGGCGCAATCGAGGCCATCCGCAAGGCGGCGCAGACCGGCCGCATCGGCGATGGAAAAATCTTCGTCTCCAACATAGAGGAAGTCGTGCGCATCCGCACGGGCGAGACCGGCATCGACGCCATCTGACCAAAACCTACAATCCATTTCCGGACGTCATCACACAGGGAAGAAATGACATGACGACAGCCAAAGACATCATGAAGCAGATCAAGGACAACGACGTGAAATTCGTCGACCTGCGCTTCACCGATCCGCGGGGCAAGCTGCAGCATGTGACGATGGATGTCGTCGAGGTGGAGGAAGACATGTTCGCCGACGGCGTCATGTTCGACGGCTCCTCGATCGCCGGCTGGAAGGCAATCAACGAGTCCGACATGGTGCTGATGCCGGACACCGATACCGTCCATATGGATCCGTTCTTTGCCCAGTCGACCATGGTCATCCTGTGCGACATCCTCGATCCGATTTCGGGCGAGGCTTATAACCGCGATCCGCGCGGCACCGCCAAGAAGGCCGAGGCCTACATGAAGGCGGAAGGCATCGGCGACACCATCTATGTCGGTCCCGAGGCCGAGTTCTTCGTGTTCGACGACGTCAAGTACAAGGCCGATCCCTACAACACCGGCTTCCGTCTCGACTCGACCGAACTGCCCTCCAACGACGACACCGACTACGAGACCGGCAATCTCGGCCACCGTCCGCGCATCAAGGGCGGCTATTTCCCGGTGCCGCCGATCGATTCCTGCCAGGACATGCGTTCCGAGATGCTGACCGTGCTCGCCGAAATGGGTGTGCGCGTCGAAAAGCACCACCACGAGGTCGCCGCCGCGCAGCACGAGCTCGGCATCAAGTTCGACACGCTGGTGCGCAACGCCGACAAGATGCTGATCTACAAGTATGTCGTGCACCAGGTCGCCAACGCCTACGGGAAGACAGCCACCTTCATGCCGAAGCCGGTGTTCGGCGACAATGGCTCGGGCATGCACGTCCACCAGTCGATCTGGAAGGGCGGCAAGCCGACCTTCGCCGGCAACGAATATGCCGGCCTGTCGGAGAGCTGCCTCTATTACATCGGCGGCATCATCAAGCACGCCAAGGCGATTAACGCCTTCACCAACCCGCTGACCAACTCCTACAAGCGTCTGGTGCCGGGCTATGAGGCGCCGGTGCTGCTCGCCTATTCGGCGCGCAACCGCTCGGCTTCCTGCCGCATTCCGTTCGGCAACTCGCCGAAGTCGAAGCGCGTCGAGGTCCGCTTCCCCGATCCGGGCGCGAACCCCTATCTCGGTTTCGCCGCCATGTTGATGGCCGGCCTCGATGGCATCAAGAACAAGATCCACCCCGGACAGCCGATGGACAAGGATCTCTACGACCTGCCGCCGAAGGAGCTGAAGAAGATCCCGACCGTCTGCGGCTCGCTGCGCGAAGCCCTGCAGAACCTCGACAAGGACCGCGGCTTCCTGAAAGCCGGCGGCGTCTTCGACGACGATCAGATCGACAGCTATATCGAGCTCAAGATGGCCGAGGTCATGCGCTTCGAAATGACCCCGCACCCGGTCGAGTACGACATGTATTATTCAGTCTAAGCTTCTGATCGGATGGAAATTCCGCCCTTGGAAGGCACTCCCTTCCAAGGGCTTTTCATTTCAGAAGACGGGCTTTCGAGCCGGCGCGGCGCGTGCCGGCCGGGCTCGCGCACCGGCACCGCCGGCTGCTCGCATTTCTCCGGCAACATCTTCCTCGCCCTGGTCAACCGCGACGGGAACCGCACGCCGCGCCCTGCCCCACGCCAAGACGTAGTGGCAGCGCTCAAATCGCGTGCGTGATTGCCGCCTGACGGTGGCGGCAGACTGGCCTGTATTGCCGGCTCTCCCATGCAAAAAGCCCCAGCGGGTTTCCGCTGGGGCTTTTCTAGCGTGCCCATCGCGCCAGGGGCCTGCGCCCTGGCAAGCGAGGAATCAGGCGGCGGCCGAAACCGCGGCGGTCGAAACCTGCGAGATCGTCTTCAGCACCTGCGAGGCGATCTGGTAGGGGTCGCCCTGCGAGTTCGGGCGACGATCTTCCAGGTAGCCCTTGTAGTCGTTCTTGACGAAGGAGTGCGGCACGCGGATCGAAGCGCCGCGGTCGGCGACACCGTAGGAGAACTTGTTCCACGGCGCGGTTTCGTGCTTGCCGGTCAGGCGCTTGTCGTTGTCCGGGCCGTAGACCGCGATATGATCCATCAGGTTCTTGTCGAACTGCGCCATCAGCGCCTCGAAATAGGCCTTGCCGCCGACTTCACGCATGTACTTGGTCGAGAAGTTGCAGTGCATGCCCGAGCCGTTCCAGTCGGTGTCGCCGAGCGGCTTGCAGTGGAACTCGATGTCGATGCCGTATTTTTCGGTCAGACGCAGCAGCAGATAGCGCGCCATCCAGATCTGGTCGGCGGCCTTCTTGGAGCCCTTGCCGAAAATCTGGAATTCCCACTGGCCCTTGGCCACTTCGGCGTTGATGCCTTCATGGTTGATGCCGGCGGCGAGGCAAAGGTCGAGATGTTCCTCGACGATCTGGCGGGCGACATCGCCGACGTTCTTGTAGCCAACGCCGGTGTAATACGGACCCTGCGGGGCCGGGTAGCCGCTCTCGGGGAAGCCAAGCGGACGGCCGTCCTTGTAGAAGAAATATTCCTGCTCGAAGCCGAACCAGGCATCCTCGTCGTCGAGGATGGTCGCGCGGCTGTTGGATTCATGCGGGGTGACGCCATCGGGCATCATCACTTCGCACATGACCAGAATACCGTTGGTGCGGGCCGGGTCTGGATAAAGCGCGACCGGCTTCAGCACGCAATCGGAGCTGCGGCCCTCGGCCTGGTTCGTGGAGGAACCATCGAAGCCCCATAGCGGCAGCTGCTCGAGCGTCGGGAACTCGGCGAATTCCTTGATCTGGGTCTTGCCGCGCAAATTGGGGACCGGTGTGTAGCCGTCCAGCCAGATATACTCGAGCTTGTATTTGGTCATTCTAGAGCCTCTCGTTGCTTGATCACCGCCAAATGGTGGCGACGCTCGGCCGGCTCGAGCCGGCCTGCCGACGGTCAAAAAGCAATTCGTATGCCACTCGGCCTTCGCGGGGTGCGGCAAAATGGTCATGGCAACGCGTTGATTTTGTTGAGCCGTCTCAGCAATGCGACTGGATCGTTCAGGCGCCGTTTTTGCTTACAAAATAGGCATTTGCTGATCTTTTTGTAAGCATATTGCCTAAAGGAGTCGCAGGGCATATTTTGATGGGAAGGTGAATCGGTCGCTCCTGAAAAGGCGAGGAGATCGGCAATGCAAGTCACGCCATCGCGGCCGTCGGCAAAAGTCCTGCTGTTCCCGCTCGCAGCACGCAAGTCTGCCTCAAATTTAGGCGCCAAGGCCAAATTCGCGGCAGAACTTGCGGCACTTCGCGGCGAGCACGCCGACTTCGACGGCTGGTACCACGAAGCGGCGATCGAGGAAGAGAACCAGCAGCGCAGGAGCTGAGCTGTCCGCTTTCTTCCAATTGGGCATGAAAAAAGCCCGGCGTGATCGCTCACGCCGGGCCTTCTGTTTGAGCGGGATGACCGAGGTCATTCCTTGGCGTGGAGGTCTGTGCCGAGCGTATCCCTGACGAAGATCATGCCGATGATAAGCGACATTGCCGCGATGATAACCGGGTACCAAAGACCGTAGTAGATATCGCCCTTGTAGGCGCTGAGCGCGAACACCGTTGCCGGCAGCAGACCGCCGAACCAGCCATTGCCGATGTGGTAGGGCAGCGACATGCCGGTGTAGCGAATGCGGGTCGGGAACATCTCGACCAGGATGGCCGCGATCGGCCCATAGACCATGGTCACGAACAGCACCAGGATGAACAGGATGCCGATCGTGAGCGGCCAGTTGATGGCTGCCGGATCGGCAGTCATGGCGAACGGACCGCCGCCCGGGATGTTGTAGACGGTGACTTCGGGCGCACCCGCCGCCTCCTCCTTGGTCAGCAGCTTGTCGGCGATCGCCTTGTCGGCCGGAACCGTCGCCTTTTCGCCGCCGCGGATGGCCGCAGCATCGAGCTTGAGTTCGGGATTGGCCGCGATGAAGGCGTCGAGCTTTTGATCCGGCACCTTGGCAGCTGCGCGCTTCAGCGGATAGCCGCCGTCCCGCAGCGACATGTTCACCGCTTTCTGGAAGGCCGCCTCCTTGGCTTTGGCCTGATCGCCAGCGGCAACGGCATCATAGGACGCCACCGTCTCGTTGCCGATCTTGACCGTGGCCGCCGTGCCGGGCGCCGCCGTCGCAACGACGTCGTAAGGCACCGAGTTCTTGGTCAGGAACGACGTCGCGATATCACAGGATGTCGTGAACTTCGCCGTGCCGACAGGATTGAACTGGAACTTGCAGTCGCCGGGCGCCGCCGTCACCGTCGCGCGGGTGTTCTGCTGCGCGGTGGCCAGAGCCGGATTGGCGGCCCAGGTCAGAGCCTTGAACAGCGGGAAGGTGCAGACGAGGCCCAACGCAAGGCCTGCCATGATGATGGGCTTACGGCCGATCTTGTCCGACAGCCAGCCGAACACGACGAAGAAGATCGAGCCGACGGCCAGCGCGATAGCGATCATGACGTTGACCGACCATGCGTCGACCTTCAGCACGTTCTGCAGGAAGAACAGGGCGTAGAACTGCCCGTTGTACCAGATCACGGCCTGGCCGGCGGTAAGGCCGAGCAGCGCCAGAAGGGCGATCTTGGCGTTCTTCCACTGACCGAAAGCTTCCGTTAACGGCGCCTTGGAGCCCTTACCTTCCTCCTTCATGCGCTGGAAGGTCGGCGACTCCGAAAGCGACAGCCGGATCCAGATCGAGATGGCGAGCAGCAGGAACGAGACGATGAAGGGGATGCGCCAACCCCAACTGGCGTAGGTCTCCTTGCTGAGCGAGCCCTGGACGATCAGGATGACGATCAGCGACAGGAACAGGCCGAGCGTCGCCGTGGTCTGGATCCAGGACGTGTAGTAGCCGCGTCGGTCGTCCGGCGCGTGTTCGGCGACGTAGGTCGCGGCACCGCCATACTCGCCGCCAAGCGCAAGGCCCTGCAGCATGCGCAGCCCGATCAGGATCACGGGCGCCGCGATGCCCCAACTGGCATAGCCGGGCAGCAGGCCCACCAGGAAGGTGGACAGGCCCATGATCGTCATAGTGACGAGGAAGGTGTATTTGCGGCCGACGAGATCGCCGATGCGGCCAAACACGAGCGCGCCGAACGGACGCACAAGGAAGCCGGCGGCAAAGGCCAGCAGCGCGAAGATGTTGCGCGTCGCTTCGGGAATCGCCGGGCTGAAGAAGGTCGAGCCGATGAAGGCGGCCAGCGAGCCGTAGAGATAGAAATCATACCACTCGAAAACGGTACCGAGCGAGGAGGCGAAGATGACCTTCTTCTCCTCCCGCGTCATGCCGCGGCTGGTTCCGCCGGCGGTCGAAGCCATTGCCATTGATATATCCTCCCGTGAGATCCCGTCTGTCCTCGATGGCTGCGCGCCACCGTCCGCGCTCCTGCGAACGCGGACTCAAAAACGCAGCCAACGAAGGAAAAATGACAGAAAGGGCGGGCGAAAGGCACCGCGACGATGGGATTATGACTTTGGTATTAGGTGCGCTGCGAAAGCTGAGTGCAGCACTTGGAGCGGATCATTTCCGGCACCGGGCCGCAAATATCGCCGATCGAATGTGTCTTCTTGGAAAGGAAGCGTTTCTCAAGATGCATGGCCAAGCGTCAGCGATTGATCGCCACCGTCTCGTCGTTGATTATCCCAAGGCGTGCTTCAATCAATGCGATCTCGTCGGGCGCGTCGGCGCCAGAGGCCTCTATCTCCATAAAGAGTTGCTCGAAGCCACCCGGCGTCACTATCGCAAACATCTGCCCGGGCTCGTCGCCAATGTTTCGCCAACTGTGACGCACGTGAGGAGGCAAAACAACGACGGCGCCTGGAGGGGCATCGAATTCCTCGTCACCACATTGGAAACGATAGATCCCGCGTATCACCCGAAAAACCTCGGTCTCTCGGGTGTGAGTGTGAGGGGCCGGGCCTTTCCCGGGCGGGGTGAAAGTTTCCCACATCCCGAATGCGCCGTTCGTCTCGGCGGCAGTGGCATGGATCACAACTTTTGCGCCATGGGGCGCTTTGGCCAGGCGCTCCCTGCCCGGCATTGAGGTTACCGCATTCCGAAAGTCTGACATTGCCGCCCCCCGATTGCGCGGCGAATAAATAGCATAGGATCGGTTGCCGGATAGCTGTCAGTGGCCAAGCGGTATTCTGAACGGAACCCGCGTTGTGCGGCGTTCCTGAAGTTACTTTAGCCTTGCCGAGCCTCGAGCAGGCTCACCGCCGCCATCATGTCGCGCTTGCGCGCCAAGCGGCGCGCCAAGGCCTCCGCATCCTGGCCCCAATGCTCGATCTGCCAATCCTCGTCGACATGGCCGGCCGCCCAGGCTTCCTCGCCGTCGAGCTCACCGAAGTCGACAGCGAGCGCGAGCAGCGCCGAGCCGGTCAGCGCGGTCATGACATGGATGGCGGCCAGCCGCATCGGCTCCGAGCGCTGGCCAAGATGCGCGCCGAGGACCGCGATTGTCTCGCGCGGCTGCTCGACGTGGATAACGCCTTCGGCAAGGTTGAAGCGTGCGCCGAGATGGCCGCGCGCCCAGTCCAGCACCGGGTCCCAATGCTTGTTCTGGCGATCGACCAGGCCTTGCGGGCCGTCGGCGCGGTAGCAAAGAAGATCGGACGAGGCGAAGCGCAGGATATCCTCCAGCACCGCCTGCGGATCGGAGGCGACGCCGTCGATGGCGGTGTTCACCAGCCGCATGACCGGCATCGTCACGGGATCGATGACTTCGCCTTGCGCGCTGAATTCAGCGGCCACAAGTGCTGCAGCCTTTTCGGTCGGCAGCACCATCACAGCCTTGCCAGGCGTGCGCACCGGCCGTCCGTCGAGATGAACGGCAAAGCCATTCTCGACAGGAACCACCGAAACAGCCTGGTAGAAACGTTTCGGCAGCGGCGTCTTCATCTGGATCTGGGCGCGACGCACAGGATCGGGATCCGAAAGCAGCTTGCCGGCTTCGAGGTCTTCGAGGATGTCGCGCATGCCGAACTCCTTAAAGCAATTTGAGGAAAATTGTGAAGCGGTTTTGCGTCCACAATCGCGCCAACACAAAGAGATAGGGCAGCTTGCCCTTCCGCGAGCTGATCTATGGTGTGGGCTGTCTGCGCGCCGGGCGATTGACGATGATCAGCCCGGCGGCAATCAGGCCGAGCGCCAGGAAAATCCTGGTCGTCGGCAGCTCGCCCAACAGCACCGCGCCGCACAGGACGCCGAACACCGGCGACAGAAAGGCGAAGCTCGACAAGCCGGCCGCCGGATAGCGCGTGAGCAGCCAGAACCACAACACATAGGTGAAGGCGACGATATAGAAAGACTGGAACAGCAGCGCCAGTGTCGGCAGGACGGCAAGCGCTCGAATGGGTGGGCCGGCGAAAGGCATCACCAGGATACCAACGACGGCCGCGCCGGCCAGCTGATAGAGCAGCAGTTTCTCCGCGCGCGTGTCGACCAGCCTCGATCGTTTGATGACAATGCTGGTCGCCGCCCAGAGAATGCCCGAGCCGAGACTGAGCAGATCGCCGGTCAGTGTCGCGCCGCTGCCGGCAGTGATGCCGTCGGAGAAGACCGCCGCCAGGCCGCAGAAGGCGAGAACAAGGCCACCGAGCTTGCGCGCATTGATGCGCTCGCCAAGCAGGAAATGGCCGCCGATCAGCACCCAGAACGGCATGGTGTTGACCAAGAGCGTGTTGCGGGCAACGGTCGTGTATTCGAGGCCGATATAGAGACACAGGAACTCGACGCCGAAGAGCACGCCGACGACGATACCGGCGGCCAGCGTCCGATCCGCTTCGAAGAGCTTGATGCCGCGCAGCCGGCACCAGGCGAACACGCAGGCTCCCCCGATGAGCGAACGTGCGATCGAGACGAAGACAGGGTCGTAGCCGGAGTATGACACCTTGGCGGCGACATAGTTCAGCCCCCAGGAAAAGGTCAGCCCGACCAAAATGGCGGCTGCGGCCATATCGACTGCATCGCGTCTGTCCAATGCGGGGGCGACAGCCAAGTCAGTCTTCCGCGCTCTGGTCGTCGAAGCCGATCAGGTTCCAGCTCTGGCGCATATGCGGCGGCATCGGCGCCGTGACGTCGATGACGCCGTGGTCCGGATGCGGGATGATGATGCGGCGCGCATGCAGGTGCAGGCGGTTTTGAATGCCGCCCGGGAAATCCCAGTTGGTATCGGCCTCGAAATATTTGGGATCGCCGATGATCGGGCAACCTATGTAGGCGGCGTGAACGCGAAGCTGGTGCGTGCGGCCGGTATAGGGCTCCATCTCCAGCCAGGTCATCGTCTGCGCCGCCTGCTCGATGACACGGTAGTAGGAGACGGCGTGGTCGGCGCCCTTCTCGCCATGCGCGGCTACGCGCACGCGGTCGCCATCTTCCGTGGGCTCCTTGATGAGCCAGGTCGAGATCTTGTCCTCGCGCTTGGGCGGCACGCCCTTGACAAGCGCCCAGTAGGTTTTCTTGGTCTCGCGCGCGCGGAACGCTTCCGAAAGCTTCATCGCCGCAAGACGGGTGCGGGCAACCACCAGCACGCCGGACGTGTCACGGTCGAGGCGGTGGACGAGGCGTGGCTTCTCGCCCTTCTTGTTGCGCCAGGCCTCCAGCATGTCGTCGACATTGCGGGTGACGCCGGAGCCGCCCTGCACGGCGAGCCCCGCCGGCTTGTTGAAGACGAAGACTTTCGGGTCCTCATGCAGAAGCATCTTGGCGAGCACGTCGGCATCGCCCTGGTTGCGGATCGAGTGGCCGGTGAGCGGCGCATCGCCCTTCTTATCGACATCGAGCGGCGGAACGCGGACAGACTGGCCGGGCTCCACACGCGTGTCGGCCTTCACCCGGCCGCCATCGACGCGGATTTGCCCCGACCGAAGCAACTTCTGCAGATGGCCGAAGCCGAGGCCCGGATAATGGACCTTGAACCAGCGGTCGAGCCGCATGCCCGCCTCGCCGGCCTCAACCGTGATCTGTTCAACACCCGCCATGACTTTGCTTTTCCATTCGAAAGCGGCGCCATAGCACTAAGGCGGACAGGTTGCGAGCCAAAGGCCCAACAAAGCGCGATAATTACCCCAAACGTCGTCTGATCAATCGCCTGAAGGCGTAAGCACCGCGCAGACCGTCGAGCGCGTCAGAAAGCGCTTCTCGCGGCCATTGTCGAGCGAGAACATCCCGCCCCTGCCCTTCACCACATCGATGATGAGATCGGTGTGCTTCCACGCCTCATATTGCGAGGCACTGATATAGACCGGCGTATCGCCGATTTCGCCCAATTTCACGTCATTGTCGCCGATCATGAACTCGCCACGCGGGTAGCACATCGGCGAGGAGCCGTCGCAGCAGCCGCCGGACTGATGGAACAGAACCGGGCCGTGATCGGCGATGATCTCGGCAAGCAGCGCCTCGGCCTCCGGCGTGGCCGACACCTTGCCCAATGAAGGCTTGTCCATCAAATCCTCCTCGACTGACGGGAGGACGCGGGTGGGCCGCGCCCTCCTCTTCGCCCTGGGAGGATCAGAAGAAGCCGAGCTTCTTCGGGCTGTAGCTGACCAGCATGTTCTTGGTCTGCTGATAGTGGTCGAGCATCATCTTGTGCGTCTCGCGGCCGATGCCGGACTGCTTGTAGCCGCCGAAGGCGGCATGCGCCGGATAGGCGTGATAGCAGTTGGTCCAGACACGCCCGGCCTGGATGGCGCGGCCGAAGCGGTAGCAGCGGTTCGCGTCGCGGCTCCAGATGCCGGCGCCGAGGCCGTAGAGAGTGTCGTTGGCGATCGACAGCGCCTCGTCATCGTCCTTGAAGGTCGTCACGGACACGACGGGTCCAAAGATCTCCTCCTGGAAGATGCGCATCTTGTTGTTGCCCTTGAACACGGTCGGCTTGATGTAGTAGCCGCCGGCGAGATCGCCCGGCAGATGGTTCTGCTCTCCACCGGTCAGAACTTCGGCGCCTTCCTGGCAGCCGATGTCGAAGTAGGAAAGGATCTTTTCCAGCTGCTCGCTCGAGGCCTGCGCGCCGATCATGGTGGCGGGATCGAGCGGATCGCCCTGGACGATCGCCTCGACACGCTTCAGCGCGCGCTCGATGAACTTGTCGTAGATCTTCTCATGCACCAGCGCGCGGCTGGGGCACGTGCAGACCTCGCCCTGGTTGAGCGCGAACATGACGAAGCCCTCGATCGCCTTGTCGAAGAAATCGTCGTCTTCCGCCGTCACATCCTGGAAGAAGATGTTGGGCGACTTGCCGCCAAGCTCGAGCGTCACCGGAATGAGGTTTTGGCTGGCATATTGCGAGATCAGGCGGCCGGTGGTCGTCTCGCCGGTGAAAGCGATCTTGGCGATGCGGTTCGACGAGGCGAGCGGCTTGCCGGCCTCAAGGCCGAAGCCGTTGACGATGTTGAGCACGCCTTCTGGCAAGAGGTCACCGATGAGGTCGGCCCACAACATGATCGTGGCGGGTGTCTGCTCGGCGGGCTTCAGCACCACGCAATTGCCGGCGGCGAGCGCCGGCGCCAGCTTCCACACCGCCATCAGCAGCGGGAAGTTCCACGGAATGATCTGGCCGACGACACCGAGCGGCTCATGGAAGTGGTAGGCGACGGTGTCGTGGTCGATTTCGGAGATCGAGCCTTCCTGGCTGCGCAGCACGCCGGCGAAATAGCGGAAATGGTCGATGGCCAGAGGCAGGTCGGCGGCGGTCGTCTCGCGGATCGGCTTGCCATTGTCCCAGGTCTCGGCGAGCGCCAGCAGGTCGAGATTGTCTTCCATGCGATCAGCGATGCGGTTGAGGATCAGCGCGCGGGCCGCGGGGCTGGTGTTGCCCCAGGCGTCCTTGGCCTTGTGGGCCGTGTCGAGCGCGGCCTCGATGTCATTTGCGTCCGACCGGGCAATTTCGCAAAGCGGCCGGCCGGTGACCGGCGAGATATTGTCGAAATATCTGCCGGAGAGCGGCGCCGCCCACTTGCCGCCGATAAAGTTGTCGTAGCGCTTGGCGAAAGGAACCTTGGCCGTGCGCGAGAATTCCACCTTGTTCATCACTGCCTCCCGATGAGCACGCCGCGGGATGCGGCGCTATGGGAGGAAGGGTTGCGGATCGGCGTTGGCTTGTCAGCCCGGGGCTGGATGATCGTGGCGCCCGACTGTCGCAGAACTGCGACAGTCCGGTCTGCAATCAATGCGGGCGGCGAATGTCGAAGCGGGCGAGCTTGCGATGCAGGGTGGCGCGGGAGATGCCGAGGTTCTGCGCGGCGGCCGAGACGTTGCCGCCGGCGCGCGCCAGCGCCCGCTGAACCACACCACGCTCGGCATCGTCCAAATCCTCAGCGGTCTTTGCGCAGTCGCCGAGAATATCGGTGGCAAGCAGTCCTCTCGCCAGCGCTTCCCGCGTTATGCCGAGACCAAGACGGGCAGAGCGCGTCGCGCCGATCACAAGATCATCCGAATCGACCGCTATCAGCGCACCGGCGCTGCGCTCGGTGACGGGTGCGAGCAAGATGCGGGCATCCGAAAACACCATGCGGAAATTTTCCGCTTCGATCCGGCGCGCGGCGTCGCCGACCGCGACCGCGATGAGCTGTACAAAGCCCTCGGTCAGGTCTGACCGGCAGGACGAGACATCGAGCGCCGCCGCCAGATTGCCTTCATGGTCATAGACCGGAGCCGTGGTGCAGCTCAGCAGCGTGTTGCGGGAGAAGAAATGCTGATCGCGGTGGATGGTCAGAGCGCGCTGGTCGGCGATGCAGGTGCCGATGCCGTTGGTGCCTTCGCTGTCCTCGCTCCAGACGGTGCCGGTCCACAGGCCCCATTCATCGAATGTCTCGTCGTCCGCGACAGCGCCCCGTCGCTCCACCGGGATGCCGTCGCGATCCGCCAGCATGACGCAGCAGCCGACGCCGCCCACGGCGAGATAGAGCCGATTGAGGCTGGGTTCGGCCGCGCGGATCAACCGCTCCATGCGCTGTCTCGTGAGCCTGAGCTCGCCTTCGGTCAGTCGCCGCGGCGCCGTGCGTGCTGCGGGGTCCAGGCCGTGCAATTGGAGGGACCGCCGCCACGAAGCGACGACCGCCGAATGGGCTGCGTCGCTCTTGGCGACCGAGGCCTGGACCTGGTCCGCGTGCACGGCTGGTTGCCGTCCGATCAACCTAATCCTCCCGGTGAGCGGAACCTCCTGCCGCTCCGCCACCATGCCCGCTAGAACATTTCCGACGCCAGTTGCGGGTCAGCTTTCGATAGAACGCCGGCCGGAACGCGTATTTGATCTTGCGCAATTCCCGACGAAAAATCGCTACGCGTGTCCTGGAGCCGCGCTGGAGTCCTAAAGGTCGCGGTTCGTCCGCGCCATTGGACGTTGGTTTAAGGCCGATTGAGGCGAGGTTCCGCCGTGGTCAGTTGGCGGCCGCCTTCGGCTTGGATGAGCCGATCATCTTCCAGTTCTTGTAGAAGACCGAATTGATGCGCTCCACGCTGACGGAGACGATGGCGAGAAGGCCCGCGATCAGCCTGGGAAACGGAGACGGCCGGATGATATCGACGAAGACGCAGTAGCGGCGGCCGTCATATTCGTTGACCGAGCGGTGGAACAGGGTGTCGTCGAAGATGAACAGCGGATTGTCGTACCAGTAGTTCTTCTTGCTGCCGCACTGGACAAAGATCTCGGCCTTGACCGGTATCAGATTGTAGAGGATGCGCAGGCTGAGCCGGAGCGGACCGAAATGCCAGGACGTCGATTCGCGCTTGCTGAAAACGGATACCGCGATCGTCTTGATGTATTTGTAGTCCTTGTTGAATTCGGGGACGTTGTCGATCTTGTGCTTGCCGTACCACTGGTAGACATACATGCCGCGGCGGCCGGCGCCGAAATTGGCATCGATATCAGCGATGATCTCCTCCTTGCGCGCCTTGAAGACGCCCAGCACCTCGTTGATCTCGCGCTGATAGTCCTCGGGGAACTGCTCGGGCTTCCAGACGCCGGGGTTGCGGTAGCTGAGAAGGTCGACGATCAGGTTGAACGGCGACAACAGCCAGGTGAACAGGCCGTTGCCGAGGAAGTAGCGCTCGAACAGGTTCTGGTTCTTCTGGTCGTTGCGCATGACATCGATCAGGCCGCAGACGACCCAGATGGTGGTCAGGATCGGGATGAAGTAGAAGGCGAGCGCAAGAACTACAACGGCGATGGCGGCCTTGCGGAGCGTCTTGACGGTTTGCTTTGTCATTGTCATTCGCGCGGGGCGCGATCCTGTTCCATGGGACAACATCACGGCGACCCCCGCCAGCCGTGCGTCTTGATAGGATTTTTTGTTTCCCGGCACAATGCCGCAGCAGTGTGGTCCACCACAACGCGGCTTCGCGTCGAAGCGTGCCGACCGCCGGGCCGCGTAACTCAGCTGTTCCGTTCGCTTCGCAGCTTCGCCCAGTATTCCAGCCGCTTGCGGATATCGCGCTCGAAACCGCGTTCCGGCGGATCGTAGAAAGTGCGCCGGCCCATCTTCTCCGGAAAATAGTCCTGGCCTGAAAACGCCTCCGGCTCGTCATGGTCGTAGCGATAGCCGGCGCCGTAATCCTCCTGCTTCATCAGCTTGGTCGGCGCGTTGAGGATGTGCTTGGGCGGCAGCAGCGAGCCGAACTCCTTGGCTGCCGCGGTCGCGGCCTTGAAGGCAGTGTAGACCGCGTTCGATTTCGGCGCCGTGGCGAGATAAACGGCGGCCTGGGCAAAGGCGAGCTCGCCCTCTGGCGAGCCTAGATAGTCATAGGCGTCCTTGGCCGCATTGGCCACGACAAGCGCCTGTGGGTCGGCGAGTCCGATATCCTCCACCGCCATGCGCACGAGCCGGCGGCCGAGATAGAGCGGATCCTCGCCGGCATCGAACATGCGGGCGAGGTAATAAAGCGCGGCATCCGGATCGGAGCCGCGCACCGATTTGTGTAGCGCCGAGATCAGATTGTAATGGCCGTCCTGGCCCTTGTCGTAGATGGGCGCACGGCGCTGGATGACGCGCTGCAGGCCTTCTGGCCCGAACACCTCGCCTTTCTTGGCGGCGCGCCAGACTTCCTCAGCCAGCGTCAGCGAGGCGCGGCCGTCGCCATCCGCCATGCGGATCAGCATGGCGCGCGCTTCTTCGTCGAGCGGCAGCGCCCTGCCCTCTGTTTCTTCCGCCCGGGCCAGAAGCTTGGCGATGCTGTCCTCACCCAGCGAACGGAACACCAGCACGCGCGCGCGGGACAAAAGCGCGGCATTCAATTCGAAGGACGGGTTCTCCGTCGTGGCGCCGACCAGCACTACGGTGCCGTCTTCCATCACCGGCAAAAACCCGTCCTGCTGGGCGCGGTTGAAGCGATGGATCTCGTCGACGAAGAGCAGCGTCTGGCGGCCATTGGAGCGCCTGAGCTTGGCCGCCTCGAACACTTTCTTGAGATCCGCGACACCGGAAAACACAGCAGAGATCTGCTCGAAGGCGAGATTGGTCTCGCCGGCGAGCAGCCGCGCCACCGTCGTCTTGCCGGTGCCGGGCGGACCCCAGAAAATCATCGAGCCGAGCGAACCCGAATCGATCAACCTGGTCAGCGCGCCGTCAGGGCCGGTCAGATGCTCCTGCCCGACGACCTCGCCGAGGTTTTTTGGGCGCAACCGATCGGCCAGCGGCCGCCCGGGCGGCGCCTTCTCCGGCTCATCGGAACTGAACAGATCTGCCATGCAAGTCTTTTGGTTGAAACGCGATTCCGCTCTTTTGCGAGCACCATCTTATCCGAACGCCGGCTCCCACTTCTTGCTACGCCGGCCTTCGGTTCGGGATCATGATCATGCTCTAAATGGGCAGATCGCCTCAATAACGCAACACCTGGCGCAGTATCTGCCCGCCGCGCTCGACGGTAAAGCGCCACCAGCGCGTGTCCTGCTGGGCAACCTGCGCCAGTGTCGCCGCGGTCTCGATGGTGGTGCCGTTCACCTCGCGCACGATGTCGCCCGGCTGGAAACCGAAATCGGCGGCCGGCGAATCGCGGCTGATATCGATGACGGTGACGCCCTTGAGATCGGTGCGAAGGCCAAGCCGCTGGGCAAGCCTGGGTGACAGTTCCGCCACCTTGGCGCCGGAAAAGGGACTGCGGCCACGCAAGGTGACCTCGCTAGGCTTGGCGCCTTCCGGCGCGCGCTCCAGCGGAATCTCCAACGTCGCCTGCTGCCCCTTGCTCAGCACGGCGAAGGTCGCCTTGGTGCCGATCGACAGCGTCGCCATGCGGTAGTCGAGCGCCTCGATGCTTTCGACCGGCGTGTTGTTGAGCGACAGGATGACGTCGCCAGGCTTCAGGCCGGCCTTGCCAGCAGGCCCGGTGGCGTCCACGGACGACACCAATGCGCCGGTGGGTTTCTCCATGCCGAGCGACTCTGCGATCTGCGGCGTCACCAGTTCGAATTCCGCTCCGATATAGGGACGCTCGAAGAAGTCGAGCCCGGCCTTGGCGGCGTCGGCGAAGGCGCGCACCATGTTCGAAGGAATGGCGAAGCCGATGCCGATCGAACCGCCGCTGCGGCTGTAGATGGCCGTGTTGATGCCGACCAGCTGGCCGCCCATGTTGATCAGGGCGCCGCCGGAGTTTCCGGGATTGATGGCGGCATCGGTCTGGATGAAATAGCCCGAATCCGAAACGCCGATATGGCTGCGGGCGAGCGCCGAGACAATGCCGCTGGTGGTGGTCTGGCCGACACCGAACGGATTGCCGATGGCGAGCACAAGGTCGCCGACCTCAAGCGCGTCGGAATCGCCGATGGCAATCACCGGAAACGGCTTGTCGGCCGAGATCTTGAGCACCGCGAGATCGAGTGTCTCGTCCTTGAGCATGACCTTTGAGGTGAACTCGCGCCCGTCGGCGGTCGCGACCTTCACCTCGTCAGCATCTTTGATGACGTGGAAGTTGGTGACGATCACGCCGCTCGGATCGACCAGCACGCCGGAACCCAGCGAGGACTGGGCGCGCGGCTGGGCACGGCCGAAGAACTCCTCGAAGAAGGGATCGCCTTCGAAAGGTGACGTCACCTTTGCGGTCTGCGAGGCATAGACATTCACGACGGCCGGCGCCGTCTGCTTGACCAGCGGCGCGAAGGAGAGCTGCACCTCCTCGCGGCCGAACGGCACGCGCTTGTCGGGGCCGGACGTGCCGTTCTCGCCTTCGACGCCATGCAACAGATCGGTCAGCACGTCGGAGAGGCCCGGATCGGCCGGCTTGGCGGCGTCCTCGGCAAAAGCCTGTCTTGCGGCCGGTGCCGCGGCGAAGACCGCCAGCGCGGCAACAAGAAACAGTCGTTTGAGGTGCATTCTCGAATCCCTCCAGATAGGGCGCCATTGTCTCGACGAATGTGCAGAATGAAAGGCTAATGCACACAAATGCGACACTTGTCGCGCAAAAGCTTGAGCCTGGGCGTGAAATTCCGCTCACCCGCTCAAACCTGCTCCAAATGCAAAAGGGGCCCGTAGGCCCCTCGAAGTCATTGACGAAACAGCGACCTCAGGCGGCCGCGGCTTCCTCGTTGGCGCCCTCAGCCTCTATGCGGGCGCGGTCGGCGGCGCCCTTGGCCGAGGTATCGCGATCGACGAATTCGATCACCGCCATCGCGGCGTTGTCGCCCTTGCGGAAGCCCGCCTTCATGATGCGCAGATAGCCGCCATTGCGGGTGGCGTAGCGCGGGGCGATGGTCTCGAACAGTCGCTTGACGACGCCTTCATTGCCGATCTGCGCGATCACCTGGCGGCGGGCGTGCAGGTCGCCGCGCTTGCCGAGCGTCACCAGCTTCTCGACGATCGGACGCAGGTCCTTCGCCTTCGGCAAGGTGGTGACGATCTGCTCGTGCTCGATCAGCGACACGGCGAGATTGGCGAACATCGACTTGCGGTGGCTGATGCTGCGGGCGAAACGACGGCCTTTGAAACCGTGGCGCATGGCTCTTTTCCTTCTTCAGTTGTTCAAGAGGCCACGGCCTCTGATGGTTTTCCGCATGACCGTCGGATCGAGCGGCTCTCGCCGCCGATCCTTGGAATTCATGCTCAATATTGGTCTTCGTAACGCTTGGCGAGGTCTTCGATGTTTTCCGGCGGCCAGTCCGGCACTTCCATGCCGAGATGGAGGCCCATGGCCGCCAGCACTTCCTTGATCTCGTTCAGCGACTTGCGGCCGAAGTTCGGGGTGCGCAGCATCTCGGCTTCGGTCTTCTGGATCAGGTCGCCGATATAGACGATGTTGTCGTTCTTCAGGCAGTTGGCCGAACGCACCGAAAGCTCGAGCTCGTCGACCTTCTTGAGCAGCGCCGGGTTGAAGGCGAGCTCGGTGACGGCCTCGGTGGCGACTTCCTTCTGCGGCTCGTCGAAGTTGACGAACAGGCCAAGCTGGTCCTGCAGGATGCGAGCGGCGAAAGCGACCGCGTCCTCGCCCGAAATCGAGCCGTTGGTCTCGATCGTCATGGTCAGCTTGTCATAGTCGAGAACCTGGCCCTCGCGGGTGTTCTCGACCTTGTAGGAGACCTTCTTGACCGGCGAATAGAGGCTGTCGACCGGGATCAGCCCGATCGGCGCGTCCTCGGCGCGGTTGCGCTCGGCCGGCACATAGCCCTTGCCGGTGTCGACGGTGAACTCCATGCGGATCTCGGCGCCCTCGTCCAGCGTGCAGATCACGTGGTCGGGGTTGAGGATCTCGACGTCGCCGACCGTCTGGATGTCGCCGGCGAGCACGGCGCCCGGGCCCTGCTTGCGCACGACCATGCGCTTGGGGCCATCGCCTTCCATGCGGATGGCGATTTCCTTGATGTTGAGCACGATGTCGGTCACGTCCTCGCGCACGCCGGCGATGGACGAGAATTCGTGCAGCACGCCGTCGATCTGCACGGCGGTGACAGCCGCGCCGCGCAGCGAAGACAGAAGCACACGCCGCAGCGCGTTGCCCAGCGTCAGGCCAAAGCCGCGTTCGAGCGGCTCGGCCACCAGCGTGGTCAGCGTCTTCTTCTTCGACGAGAACTCGATCTTGTTCGGCTTGATCAGTTCCTGCCAGTTTTTCTGGATCATAAAAGTTTTCCTTCCTTTGCCCCGCCACCATCCAATCGTGGCGGGCGACACGGAAAACCGCGGAGGAACGCCTTGGCGTTCGCGCGGCGTTTAAAAATCAGACGCGGCGCTTCTTGCGCGGGCGGCAGCCATTGTGCGGGATCGGCGTCACGTCACGGATCGAGGTGATGGTGAAGCCCGCCGCCTGCAGCGCGCGGAGCGCCGATTCACGACCGGAGCCGGGTCCGCAGACCTCGACCTCGAGCATGCGCATGCCGTGTTCCTGCGCCTTCTTGGCGACGTCCTCGGCAGCCATCTGCGCTGCGAACGGGGTCGACTTGCGCGAACCCTTGAAACCCTGGGCTCCGGCCGACGACCAGGCGATCGAATTGCCCTGCGCGTCGGTGATGGTGATCATGGTGTTGTTGAAGGTCGAATTGACGTGGGCAACGCCCGACGAAATGTTCTTGCGTTCGCGACGGCGAACACGAGCGGCTTCCTTGGCCATGGTATTCCTTTCAGTTGATCTCTACACCGCCGTAATGCCAGCGGCTCCACCTTGGAAAAGCGAGTAGTGAGTAGGGAATACCGAATAGGGTCCCCTACTCGCTAACCGCTACTCGCTATTCGCTCAATTACTTCTTCTTGCCGGCGATCGCCTTGGCCGGACCCTTGCGGGTGCGGGCGTTAGTATGCGTGCGCTGGCCGCGGACCGGCAGCGAGCGACGGTGACGTAGACCGCGGTAGCAGCCGAGGTCCATGAGCCGCTTGATGTTCATCGAGACTTCGCGGCGCAGGTCGCCTTCGACCTGGTAGTCGCGGTCGATCGTCTCGCGAATCTGCAGCACTTCCGCGTCGGTCAGCTGGTTGACGCGGCGGTCCGCCGGGATGCCGACCTTGTCGACGATCTCCTGGGCAAACTTCTTGCCGATGCCGTGAATGTACTGAAGCGCGATGACGACGCGCTTGTTGGTCGGAATGTTGACGCCGGCTATACGAGCCATTTTCTTCTCTTTCTCCATTTGGGCCGGACGAGCCGGCGCTGTCGAAGTTGCCCCGCGTCCGGTGGAGGCCGGCCCTTGCGGGAGTTTCCTGGTTCAAAGCGGATGCCTTGCCCGCAAGGGCAAGCAAAGTCCATGCCTGATAGGAAGACGGGCCGCCATACCCCAACGGCCCACTCCAGTCAAGCGCAATCGTTAATTGTCGCCAAGCGCTATCTTTAGTTGTCGGCCCGGCCTACTTCACCGCGGCCGCGAGCACCTTGCCGATCTCAGCGGTCACGGCATCGATACTGGCCATGCCGTCGACGGTCTTGAGCTTGCCCTTGGCGTAGTAGTAGCCGGTCAGCGGCGCCGTCTTCTTGTAGTATTCGCGCAGGCGTTCCTCGAACACCTCCGGGTTGTCGTCCTTGCGCACCGGCTGGCCGGCGGCCTTGGCCTCTTCGGCGCGTTTGACGATTCGGCCAACCAGCGCCTTATCGTCGACGACGAGCTCTATGACGGTGTCGAGCGCTATGCCGCGTTCGGCAAGCATGGCCTCGACCGCGTCGGCCTGGACCAGCGTGCGCGGATAGCCGTCGAGGATGAATCCCTTGGCGCAATCCGGCTGATCGATACGCTCGGCGACGATGGCGTTGACGATCGCATCCGAGACCAGCTCACCGGCATCCATCACCGCCTTGGCACGCTTGCCGACCTCGGTTCCGGCCTGGACGGCGGCACGCAGCATGTCACCCGTCGAGAGCTGGGGGATGCCGTGTTTTTCAACCAGTCTTTGTGCTTGTGTCCCCTTGCCCGCTCCTGGCGGCCCAAGCAAAATCAGCCTCATCTGCTCCTCTTCCCCCCGCGCAACTTCGACTTCTTGATCAGGCCCTCATACTGGTGCGCGATCAGGTGACCCTGAATCTGCGCCACCGTATCGAGCGTGACACTGACCACGATCAGAAGCGATGTGCCACCGAGGTAGAAAGGTACGCCAGTCGCCGAAATCAGGAACTCCGGCAGCAGACAGACCAGCACCAGGTAAATGGCGCCGATGACGGTAATGCGCGTCAGAACATAGTCGATATAGTCGGCGGTGCGCTCGCCCGGCCGATAGCCCGGGATGAAGCCGGAGTGCTTCTTGAGCTGGTCGGCCGTGTCCTTCGGATTGAAGACGATCGCCGTGTAGAAGAAGGCGAAGAAGACGATCATGCCCGCATAGAAGATCATGTAGAGCGGCTGGCCGTGGCCGAGCGAGGCGAGGATCGTGCTTGCCCAGGCCGGCAGGTTGGTCGCCTGCGAGAAGCCCGCCACGGTGGCCGGCAGAAGCAGCAGCGAGGACGCGAAGATCGGCGGGATGACGCCGGAGGTGTTGAGCTTCAGCGGCAAATGCGAGGTATCGCCCTGGAACATGCGATTGCCGACCTGGCGCTTCGGATACTGGATGAGCAGGCGCCGCTGCGCGCGTTCGAAGAAGACGATGAGCGCAATGACGATGATGGCCAGCACGATGATCGCGAGGATGAGGCCCGTCGACAGCGCGCCGGTACGGCCGAGTTCCAGCGTGCCGGAGATCGCGCGCGGCAGGCCCGCGACGATGCCGGAGAAGATGATCAGCGAAATGCCGTTGCCGATGCCGCGCGCGGTGATCTGCTCGCCGAGCCACATCAGGAACATGGTGCCGCCGACGAGCGTGACGACCGTCGAGATGCGGAAGAACATGCCGGGATCGTTGACGATGCCGTTGCCGCCCTCGAGGCCGATCGAAATGCCGTAGGCCTGGATCAGCGCCAGGAGCACGGTGCCGTAGCGCGTGTACTGGTTGATGATCTTGCGGCCCTGCTCGCCTTCCTTCTTCAGCGTTTCCAGCGACGGGATGACCGAGGTCATCAGCTGCATGATGATGGAGGCGGAGATGTAGGGCATGATGCCCAGCGCGAAGATCGCCATGCGCTGCACGGCGCCGCCGGCGAACATGTTGAACATGCCGAGCACGCCCTTGCTCTGCGAGGAGAAGGCCTGGGCGAAAGCATCGGGGTTGATGCCGGGAAGCGGGATATAAGTGCCGAGGCGGTAGACGAGCAGCGCGCCGATGGTGAACCAGATGCGCTTCTTGAGATCCTCGGCCTTGGCGAAGGCCGCGAAATTCAGATTGGAGGCTAGTTGTTCAGCAGCCGAGGCCATGCCTGATTCTCCGCTAGAGCACGATGCCGAAAAATGTGGAGCGGTTTTCGGACGACATCATGCTCTACTTCTTTGATTTCTACGTCGCGCTCGATGCCGCAGCTCAGGCGGCGCGTGTCACCGAAGCTCACGAGATAAGCTCGGGACCGTAAACATGCAAGCGGCCGCGTTGACGCGGCCGCCCAATTCATCCGGTCAAAGCGCGGTTCGACGGAATATGCGAAGTCATCCCGGTCGGCCGCGCTTCAAATCGCCGTTACTCGGCGGCGGCCGCTTCCGGCAGCTTCACCGAACCGCCGGCCTTCTCGATCTTCTCGATCGCGGCCTTGGAGGCGCCGGCGACGTCGAAGGAGAGCTTGGCCTTGAGTTCGCCATCGGAGAGCACGCGCACGCCGTCCTTGGCGCGGCGGATGACGCCGGCGGCAACCAGGGCCTCGGCCGTCACGGTCGCCTTGGCGTCGAGCTTCTTGGCGTCGACAGCAGCCTGGATGCGGGCCAGCGACACGACCGTGAAGCTCTTGGCGAAGATGTTGTTGAAGCCACGCTTCGGCAGGCGCCGGTAGAGCGGCATCTGGCCACCCTCGAAGCCGTTGATGGCAACGCCAGAGCGGGCCTTCTGGCCCTTGACGCCGCGACCGGCGGTCTTGCCCGAGCCGGAACCGATGCCGCGGCCGAGACGCTTCTTGGAGTGCGTCGCGCCGTCCTTGTCACGCAGATCGTTGAGTTTCATGTTTCTTCTCCTGCCCTTCCGTTCAGGCCTCGTCCACGACGCGGACGAGGTGCTGGACGGCGGCGATCATGCCGCGCACCGAAGGAGTATCTTCCAGCGTGCGCCGCTTGTGCATCTTGTTCAGGCCGAGGCCGACCAGCGTCGCGCGCTGCTCCTTCGGCCGGCGGATCGGGGAGCCGATCTGCTCGACGGTGATGGTCTTGGTAGCTTTCTTGGCCATGGTCGAAATCCCTGGTCAGCGTCGACTATTCTTCAGCCGCAACGGCGGTGCCGCGGCGGGCCTGAAGGGTCGAGTACTTGATGCCGCGCGCGGCAGCCACATCCTTCGGATGCATCTGGCTCTTCAGCGCGTCGAAGGTGGCGCGAACCATGTTGTAGGGGTTCGACGAACCCATCGACTTGGCGACCACGTCATGCATGCCGAGCGTCTCGAAGACGGCGCGCATCGGACCGCCGGCGATGATGCCGGTACCCTGCTTGGCGGCGCGCAGCAGAACGCGTCCGGCGCCCCAGCGGCCCTCGACGTCATGATGCAGCGTGCGGCCCGAGCGCAGCGGCACGAAGATCATGTCGCGCTTGGCCGATTCGGTCGCCTTGCGGATCGCCTCCGGCACTTCGCGTGCTTTGCCGTGGCCGAAGCCGACGCGGCCCTTCTGGTCGCCGACGACGACGAGAGCGGCAAAACCGAAACGACGGCCGCCCTTCACCACCTTGGCGACGCGGTTGATGTGGACGAGCTTGTCCACCATGCCGTCGTCACGCTCTTCGCGCTCGCGGCCGCGGCCGCCTTCTCTACGTTCCTGTGCCATATCCTGTTCCTTGTTCTTTTCCGGAAGCACGGGTTGCTAATTACTGACGCCGCCTTTGGGTCGTCAGCGGCGAAAAATCAGAAGCTGAGACCGCCTTCGCGGGCAGCCTCGGCCAGCGCCTTGACGCGGCCGTGATAGATGTACGGGCCGCGGTCGAAGACGACTTCCTTGACGCCGGCCTTGGCGGCACGCTCGGCGATCAGCTTGCCGACAGCGGCCGCGGCTGCGGTGTCGGCGCCGGTCTTGAGCGAACCCTTGAGGTCCTTCTCCAGCGTCGAGGCGGCGGCCAGCGTGTGGCCGTTGGCGTCGTCGATCACCTGGACGTAGATGTTCTTCGAGGTGCGGTGCACCGAAAGCCTCGGACGCTCGCCGGCGACCTTCTTCAGCTGGCGGCGCACGCGCTGCGCGCGGCGCTGGATGGTTTCTTTGGGGCTTGCCATAATGTCAGTTCCTTGCCTTCAGAAAACGGGGGCAACCCTGTGCGGTAGGCCAAGCCTCCCGCGGCCGCTCCCCGCGGCGTTACACTTCTGCGGCTTGGCCCTTTTCGAAAAGTCTGCAACTTCTCGGGGCCAGGCCTATTACTTCTTCTTGCCTTCCTTGCGCACGATGCGCTCGTCGGCATAGCGCACGCCCTTGCCCTTATAGGGCTCGGGACCGCGATATTCGCGGATCTCGGCTGCGACCTGGCCGACCTGTTGCTTGTCGATGCCGGAGACCGTGATTTCGGTCGGCTTCGGCACCGTGATGGTGATGCCCTGCGGCGTCTGATAGACCACGTCGTGGCTGAAGCCGAGCGCCAGCTGCAGGTTCTTGCCCTGCA
Organism: Mesorhizobium sp. Ca11; assembly: GCF_020165275.1. Classification (NCBI taxonomy): domain Bacteria; kingdom Pseudomonadati; phylum Pseudomonadota; class Alphaproteobacteria; order Hyphomicrobiales; family Phyllobacteriaceae; genus Mesorhizobium; species Mesorhizobium sp. Ca11. The sequence goes on along the minus strand of NZ_JAIUHU010000006.1, from coordinate 196,345 downwards.
ACGCCGCGCGATAGCCGACGCCGGTGATCTCGAGCTTCTTCTCGAAGCCGTCCTTCACGCCCTGCAGGATGTTGACGATCTGCGTGCGCGACATGCCCCACTTCGAGCGGGCGGTCTTGGTCTGGTCGCGCGGCTCGACGGAGATCTCGTTGTTCTCCATCTTCACCAGCACTTCGTCGTTCACCACGAACTTCAGCTCGCCCTTGGGGCCCTTCGCCGTCACGGTCTGGCCGTTGACGGACGCGGTCACGCCTTGCGGCAGCGAAACGGGTTTCTTTCCGATACGAGACATTTTGTTGTCCTCGTCACTTCTTTCGTTTCAGGTTCCAGTTCCCGGGCGCGATCCCGAGAACCGAAGCCCATTCATCAATCTCTTGGCCGATCAGAAGATCTGGCAGAGGATTTCGCCGCCGACATTCTGCTCGCGCGCTTCATGGTCGGCCATGACGCCCTTCGGCGTCGAAAGGATGGCGATGCCCAGGCCGTTGGCGACGTGCGGGATCGACTTGGCCGAGACATAGACGCGACGGCCAGGCTTCGAGACGCGCTCGATCTCGCGCACAACCGGGGCGCCGTCGAAATATTTCAGCTCGATCTCGATTTCCGACTTGCCGTTTTCGAAGTCCGTCTGGCTGTAGTCGCGGATATAGCCTTCCGACTTCAGCACTTCGAGGACGCGGGCACGCAGACGCGAGGCCGGGGTCGAAACGCTCGACTTCTTGCGGCCATAGGCGTTGCGGATGCGGGTCAGCATATCGCCGAGAGGATCGCTCAATGACATCTCAGTGTCTCCTTACCAGCTCGACTTGACGAGGCCCGGGATCTGGCCGGTATTGCCCAGATCGCGAAGCGCGATACGCGAAAGCTTCAGCTTGCGATAGTAGGCGCGCGGACGGCCCGTCACCTCGCAGCGATTGCGGATGCGGATCTTGGCCGAGTTGCGCGGCAGCGCCGAAAGCTTCAACTGGGCGCGGAAACGCTCTTCCATCGGCTTGGACTGATCCATGATGATGGCCTTGAGCGCCGTGCGCTTGGCGGCGTACTGGTCGGCGAGCTTGCGGCGCCGGTTGTTCTTCTCGACTGAGCTGGTCTTTGCCATTTCAGATGTTTCCTTTTTCGCTGCCGTTACTGGCGGAAGGGGAAGTTGAAGGCCTTGAGCAGCGCTCTTGCCTCGTCGTCCGTCTTCGCCGTCGTACAAACGATGACGTCCATGCCCCAGACCTGATCAACCTTGTCGTAGTTGATCTCCGGGAACACGATGTGTTCCTTGATGCCCATGGCGTAGTTGCCACGGCCGTCAAAGCTCTTCGGGTTCAGTCCGCGGAAGTCGCGAACGCGCGGCAGCGCGATGTTCACGAGGCGGTCGAGGAACTCGTACATGCGTTCCTTACGCAGCGTGACCTTGGCGCCGATCGGCATGTTCTCGCGCACCTTGAAGCCGGCAATCGAGTTGCGGGCGCGGGTGACGACGGCCTTCTGGCCGGCTATCAGCGCGAGATCCTCGGCCGCGACCGAGGGCTTCTTGGAGTCTGCGGTTGCTTCGCCGACACCCATGTTCAGCACGATCTTGTCGATGCGCGGAACCTGCATGTCATTGTCGTAGCCGAACTGCTCCTGCATCGCCTTGCGGATGGTCTCGTTGTAGACCTTCTTGAGGCGCGGCTCGTTCTTGGCAGTTGCCTGCTTGGTTTCAGCCTTAGCCATTGATGACTTCTCCCGAACGCTTGGCGACGCGCACCTTCTTGCCATCCTTCTGGATGGTGAAGCCGACGCGGGTCGGCTTGCCGTCCTTGGGGTCGGCCAGCGCGATATTCGACAGGTGGATCGGCGCTTCCTTGGTGATGATCCCGGCCTCTTGCGACTGGGTCTGCTTCTGGTGACGGCGAATGAGGTTCACGCCGCGGACGACCGCGGTGTCTTCCTTCGGCTGCACCGACAGGACTTCGCCCGAACGGCCCTTGTCCTTGCCGGCAAGCACGACGACCTTGTCGCCTTTTTTGATCTTTTGCATTGGTCCGGCTCCTTACAGCACTTCAGGCGCGAGCGAGATGATCTTCATGTGGTTCTTGGCGCGCAATTCGCGCGGAACCGGTCCGAAGATACGGGTGCCGATCGGCTCTTTCTTATTGTCGACGAGAACGGCCGCGTTCTTGTCGAAACGGATCACGCTGCCGTCCGGGCGGCGGATGTCCTTGGCCGTGCGAACCACGACCGCCTTCATCACATCGCCCTTCTTAACGCGGCCGCGCGGAATGGCTTCCTTGATCGACACCACGATGATGTCGCCGACGGAGGCATATTTCCGCTTCGAGCCGCCCAGCACCTTGATGCACATGACACGACGGGCGCCGGAATTATCCGCGACGTCGAGGTTTGTTTGCATCTGAATCATGACTGGCCGCCTTCTTCTTTTCTAACGGGACGGGTTCTTCACCCCTCCCCGGTCTGTCCAAAATTCGGTTCGTTCGCCCGGATCAAGCCTGATCCGAAGAGACGACAACCCAGCGCTTGTCCTTGGAAATCGGCTTCGATTCCTGGATGAACACCTGGTCGCCGACCTTGTGGGCGTTGTTCTCGTCGTGCGCCTTGTACTTCTTGGTCATGCGCACGGTCTTCTTCATCACGGGATGCGTGAAGCGACGCTCGACCTTGACCACGACCGTCTTCTCGTTCTTGTCGCTGACGACGGTGCCCTGCAGGATGCGCTTTGGCATGGTCTTAACCCTTCTTGGCCGCGGCTTTTTCCGCGGCGATGGTCTTGATGCGCGCGATGTCCTTGCGGACCTGCTTCACGCGCGCGGTCTTTTCGAGCTGGCCGGTGGCCTTCTGGAAGCGCAGGTTGAACTGCTCCTTCTTGAGAGCGGCCAGGTCGTCGGTCAGCTGATCCTGGGTCTTGGTCCGGATGTCTTCGGCTTTCATGATCGCCTGTCCTTATTCTGCGATGCGCTGCACGAAGCGCGTCTTGACCGAGAGCTTGGCGGCGCCGAGACGCAGCGCTTCACGAGCGGTCTCCTCGCTGACGCCGTCGATCTCGAACATGATACGGCCGGGCTTGACGCGCGCCGCCCAGTAGTCGACGGCGCCCTTGCCCTTACCCATGCGGACTTCGGTCGGCTTCGAGGTGACCGGCAGGTCCGGGAACACCCGGATCCAGACGCGGCCGGCGCGCTTCATCTCGCGGGTGATCGCGCGGCGGGCCGCCTCGATCTCGCGCGCGGTGACGCGGTTCGGCTCAAGCGCCTTCAGCCCGAAACCGCCGAAATCCAGATTGGTGCCGCCCTTGGCGGCACCGTGGATACGGCCCTTGAACTGCTTGCGGAACTTTGTGCGCTTTGGCTGCAGCATCGTTCTAACTCCAAATTCTCAAATGTCTCAGGCGTTCTCGCGACGGCGGCCGCGTTCGCGCTCACCGCCAGCACCGCCGCCGCCATGCGCGGCATCGCCTTCGGTTGCACGGCGCTCGGAAGCCATCGGGTCATGCTCGAGGATCTCGCCCTTGAACACCCACACCTTGACGCCGCAGATGCCGTAGGCCGTGTTCGCCTCGGCCGTGCCGTAGTCGACGTCGGCGCGCAGCGTATGCAGCGGCACGCGGCCTTCGCGGTACCACTCCATGCGCGCGATCTCGGCGCCGCCGAGACGGCCGGAGCAGTTGATGCGGATGCCTTCGGCGCCGAGACGCATGGCCGACTGAACGGCACGCTTCATGGCGCGGCGGAACGCGATGCGGCGCTCGAGCTGCTGGGCGATCGACTGGGCGACCAGCGTGGCGTCGATTTCCGGCTTGCGCACTTCAACGATGTTGAGGTGCGTTTCGGACTTCGTCATCTCGGTCAGCTTCTTGCGAAGCTTCTCGATGTCGGCGCCCTTCTTGCCGATGATGAGGCCCGGACGCGCGGCGTGGATGGTGACGCGGCACTTCTTGTGCGGGCGCTCGATCACGACTTTCGAAATCGCGGCCTGCTTGAGTTCCTTCTCGAGATACTTGCGGATCTTGAGATCTTCGTGCAGCAGCTGGCCGTATTCGCCCGTGTTCGCGAACCAGCGCGAATCCCAGGTACGGTTGATGCCGAGACGCAGCCCGATCGGATTGACTTTCTGGCCCATTATGCGGCCTCCCCTTTTTCCTCGACTTCACGAACGACGATCGTGAGGTGCGAGAACGGCTTTTCGATACGGCTGGCGCGGCCGCGGCCACGAGCGTGGAAACGCTTCATGACGATCGACTTGCCGACATAGGCTTCCGCCACGATCAGAGCGTCGACGTCGAGGTCGTGATTGTTTTCCGCATTGGCGATCGCCGACTCCAGCGTCTTCTTGACCGTGCCGGAAATCCGCTTGGCCGAGAATTCGAGGTCGGAAAGCGCTGTCGCGACCTTCTTGCCGCGGATCAGCGCGGCAACCAGGTTGAGCTTCTGCGGGCTGATGCGGATCGTGCGCAGAACGGCACGCGCCTCGTTATCAGCAAGCCTGCGCGGAGCTTTGGCCTTGCCCATGATTATTTCCTCTTCGCCTTCTTATCCGCGCCGTGACCGTAATAGGTCCGGGTCGGAGCGAATTCACCGAACTTGTGGCCGACCATGTCCTCGTTCACCGAGACGGGAACGTGCTTCTGGCCGTTGTAGACACCGAAGGTGAAGCCGACGAACTGCGGCAGGATGGTGGAGCGACGGCTCCACATCTTGATCACCTCATTGCGACCACCTTCACGAACCTTGTCCACCTTCTTGAGAAGGTAGCCATCGATAAAGGGGCCTTTCCAAATCGAACGAGTCACTTGGCGTTACCTCTTCTTAGCTCTTGCGCTGATGACGCGAGCGCAGGATGAACTTGTCGGTCGCCTTGTTGGACCGCGTCTTCTTACCCTTGGTCGGCTTGCCCCAAGGCGAAACCGGATGACGGCCACCCGAGGTGCGGCCTTCGCCGCCGCCATGCGGATGGTCGACCGGGTTCATGGCCACGCCGCGATTGTGCGGGCGCTTGCCGCGCCACACGGTGCGACCGGCCTTGCCGTCGTTGATGTTGCCGTGGTCGGGGTTCGACACGGCACCGACGGTGGCCATGCAAGAGCCGTGCACGACACGCTGCTCGCCCGAGTTGAGGCGCAGGATCGCCATGCCCTGGTCGCGGCCAACGAGCTGGGCGTAACCGCCAGCCGAACGGGCGACCTGACCGCCCTTGCCCGGCTTCAGCTCGATGTTGTGGACGATCGTGCCGACCGGCATCGAGGCCAGCGGCATCGCGTTGCCCGGCTTCACGTCGACCGCTTCGCCGGCCACGATCTTGTCGCCGGCAGCAAGACGCTGCGGGGCCAGGATGTAGGACAGCTCGCCGTCGTCATACTTGATCAGTGCGATGAAGGCGGTGCGGTTCGGATCGTATTCGATACGCTCGACCGTGCCGACGACGTCGTATTTCTTACGCTTGAAGTCGATGATGCGGTACGAACGCTTGTGGCCGCCACCGATGAAGCGGGCCGTGATGCGGCCGTAGTTGTTGCGGCCGCCCGACTTGGTCAGGCCTTCGGTCAGGCCCTTGATGGGCTTGCCCTTGTAGAGGCCCGAGCGGTCGACGATGACCAGCTGGCGGGTGCTCGGCGTTACCGGGTTGAATTTCTTAAGTGCCATTGTCCTGTCCTCGCGGCCTTGCTCAGAGACCCGTCGCGACGTCGATCGACTGGCCGTCGGCCAGCGTCACAACCGCCTTCTTGACGTCGCCCTGGCGGCCAACGGTGCCGCGGAAGCGCTTGATCTTGCCCTTGCGGACGAGCGTGTTCACAGCCGTCACCTTGACGCCGAAGAGAGCCTCCACGGCAGCCTTGATTTCCGGCTTCGACGCCTTCTTGGCGACGTTGAAGACGACCTGGTTCTGCTCGGAAGCCATGGTCGACTTTTCGGTGATCGCCGGCGAGACGATCACGTCGTAGTGACGGAGGTCGGTCATTTAAAGCGCTCCTCGAGAGCCTCGACGGCGGCCTTTGAAAGGACCAGCGTGCCGCGGCGCAGAATGTCGTAGACATTGATGCCCTGGATGGGCAGCACGTCGATGTTCGGAATGTTGGTCGCGGCCAGCTTGAAGTTCTGGTCAAGCTCGGCGCCACCGATGACCAGGGCGTTGGTCAGCCCCAGCGTCTCGAAATTCGCCACCAGCGCCTTGGTCTTGGCTTCGGTGAGCTTCAGCTCGTCGACGATGATCAGCGAAGCGCTCTTGGCCTTGGCCGAGAGAGCGTGCTTGAGGCCAAGCGCACGGACCTTCTTCGGCAGCTCGTGCTCATGGCTGCGAACGACCGGGCCGTGTGCCTTGCCGCCGCCGCGGAACTGCGGAGCGCGGGCCGAGTGGTGACGGGCGCGGCCCGTACCCTTCTGCTTGTACATCTTGGCGCCGGTGCGCGCGATTTCGGCGCGGCCCTTGGCCTTGTGCGTGCCCTGCTGCTTCTTGGCGAGCTGCCAGCGCACGACGCGCTGCAGGATGTCCTCGCGCGGGTCAAGGCCGAAAATCTCCTCGGAGAGTTCCACCTTGCCGGCGTCCTTGCCGCCCAGCGTTGTGATCTTGAGATCCATTATTCGGCTCCCTCAGTGGCCGGGGCTTCGTTCTTGGCGGCAGCGGCGCGGATCGCGGCCGGCTTCGGCGCATTGGCCGGCAGCGCAACCTTGGCGGCGTCGCGAACCAGGATCCAGGCGCCCTTGACGCCGGGAACCGCGCCGCGGATCAGGATCAGGCCGCGATCGGCGTCGGTCGAAACGACCTCGACATTCTGCGTGGTGACGCGGGTGTCGCCCATGTGGCCGGCCATCTTCTTGCCCTTGAACACCTTGCCGGGGTCCTGGCGCTGGCCGGTCGAGCCGTGCGTGCGGTGCGAGACCGAGTTACCGTGCGTGGCGCGGCCACCGCCCATGTGGTGCCGCTTGATCACGCCCTGAAAACCCTTACCGGTCGAGGTGCCGGTGACGTCCACCTTCTGGCCGGCGACGAAATGCTCGACGGTCAGCTCGGCGCCGACGTCGATCATGTTGTCGGCGGAGACGCGAAACTCGGCGACCTTGGCCTTCGGCTCGACGGAAGCGGCGGCGAAATGGCCGCGCATCGCCTTCGACGTGTTCTTCACCTTGGCAAGGCCAACGCCGAGTTGGACGGCGGTGTAGCCGTTCTTCTCCTGCGTGCGCTGGGCCACGACCTGGCAGTTCTCCATCTGGAGAACGGTGACGGGAACGTGTTCGCCGGCATCGTTATAGATGCGGGTCATTCCCACCTTCTTTGCAATCACACCTGAACGCATCGGTTCAATTCCTTTAGAGTTCCGGGCCAGGGGCACCGCCCCTTACCGCTCTCTCATTCCCTTAGAGCTTGATCTCGACGTCGACACCGGCGGCCAGATCGAGCTTCATCAAAGCATCGACCGTCTGCGGGGTCGGATCGACGATGTCGAGCAGCCGCTTGTGCGTGCGCATCTCGAACTGTTCGCGGCTCTTCTTGTCGACGTGGGGCGACCGGTTGACCGTGAATTTTTCGATCCGCGTCGGCAGCGGGATTGGGCCGCGGACGTTGGCGCCGGTGCGCTTGGCGGTCGACACGATTTCGCGCGTCGAGGCGTCGAGCACCCGGTGGTCAAACGCCTTAAGGCGGATGCGGATATTCTGTCCGTTCATGCGTCAATTCCTTGTTCTGGCGCGGCGCGGGCAGCTCCCGCGCCCGCGACAGATCGGTTTCAGTCCAAATTACTCTTTGATGGTGACGACGATGCCGGCACCGACGGTGCGGCCGCCTTCGCGGATGGCGAAGCGCAGCTTCTCTTCCATCGCGATCGGCACGATCAGCTCGACGTCGACGGTGATGTTGTCGCCGGGCATCACCATCTCGGTGCCGGCCGGCAGCGTCACGATGCCCGTCACGTCCGTCGTGCGGAAGTAGAACTGCGGACGGTAGTTGGTGAAGAACGGCGTGTGACGGCCGCCCTCGTCCTTGGTCAGGATGTAGGCTTCGGCCACGAACTTCTTGTGCGGCTTGACCGTGCCGGGCTTGGCCAGAACCTGGCCGCGCTCCACGCCTTCACGGTCGACGCCGCGCAGCAGCGCGCCGATGTTGTCGCCGGCCTGGCCCTGGTCGAGCAGCTTGCGGAACATCTCAACGCCCGTGCAGGTCGTCTTGGTGGTCGGACGGATGCCGACGATCTCCAGCTCCTCGCCGACCTTGACCACGCCGCGCTCGACGCGGCCGGTCACAACCGTGCCGCGGCCCGAGATCGAGAACACGTCCTCGATCGGCATCAGGAACGGCTTGTCCAGCGGACGAACCGGCGTCGGGATATAGGCGTCGACCTGCGCCATCAGCTCGCGGATGGCGTCCTCGCCGATGGTCTTGTTGGAATCTTCCAACGCAGCCAGCGCCGAACCCTTGACGATCGGAATGTCGTCGCCGGGGAACTCGTTCTTCGACAGAAGCTCGCGAACCTCGAGCTCGACCAGCTCCAGCAGCTCGGCGTCGTCGACCTGGTCGACCTTGTTCAGGAACACGACGATCGAAGGAACGCCGACCTGGCGGGCAAGCAGGATGTGCTCGCGGGTCTGCGGCATCGGGCCGTCGGCGGCCGAAACCACCAGGATCGCGCCGTCCATCTGCGCCGCACCCGTGATCATGTTCTTCACATAGTCGGCGTGGCCGGGGCAGTCGACATGGGCATAGTGACGGTTGGCCGTCTCATACTCGACATGCGCCGTCGAGATCGTGATGCCGCGCGCCTTCTCTTCAGGTGCCGCGTCAATCTGGTCATAGCGCTTGTATTCGCCAAAATACTTCGTGATCGCCGCCGTCAGCGACGTCTTGCCATGATCGACGTGACCGATCGTGCCAATGTTCACATGCGGCTTGGTGCGCTCGAATTTACCTTTTGCCATGTGATCTCTCCAATCCTGCTTGCCCGTGCGGGCCTTGAATTAAGGTCTCGTGCAACCCGCTCGAGTTACGCGTATTTCTTCTGAACTTCCTGGGCGACCGCGGTCGGAACCGGCTCGTAGTGATCGAACTGCATCGTGTACTGGGCGCGGCCCTGCGACATCGAACGCAGATTGTCGACGTATTTGAACATGTTGGCCAAAGGCACCATCGCATTGATGACGACGGCAACGCCGCGCGCTTCCTGACCCTGGATCTGGCCACGACGGCCGTTGAGATCGCCGATGACGCCGCCGACGTAATCTTCCGGCGTCACGACCTCGACCTTCATGATCGGCTCCAGAAGCTGCACGCCGAGGCGCGGAGCGGCTTCCTTGAAGCAGGCGCGGGAGGCGATTTCGAACGCCAACACCGAGGAGTCGACGTCGTGGAAGGCGCCATCGACCAACGTGGCCTTGACACCGATCATCGGGAAGCCGGCGAACGGTCCGGAACCCATGACGCTGTTGATGCCCTTCTCGACGCCCGGGATGTATTCCTTCGGAACCGCACCGCCGACGATCTTGGACTCGAACACGAACTCTTCGCTCTCGGTGTTCGGCTCGAAGATGATCTTGACGCGGGCGAACTGGCCGGTACCGCCGGTCTGCTTCTTGTGCGTGTAATCCTGCTCGTGCGTGCGGGTGATCGTCTCGCGATAGGCCACCTGCGGGGCGCCGACATTGGCTTCGACCTTGAACTCGCGGCGCATGCGGTCGACGATGATGTCGAGATGCAGCTCGCCCATGCCGGCGATGATGGTCTGGCCGCTTTCCTCGTCGGTCTTGACGCGGAAGGACGGATCCTCAGCCGCCAGGCGATGCAGCGCGAGGCCCATCTTTTCCTGGTCGTTCTTGGTCTTCGGCTCGATGGCGATCTGGATGACCGGATCGGGGAATTCCATGCGCTCCAGGATGACCGGATGCAGCGGATCGCAGAGCGTATCGCCGGTGGTCGTGTCCTTGAGGCCAGCCAGAGCGACGATGTCGCCGGCATAGGCTTCCTCGATGTCGGCGCGCGAATTCGCATGCATCTGCAGCATGCGGCCGATGCGCTCCTTCTTGCCCTTCACCGTGTTGTCGAGCGAGGTGCCCTTGGTGAGCTTGCCCGAATAGATGCGGGCAAAGGTCAGCGAGCCGACGAACGGGTCGTTCATGATCTTGAACGCCAGCATAGACAGCGGCTCGTTGTCGTCGGCATGACGCTCGATCTCGGCGTCGGTCTTGGCATCGACGCCCTTGATGGCCGGCACGTCGATCGGCGACGGCAGGTATTCGACGACGGCGTCGAGCAGCGGCTGCACGCCCTTGTTCTTGAAGGCCGAACCGCAGAACATCGGGAAGAACTTGACCGCGATGGTGCCCTTGCGGATCAGCGCGCGGATCTCGTCATTCGACGGCATCTTGCCTTCGAGGTAATTCTCGAGCGCGGTCTCGTCCATCTCGACGGCGGCTTCGATCATCTTCTCGCGGTACTGCTCGGCCTTGTCCTTGAGGTCGGCCGGGATCTCAACGACGTCCCAGGCAGCGCCCAGGGTCTCGTCACGCCAGACGAGCGCGTTCATCTCGACGAGGTCGACGACGCCCTTGAACTCGGTCTCGGCGCCGATCGGCAGCTGCATGACGACGGCCTGCGCGCCGAGGCGCGAACCGATCATTTCCTCGGAGCGGTAGAAGTCGGCGCCGATCTTGTCCATCTTGTTGCAGAAGATCATGCGCGGCACGTGGTACTTGTCGGCCTGGCGCCACACGGTCTCGGTCTGCGGCTCCACGCCGGCGTTGGCGTCGAGCAGCGCGATGGCACCGTCGAGCACGCGCAGCGAACGCTCGACTTCGATGGTGAAGTCGACGTGTCCGGGGGTGTCGATGATGTTGAAGCGGCGCATCTTGCCGTCGCGACCCTTCCAGAAGGTCGTGGTCGCGGCCGAGGTGATGGTGATGCCGCGTTCCTGCTCCTGCTCCATCCAGTCCATGGTGGCAGCGCCGTCATGGACTTCGCCGATCTTGTGCGACTTGCCCGTATAATAGAGGACGCGCTCGGTCGTCGTCGTCTTGCCGGCGTCGATATGCGCCATGATACCGAAATTGCGGTAGTCTTCGATTTTGTATTCGCGGGCCATGGGAGGTGCCTCTCAGTCTCGTTCGCGCTTTACCAGCGGTAGTGCGCGAAGGCGCGGTTGGCTTCCGCCATCTTGTGGGTGTCTTCACGCTTCTTGACGGCCGTGCCGCGGTTGTTGGCCGCGTCCATCAGCTCGCCCGAGAGGCGGTCGACCATGGTGGTCTCGTTGCGGTTGCGCGCGGCGGCGATCAGCCAGCGGATGGCCAGCGCCTGACGACGCTCGGGACGCACATCGACCGGAACCTGATAGGTGGCGCCGCCGACACGACGCGAGCGCACTTCCACATGCGGCGCGACATTGTCGAGCGCCTGATGGAAGACGGTGACCGGCTCCTGCTTGGTCTTGGCCTGGACCTGGTCCAGCGCGCCGTAGACGATGGTCTCGGCAACCGACTTCTTGCCGTCATACATGACGGCGTTCATGAACTTGGTGACGATCAGATCGCCGAACTTGGGGTCCGGATTGATCTCACGCTTTTCTGCACTGTGACGACGGGACATGGGAAACCCTTACTTCGGACGCTTGGCGCCGTATTTCGAACGACGCTGCTTGCGGTTCTTCACACCCTGCGTGTCGAGCACGCCGCGGATGATGTGATAGCGGACGCCCGGCAGATCCTTGACGCGACCGCCGCGGATCATGACCACCGAGTGTTCCTGCAGGTTGTGACCTTCGCCGGGGATGTAGCCGATCACTTCAAAACCGTTGGTCAGGCGAATCTTGGCCACCTTGCGAAGCGCCGAGTTCGGCTTCTTCGGCGTCGTGGTGTAGACGCGCGTGCAGACGCCCCGCTTCTGCGGGTTCTGCTGCATGGCCGGGACCTTGTTGCGCTTCACCGGCGCCAGGCGCGGCTTGCGGATCAGCTGGTTGACGGTAGGCATTAAACCCTCTTGTCTCTCAATTCCGTGTCTGCCCTGTCAGGGGGCCGCTCAAAGCGTCATTTCCATACGCAAATTCGGGCAACACACCGCGTCTCGCGGTCCTGCCCGAACAAATTGCAGAGGAAGCGGAAGCCGCTTCATGCGCGCCGGAAATGTCTTTTCGCTCGTAAAACGAACCCTGTTTGAGGCAAACTCCAAAGCGTGTCGCTTCGGACAGGAGAGCCTCACATCGGTTCTGACGTCGCGGCTTCTACTCGCAACCCCAGGGTCCGTCAACCCCGGCGGGGCAAATATTGCGCCCAACGCGAGGCTGGGCAGCCATGCGGAAAACGCATGTAATTTTCTTGCGTCTTTTTTCAAGAGCGGGGAAGAAAGTGACCGGCTTTGCGCTGTCCTGTGGCCCGGCTTCGTGCCAAAAGGCGGCTTGCATCGGACAATCTCGGGGAAAACGAGGAATCAGCCCGTGAACGACAATGAAGAACGGCCGGTCACGATCATCACCGGACGGGTCTGGAAGAAGAAAGGCGGCAAGCCGGAAGGCGTTCATGTGATGCTTGTGGCGCCCGACGATGATTCTGCCGTGCGCCGCGCGCTCGAATCGCTTGCCGCCGAAGGTTACGCCGAGGCCGAGCTCGACCAGATCGGCGACATGGAGGGCGAGCCCGACGACGAGCCGCATCTGTCGGCCTATCAGGGCGCATTGGAGGGCGAGGTTTCGATCGTCACCTTTGAAGAGCCGATCTGAAAAGCGCGGCCAGCGTCATATTTGCCAGACTTGCCGGACAAACCTGCCCTGCCTAGACACACTCTTTCATTCCTTGGAGTTCCCATGACCAGCAATCCCATCAAGCTCGGCATCGTCGGCGTGGGAAAGATCGTCCGCGACCAGCACCTGCCGGCGGTCGCCAAGGACGGCAAATATCAACTGACAGCGGCGGCCAGCCGCCACGGCAAGGTGGACGGCATTGCGAACTATCCCAGCATCGAAGCGATGCTGGGGTCCGAGCCCAGCCTCGAGGCGGTCTCGCTCTGCATGCCGCCGCAGTTCCGTTACGACGCCGCGCGCACCGCGCTGGAAGCGAGGAAGCACGTGTTCCTCGAAAAGCCGCCGGGCGCCACGGTCAGCGAGGTCGAGCACCTCAAGGCGCTTGCCGAAAGGAACGGCGTCTCGCTCTTTGCCAGCTGGCATTCGCGCTACGCGCCGGCGGTGGAGGCCGCGCGCGCTTTCCTTGCCTCGGCCAGACTGACTTCGGCCGCCATCAACTGGAAGGAAGACGTGCGGCGCTGGCATCCGAATCAGGAATGGATCTGGGAGCCGGGCGGCTTCGGCGTGTTCGATCCCGGCATCAACGCGCTGTCGATCGCCACACACATCTTGCCTGCGATGTTCATCACCTCGGCCGTGCTCGATTTTCCCGAGAACCGCGCAGCACCGGTCGCGGCGCATGTCGCCTTCCGCACGTCGACCGGCTTGCCGGTGACGATGGAGCTCGACTGGCTGCAGACCGGCCCGCAAAGCTGGGACATCGTCGCCGAGACCGACAAGGGCAGAATGGTGCTGTCCGGCGGCGGCGCGAAGCTCGCCGTCGACGGGCGCATGATCCATGACGAGCCGGAAGCCGAATACCCGATGCTTTACAAGCGCTTCGCCGAGATTGTTCGCGCAGGCACTTCGGATGTCGACCTCGCGCCGCTGCAACACGTCGCCGACGCTTTCATGCTCGGCAAGCGCAACGTGGTCGAGGCGTTTTTCGACTAAGTCAATAAAAGGAATATCATCAGCCTGCAGAGCCATCCAGTTTGCGGCCAAGTCGATCGATGTACATTTCGTCGCCTCCGAATTCAACGCGTATTAGGTCTCCGAAGTCTTCAGTTTTGTCGTAGATTGGTTTGACGGCCCAATTCATCGAGCGATCGAGAAACCCATACTTATTGTTGATATTGGCCTCGGCGAGACCATTGAACATCGGCCACGCAACGTCCAACATTGGCTCAAACACCCACTTGCCCTGCATATCCAAGAAGCCAAATCGGTCTTGATATTCGACCGGAGCCACTCCTTCTGAGCACTGGCGGCCACCTTGAAAACTCGGCTCTATGGTCCAAGCGCCCGTACGGTCGATAAATCCCCATCTTTCGTGTTTGAGGGTGATGTCATCGCCGGGGTCGCCTCGTTGTACGCAAGCAAATCCGTCGGAGAAATGATCTGCGCAATGAAACCTTGGCTCGATAGCCCATTGCGCATTCAGGTCGATATAGCCTTCGAGATACCCTCGGGCATCAGTCATGACACCAGCAACTGCAAGGCCGCTTGAAGGATCATATCTGGAAAGCTGTCTGAAAGTGGGCGGAACAGCCCAGCTTCCGTTGGTATCCAGGCAGCCAAACAGGCCGCCTGGAAGTTTCGCGACTGCTAGGCCGCCATAGAACCCTCCGCTCATTGCGTAGATGGGCGGAATGACCCAGCCCCCAGCGAAATTGATGCAGCCGTACTTTCCATCAAAAACGACGGTGCAAAGGCCGGACGAAAACCATGACATGAATGAAAACTGTGGCTCAACGATCCAGTTTCCATCGTCGCTCATAAGGCCCCATTTTTGATCTACCTGCGCACGTGTCGGGCCTTCTCCGTATGTTCGAAGGTGGGTGGTTCCCGGCGGCGCAACCAGCCAATCGCCTCGCCTGTTGAGAACTCCCCATCGATCGGTCAAACGTGCAGCGGCCCTGCCGCCATGGAAACGGGTGGCCATTTCAAACGTGGGTTTGATGGCCCAATCGCCATTGCGGTCAATATATCCGGTTTTGCCATTCGACTTAGAACGCAACGGCCACAATTCTTGGTGACTATAGAAGGTTGCCATCGCTGCTCTCTTCGACCAAAACGTGCGGCCTAAGAGAGTGGACCACACACAGACTTCAGGTCAACTGTACCAAATAGCGGCGCTGGCCGTTGCCTTAGTCCACGATCGCGATGGCAAATCCGTCATAGCCCTTGGCGCCGACGGTCTGGATGGCGGTGCCGTCCAGCCGCTTCTCGCCGCCGATGAACGAAAAAGCGGCGCGAGCGCCTTCGACATTGGCGTCGCCGCTGTTCTTTTTCACGACCGCGCCGTCACGGATGACATTGTCGCAGACGATGACCGTGCCTGAGCGCGAGAGTTTCATCGCCCAGTCGAGATAATTCGGGTTGTTCGGCTTGTCGGCGTCGATGAAGATCAAGTCGAACGGACCGGTATCTTCGCCTGCCAGCGCGGCAAGCGACTGCAGCGCCGGGCCGATGCGCAGGTCGATCTTGTCTGAAACCCCTGCCCGTTCGAAGTTCGAACGCGCGACCTTGGCGTGGTGCGGATCAAGCTCCAGCGTCACCACCTTGCCGTCCGCCGGCAATCCCCTTGCCATCCAGATGGTCGAGTAGCCGCCAAGCGTGCCGACCTCCAGCACCTTCTTGGCGCCGCGAATACGCACCAGCAGCGACAGCAGTTTGCCCTGCACGGCCGAGACGTCGATCGCCGGCAGGCCGTGGTCGCGGTTGGCCGCCAGCGTGGCATCGAGCACCGGGTCCGCTTCGAAAAGGGAGGAAACGATGTAGTCGTCGACAGCCGTCCAGGTCTTGCTGCTCATAGCTCTTCCTCGTTGCATCAAGTCAAAATGCGAAAAGGGGCCGCGCGGGCCCCTTTTCTCGTTTTCTCATTTCATCGCGCTTACTGCGCGGCGTTGACCATGTCGGTCAGCATCGGCTCGGCGACCTCGACACCGGAGGCCTTGCGGCGCTCGTCGATGATGAGCTCGTCGCGCGAGGTGGCGATGCGCCTTATCTGGCTCATCGTGCCGCCCGTGCCGGCCGGGATCAGACGGCCTACGATGACGTTTTCCTTCAGGCCCTGCAGCATGTCGGTCTTGCCGGCAACCGCAGCCTCGGTGAGCACCCTGGTCGTCTCCTGGAAGGAGGCGGCCGAGATGAAGGACGGCGTCTGCAGCGAGGCCTTGGTGATGCCAAGCAGCACCGGCTGACCTTCGGCCGGCTTCTTGCCGTCCTCGATCAGGCGCTCGTTGACCTCCTCCAGTTCGATCACATCGACGTGGTCTCCCGGGATGTAGGTCGAATCGCCCTGCGTGGTGATCTCGACCTTCTGCAGCATCTGGCGAACGATCACCTCGATGTGCTTGTCGTTGATCGACACGCCCTGCAGACGGTAGACCTCCTGGATCTCGTTGACGAGATAGGAGGCAAGCGCCTCCACGCCCTTGATCGCCAGGATGTCGTGCGGCGCCGGATTGCCGTCGAGGATGTAGTCGCCCTTCTCGATGACGTCGCCGTCCTGGAGATGGAACGGCTTGCCCTTCGGGATCAGGTACTCCACCGGCTCGAGCGTCGAGTCATGCGGCTCGATGATGATGCGGCGCTTGTTCTTGTAGTCGCGGCCGAAACGGATCGTGCCATCGATCTCGGCGATGATGGCGTGATCCTTCGGACGGCGAGCCTCGAACAGTTCCGCAACGCGCGGCAGACCACCGGTGATGTCCTTGGTCTTGGCGCTTTCCATCGGGATACGCGCCAGCACGTCGCCAGGCTTCACATGTGCACCCGGCTCGACCGAGAGGATGGCCTCGACCGAGAGCAGGAAGCGTGCATCGCCGCCCTTCGACAGCTTGCCGACCTTGCCCTTGGCGTCCTGGATGGCGATCGCGGGCTTCAGGTCGTTGCCGCGCGGCGTCGAACGCCAGTCGATGACCTCGCGCTTGGTGATGCCGGTCGACTCGTCGGCCGTTTCCTGCACGGAGATGCCGTCGACCAGATCCTCGAACGCCACCCTGCCCTCGATTTCGGTGAGGATCGGGCGGGTATAGGGATCCCACTCGGCGATACGCTGGCCGCGCTTCACCTTGTCGCCATCGTCCACGAAAATACGCGAACCATAGGCGACGCGGTGCGTGGCGCGCTCCTTGCCGGTCTCATCGAGGATGAGCACCGCCATGTTGCGGCCCATGACCATCTGCTGGCCTTCCGAGTTGCGGACCACGTTGCGGTTGCGGATCTGCACCTTGCCCTCATAGGAGGCTTCAAGGAACGAGGAATCCACCACCTGCGCCGTGCCGCCCATGTGGAAGGTACGCATGGTGAGCTGGGTGCCCGGCTCGCCGATCGACTGCGCCGCGATGACTCCGACGGCCTCGCCCTGGTTGACGGGGGTACCGCGGGCCAGGTCGCGACCGTAGCAGACCGCGCACACACCGGTCCTGACCTCGCAGGTCAGCGCCGAACGGATGCGGACCGACTGCACGCCGGCCTTCTCGATCTGCTCCACATCGCGCTCGTCCATCAATGTTCCGGCCTTGACCAGCAGGTCGCCGGTGACCGGATGATTGATGTCGTCGAGCGAAGTGCGGCCCAGCACGCGCTGGCCGACCGAGGCAACGATCTGACCGGCATCGACGATCGGCTGCATGGTGAGGCCCTTGTCGGTGCCGCAATCCACGGAGTTGACGATGCAGTCCTGCGCCACGTCGACCAGGCGGCGGGTGAGGTAACCCGAGTTCGCCGTCTTCAAGGCGGTGTCGGCCAGACCCTTGCGGGCGCCGTGGGTCGAGTTGAAATACTCGAGCACGGTGAGGCCTTCCTTGAAGTTCGAGATGATCGGCGTCTCGATGATTTCACCCGAGGGCTTGGCCATCAGGCCACGCATGCCGGCGAGCTGACGCATCTGGGTGGGCGAACCGCGCGCACCCGAATGCGACATCATGTAGATCGAGTTCATTGGCTTCTGACGGCCGTTGTCCTCGAACTCCACCGCCTTGATGCGCGCCATCATCTCGTCGGCGACCTTCTCCGAGCACTTGGCCCAGGCGTCGACGACCTTGTTGTACTTCTCGCCCTGCGTGATCAGGCCGTCATTGTACTGCTGCTCGTATTCCTTGGCCAAAGCCTCGGTGTCGGAAACCAGCTTCAGCTTGGTGTCCGGGATCAGCATGTCGTCCTTGCCGAACGAAATGCCGGCACGGCAGGCGTGCGCAAAGCCGAGCGCCATGATGCGGTCGCAGAAGATGACCGTCTCCTTCTGACCGCAGTGGCGGTAGACGGTGTCGATCATCTTGGAGATGTTCTTCTTGGTCATCTCCTGGTTGGCGGTCTCATACGGCACGTTGACGTTCTTCGGCAGAAGCTCGCCGATGATCATGCGGCCAGGCGTGGTGTCGTAGATCTTCGACACGACCTTGCCTTCCGCGTCGACGGTGCGGAAGCGGCCCTTGATCTTGGCGTGCAGCGTCACGGCCTTGGTCTCCAGCGCATGCTGGAGCTCGCCCATGTCGGCAAACATCATGCCTTCGCCCGGCTCGTTCTGGTTGACGATCGAGAGATAGTAGAGACCGAGAACCATGTCCTGCGACGGCACGATGATCGGCGCGCCGGAGGCCGGGTGCAGGATGTTGTTGGTCGACATCATCAGCACGCGGGCTTCAAGCTGCGCTTCCAGGGACAGCGGCACGTGGACCGCCATCTGGTCGCCGTCGAAGTCGGCGTTGAAGGCGGTGCAGACCAGCGGATGCAGCTGGATCGCCTTGCCTTCGATCAAGATCGGCTCGAACGCCTGAATGCCGAGGCGGTGCAGCGTCGGCGCACGGTTCAAGAGCACCGGATGCTCGCGGATGACCTCGTCGAGGATGTCCCAGACCTCCGGACGCTCCTTCTCGACCAGCTTCTTCGCCTGCTTGACGGTCGAGGAGAAACCCTTGGCGTCGAGGCGGGCGTAGATGAAGGGCTTGAAGAGCTCGAGCGCCATCTTCTTCGGCAGGCCGCACTGATGCAGCTTGAGCTCCGGACCGGTCACGATGACCGAGCGGCCGGAATAGTCGACGCGCTTGCCGAGCAGGTTCTGGCGGAACCGGCCCTGCTTGCCCTTCAGCATGTCGGACAGCGACTTCAGCGGACGCTTGTTGGCGCCGGTGATGACGCGGCCGCGACGGCCGTTGTCGAACAGCGCATCGACGGCTTCCTGCAGCATGCGCTTTTCGTTGCGCACGATGATGCCGGGCGCGCGCAGCTCGATCAGCCGCTTCAGGCGGTTGTTGCGGTTGATGACGCGGCGGTAGAGGTCGTTGAGGTCCGACGTGGCGAAGCGGCCGCCGTCCAGCGGGACAAGCGGGCGCAGGTCCGGCGGGATCACCGGAACCACCTTCATGATCATCCATTCCGGACGGTTGCCGGATTCCATGAAGTTCTCGACGACCTTGAGCCGCTTCAGGTATTTCTTCTGCTTGAGCTCGGACGTGGTCGAGGCCAGCTCCGAACGCAGGTCGCCGGCAATCTTCTCCAGGTCCATGCCGGCCAGAAGGTCATGAATGGCCTCGGCGCCGATCATGGCGGTGAAAGAGTCCTCGCCGTACTCGTCGACGGCAATCATGTACTCTTCCTCGCTGAGGAGCTGGTTCTCCTTCAGCGCGGTGAGGCCCGGCTCGGTGACGATGTAGTTCTCGAAGTAGAGCACGCGCTCGATATCCTTGAGCGTCATATCGAGCAGCGTGCCGATGCGCGAAGGTAGCGACTTCAGGAACCAGATATGGGCGACGGGCGCGGCGAGCTCGATATGGCCCATGCGCTCGCGGCGAACGCGCGACAGCGTGACTTCGACGCCGCACTTTTCGCAGATGACGCCCTTGTACTTCATGCGCTTGTACTTGCCGCACAGGCACTCATAGTCCTTGATCGGACCAAAAATGCGCGCGCAGAACAGGCCGTCACGCTCCGGCTTGAAGGTGCGGTAGTTGATGGTCTCCGGCTTCTTGATCTCGCCGAACGACCAGGACAGAATCTTCTCTGGGCTGGCAAGCGAGATCCGGATGGAATCGAACACCTGCGCAGGCGCCTGCGGATTGAAGAGATTCATGACCTCTTGGTTCATGCCGTTCTCCTTTTCGGGGTCCTCGATAACCCCTTGCATCGATCGCGGACGAAATGTCCGCAGAATGGCCGGTCGAACCGGCCGAAGACTTCTTGGTTGAGCATGATCGCGGCCGAAAACCGGTAACCGCCTTTCGGGATCATGCTCAGGGCGCGCCGCGCTTAGAACGCGGCGCGCCAATGCCTTACTCGGCTGCGTCGGGCAGACGCGTCGGGGTCTCTTCGACCTGGGTGTTCTCCAGCTCGACATTGAGGCCGAGCGAGCGCATTTCCTTGACGAGAACGTTGAAGCTCTCGGGGATGCCCGCCTCGAACGTGTCGTCGCCGCGCACGATCGCCTCGTAGACCTTGGTGCGGCCGGCGACGTCGTCCGACTTCACCGTCAGCATTTCCTGCAGCGTGTAGGCCGCGCCGTAGGCTTCGAGCGCCCAGACTTCCATTTCGCCGAAGCGCTGACCGCCGAACTGCGCCTTGCCGCCCAGCGGCTGCTGGGTGACGAGCGAGTACGGACCGATCGAACGCGCGTGGATCTTGTCGTCCACCAGGTGATGCAGCTTGAGCATATAGATATAGCCCATCGTCACCTTGCGATCGAACGGCTCGCCGGTGCGGCCGTCATAGAGCTGCGACTGACCGCTGGTGTGCAGGCCAGCCTGCTCCAGCATGGTGTTGATGTCGGCCTCATGCGCGCCGTCGAACACCGGTGTCGCGATCGAGACGCCGCGGCGCATCTGCTCGCTCAGGCGAACGATGCTCTCGTCGTCATACTCGCGGATCGGCTCGTTGCGGTCATTGGCCGGCATGAAGCTTTCCAGCGTCTTGCGCAGCGGCTTGATGTCGCCGCCACCCTTGTACGCGTCGATCAGCTCGCCGATCTTCCTGCCCATGCCGGCGCAAGCCCAGCCCAGATGCGTTTCCAGGATCTGGCCGACATTCATGCGGCTCGGCACACCCAGCGGGTTGAGCACGATATCGGCATGCGTTCCGTCCTCGAGGAAAGGCATGTCCTCGACCGGAACGATGCGCGACACGACACCCTTGTTGCCGTGACGGCCGGCCATCTTGTCGCCCGGCTGCATCTTGCGCTTCACCGCCACGAAGACCTTGACCATCTTCATGACGCCCGGAGGCATTTCGTCGCCGCGCTGCACCTTCTCGACCTTGTCCATGAAGCGCTGCTCGAGCGCCTTCTTGGACTCGTCGTACTGGCCGCGCAGAGCCTCGAGCTCGCCCTGGAGCTTCTCGTTCTCCACGGCGAACTGCCACCACTGCGAACGCGGATACTCGTCGAGCGTGTCCTTCGACAGCTTCGAGCCCTTCTTGAAGCCCTTCGGTCCGGCGATCGCCTCCTTGCCGACCAGCACGTCGGAAAGACGCGCATAGACGTTGCGGTCGAGGATCGCCTGTTCGTCGTCGCGGTCCTTGGCCAGACGCTCGATCTCCTCGCGCTCGATCGCCATCGCGCGCTCGTCCTTCTCCACGCCGTGGCGGTTGAAGACGCGCACTTCGACGACCGTGCCGAAGGTGCCCGGAGGCATGCGCATGGAGGTGTCGCGAACGTCCGAGGCCTTTTCGCCGAAGATGGCGCGCAGGAGCTTTTCTTCCGGCGTCATCGGGCTTTCGCCCTTCGGCGTGATCTTGCCGACCAGGATGTCGCCCGGCTGCACTTCAGCACCGATATAGACGATGCCGGCCTCGTCGAGGTTTTTCAGCGCCTCTTCCGAAACGTTCGGAATGTCGCGCGTGATTTCCTCCGGCCCGAGCTTGGTGTCGCGCGCCATGACCTCGAACTCCTCGATATGGATCGAGGTGAAGACGTCGTCGGCCACGATGCGCTCGGAGAGCAGGATCGAGTCCTCGTAGTTGTAGCCGTTCCACGGCATGAACGCGACCAGCACGTTGCGGCCGAGCGCCAGATCGCCGAGCTCGGTCGACGGACCGTCGGCAATGATGTCGCCCTTGTTGACGCGGTCGCCCATGCGCACCAGCGGACGCTGGTTGATGCAGGTGTTCTGGTTCGAACGCTGGAACTTCATCAGCCGGTAGATATCGACGCCGGACTTGCCGGGATCGAGATCTTCCGTGGCGCGGATGACGATACGGGTGGCATCCACCTGGTCGACCACGCCGCCTCGGCGGGCGCCGATGGCAGCGCCCGAGTCGCGGGCGACGACCGGCTCCATGCCGGTGCCGACGAACGGCGCTTCAGCGCGCACCAGCGGCACGGCCTGACGCTGCATGTTCGAGCCCATCAGCGCGCGGTTGGCGTCGTCGTTCTCGAGGAACGGGATGAGCGCTGCCGCGACGGACACCATCTGCTTCGGCGAGACGTCCATCAGGTCGACGTTCTCGCGAGGCGCCATCATCACTTCGCCGGCATTACGGCAAATGACGAACTCGTCGACAAAACTGCCGTTCTTGTCGAGCTCGGCGTTGGCCTGCGCGACATAGTGCTTGGCCTCTTCCATCGCCGACAGGTAGACAACCTCGTTGGTCAGCTTGCCGCCCACGATCTTGCGGTACGGGCTTTCGATGAAGCCGTACTTGTTGACGCGCGCAAAAGTGGCCAAAGAGTTGATCAGACCGATATTCGGGCCTTCCGGCGTCTCGATCGGGCAGATGCGGCCGTAATGCGTCGGATGCACGTCACGCACCTCGAAGCCGGCGCGCTCGCGGGTCAGACCGCCCGGTCCAAGCGCCGACAGGCGACGCTTGTGGGTGATCTCCGAGAGCGGGTTGGTCTGGTCCATGAACTGCGACAGCTGCGAGGAACCGAAGAACTCACGCACGGCGGCGGCCGCCGGCTTGGCGTTGATCAGGTCCTGCGGCATGACCGTGTCGATCTCGATCGAGGACATGCGTTCCTTGATCGCGCGCTCCATGCGCAGTAGGCCGACGCGGTACTGGTTCTCCATCAACTCGCCGACCGAACGCACGCGGCGGTTGCCGAGATTGTCGATGTCGTCGATCTCGCCCTTGCCGTCACGCAGCTCGACCAGCGTCTTGACCACGGCCAGGATATCTTCCTTGCGCAGGACGCGCACGGTGTCCTCAGCCTTGAGCTCGAGGCGCATGTTCATCTTGACGCGGCCTACGGCCGACAGATCGTAGCGCTCGCTGTCGAAGAACAGCGAGTTGAACATGGCTTCGGCGGTCTCGAGCGTCGGCGGCTCGCCCGGGCGCATGACACGGTAGATGTCGAACAGCGCGTCCTGGCGGCTCTCGTTCTTGTCGACGTTGAGCGTGTTGCGGATGTAGGCGCCGACATTAACGTGGTCGATGTCCAGGATCTGGATCTCGTCCTCGCCGGTGCTGAGCAGCACCTTCAGCGTCTTGTCGTCGATCTCGTCGCCGGCTTCGAGGAATATCTCGCCGGTGCCGTAGTTGACGATGTCCTCGGCAAGGTAGTTGCCAAGCAGGTCCTCGTCGGTCGCCTTGATGGCCTTGAGACCCTTCTCGCCGAGCTGACGTGCCTGGCGGGCGGTGATCTTCTTGCCTTGCTCGACCACGATCTCGCCGGTATCGGCGTCGACCAGGTCGCCGACGGCCTTGAGGCCGCGGAAACGCTCGACGTTGAACGGAATCCGCCAGTGGTCGCCGGCGCGCTTATAGGTGATCTTGTTGTAGAAGGTCGACAGGATCTCCTCGCCGTCCATGCCGAGCGCCATCAGCAGCGACGTCACCGGAATCTTGCGGCGGCGGTCGATGCGGGCATGCACGACATCCTTGGAGTCGAACTCGATGTCGAGCCACGAACCGCGGTAGGGAATGACACGCGCGGCAAACAGAAGCTTGCCCGACGAGTGCGACTTGCCCTTGTCATGGTCGAAGAAGACGCCCGGCGAACGGTGCATCTGCGAGACGATGACGCGCTCGGTGCCGTTGACGATGAAGGTGCCGTTCGACGTCATGAGCGGCATGTCGCCCATGTAGACGTCCTGCTCCTTGATGTCCTTGATCGACTTGGCGCCGGTATCCTCGTCGATATCGAACACGATGAGGCGCAGCGTCACCTTCAGCGGCGCAGCATAGGTCAGGTCGCGCTGACGGCACTCGTCAACGTCGAATTTCGGTGCCTCGAACTCGTACTTCACGAACTCCAGCATCGAGGAGCCGGAAAAGTCGGAGATCGGGAAGACCGACTTGAAAACGGCCTGCAGTCCTTCGTCCGGACGGCCGCCCTTGGGCTCGTCCACCATCAGGAACTGGTCATAGGATGCCTTCTGGACCTCAATGAGGTTCGGCATCTCCGCAACTTCCGGGATCTTTCCGAAGAACTTGCGTACGCGTCTGCGGCCATTGAAAGTCTGGGTCTGGGCCATCGTCGCTCCTTAGCTATAAACTCGGGACGAACCTCGCCGCGGCTCGCCTTGCACCAACGGGCTGCCTCGGCGGCTGCCCCTATCTGTTTTTCCGGCCGCCCCTGCCAATTTCTTGGGCCAATCGCTTGGCGGCTACCGGCTAAAACGGGAGAAAACCCGTTTCCGGAGGGCCGCTTTTCGGCCCTCAGGAAAGAGGTTTTCAAACGCCTCGCGTGACAGAACCCTCCCTCAGTCCAAGGGAGGGGGCGGACGGCGCGAGACCGTCCGCCCTCGCCTAACAGGCTTACTTCAGCTCGACCTTGGCGCCAGCTGCTTCCAGCTGAGCCTTGAACTTGTCGGCGTCGGCCTTGGAAACGCCTTCCTTGACCGGCTTCGGAGCCGCTTCGACCAGGTCCTTGGCTTCCTTGAGGCCAAGGCCGGTGATGGCGCGGACTTCCTTGATGACGTTGATCTTCTGGGCGCCGGCATCGGCGAGAACGACGTCGAATTCCGTCTTCTCTTCAGCCGGAGCAGCGGCAGCGGCACCAGCGCCGCCGGCAGCGGCAACCGCCACCGGAGCGGCGGCCGAAACGCCCCACTTCTCTTCCAGGAGCTTCGACAGCTCGGCCGCCTCGAGGACGGTCAGCTTCGAAAGGTCGTCTACGATCTTTGCAAGATCAGCCATTTTTGTATTCCTTCACTAGGTTCGAACGTGTGTTGTTGACAGCGAGGAACGGCCTCATGCCGCCTCGTCCTTCCGGGCGTAAGCGCCGATGACACGCGCGACCGAAGCCGCGGGCGCATTGACGATCTGGGCGATCCGGGTAGCCGGCGTGGCGATCATGCCAACCAGCTTGGCGCGCAGCTCGTCGAGCGACGGTAGTGTGGCGAGTGCCTTCACACCGTCGGCGTCGAGCGAGGTCGCACCCATCGCGCCACCGAGAATGATCAACTTG
Organism: Mesorhizobium sp. Ca11; assembly: GCF_020165275.1. Classification (NCBI taxonomy): domain Bacteria; kingdom Pseudomonadati; phylum Pseudomonadota; class Alphaproteobacteria; order Hyphomicrobiales; family Phyllobacteriaceae; genus Mesorhizobium; species Mesorhizobium sp. Ca11. Next base: position 171,263 of record NZ_JAIUHU010000006.1, on the reverse strand, counting down.
TCATTCCCCTTGGCGAAATCGGACGCGACCTTCGGCGCCGCAATCGGATCCTCCGAATAAGCGACCAGCGTCTGTCCCTTGAACAGATCGATGATCGATGCGGAGTCCGTGCCCTGAAGAGCGATCTTGGCGAGACGGTTCTTCGCGACTTTGACGGTGCCACCGGCGGCGCGCATCTTCGACCGAAGGTCGTTCATTTGCGCGACGGTGATACCGGCGTAGTGGGCCACGACGACTGAACCAGCGCTTGAAAACGCATCATTCAGGCCCGTGACGAGTTCGCGTTTTTCCGCTCTGTCCACTGCCTATCTCCAGTTGACCCCTGCCCCATTGACGAGGTCAGGCGTCGGTTGCCTTTTGCCGGCCGGGCCATCCAGTAACGGATCTCCCGAACGACGCTCGAGGATCCTGCCCCCTTTCGCCACACCAGCCGGCACGCCGGATAGTGCGCAGACAAAAGGCAAACACGGTTCGAACCTTTCATTGGAGCTTGGCTCCTTTGTCGGGTCTTCACCCGTCTCATGCAGGCCCAATCGAATTAAGGCTTTTGGGCCGCCTGCAATCTCGGACAGGATATCCGGAAACCTTTCGGCTTCCGGGTACCGGGCCGCCGACGGATCGGCGGTCCGGAATTCTTTCTTGCTGGAGCATGTTCCCGCTTTTCAGGATCATGCCCTTGCGATCGGCCTTACCCGATCGGCCGACACTTACGACGCGGCGAGCGTCGCGATGTCGAGCTTGAGGCCGGGGCCCATCGTCGAGGTGACCGACACCTTCTTGACGTAGTTGCCCTTGGCGCCCGCGGGCTTGGCCTTGGTCACCGCGTCGGCGAAGGCGCGGACATTTTCTTCCAGCGCCTTGACGTCGAACGAGACCTTGCCGACGCCGGCCTGGACGATGCCGGCCTTCTCGACGCGGAACTCGACGGCGCCGCCTTTCGAAGCCTTGACGGCCGCGGCCACATCGGTGGTCACAGTGCCGACCTTCGGGTTCGGCATCATGCCGCGCGGGCCGAGAACCTTACCCAGACGACCGACCAGCGGCATCATGTCCGGCGTGGCGATGCAGCGATCGAAATCGATCGTGCCCTTCTGGACGATGTCGACAAGGTCCTCGGCGCCGACGATATCGGCGCCGGCGGCCTTGGCTTCCTCGGCCTTGTCGCCACGCGCAAACACGGCGACGCGCACCGAGCGGCCGGTGCCGTTCGGCAGATTGACCACGCCGCGGACCATCTGGTCGGCATGGCGCGGATCGACGCCGAGGTTCATCGAGATTTCGACGGTCTCGTCGAACTTCACCGCGGACCGGTCCTTGAGGAGCTGCAGCGCCTCGGAGAGGCCGTAAGCCTTGTTCGGATCGATGCCTTCGCGGCTCTTGGCAACACGCTTTGCAATCTTTGCCATGATCTTAGCCCACCACTTCCAGGCCCATCGAGCGGGCGGAGCCCTCGACCATGCGCATGGCCGCCTCGACGTCGTTTGCGTTCAGGTCCTTCATCTTCTGCTCGGCGATCGCGCGCACCTTGTCGCGGCTGATCGTGCCGGCCTTGACCTTGCCCGGCTCCTTGGAGCCCGACTTCAGGTTGGCGGCCTTCTTCAGGAAGTAGCTCACCGGCGGCGTCTTCATGACGAAGGTGAACGACTTGTCCTGGTAGTAGGTGATGACGACCGGGATCGGCGATCCCTTCTCTAGCTCCTGGGTCTGCGCGTTGAACGCCTTGCAGAATTCCATGATGTTGATGCCGCGCTGACCAAGCGCCGGGCCGATCGGGGGCGACGGCGTGGCCGAGCCCGCGGCAACCTGGAGCTTGAGCTGGCCTGCAACTTTCTTAGCCATCTCTATTCCTGCCTTTTCTCATGCCGGCCCCGTTACCCGGGAAACGCGGCGGTTGCAGTCTGGTGGTGCGGTTCCGACGGCCGGCTATGCCGCCTTCGCCTCCCACCCGTTCATGCGGCGTCTGTTCACGCCGCCACCCGACGCCTTACGGCGCGGTATCCCGACGCCCTTTCGGGCGCGGGTATGCGGATCAGCCCTTTTCGACCTGCCCGAACTCCAGATCGACGGGCACGGCGCGCCCGAAGATCGAAACTTCCACCTTGAGGCGAGCCCGCTCCTCATCCACCTCCTGGACGACGCCGTTGAACGACGCGAAAGGACCGTCCGAAACGCGAATAGCCTCGCCGATCTCGAAGGTGACCGAAGGCTTCGGCCGCTCGACGCCTTCCTGGACCTGGTTCAGGATGCGCTGCGCCTCGGTCTCGGTGATCGGCACGGGCTTGGAGTCGCCCAGGAAGCCGGTGACCTTCGGCGTGTTCTTGACCAGCGAGAACACGGCGTCGGTCAGATTTGCCTTCAAGAGCACGTAGCCCGGGAAGAACTTGCGCTCGGCATCGACCTTGCGGCCGCGACGGATCTCGACAACCTTCTCGGTCGGGACCACGATCTGCTCAATGTCCCCGGCCAAGCCCTTCTGCTTGGCCTTGTTCTCGATGTCCTCGGCGACCTTCTTCTCGAAGTTCGAATAGGCGTGGACGATATACCACCGCGCAGTCATTTCACGACCTCTCCGTAATCCGCCGAATTAATGCCCGAGACCCAGGATCCACTCGATCGCATAGCCCATCAGAATATCGGCAGCGAAGAAGAACAGCATCGCGATCACCGCGAATATCAGGACCATCACGGTCGAGATCATGGTTTCGCGCCGCGAAGGCCATGTCACCTTGGCCGTCTCCGCGCGAACCTGCTGGAGAAAGGTGAAGGGATTAGTGGTTTTCGAAGCCATGCGCCGCCTGTTTTCGAGACCCGTTGGCCGGGCCTCCTGGATGATCCCGCTGACCGGGACGTGCCGCCTGGGCTCCATGCGGCGCGAATCAGCGCCGCTATTTCACCCACGCAAATCAGACGCGTAAAGCCGGCTTCCCAGCTCCACGCGTCGCGTGTCTGTCTTGTCTACATAAAACCGATTCTTAATCCACGCAAGTGGCAAGGGTCCGCTTTATGTCTCAACGCCGCCTCGGAACCATCCAGTCGTCCCGTCCCGGCTATACGGGGCTTATGCCCCAATTCCTGCCATATGGCAAGCCGTCCGCCGATTTTCAACGCCGGAGCGGCCGCTGCGGAGCCTTGAAGGTCTCGACATATGACGATTTCAGAGATTAAGCTTAAATCCAGGAGGAGGAACCGGTCCGTCGGCTGGAGATCTTGACGGGTTCGGGTCGACGACGTGGCTACCGAAAGAGAAGGCGCGGATCGTGGCGATACGCCGCCTCGTCAGCTCATTCGGCTAGTTCAAGACGTCCCTGAACTCGCTCCTCGATCGCCTTCAGGAAATCGTCGGACGTCGATGTCCATCCGAAGAGTATCTGCACGAGCGTGATCGAGGCTTCATGATTGCTCCTTGATGCGTCCCAGGCGATGGGCTCGCTGGTGCAATCCGTCAGCAGTATGCAGTGGTAGTCCCTAAAGAAGGCATCCCGAATTGTCGATTCCACGCACACGCTGGTCGTGCATCCTGTCACGATGAGGTGTTTGATACCTGCGGTTTTCAGAACCGAATCGAGTTCGGTCTCGTAGAAACCGCTGAACCGCGTTTTGTAGACGACCACATCCCCTGCCTCTGGCTTGAGGTCGTTAACAATATCCGTTCCCCAGGTGTCGCGGATCAGAATCCGGCTCTCGCTGCCATCCGGGGCCGTGATGCTCTCACCGACCCCAAAGATCTGGAGATGTCGGAGACGGTTGGGGGCGTCCGATGTCCCAAGGTCCGAGAGGTCGGAACAATAACCCATCTTCAGATAGATAACCGGCACTCTCAAACCGCGAGCGGCAGCTATTACTCTGGCCGTAGGGCCGACAGCCCGTTGAATACCGGAGATATCGATTCCGGCTCTGTCGAACATTCCACCTTGCGAGCCGAAGTCATTCTGCATGTCCACGACGAGAACTGCGGCGTTAGCAAGATCAATCGAAATAGGTTGAGGCTTCGCGTCGATAACCAGGGGATGTATTTTTGTCCTCCCACCAGAAAGAGGTGTCGCTCTTTGCGCCCTTGGCTATCAAGACCCGCCACCTACGTTGCGTCAAGAAAGGGGAGAGTTACATCCCTGCTTGGCGGCCTAAGAACAGCGGTTGCAGTCAAGCGCTAAGGACGAAACCTTACATCGTTGGTCTTAAGGCGCAACGATTTTGCCACTCACAGGCCCGCGACACGGGCCGGCAGGTAGATGACCTCAAGGGCCGGCAGACGCGCGGAAGAAAAGGCTGATTTCGGCGATCGAGAGGGCGGTTGCCAGATGCCTGCCCTCTTGAAGGAATGGCACGGGCAGCAGGGCTCGAACCTACGACCTGCGGTTTTGGAGACCGCCGCTCTACCAACTGAGCTATGCCCGTGCATGCGCTTGTTCGGCGCAGGCGCTTCCTAAAAGCTTCCGTGCGCTCTGTAAAGAGCACTCTGCAGTGGTTTTGAAACCCTTTGCCGGAAATCTGGATTCCATTACCGCCGGCGACCGATCGCGCTCGCCAAACAACCCCCGCGCCTACGACTTGCCGGCCGGCGGCTTGTATGGCCCGCCCGGCACGCCCCAGCCCCAGGCGGGCATCGGCTCGGTCTCGGGATCGCAGGTCTCGCCCAGATTCGAGTTCATCTTCGCCAGCCGCGATCCCCATTCGACATAGCCCATGAAGGCCGAGCGGAACTCGGGGTCATCGGGCAGGCCGACCTCATCCGCCGCGTCGGCAAGGAGATTGATCCAGCGGCGGCGCTGCTCCTCGGTCAGATGCTTGCCGAGATGATGCATCACCATCTCGCGATGGCCGCCATGCTTCTCGCTGTAGGTCTTCGGGCCGCCGAAGACCTCGCCGACGAAGGCGGCGACATGCATCGGGTGATCCGGCGACATCATCCTGAACACCGGCCCGACGACCGGATCTGCCGCCACCTTGTCATAAAAGGTCCGGGTCAGCCGGTTCAGCGCCTCGCTGCCGCCGGCCCATTCGTACAAAGTCGGGATGTCCTCGCTCATCGCCGCTCCTCCCTGTGCATACAGCAAGATAGCGGCAGCGCCCTGCCCCGCTCAACCTGCCTCGATGGCCAGTGCGCAGCTAGAGCATGATCCCGAACCGAAGGTCAGCGAATGCAAAAAGTGGAAACCGGTTTTCGGAGAAGATCATGCTCCAACAAAGAGTTAGATCAGGATGGCGATTCACCGAAACGTCATCCTGATCTACAGCTTCGCCGGCGCCTTCGCCTCGGCATCGGCGGACGGAAGAGCCCGGCAATTGTCCGGCCTGGGTGCGGATCTGCAAATGGTGGCGCCCGTCAGCGCGTCCACCGATTGCGGTCCGGTCGTCAGCCCGAATGTCTTCAGTTCGTCCCGGCTGAGTTCCCTGTGCTTTGCATATTCGGCCGACTGCATGGCGGCGAAAAAGCCCGAGCCGACCGCCATCTCGTCGAGATAGGCCCTGACCTTGTCTTCCATGCCCATGGAATGCACGAGGAAGCGCGCACCGTCGCCAACGAGGCGCCGGACGCCGCCGGCGACCATCACCGCGCAGGCGGCGTCGCATTCGGCGCCGGCATCTATGGTGAGCCCGGCATGGAGACCGTCGGCCGCGACGCACCCCACGGCGCCCGGATCGCAGTCGAGAAAATCCGTTCGGGCGACCGCGATATCCAAGCCGTGCTCGCGGATCAGCCTGCCCGCGGCGAGCGCAGCCTGCACATCTCCACCCGGCGAGTTGATTACGACCGGCAACCGGCGCTCACGGATTGTATCGAGCAGCTGGCGCAGCTTGTCGGCCGTATCTGCGGCGATCGTGCCTTCCGCCGAAATCCATTCCGGACAATCGGGATTGCATAGCGGGTTGCTGCCGCGAACAAGAACGAAACGCATCTGCTGTTCGTGGGCTTGCGGTGTCGGCGGCGGCGCCGGCGCTGTATAAGAAGGTCCGGCCTCTACTGCCGCGACCGCGACGGGCGCGCCGTTCGCGGGAATCTCGCGACAATTCGCCGGTGCCGGATGGCGCTGGCAAATGGTTCTCTCCGTCAGCAGATCGAGCGAATCGAGGCTGGTCACGAGCTTCATCTCCAGCATGTCATCGGGCTCGATCTGCCTGATGTCGCTGGCAGGTGTGGCCTTCATCACGCCCAGCACGCCCTGCTCGACGCCCATCTCCTTCAAATAGGCCGACAGCCGCTTCTCGATCGCCTTGCTCATCTCATAGGTCTTGTAGCTGCCGGCATTCTTGCGGCTGACGATCTTGGTGCCGATGATCTTCTTCTTGCCGTTCACAACCCGGTAGGTGGTGCGGTAGAGCAGTTTTTCGCGCTGGTAGGTGGTGGTGATCTGATGGACGCCGAGATAGGCCCATTCGCCGACGACGCGGTGGATGCCGCCGGCAAACATCAGCGGACAGGCCGAATTGCACATCGCGCCGCTGTCGTAAGCGACGCCGGAATAGGGCTGACCCTTGCCGTCATTGTCCCGGCAATTTTTCGTCCCCGGCGAGCAGCCGGAAAATTCCGTGATGCCGACCGCGATATCGAGCTTGTTCTTGCGGACCATGCGGCCAAGCTGCAGCGCGGCATCGACATTGCCGCCGGGAGAATTGACGACGATGGGCAATTGCCGCCCGCCGAGCGTCTTCAGCAGGCGTTTCAGTAGCGCCGGCGTGCCGGCCTCGATCGTGCCTTCGGCAGAAATCCATTCCGGGCAGTTCGGCTCGCAGCCCGGCGCGCTGCTGCGCACCACGACGAAGCGCATGGTCGGACCGTAGTCCGGCGGCTCTTCCTTTGCGCCGGCGCCGAAGGCGGCCAGCCCCATCGCGGCGGCCAATCCCAGCCGAAGCAGCCCGCGCCAACACCGCATGGTCTTTGAACGGAATGTGGAAACCACGTCTGGCAAGCCCCTCGGTGCAACCATACTAGTTGCGGCGCCGGTGGTTGCAACAGAATTGAAAAGGGCTTGGCAGCACTGCTTCAAACAAAAGGGCGGCCCGAAGACCGCCCTTTCCTTGTCGAACCGGCAGTGGCCGGATCGATTATTCCTTGATGGTGACGACGATGCCGGCACCGACGGTGCGGCCGCCTTCACGGATGGCGAAGCGCAGCTTCTCTTCCATCGCGATCGGCACGATCAGCTCGACGTCGACGGTGATGTTGTCGCCGGGCATCACCATCTCGGTGCCGGCCGGCAGCGTCACGATGCCCGTCACGTCCGTCGTGCGGAAGTAGAACTGCGGACGGTAGTTGGTGAAGAACGGCGTGTGACGGCCGCCCTCGTCCTTGGTCAGGATGTAGGCTTCGGCCACGAACTTCTTGTGCGGCTTGACCGTGCCGGGCTTGGCCAGAACCTGGCCGCGCTCCACGCCTTCACGGTCGACGCCGCGCAGCAGCGCGCCGATGTTGTCGCCGGCCTGACCCTGGTCGAGCAGCTTGCGGAACATCTCAACGCCCGTGCAGGTCGTCTTGGTGGTCGGACGGATGCCGACGATCTCCAGCTCCTCGCCGACCTTGACCACGCCGCGCTCGACGCGGCCGGTCACAACCGTGCCGCGGCCCGAGATCGAGAACACGTCCTCGATCGGCATCAGGAACGGCTTGTCCAGCGGACGAACCGGCGTCGGGATATAGGCGTCGACCTGCGCCATCAGCTCGCGAATGGCGTCCTCGCCGATGGTCTTGTTGGAATCTTCCAACGCAGCCAGCGCCGAACCCTTGACGATCGGAATGTCGTCGCCGGGGAACTCGTTCTTCGACAGAAGCTCGCGAACCTCGAGCTCGACCAGCTCCAGCAGCTCGGCGTCGTCGACCTGGTCGACCTTGTTCAGGAACACCACGATCGAGGGCACGCCGACCTGGCGGGCAAGCAGGATGTGCTCGCGGGTCTGCGGCATCGGGCCGTCGGCGGCCGAAACCACCAGGATCGCGCCGTCCATCTGCGCCGCACCCGTGATCATGTTCTTCACATAGTCGGCGTGGCCGGGGCAGTCGACATGGGCATAGTGACGGTTGGCCGTCTCATACTCGACATGCGCCGTCGAGATCGTGATGCCGCGCGCCTTCTCTTCCGGTGCCGCGTCAATCTGGTCATAGCGCTTGTATTCGCCAAAATACTTCGTGATCGCCGCCGTCAGCGACGTCTTGCCATGATCGACGTGACCGATCGTGCCAATGTTCACATGCGGCTTGGTGCGCTCGAATTTACCTTTTGCCATAGTCTCTTTCCTTGGACGGCCTTGACCTTCAGTTCAGTCGAATGCGGGGCGATTAGCGACAACGGCTGAAAAACACAAGTACCTTGTGGCTGAGCGGATTCTTGCTCGACCCGAACCAATGGTCGATTTCGGTGGGATATGGCGCGGATATAGGGCTGCCGCGTGTAAAATCAAAGGCTCCGGCCTGGCCCATTGCCGCCACGACGCCGCTCTGATCTTGTTCGCCGGATGCAGTTCATTCCATCCAATATCCGCGGCCCGCTGTTCATGATCGTCTCGACGGGGTCCTACCTCGTCAACGACACGATGATGAAGCTCGCCACCGTCGGATTGCCGCCTTATGAAGTTCTCCTGCTGCGGGGTGCTGCCGCCACGCTGTGGGGCGTGCCGCTGCTTCTGATGCTGGGCTATGCCAGGCAGATCCCGCTGCTCTTCGAGCGCAAGGTGCTGCGCCGCAACTTGTTCGAGCTGCTGGCGATCCTGTGTTACGTCGTCGCTTTAGCCAACATGCAGATCGCGGATTCCACCGCGCTCGGGCAAGTCACGCCGCTCATCGTGCTGGTCGGCTCCTCGATGCTGTTCGGCGAAAAGATCGGCGCCACGCGCATGGCGCTGATCGGCCTTGGCTTTGTCGGGGCGCTCATGGTGGCGCAGCCGACGATGCAGGGCATTTCGGTTTATGCGCTGCTGGCGCTCGGCAACGCCGCCTTCGCGGCGGTGCGCGACCTTGCCGGGCGCAAGGTGGGCGCCGAAGTGCCGGGCATGATCGTCGCCATCTCCGCGGTCGTGGTGGTGCTGGCCGGTTCAGGCGCGGCGCACCTTGTCTCCGAACAATGGGTGATGCCCGAAGGACATCATCTGCTCCTGATCGCCGGCGCCGGCCTGTTCCTGATCTTCGGCCATTTCTTCATCTTCATGGCCTACCGGGTCGGGCCGACAAGCGCGGTCGCGCCCTTCTATTACTGCTTCACCGTCTGGGCGGTCATTTCGGGCCTGCTGGTGTTCGGACAATTTCCTAACGCGCTCGCGGTCTGCGGCATCCTGCTGGTGCTAGCCAGCGGTCTCGCCATCGTCTCGCTCGACGAAAGAAAACGCCGGCTGGCCATGGTCGCCTGATGGCGCGCCTCCAGCCTGGGTCGACCCGACCGGGCCGACCTCCAGCAGCCTACTGGCTGATCCCTGGCCTTCTACAGCGTGCGCTTGCCGGAAATCTGGTGATAGGCCCAAAGCACGACGATCGAGCCGATCACGGCCACGATCAGGCTCCAGATGTTGAGACCGGTGACACCCGACGAGCCAAAGGCGCTGAAGATCAACCCGCCAACGATGGCGCCGACAATGCCGAGCACGATATCCATGATCATGCCCTGGCCTGTCTTGTTGACGATCTTGCTGCCGATGAACCCGGCGATAAGGCCGAGAATGATCCAGCTGATGATGCCCATAATTCCCTCCAAAATTCCCCCGCCGCGCCATCATGGTCACATGATTGTCAAAAGCTCAAGTCAGCTTGAAATTCCGCCTGTTTGCGCCATTCTGGGGCCGGGCGGACTTGGCTGGACAAGGAGATCCATTATGGGCCTTTTCGACAATGCCGTTCCGGGCGGCAACATCACCAAACCCCTGATGATCGCGCTCGGCGCGCTTTTGGTCGGCAAGATGCTGAGCGGCAGAAGCGAAGAGGCGGCCGCGCCGCAAGCGCCGGCGCCGACGCCTGCGGGAACCGACGTGTCCGCCGATGGCGGCCTGCTCGGCGGTCTCGGCGGCCTGCTCGACAAGCTCAAGAACGCTGGCCACGGCAATGTCGCCGACTCCTGGGTCGGTACCGGCCAGAACCAACCGATCAACCCGGGTGATCTCGGCTCGGCGCTCGGGCCCTCGGTGATCCGCGAGATCGCGCAGCGCACCGGGATGAGCGAGCAGGAATTGCTGCAGCAGCTCTCCACGGCGCTGCCCGGCATCGTCGACAAGCTGACGCCGAACGGCCAAATCCCGCAGCACCATCAGGTCGTTTCAGCCTTCAACAGCTAGGGAAGTGGCCTGCTAGCGCGCCGCGTGCCACGGCGCGCGGCGTTTCATTTGAGGATTCTCGGGAAGAAATCTGGAGCGGGTAGCGGGAATCGAACCCGCATATTCAGCTTGGAAGGCTGCTGCTCTACCACTGAGCTATACCCGCGCCTTGCACTGAGGTACCGGATTCATCCGAAAAGCGCCACGCATTTTCGGTCCGAGACTTTTCGTTTCAGGGCTTCCGGGCCGGCAGTGGTGGAGAGGGTTGGATTCGAACCAACGTAGGCTAAGCCAACGGATTTACAGTCCGTCCCCTTTAACCACTCGGGCACCTCTCCAGTCTGCCGCCGGAGCCATGCAACGAGGCATTTCCGCCGATCCGGAGCCCGAGTAAGATCTTCTCCGAAATCAGCGAAGCGCCTTATGGCGGCAAGGCCGGTGGGTGTCAACCGGCGCGGCCAGGGTTTTTCGAGGATGTTCGGCATTCATTTGTCCAGCCCATATCCTTAGCCGGACGGGACGGCTATAGAGGCCGTCATGAGCGACGATAAAAGCAACAAGTCCGGCTCGCGCAAGGACACCCACTACGCCAAGCTAAGGCGCGCGCATCGCGACCAGAAGGCAGGCGGCGCGCCGGCATTCCGGCCGCGCCAGCCGGTGCCGCCGGGCGAGGCTGCCGCCGACGGGCTGGTGCGGCTTTACGGCCTACATACGGTGCGGGCCGCGCTCGACAATCCGCGGCGCAAGATCAGGACGATGCTGGTGACGCGCAACGCCGCCGAGCGGCTTTCGATTCCCGACCTTGCCGCCCTGCCCTTCAAGGCCGAGCTGGTCGAACCGAAGGACATCGACAGGATCACCGGATCGGACGCCGTGCATCAGGGCGTGCTGATCGAGGCCGAGCCGCTCAAGCCGAAGCGTCTCGACGCGCTTGGCGACACCAGGCTGGTGCTGGTGCTCGACCAGGTGACGGACCCGCACAATGTCGGCGCCATTCTGCGCTCCGCGGTTGCCTTCGGCGCCGGCGCGCTGATCACGGCTGCCCGTCACAGCCCGCAGGAATCGGGCGTGCTGGCGAAATCCGCTTCCGGCGCGCTCGAGCATATCGACCAGATCGAGGTGAAGAACCTCGCCGATGCGCTGGGACAGCTGCATGAGGCCGGTTTCCAAACCATCGGGCTCGATTCGGAAGGGCCGGCCGAACTGGAGAAAACCTTCGCCGGCGAGAGGATCGCGCTGGTGCTGGGCGCGGAAGGCAAGGGCCTGCGCCAGAAAACCCGCGAGACGGTGACGACGCTCGCCCGCCTGGACATGCCAGGCGCGATCCACTCACTCAACGTTTCGAACGCGGCGGCGGTGAGCCTTTATGCGGCGAGGAAATTCATAGCGAGTAGGGAGTAGCGAATAGCGAATAGCGAATATTCGGGACACGATCCTTCGGCCCCGCACCCCCTATTCGCTACTCCCTACTCGCTATTCGCTCCTTCGCCACTTCATGCCCCGCCATCCGCTCCAGCGCCCTGACCAGCGCGGAGTGATCCTCCTTGGCGCCGCCATTGGCGGCGCAGGAATTGAAGAGCTGCTGCGTGGTCGAGGTGTTGGGCAGCGACACACCGAGCGCCTTGGCGCCTTCCAGCGCCAGGTTGAGGTCCTTCTGGTGCAGCTCGATGCGGAAACCGGGCGCGAAGGTGCGTTTGATCATGCGCTCGCCATGCACTTCGAGGATGCGCGAGGCGGCGAGCCCGCCCATCAGCGCCTGTCTGACCTTGGCCGGATCGGCGCCGGCCTTCGAGGCGAAGACCAGCGCTTCGCCGACGGCTTCGATGGTCAGCGCCACGACGATCTGGTTGGCGACCTTGGTGGTCTGGCCGACCCCGTTCGGGCCGACCAGCGTGATATTCTTGCCGATCTTCTCGAACACCGGCCTGGCGCGTTCGAACGACTTCTCCTCACCGCCGACCATAATGGTGAGCGAGGCCGCCTTGGCGCCGACCTCGCCGCCCGACACCGGCGCGTCGAGATAGTCGCAGCCGAGATCGTTGATCTTCTTGGCAAATTCCTTGGTGGCGATCGGCGAGATCGAGCTCATGTCGATGACGAGCTTGCCCTCGGTCAAGCCGGAGGCGACGCCGTTCTCGCCGAAGAGAACGGCGGCGACTTGGGGCGTGTCGGGCACCATGGTGATGATGATGTCGGCAGCCCCCGCAACAGCGTCGTGGCCGGAAACAGTCTTCAGACCCTTGGCGACGAGATCGGCGGGCGGCTTGGAGCGATGGTCGCTGGCGACGACCGTGTAGCCGGCAGCGAGAAGATGGCCCGCCATCGGCGCGCCCATGATGCCGAGGCCGATGAAGCCGATGGTGTCCATGTTGTTCTCCGTCGTAATTGTCGAGGTCGCGTTCCTTCGCGCCCCCCTCTGGCCTGCCGGCCATCTCCCCCACAGGTGGGGAGATTGGCAGCTTCGCCGCAGGTTCTTAAGCCGCCGCGCTCCCCTGCCCGGCGAATTCGCGGAACCAGCCGAGCCCCGCCTCGGTGCCGGCCTTCGGCTTGTATTCGGCGCCGATCCAGCCGGAATAGCCGAGGCGGTCGATGTGGTCGTAGAGGAAGGGATAGTTGATCTCGCCCGTCCCCGGCTCATGACGGCCGGGATTGTCCGCAAGCTGAATATGCGCGATGCGGCCGAGGTTGGCTTCGATTGTACGGGCGAGATCCCCCTCCATGATCTGCATGTGATAGATGTCGTATTGCAGGAACAGGTTCTTTGAGCCGATGCGGTCGATCAGCGCTAGAGCCTGGTCTGAGTAATTCAGGAAGAAGCCGGGGATATCACGGGTGTTGATCGGCTCGATCAAGAGCCTGATGCCGGCCTGCTCCAGCTTCTCGGCCGCGAAGGCGAGGTTTTCGGCAAAGACGTCTTCCAGCACCGTGCGGTCGGCGCCCTGCGGCGCGATGCCGGCGAGACAGTTGATCTGTTCGCAGCCCAGCGCATGCGCATAGCTGATCGCCTTGGCGACGCCCTGCCGGAATTCCGGCACCCGATCCGGCAGCACGGCAATCCCGCGTTCGCCCTTCGCCCAGTCGCCGGCCGGCAGATTGAACAGAACCTGTGTCAGGCCGTTCTTCTTCAGTCGCGCCGCCACGACATCCGGGGCATGCTCATACGGGCCGATATATTCGACGCCCTTGAAGCCGACGCGGGCGGCGGCATCGAAACGATCGAGGAACTCGTGCTCGCCGAAGAGCATCGAGAGATTGGCTGAAAAACGCGGCATTCTTTTTCTCCTTGGTCCGCCTGAACTCAATCCAACATCATGATGGCTGTCGGCGCGTCCTCATTGCGCTCGGCAAGCTCCTCGAATTCGGTGACCTTGTCGATTTCCGTGCCCATGGAAATGTTGGTGACGCGCTCGAGGATGAATTCGAGAACGACCGGAACCTGGTGCTCCTTGATCAGCCGCTGCGCCTCCTTGAAGGCGCCGGCGAATTCCTCGGGCTTCGTCACGCGGACCGCCTTGCAGCCCATCGCCTCGGCCACCGCGACATGGTCGACGCCGTAGCCCGCCTCCGGATCGCCGGCACGGTTGACGTTCTCGAAGGCGAGGCTCACTTCATAATCCATCGAGAAGCCGCGCTGCGCCTGGCGTATGAGGCCGAGATAGGCGTTGTTCACGACGACGTGGATGTAAGGCAGCTTGTGCTGGGCACCGACGGCCAGCTCCTCGATCATGAACTGGAAATCATAGTCGCCGGAAAGCGCGACGATGTCGCGATCCGGATCCGCGGCGCGCACGCCGAGTGCCGCCGGCAGTGTCCAGCCGAGCGGGCCGGCCTGGCCGCAATTGATCCAGTTGCGCGGCTTGTAGACATGCAGGAACTGCGCGCCGGCGATCTGCGACAGGCCGATCGTGGTGACATAGGTGGTGTCGCGGGCAAACGCCTTGTTCATCTCTTCATAGACGCGCTGCGGCTTCAGCGGCACCTGCTCGAAATGCGTCTTGCGCTTCATCGTCTTCTTGCGCTGCTGGCACTCCTTCGCCCAGCCCGACCAGTCGCGCAGCTTGCCGGCCGAGCGCCATTCGGTGGCGACGTCGAGCAGGATCTTCAGCGCGGCGCCCGCATCCGAGACGAGGCCTAGATCCGGCGCGAAGACACGGCCGATCTGCGTCGGCTCGATGTCGACATGAATGAATTTTTTCCCCTTGGTGTAGACGTCGACCGAGCCGGTGTGGCGGTTGGCCCAGCGGTTGCCGATGCCGAAGACGAAGTCCGCCTCAAGCATCGTCGCATTGCCGTAGCGGTGCGACGTCTGCAGGCCGCACATGCCGGCCATCAGCCGGTGGTCGTCGGGGATCGCGCCCCAGCCCATCAAGGTCGGAATAACCGGCACGCCGGTGACTTCCGCGAACTCGATCAAGAGATCGGAAGCGTCGGCGTTGATGATGCCGCCGCCGGCGACGATCAGCGGCTTTTCAGCCTCGTTGAGCATCGCCAGCGCCTTCTCGGCCTGGGCACGCGTTATCGCCGGCTTGAAGGGGGCGAGCGGCTCATAGGCATCGATGTCGAATTCGATCTCGGCAAGCTGCACGTCGACCGGCAGGTCGACCAGAACCGGCCCGGGCCGCGAGGAGCGCATCAGATGGAAGGCCTTCTGCAGCGTCATCGGCACCAGATAGGGCTCCATGACAGTGACGGCCCATTTGGCGACCGGTGCTGCGATCGAGGCGATGTCGACGGCCTGGAAATCCTCCTTGTTGAGGCGCGCGCGTGGAGCTTGACCAGTTATGCATAAGATCGGAATCGAATCCGCCGAGGCCGAATAGAGGCCGGTGATCATGTCGGTGCCGGCCGGACCGGAAGTGCCGATGCAGAGCCCGATATTGCCGGCCTTGGCCCGCGTATAACCTTCGGCCATGTGCGAGGCGCCTTCGACATGGCGCGCCAGCACATGGCGGATGGTGCCGCGCGCCTTCAGCGCCGAATAGAGCGGGTTGATCGCCGCGCCCGGCACGCCGAAGGCATTGGTGATGCCTTCCTTTTCGAGAACGAGAACCGCAGCGTCGACAGCGCGCATCCTGGCCATGGCAAGCCTCCATTTCGTTGGTTGGCTTGAGAATGCCAGTGTGCGTTCGATTTTTCAATTTTTTCAGAATATTTTTTCATTTCTAGAAAACCGCTGTTATTGGCTGATTTCACTTCACTTTTCCTTTTCCAAAAAATCGCTCCAGGCCACTACTGAAAAACTTTTTCATTGCATGCGTCGTCAAATCGGCGAGAATGGCCGGTATGGAAACGACGGAAAAACGCCAGCGCGGCCGGCCCCGCGCCTTCAACGGCCCGTCCGAAGCGGCCTCGGTGCAGTCGCTCGACCGGGCGCTGCGGATCCTGGCCATCGTCGCCGAGGCTAGCGGGCTGTCGCTCAGCGAGATCGCGGCGCAAAGCGGCATTGCCGCCTCGACAGCCTATCGCATGCTGACGACGCTGGAAAACCACGGCATGGTCGAGTTCGATACGACCGACCAGCTCTGGTCGGTCGGCGTGGAGACCTACCGCATGGGCGCTGCCTTCCTGCGTCGCCGCAAGCTCGTCGACCGTGCCCGCATCGTCATGCAGGAATTGATGGAAAAGACCGGCGAGACCGCCAATCTCGGCGTCGCCGAGGACGATTGCGTCGTCTTCGTCAGCCAGGTCGAGACGCACCAGGCGATCCGCGCCTTTTTCCGGCCGGGCACGCGCAGCCCGTTCCATGCTTCCGGCATCGGCAAGGCGGTGCTGGCGCATCTCGAGCCCGAACGGGTCGCCGCCATCTTGCGCAAGGCGGGCCTGCAGCGCTACACGGACAAGACGCTTTCCGATATTTCGGCGCTGGCCCATGATCTGGCCGTTATCAAGCATCGCGGCTGGTCGGTCGACGACGAGGAGCGCCACCCCGGCATGCGCTGCGTGGCCGCCGCCATTTTCAACGAGTTCGGCGAGCCGCTCGGCGGCGTTTCGGTGTCCGGACCGACGGTGCGGGTCACGCCTGAGCGGCTGGCCGAGATCGGTCCGCTGGTGCGCGACGCCGCGGTCGAGGTGACGAAGATGATCGGCGGCGTGAAAGCCTACTAGAGCGTTTCACCGTTTCATGGAAACGGCGAACCGCTCTAGCTCTTTGTTTTTACGCAATTCCGAACGGAAAACCGCACACACTTTTCCTGGAATTGCTCTAACTAAGACGCGCCCGGCAATGCGCTCTTTGCCGATATGTCGAAGAAATCGAGCAGGATGGCCAGCGCGACGCCACAGGCCGCGAAAATGAGGCCGGCGAGGAATATCCGACTGGCGCGGTCATGAATGCTTCGCTGCAAGGATTTGATGTCGAGCAGAATGGCCAGCGCCCGGATCTGCAGCGCAATGCCGACCAGGATCGGCAGGACGGCAATCAGATGGTAGGTCTGCCATGGGATCGGGTTGGCCGCCCAATGGGTGATGAAGCCTAGCGAGAACGCCAGCAGGATGCCGACGATGGTGATGGTGCCGTTGCGGAAAACCGGTTCGACCCGTTCTTCCCTAGGATCCTGATTGTTCAAGCGACCCTCCCCTCGATTGCCGTCAAAGCCAGACTAAACGCTTGCAAAATCGCTGTACATCGTTGGTTGCTCAGCAAGGCAGGCCGGCCATACCAGGACGGACGCCGGACTTGACCGGTCTTGCCGCGTCGTCGGAATGCATGCCAAAGGGCACGGATGCGGAAAACACTTTACCTCCTATCCGCCGCTTCCCTTTGCGGATGCGTGGCGGCGACAGCGCCGCCGCCCTCGCCCAGCGGCAATCAACGCGTCGATCCTATTCCGATTTCGCTGGCCCTGGAGGAGATAATCACCGCCGGCGTCCGCCAGCATTTGAAGAACCCCATCGCTGCCAGGTTCGGAACCATGCTCGCCGGAGAACGCAGTTTGAACGGCCGCCACGAAGTGGTGGCGTGCGGCTATGTCGACGACAAGGGCTCTCCCGGCGGCAGCGAGCCATTCATCGGCAAGATCTATCCCCATGCCGGAAACAGCTTTGAACTGGTTGCGATAAATGACGTTTCGGTCATCGGCGCCTGCAAGGCGGCGGGATTGTCAATGCCGGAGCTGAAGCCCAATTCCTGAATTGCTGGAGGCCGAAATGTCGTTCGCTTCACATCAAGCCAATCAGGCGGATGCTCAACGCAAGAAAAGGGGCTGCGGGCAGCCCCTCTTTCCAGCCGTTTGTTCAGCTCCCTCCTAGAGCCTGCAATAACGCGGGCCGTCGTAGCTCATATAGGTGTCGGTGCGCTCGTCGTAGCTGGCGTAGCGGGCATAGCAGCGGCGGACGTGGATCGAGTCGTAGCCGTCGTCTTCGACATAGACGCTGCGGGGCTGCTGCTGGGCAAGCAGGCTGCCGAGAACGAAACCGCCGACGCCGGCGGCGATGCCGATGCCGAGCTCGCGGCGGTGATGATGGTCGTGGGCGGCCGAGGGCTGGACGGTGCCGACGAGCGAGCCGGCGGCGACGGTGGTGGCGATGAGGCCGGAAACGATGGTGCGCTTGAACATGACGATCTCCTGTTTCGGTGGAGAGGCGAACCATCCGCCTCTTGATCGTCTGTCGCTGCGGCCCGGAAAAAGGTTCGAAATATTTTCGCGATTTTTTTCGCCGGGACTGAGCGAACAGGGAGTAGCGAATAGCGAGTAGGGAAAGCGGGGATATGCTGAATGCAAATCCCTATTCGCTATTCACTATTCGCTACTCGCTCTCTTTCACCCCATCCCCGTGACATGCCTCAGCCAGAAGGCCAGCACGATGAAGCCGATGAATGTGGCGACGCCGGTCCAGTCGATGTTTGCCTTCTTCAGATCGCTGATGACCTTCACCAGCAAAAGCCAGGTCACGACGATGAGCGGCAGGATGATGACGAATCTGATCATGCGGCACCCGTTCGATGCGATTGCACCCGACAAAGATGTAGGAAGCGGCGCAGCGCTTTTCAGCATGCCGACCAAGCCACGCGGTCCATTAGGAACCCGAAACGGAGTTTTGTCTTTACTGGCGCACGAAATGTGCTACCGGAGCGCCGTGCCCTTGTAGCTCAGCTGGTAGAGCAGCGGTTTTGTAAACCGAAGGTCGCGGGTTCGATCCCTGCCGGGGGCACCATCCTGTAGCGGAGACGCCCGCAATGCCCTTCGAACAAACGCTGTTCGCGAGCGCACGCGGCTGAGCACGCCGGTTATGATCGCTAGTGGCGTGACGCAGACGCGGGGAAGCATGTCGCGAACCCTGATCATCGTTGGTCTCTGTTTGGTTGCCGTAGGTCTGCTATGGCCTTGGGTGGGCCGGATCGGCCTTGGCCGGCTACCAGGCGATATCGTGATCGAGCGCGAGCATTTCAGGCTCTATGTTCCCATCACCACGGGAATACTGATCAGCGTTGCGGTCTCGGCGATCCTGTGGCTGATCAACCGTTAGGGGCGCTTCGGCGGCAGCGATTTCGCTTCACACCCCAATCGCCGCCACCAGCACCCTATTCTGCCTTCGTATCGCAGCGCGCAGCTCCGGTATCTTCGCCTCGTCGCGTTTGACGAACTCGATGAACATCATGTTCATGTTGTTGAAGATCAGCTCGCCCACCGCCGGCCCGTCTATGTCCGAGCGCACAAGCCCGATCTCCTGCAGGCGGACTATCAGCGCGCTGATCTGCCTGGTCAGTTCCCGGTCGAGGGCGGTGTAGGCCTGGCCGAAGGGGCTGTCGGGCAGTTGCGTCGAGATCGCCATCGCCTGGCGCCACATCTCCTTGCTGAGATAGTTCAGCGAGTGCTCGATATAGATGCCGATCAGCGTGTCCAACGCGTCGCCGACATTGGCGGGCGGACTGGCCACCACCCCTCGCCCGGCATTCAGCACCTCATTCACTTCCATAGACACGATGGCGCCGAGAATGTCGCCCTTGTTCTGGTAGTAGTTATAGATCGTGCCGATCGAGACTTCGGCCTGCGCTGCGATCGCCTCGATCTTGGCGCCTTCGTAGCCGGCCTCGCGGAACAACTCGGTCGCCGCATCGATGATGCGCCTGTGCCGGTCCGCCTTCTGCCGTTCGCGCAATCCGCTCATATCGGCCTCTCTGCCACAAAATCATAATTGACTCAATTTTAGAATTGGTTCAACTTTTCTTCCAACAAGCCAGCAAGGCAGGGAGAACACTCGATGACCGTCAACATTCGGAATCCGCTTTCCACCCTGAAGTCTCATCTTTCAGCCGCTTGCGCGGCTGCGGCGCTGCTCCTCGCGGCCGGAGGCGCCCACGCGGCCGATCTCAATGCGCTGATCTGGTGCGATCATTCCGATCCGGCGCTGCTGCGGCCCTTCGAGGAAGCCAACAACGTTAAGGTCAACGTCAAGGAATTCGAAGGCACAGGCGCGGGGCTGGCCATCGTCGACCAGTCGCAACCGGGCGACTGGGACGTGATGGTGATCGATAGCATCGACGTGCCGCGCGGAGTCGAGAAAGGCCTGTTCGAGCCGCTGCCCGAAGGCAAGCTGCCCTTCGCCGACCTCTTCCCGGAAGTGACGATGGACAAGTCGACCATCGTCGACGGCAAACGCTACGGCATCACCGAAAAGTTCGGCTACAACACGATCGGCTTCAACAAGACCAAGGTCGACCCGGCCGACATGCAGTCGCTGGCCTCGCTCACCAGCGACAAATACAAGGGCAAGGTCGCGATCTACGACTATTACCTGCCGGTGATCGGCATGGCCGCTCTGGCCATCGGCAAGAAGACGGCCGACCTCACCGAGGCCGACCTGCCTGCCCTCAAAGCCGAGCTGCTCAAGATGAAGGCCAATGCCAAGCTGGTCGGCGAGGTCACGGCCAGCCAGACTGCTCTTGCCACCGGCGAGGTGGACATATTGGTCGGCGGCGGCGAATGGGTGACGGCCGGCCTTGCCAAGGAGAATCCGGCGCTCGACTTCTCGATCCCGAAGGAAGGTGCTGTGCTCTGGTCGCAGTCGCTCGCCATGTTCAAGGATTCCAAGAACAAGGACATGGCGCTGAAATTCATCCAATATATCCTGAGCCCCGAGGGCCAGGCGCGGCTTGCCACCTCTTCCTGCTACTGGGGCATGCCTTCGAACAAGAAGGCGGCGCTGACTGATGATCAGAAGAAGATCCTGCGCTTCGACGAGCAGCCCGGCTTCCTCGCCCGCGCCCAGGCTTATCCGGCGCCGAACGCCGATCTCGACAAGAAGATGCAGGATATGTGGACCGAGATGCTGCAGGCGCAGTAAACCGGCCGATGACATCAGTGGGAAACAAGTCGCGTGCCCTGCCCTGGGCGCTGGTCACGCCGGCGCTGGCATGGACATGTGCTTTCTTCGTGCTGCCCTTCATCGCCATGGGGTTTTCCAGCCTGACGGCGCATGAAGGCGGCGGCTTCACTCTGGCCAATTACAGCCAGTTCTTCACCGATCCGTCCTACTGGCGGGCGATGGTGAACTCGCTGGAGGTAACGGCGATCGTCACCGTCATCTCGATCCTGCTTGCCTATCCCTTTGCCTGGATTCTCGCGGAGCAAGTGCCGGAACGCTGGCAACGGCTGGCGCTGATGCTGGCGGTGCTGCCGTTCTGGACCTCCTATGTCGTGCGCTCCTATTCCTGGCTGCTGGTGCTGGCGCAGAATGGCGTCATCAACCGGGCGCTTACCGGCATCGGCCTGATCGGCGAGCCGCTCCAGCTTGCCAACACGCGTTTCGCGACCGTCACCGGCTTCGTGCATTTCTTCGTCATGTTGTTGACGCTGACGATCTTCGCCAATCTGAAACAGCTCAGCCCGAGCTACCGCAAGGCTGCCGCCGATCTCGGCGCCGGGCCGGTACGCACCTTCCTGCATGTCGTGCTGCCGCTGACCTTGCCCGGCATCATGGTGGGCGCCTTCCTCACCTTCGTGCTCTGCATCGGCGACTACATCACGCCGCAGATCCTCGGCGGCAACAACGAGCTGGTCATGCCGCAGCTCGTAATGATGCAGATCGGCCGCCGCGGCGACTTCCCGTTGGCTTCGGCGCTGTCGATCATTCTGATGGCTGTGGTGACCATCGCCTATCTAGCCTGCGCCCGCTGGCTGAAGATCGAGCGGGCCTGACCATGCGCGCCGCCATCCGCCTCGCCGCCATCCGCCTCGCCGCCTGGGTCTACGCCATCGCGATATACGGCTTCATCTTCCTGCCGGTGATCGTGCTGGTGCTTTTCTCGCTGCAGGCCACGTCTTTCCCGATCCCGCCCTTCACCGGCCCGTCGCTGCGCTGGTATCAGGCGGTGCTGTCGGATGCGAGGCTGACCTCGGCGCTCCTCAACTCGCTGCTTGTGGCGGTGCTCTCCTCGCTTGCCTCCGTCACGCTCGGCTTCCTCTCAGCCTGGGGTTTCGCCCGCTTCGTGCTGCCGGGCTCGGCCATCCTGCGCGGCCTGATCACACTGCCGCTGACCGTCAGCTATCTCATCATCGGCATGGGCCTGCTGGTGCTGTTCAACTGGGCCGGTGTGCCGAAATCGCTGCTCGCGGCCGGCATCGGCCATGTCGTGATCAACCTGCCGCTCTGCTTTGCCATCATCTACAGCCAGATGGGCGACCACCAGATCAATATCGAACGCGCCGCGCGCGACCTCGGCGCCGCCGAGTGGAAGGTGCTGCTCATGATCACCGTGCCGGTGATGGCGCCGGCGATCTTCGCTGGCTTCTTCCTGTCGATGACCTTCTCCTGGGACGAGTTCGTCATCTCCTTCCTGCTCACCCGTTTCGAAACGACGCTGCCGGTGGAGATCTGGAACCTGCTGCGCTCCGGCCTCAACCCCAAGACCAATGCCGTCGGCTCGCTGGTCTTTGCTGTCTCCATCGTCCTAGTGGTGTTTTTCGAGCTGACGCTGTTGCGGAGAAAGCCGGCATGAGCGCGCCCTTGGTCGATATCCGCAATGTCTCGCATCGCTTCGGCCAGCTATCGGTGCTGAAGAACGTCTCGCTGGCGATCGAGCCCGGCAGCTACACGATCCTGCTCGGACCATCCGGTTCCGGCAAGACGACGCTGCTTTCGATCCTTGGCGGCTTCGTCAGGCCCAGCGAGGGCAAGGTGTTCATCCGTGGTGTGGATTGCACCGCGGTGCCGCCGGCGAAGCGCCCGACGACCACCGTCTTCCAGGACTACGCGCTGTTTCCGCATATGAGCGTCGGCGGTAATGTCGGCTTCGGGCTGCGCATGCAAGGCGTAGACGGCGCGACCCGGGCGGCCAGGGCGCGCGATGCGCTTGCCCTCGTCGGGCTGGCGGCCGCCTTCGGCAAGAAGCCGCATCAGCTCTCCGGCGGCCAGCGGCAGCGTGTAGCGCTGGCCCGCGCGCTGGTCATCGAGCCGGCGGTGCTTTTGCTCGACGAGCCGCTCGGTGCGCTGGATCTCAAATTGCGCCGGCAGATGCAGGACGAGCTGAAAGCAATCCAGAAGCGCGTCGGCACCGCCTTTATCCACGTCACCCACGACCAGGAGGAAGCAATGGCGCTGGCCGACCATTGCGTGGTGATGAATGACGGCCGTATCGAGGACGAAGGCCCGCCCGAGCGGGTCTATGCGCGGCCGGCGACGCGCTTTTCCGCCACCTTCATGGGCGAGAGCACGATCCTTGCCGGCACCGTCACTGAAGCGAAGAACGGGATCGTCACGGCCATGACGGCGGTCGGGCCGATTTCAATGCCCGGTGCATCGCCTGCCGGCGCCACGGTCGCGCTCGCCATCCGACCCGAGCACCTGGTTCTCGACGAAGCGAAGAGCGACGTCACGCTGGGGACGGCCAAGGTCGGCGATGTCGTCTTCCAGGGCAGTTTCAAGCGCGTGCTGGCCGCCTCGGAGCTGGATCCTGCGCTGCAATTTATCGCGAAGGCGCCCGCTTCCGCTGCCATTCAGGCAGGCGACACGATCCCGGTTTCATGCCAGGCTCAAGACATCATCTTATTGGCGGACTGATCCATGGGCATGCTTCCGGTCATCGAGGCGCCGGACTGGTACGAAACCATCCGCATGGGCAACGATATCACGCTCATCCATGAGCCGTGGATAAAACCGTTCTTCCGCTGCAACATCTGGCATGTGCGCGGGCGCGACCGCGACCTGTTGTTCGACACCGGCCTTGGCCATTTCAGCCTGAAACGCCATGTGCCGCTGGTGAGCGAGCACAAGCTTACCTGCGTCGCCAGCCACACGCATTTCGACCATATCGGCTGCCATCACGAATTCCCGGACCGCTGCGTGCACTCCGCCGAAGCGGCAATCCTTGCCGATCCACGCAACGAATGGACGGTGGCGGACCGCTACGCCAATGAGGAGATGTTCGACGGCGCGCCGGTGGGCTGGGATACGGCGCGCTACCGCATCCTGCCCGCGCCGGCGGGCCGGCTGCTCGAGCATGGCGACGTGATCGACCTCGGCGACCGCGCCTTCGAGGTCATCCACACACCTGGACACTCGCCCGGCGGGATCGCGCTTTATGAGAGAAAGACCGGCATCCTGCTGTCCGGCGACATCGTTTATGACGGGCCGCTGATCGACGACGTCTATCACTCCGACATCGATGACTATGTCGGGACCCTGCTTTCCATGCGCGAGCTCAACGTCTCGGTCGTGCATGGCGGCCATTTCCCGAGCTTCGGCAAGGTGCGCTACCGGCAACTCATCGATGAGTATGTCGCGGGCAAACGCAAGGCCGGGTGCCACTTGCAGAGCGGCTGAGCGATCAGGGAAGCGAAGCCTACAGCGCCCTTTGCGGGCAAAGTGTTCCCGTGGCGTCGCCGCAGCGGGAAGCTGTCGGCTGCGGCCGCTGGCTCATCTCTTCGGAATGACGCACCAGCTCGGCGAACATCAGCGCGAAACTTCCCATCATCAGGAAGACTATGATCAGACGCGTTACCGGCAATAGACAGGTCTCTCGACTGGCTAGCCCCCGCCAACCCATCCACTGTCGGCTAACATGATCGATCCGGCTTTACGAGTGTTTAAGCTTCGCCTTAACCATAGCAGCCATCACATTCATGTCGCGGCTGTCACGAAGCGCGATTGTCGGGTGTGCCCCCCGGCCGGCGCAGCGCCCTTCACAGACGTGGGCGCCGCATGCTACGCCGTCGCCGGCGCGGCCCCGCAGACGGTCGCCCTCCGGGAGCCATGAGCAAAGCCGCCAGCCGTTTCGCCTTCGTTTCTTCCGACACCGACGACGCCCGCGCGGCGTTGGAAAGCCTGTCCGCGCGCTATGGACAGGTGCCTGTCGCGGATGCCGAGATCATCATCGCGCTCGGCGGCGACGGCTTTCTTCTGCAGACGCTGCGCGAGACGATGAGCACGGGCAAGAAGGTCTACGGCATGAACCGTGGCACCATCGGCTTCCTGATGAACGAATATCGCGCCGGCGGCCTCGAGGAACGCATCGCCAACGCGGTCTCCGAGACGATCCGGCCGCTGGAAATGGTCGCTGTGACGCATGACGGCGAAACGATTTCGGCGCCGGCGATCAACGAGGTGGCGCTGTGGCGCCAATCCTATCAGACGGCGAAGATCCGCATCACCGTCGACGGCCAGGTGCGGCTGGAGGAGCTGAACTGCGACGGCGTGATGATCGCGACGCCCGCCGGTTCCACTGCCTACAATCTGTCGGCGCATGGGCCGATCCTGCCGCTCGATGCGCCGCTTCTGGCGCTGACGCCGGTCAGTCCTTTCCGGCCGCGCCGCTGGCGCGGGGCGCTGCTGTCCAACAAGGCGACCGTGCGCTTCGACATCCTGGAAGCCGAAAAGCGCCCGGTGAATGCCGCGGCCGATCATACCGAGGTCAAGGCAGTGGCCTCCGTCACCGTGCGGGAATCGCCGACGGCGACGGCAACTTTGCTGTTCGATCCGAACCATTCCTGGAACGAGCGTATCCTTGCCGAGCAGTTCCGCTACTGAGCCGGCGCAAGGATATTGTTTCGATCAATGCGTGTCGCCCAAAAGCGCGCAGCGGTTTTGGGCATACGGCGTGATCAAGCAAAGATATAAAGCGCGGAGCCTCAAACCGTTTCAGCGCGACGCGCTTTAAGCATCGCGATTAAGGTTACGGCTTCACAATCGCTGTATTTCGGTCCGTTTCTGTTGACAAATCGAGGGCTTGCGCCTAACTGCAACACCGATCTTGCAGGCGCGCGGCGCCTGCCGCGGCTACTGTGTCGCGATTTTCCCAACCAACAAAGACAACAAACACTTGTCCTCAGACACCACGATCGCTCAAGAAGCGTTGACATTCTCAGACCTCGGCTTGTCGCCGAAGGTTCTCTCCGCGGTCACCGATGCCGGCTACACCACGCCGACGCCGATCCAGGCCGGCGCCATCCCGCATGCGCTGCTCGGCAAGGACGTGCTGGGTATCGCCCAGACCGGCACCGGCAAGACCGCTTCCTTCGTGCTGCCGATGCTGACGCGCCTGGAAAAGGGCCGGGCGCGCGCCCGGATGCCGCGCACGCTGATCCTCGAACCGACCCGTGAGCTCGCCGCGCAGGTCGAGGAAAACTTCATCAAATACGGCAAGAACCACAAGCTCAATATCGCGCTGCTGATCGGAGGCGTCTCCTTCGACGAACAGGACAAGAAGCTCGAGCGCGGCGCCGACGTGCTGATCGCGACGCCCGGCCGCCTGCTCGACCACCGCGAGCGCGGCAAGCTTCTGCTCAACGGCGTCGAGATCCTCGTCATCGACGAGGCCGACCGCATGCTCGACATGGGCTTCATTCCCGATATCGAGCGCATCTGCGAGATGATCCCGTTCACGCGTCAGACGCTGTTCTTCTCGGCGACGATGCCGCCGGAGATCACCAAGCTCACCGAGAAGTTCCTGCACGCGCCGGTGCGCGTCGAGGTTTCGAAGGCCGCCTCCACGGCGACCAGCATCACGCAGCGGCTGGTCAAGTCCGGCTCAAAACCCTGGGAAAAGCGCGAGACGCTGCGCGACCTGATCAAGGCCGAAGACGCCGATCTGAAGAACGCCATCATCTTCTGCAACCGCAAGGTCGAGGTGTCGGAGCTGTTCCGCTCGCTGTTGAAGCATGATTTCGATGCCGGCGCGCTGCATGGCGACATGGACCAGCGCGCCCGCATGCAGATGCTCGCCAATTTCCGCGACGGCAAGCTGCGCTACCTCGTTGCCTCGGACGTCGCAGCGCGCGGTCTCGACATTCCCGATGTCAGCCATGTCTTCAATTATGACGTGCCCATCCACGCCGAGGATTACGTCCACCGCATCGGCCGCACCGGCCGCGCCGGACGCGCCGGCAAGTCCTTCACCATCGCTACCCGCTCCGACACCAAATATGTCGACGCCATCGAGAGGCTGATCGGCACCAAGATCGAGTGGCATGACGGCGACCTGTCGACCGTGACCGAGAGCGAGGGCGAGGAGCAGCCGCGCCGCGGCCGCGGCGCCCCGCGTCGCGCCGGCCGCAAGGACGAGGACCGCAAGGATCGGGGCGAGCGCAAGAAGGACCGTCACGCCAAGCGCGACGAGACGTCCGATGCCGCGCGTGAGGAACAGCCCGTCGCCGAAGTGGCCGACATCGCCGAGCGCCGCGCCCGCAAGGACGCGATCCGTTCCGAGAACGAGCGCAAGGGCCCTGGCAGCCGCCACGAGCAGCGCGGCGACGCCCGTCCGCAGCGCGACCGCCCCGGCCGCCATCGTCAGGAAGAAGACGACGCAACCGTCGGCTTCGGCGACGACGTGCCGGCCTTCATGCGGATCGTCGCGAAGGTCTGAAGCCGATCAGCGTAGCCTGAATTGAAAACGGCCCCACACGGGGCCGTTTCGTTTTTGACTTCGCCTGGAACAATTCAGCCAAAGGCGATGCCTACATCGGACCCGGCATCATCTTGGTCGGCTTCTCAAGCATCGGGAACTCGGCCTTGCTGCATTTCACGTTCGGGTTCGTTGGGCTGAACATACCGTTCGGATTGTCCCTGAACAGCCATGCATGCAGGTCGTAATGGACGAACTCCCTCGGAATGAGCGGGTAGTGGCCTTCCATCGGCCCCATGAATTTCTGCCCGAACAGCGTCGGCACCTCCTTGGTGTCCGGCGTCAGCGGCACCAGCCATTCCACCCCGACCAGCTTCAAGCCTTTCTTGGTCGGCTCGTAGATCAGGACGTTCGGCTTCATCGGGTCGAGCGGCTTGCCGACGCTCGGAACGTTGACGAAATGGATGCCCATCGCGCCCTTCTGATAGTACATAGCGCCGTCTATCTTCTCGCCGCCATAGTGGATGCAGCCGACGGTCGACAAATAGAGGTCGCGAACAGCGGCGGTGTAATCTTCGTACTTGGCCAGCGATTTCTTCAAGGCTTCGATGTCGGCCTTGTTGGCGTCCTCGGCCCGGGCCGAAGCGAGCCCGAACGATGTGCCGATAAGACATGTCAAAACGAGGACGCCGCAGCGCCCCAAGCGAGCTGTTCTTGTCATGCATTCCTCCCAGATTCTCTTGATCTGGCCGTGCAAGACCGGGGCGGTAGATGTTGATTGCGCGGCCGATTGACCGCCCCATCCCCTCTGGAACAGCAGAATGTTAGTCCTTTCCCTGGTTCTGGAAAAGCATTAATTAGAACAACCTAATGTCCTAAGGCCTTCGAACCCATCTTTGGGCCATTTCAAACAAAAACGGCCCCTTTCGGAGCCGTTTGTCTTGATGGAATTGCGCCTCTGCGCGCCGTTTTCTCAGGTGAGCGGCGACAGCTGGATTTCGACGCGGCGGTTCTGCTCGCGGCCGGCGGCGGTCGCATTGGATGCGATCGGGCGGGTCTTGCCGAAGCCGGTGACGGCGAAGCGGCGCTGATCGACGCCCTGGCCGGACAGGTAGTTTGCGACGGCAAGCGCGCGACGCTGCGACAGGTCGAAATTGTGCTCGTCGCCGCCGGTCGAATCGGTGTGGCCGAACACGTCCACAGTGGTCTGGCGGAATTTCTTCAGCACCAGCGCGACCGAATTCAGCACCGGATAGAAGCCCGGCTTCACCGCGTCCTGGTCGACATTGAAGGTGATGTCGGACGGCATGTTGAGGATGATCTGGTCGCCGCTGCGGGTGACGCTGACGCCGGTGCCCTGCAATTGACGGCGAAGCTCGGCCTCGTTTTGGTCCATCGTCGCGCCGATCGCGCCGCCGGCGAGCGCGCCGATGCCGGCGCCGATCAACGCGTTGCGGCGGTCGTTGCCACCGGCCAGCAGGCCAAGGCTGGCGCCTGCCAGGGCGCCGAGGCCGGCACCGGCCGCCGTGTTGGAGATCTTCTGGTCGCCAGTATACGGATCGGTGGTGGTGCAGGCGCTCACCAATAGAGCCGTCGCCACGGCGACGAGCACAGTCTTCTTCATAAGATTGGTCCCTCTCCAATTCGCGGCCTTTGCGACCGCGCCAAATCAGCCCTTCCGCAGCCTTGTAGCATGAAATGCGGCGAAAAACGGAACGGGAATGCCGCCGGTAAAGTCCGGCGGTGGCTCCCGTGTCGGCTCTACCACAAATTCTTGCCGTCGATGACCACCACCTCGACCTTGTCCAGATCGAAATCATCGAACAGGCGCGAATTGACGCTGATCTTCGGGTTGTCGAAATCCGGCTCTCCGGTCGACCAATCAGGCGTCTCGGTGAAGGTGCCGCAGCCGCAAATGGCGCAGAAACCATGCTTCACCGTCTTTGAGCCCCAGCGATAGAAGGAGACATTCTCCGGCGGGCTCGTCAGCTTGAATTGCGACGGCACATAATAGGCCCATAACGAGCCCCGCTTCGAGCAGAACGAGCATGTGCATTGCGTCACCGTCCGCGGCGCCTCGGCAACCTCGAAGGTTGTCGCCTTGCAGTGACAGCTTCCCCTGATGGTCATGGACTCAACCTCTCCGTTGTCCGCCGCGCCCTTAGTTTCACACAATTCCGGAGGAAAAACCGCTACGCAATTTTCCTGGAATTGCGCACTCTGGATTCACGCAATTCCGGACGGAAAACCGCTACGCACTTTTCCTGGAATTGCTCGGTGCAAGGCAACATAAAGAAATCGTCCTGACAACCGTGTGTCAGCAAAGTCGGCAGCCTTCTCCTGCCGTGGATCGAGCCCCAGCGCCTCGCCTTCCGCGGCAGGTTCAGAGCCCTAGTAAGAGGGAGGCGGCACGAACAGGCAGATGGTCTTGCCGGCGTCGAGCCCGGCCTGGTGCGCACACCAGTGGTACTCGCCGTCGGGCGAATTCTTGACCCGCTTGTCGGCATAAGCCACCACTTCGCCCGTACCCTTTATGACGTAGCCCTCGGGCCGCTCGCTGATCGATGACTGCGGCACCTCCTTGCAATCGTAGTTGGCACAACAGGCAAAGGGATATTTCCAGCCTTGCGGCATGGCCGCCGTGGGCTGGGCATCGTGCGCAGCAGCCGGCGGCGCCAGCGCCGCGATCGCTCCAACGGCGAACAGGGAGAACAAAAGTCGGCCAGCCGGTCGAACGGCTTGGGCCGATCTTGATATGGCAGCAGACATCGAAGCGTTCCTTTCGAGCATCAAGCGTTTTCGCTTGCCCGTTCCCGGAACGTGTCTTCCCAGTGGCCGGATCGTCGGTCGCAGATATGCCGCATCCGGCCATAAATGCTTTTTACCCAGCCCGAAGGCTGGGCTGATTCCCTGGCTGGCGCAAGCATCCGCTTGCAACGGCAATGCCGCGCTTCACGCCAACCTCTGCCATCCAGAATCGTGCGTCGGCTTGGTTAATGAGCGGTTAGCCGCGCGGATCTGGTGCCCGACAACGAGATTCGGCTCAAGCTGGTTCCAGACGGTCAGTCGGGAACATGCTCATCATACTGCGGCAGGTCGTCGGCGATTGTGAACCACTTCGCCTTGGACCCGACAAAAATGTGCGCGCTCGGCCGTATCGTCGGCTCGTCGACCAACGTGCCCATGGCGACATGCACGTAGGCGCCGTCGCGGACCAATGAATAGAGGAGCGAGCCGCATCGCCCGCAATGCGCGTCGTGGCCGCTCTCGTCGCCGAAGATCAGCAGCCCGCCCTCGCCCGCGATGAGACGGAACTTGTCGCGCTCGATACCGGCGAACGGCTTGAACGCGGAGCCCGTCGTGCGCCGGCAGTTCGAGCAATGGCAGTTCGCCGCGTAAACGAATTCGTCCGCAACCTCATAGTGGACGGCGCCGCAGAAGCATTTTCCCGCAAGTACCGTAGACACCGGCTTCCTCCGCTCCTGCAACGGGTGCGTACTAGTCGAGGTCCGCCACCGCTTCGCCTGCGCCGCCCTCGATGCGATGCGAGAGCGAGGCTTCCATGAATTCGTCGAGGTCGCCGTCGAGCACGCTCGAAGGCGAGGTGCTTTCGACGCCGGTGCGCAGATCCTTCACAAGCTGATAGGGCTGCAGCACGTAGGAGCGGATCTGGTGGCCCCAGCCGATATCGCTCTTCGACGCCTCGGTGGCGTTGGCGACCGCCTCGCGCTTCTTCAGCTCTTCCTCGTAAAGCCGCGAGCGCAGCATTTCCCAAGCCTTGGCGCGGTTCTTGTGCTGGGAGCGCTCGGCCTGGCAGGCGACCGCTATGCCGGTCGCCAGATGGGTGATGCGCACCGCCGAGTCGGTGGTGTTGACGTGCTGGCCGCCCGAACCCGAGGAACGATAGGTGTCGATGCGCACGTCGGATTCGGAAACATTGATCTCGATCGAGTCGTCGATAACCGGATAGACCCAGACGCTGGCGAAGGAGGTGTGGCGCCGCGCGTTGCTGTCGTAAGGCGAAATGCGCACCAGGCGATGGACGCCGGACTCCGTCTTAAGCCAGCCATAGGCGTTGTGGCCCTTGATCATCACGGTGGCGGACTTGATGCCCGCTTCTTCGCCGTCATGGACTTCCAGCACCTCGACCTTAAAGCGGCGGCGCTCGGCCCAGCGCGTGTACATGCGCAGGAGCATCGAGGCCCAGTCCTGGCTCTCGGTGCCGCCGGCGCCGGCATGGATTTCGAGATAGGTGTCGTTGGCGTCGGCCTCGCCCGACAGCAGCGTTTCGACCTGGCGCGCCTTCGCCTCGCCCTGCATCGAACGCAGCGCCGCCTCCGCTTCCGCGATGATGGCGTCGTCGCCCTCTTCCTCGCCGAGCTCAATCAGCCCGATATTGTCTTCCAGCGCCTGCGTCATCCCCTTGACGGCAGCGATGCCGTCCTCGAGCTCCTGGCGCTCCCGCATCAGCTTCTGCGCTTCGATGGGATCATTCCAGAGGCTGGAATCCTCGGCGCGCGAATTCAGGTATTCAAGCCGCTTTACAGCCTGATCCCAGTCAAAGATGCCTCCTCAGCAGGGTTATCGCCTGCCTGATCTCATCGACGATGTTGAGCGTTTCCGCGCGCATGGCTCTTGGTTCGGTCCTGTTCTTTTCGGTCTTTTCGGAATAGGCGCGATACATAGGCACGGCATCGCTGCCTGTAAAGCGAAATGGGCCGGCACCCCCTGCCGGCCCATTGCGAAAATCCGGCAAGGTCAGTAGAGACCGCCGCCGCCGTCCTGGATGGCCTGGTTGGCTTGCGGCGACAGCGCTCCGCCCGAACCGTTCGAGCCATCCGCGCCCATGCCGATCACCCAGTAGCTGTCAGCCGGACCGGTGCCAGGCTTGAAAGCCTCGATGATGGTGTTCGGATCGCCTTCGGCGGCACGCATGCCGGTCTTGCGGTTGATTGCGATCAGCTTCATGCCGTCGGGAACCTGGAAGTCGGTGTTCGGCTTGCCGTCGAGCGCAACGCGCATGAAATCCTTGAAGATCGGGGCTGCCAAGCCGCCGCCGGTGGCGCCGTGGCCAAGGCCGCGCGGCGTGTCATAGCCCATGTAGAGGCCGACAACGAGGTTCGGGGTGAAGCCGATGAACCAGGCGTCCTTCTCGTCATTGGTCGTGCCGGTCTTGCCGGCGATGTGGCGGCCGAGCTCGCCGATGGTGGCGCCGGTGCCGCGCTGCACGACGCCCTCCATCATCGAGGTGATCTGGTATGCCGTCATCGGGTCGAGCACCTGCTCGGAATTATCGACCAGCTCTGGCTCGGTCTGGTTCTTCCACTCGGTGGCATTGCAGCCTTCGCAGCCGCGCTCATCCTGCTTGAACACCGTCTTGCCGTAACGGTCCTGAATGCGGTCGATCAGCGAAGGTTTGATCGATTTGCCGCCATTGGCCATGATCGAATAGGCCGACACCATGCGCATGACGGTCGTCTCGCCGGAGCCCAGCGCCATCGGCAGATAGGGCGCCAGATGATCGTAGACGCCGAAGCGCTCGGCATATTCCACGACCAGCTTCATGCCCATGTCGTTGGCCAGCCGCACGGTCATCAGATTGCGCGACTTTTCGATGCCCGAGCGCAAGGTGGCCGGGCCCGCGACCGTGCCGTCATAGTTCTTCGGCGTCCAGGTGGTGTTGCCGCTCTGGATGGTGATCGGGCCGTCCATGATCACCGAAGCCGGCGTGTAGCCATTGTCGAGCGCCGCCGAATAAACGATCGGCTTGAACGAGGAACCGGGCTGGCGCATCGCCTGTGTGGCGCGGTTGAATTCCGACTGCGCGTAAGAGAAGCCGCCGACCATGGCTAGCACGCGGCCGGTATGCGGATCCATGGCGACGAGGCCGCCTTCGACCTCCGGCACCTGGCGCAGCATGTAGGTGTTGTCGGAGCCGTCGTTCTTCTGCACGAAGATCACGTCGCCGGGCTCCAGCACTTCCGCCGGAGACTTCGCCCTGACGGACTTGCCGTTGACGAAGTGGCGCATGGCGAAACCCATGTCCTCCTTGCTGACGGTGCCCTGGACGCGCTCCTTGACCAGATCGCCGGAAATCTGCCGCGTCGGCTGGATGCCGATGGTCAGCCCGGTTGCCGAACTGTCGAGGACGACGGCCAGCGTCCATTCCGGAACATCCTCGAGACCCTTCACGTTGCCGAGCGGCACGCCCCAGTCGCCGGTGACGTCGATATGCGTCACCGGACCGCGATAGCCGCGCAGCATGTCGTATTTGAGCAGGCCGTTCTGCATCGCTTTGCGGGCGATAAGCTGGACATTCGGATCGAGCGTGGTGCGCACCGACAGGCCGCCCTCGTAAAGCGCATTCTCACCGTAGCGCGCGATGATCTGGCGGCGGACTTCCTCGGTGAAGTACTCGCCGGCAAAGAGGTAGGAACCGTTGCGGCGCGGCGTCACGCCGAGCGGTTCGGCCTTGGCCTTGTCGCCCTCCTCGCGGGTGACGTAGCCATTCTCGACCATCTGGTCGATGACCCAGTTGCGGCGCTCCAGGGCACGGTCGGCGTGCTTGAAGGGGTGATAGTTGTTCGGGCCCTTCGGCAACGAGGCGAGATAAGCGGCTTCCGCGACTGTCAGCTCGTTGACGGACTTGTCGAAATAGGTGAGCGCGGCGCCCGCGACGCCATAGGCGCCAAAGCCGAAGAAGATTTCGTTGAGATAGAGCTCGAGGATGCGGTCCTTCGAATAGGCCTGCTCGATGCGGAAGGCCAGGATCATCTCCTTGATCTTGCGCTCATAAGTCTGATCAGAAGAGAGCAGGAAGTTCTTCGCCACCTGCTGGGTGATCGTCGAGGCGCCGACCTGGCGCCGGCCGGAACCTAAATTCTGCAGGTTGACGACGATGGCGCGGCCAAGGCCGGTGATGTCGATGCCGGGATGGTTGTAGAAGTTCTTGTCCTCGGCCGACATGAAGGCGGCCTTGACGCGGTCCGGGATGGCCTGGATCGGCAAATAGAGACGCCGCTCGCGCGCATATTCAGCCATCAGCGCGCCGTCGGAGGCATGGATGCGCGTCGTCACCGGCGGTTCGTATTTGGCCAGAACCTCGTAGTCGGGCAGGTCCTTGGTCAGATGGCTGATATAGATGGCAAGACCGGCCGCCACCAGCAGCGCCAGCGTCGTGCCGATGCCAAAGAAATAGCCGATGAGACGAATCATGCCCGCTCCAGTCCGAGGTTCGGGAATTTCCTAAACGAAGCCGACAGTCGCGCAAGCTTCCCGGGGCGGTCCCAATCCGCAATCGAAAAACCCATGTAGCGGCCATGTGGACAAAATACGGCAGCGCGAAATTTGAGGACTCGGTTGCCGAATAATAACGCCGGGTGTTGTCGTCATGCAACGCTGCTTGCGGTTGCAGGCGCCCGGCGGTTGCGGGCAGTTCCGGCGGGTCAGCCGCCCGTCGCGGTTCCGGCCTTGGCGGCGGCAAACAGTGCGACCGCGTTGGTTATGCTTTGCGCCGCCTTGCCGCGCCAGTCGGCGTTCAGCAGTTGCGCCTCGTCCTTGTTATTGGAGAGGTAGCCGAGCTCGACCAGGACGGACGGCACGTCCGGGGCCTTGAGCACCCTGAAGCCGGCCGAGCGCTGCGGATTGTTGATCATGCCGACGCTGGTCGACAGCTGACCGACCAGTGTGTGGGCGAAGCTCATCGAGAAACCATGGGTCTCACGGCGGATCAGGTCGATCAGAATGTCAGTAACTTCCTTGTTGTCGTCCTCGATCTTCATTCCGGCGAACTGGTCGGACAGGTTCTCGCGATCGGCGAGCGCCTGGGCTTCCGGGTCGGAAGCCTTGTCGGAAAGCGTGTAGACCGTGGCGCCGCGAAGACCTTTGACGGCGATGGTATCAGCATGGACGGAGATCAAAAGATCGGCCTCGTGCTGGCGCGCGATGCGCACGCGTTCGTCGAGCGCCAGGTACACGTCGTTGTCCCGTGTCATGTAGACATCGTATTTGCCGACCGCGGCGAGCTTGTCGCGCAGTTCCTTGGCAAAAGCGAGCGTGACGTCCTTCTCGACCGTGCCGGCGGAGCTTTCTGCGCCACCATCGACGCCGCCATGACCGGGATCGATGACCACCGTGAAGCGATGGCCGGGCGCCGAGACCGGTCCGGTGCCGACCCGTTCGCCCTTTTCGGTCGAAACCGTCGAACCGGTCGTCAGCGACTGGTTGGCGAGAGCTTCGTCGAACTCCCGCTCGGAGGCAGCCGACATATCGATGGCAATGCGGTAGCCGCTGCCGTCGTCATTCTTGAGCACGTCGAGCTTGTCGACGACGAAAGGGCCCTTGCCGGTGAGGATCAGGCGCGAGCCATGTCCCTGATCGCCGTAGCGAACGGCCCGTACAAGGCCCCGCGGCTTCACATCCTTGGCGTCGAGCGCGAATCGCGTGCGCGGCAGATCGACGATCAGGCGATTGGGACCGCGCAGCAGGAACCATTTGACGTCCGGCTCGCGGTCGAAATTCACGACGATGCGCATCTTGGCGGCGTCGCCGGCCATCTTGTAGCCGGTCGCGCCAAGCAAGGTTTCGGCGTGCACGGCGGCGGCGAAACAGGACAGGACCGCCAGCAGCAAGCCAGTCCAGGTCACGCGCAGGAGATGCCCGGCGGCCCCACCTCTCTTGTTTGCGGCGCCCGCCGATCCCATCTCTTATCCGTCGCTCCCGGTTTGACGCATTGCGCCCGGTCTTCTCGCAGAATGCCTGTCAGGCCGCCAACTCGATTAACGATTGGTATTCAGAGAAGGTTAACCAAACCTTTCATAGAGCGGGATGAAGGCGCCTTCCCCAGGGGAAGCGCTTTTTGCCGGCATCCGAAATCGGGGTTGCCTTCCATCCCGCCAAATCATAAAAGCGACATTGGATCACTGCAATCCTGGAACCGCTCGCCTCAGCAGTTTCCTGCCAAAGGCTGGATGCAAAGGCGGCTCCTTTACCCTTCCAGGCTCAGGTGGTCGCGACGATTTTCGCAGGCGTGCCCTCGTGGCGGGGGAATCGCTTGCGTGAGGAAAACGGCCGGGATTGTCCCGCGCCGGCTCTTTATGAGCAAACAAGCTGGTCCGGCTTAGCCCGGGCTTTGGTTCAAAAGGTTCTGCCGGGTGCCGATGGCTTCAAGCGCAATCATGGAAAGGTCCGCATCAAACCGCGCCGTAATGGCTGCGGGCGGCACCGCCATTGCGCTCAAGCGGCGGCCGGCGGACATTCAATTATCCGGCATGCACACAGATACAGGCGCACAGCGGCGGGCATTGCCACGCCAGCTGCGGCCGTCGGCTGCCGGCAGGAAACAAAATAATGCCCAACAAGATGCTGATAGACGCCTCCCACCCGGAGGAAACACGCGTTGTTGTCGTTCGCGGTAACCGCATCGAAGAATTCGACTTTGAATCCCAGGATAAAAAGCAGCTTAAAGGAAACATCTATCTCGCCCGCGTAACCCGCGTCGAACCGTCCCTCCAGGCAGCCTTTGTCGAATATGGCGGCAACCGTCACGGTTTTCTCGCCTTTAGCGAAATTCATCCCGATTATTACCAGATCCCGGTCGCCGACCGTCAGGCTCTGCTGCGCGCCGAGGCGCAGGAGGCCGAGGACGAAGACGACGAGGAGACCGAGAACGGCGAAGAGCAGCATGCCCGCGACCGCGGCGGGCGGCGCAACCGCCGGCGCGGCGGCAAGAACCGCGACCGCGGCGAGCACAAGCACGCTTCATCGGAGAACGAGGAAAGCCCGGCCGAAGCAATAGCCGTTGACGAAACCGCCGCTGCGGTAGCCGAGGGCGAGGAAGCCGCCAGCGAGACCGCCGCTACCCCGGCAGAAAATGCCGGAACCGCCTCCGAGGCCGTCGAGGCCGTATCGGAAGCGGCTGAAGGACCCGCCGCCGAGACTGGCGGAGATGACGCCGCGGACGACGACAATGGCAAGCCTTCCGAAGGCGGTCCTACTTCGATTGCCGCGAGCATCGATGCCGACGTGATTTCCGAGGCGATGCCGCAGGCGGATCAGCAGAGCGGCGAAGCAGCCGTTAGCGACGATGATCGCGGCATGCTGGAGGACGTCTCGGCCTCGCATTCGGACGAGCACGAGGTCGAATCGGTCGGCGCCGAGGACGCGCTCGAGGAAATCCGCAACCGCCGCAAGCCGGTGCGTCGCCAGTACAAGATCCAGGAAGTCATCAAGCGCCGGCAGATCCTTTTGGTGCAGGTGGTCAAGGAAGAGCGCGGCAACAAGGGCGCGGCGCTCACCACCTATCTGTCGCTTGCCGGCCGCTATTCGGTGCTGATGCCGAACACGGCGCGCGGCGGCGGCATCTCGCGCAAGATCACCAACGCCCAGGACCGCAAGCGGCTGAAGGAGGTCGTGGCCGATCTCGACGTGCCGCAGGGCATGGGCGTCATCCTGCGCACCGCCGGCGAGAGCCGCACCAAGGCCGAGATCAAGCGCGACTACGAATATTTGATGCGGCTTTGGGAAAACGTCCGCAACCTGACGCTGCAGTCCTCGGCCCCAGCCCTGGTCTATGAGGAAGGCAGCCTGATCAAGCGCTCGGTGCGCGACCTCTACAACAAGGACATCGACGAGATCCTTGTCTCCGGCGAAGACGGCTACCGCGAGGCCAAGGATTTCATGCGCATGCTGATGCCGAGCCACGCCAAGGTGGTTCAGCCATTCCGCGACACCACGCCTATCTTCGTGCGCAACGGCATCGAAGCGCAGCTCGACCGCATGCTGCAGCCGCAGGTGACGCTGAAGAGCGGCGGCTACATCATCATCAACCAGACCGAGGCGCTGGTTGCGATCGACGTCAACTCCGGCCGCTCCACCAAGGAGCATTCGATCGAGGAGACGGCGCTCCACACCAATCTGGAAGCGGCAGAGGAAGTCGCGCGGCAGTTGCGATTGCGCGACCTTGCCGGCCTGATCGTCATCGACTTCATCGACATGGAGGAGAACCGCAACAACCGCTCCGTCGAGAAGCGGCTGAAGGATCACCTCAAGAACGACCGCGCCCGTATCCAGGTAGGCCGCATCTCACACTTCGGCCTGATGGAAATGTCGCGCCAGCGCATCCGCGCCAGCGTGCTGGAATCGACCATGAAGCCTTGCCCGCATTGCGGCGGCACGGGCCATGTACGCTCCGATTCCTCCGTGGCGCTGATGGTCGTGCGGGCGATCGAAGAATTCCTGCTCAAGGATTCGCGCAGCCACATCATCGTGCGCACACCGTCGGCGACCGCGCTCTATGTGCTCAACCACAAGCGCGCCAACCTGGTGGAGCTCGAAGCCCGCTTCGGCCTGACCATCACGATCGAGGCTGACGAGACGCTCGGCACCCAGCACTACGCGATCTTCCGCGGCGCCATTGCCGAGAAGCCGGAAGGCTTCGTCGAGGTGCGCAGCCTGCCGGCCTATGTCGAGCCGGAAGAGCCCGAGGACGAGATCGTCGTCGAGGAAGCGGAGGAGGAAGTCTCGGTCCAGCCCGAACAGCCGCGCCACGCGCAGCAGGGTCAGCACCAGCAGCGGTCCGAGGATGGCGAAGGCCGTGACCGCAAACGGCGCAAGCGCCGGCGGCGGCGCGGCGGCAGGGATCGCGACCGCGACCACAATGGTGACGTCGCGGCGGCGCCGATGGAAGCCGGCGAAACCGATGACGACGATATGAAGCAAGAGGCCGCCGACGAGGCAACCGCCGGCGGTGAAGCTGTAGCGGCCGCTGCCGACGACGGTTCCGGAAAGAAGCGCCGGCGCGGGAAGCGCGGCGGCAAGCGCAACCGACGTGAAGACGAAGCTTCGGAGGCCGTTGGCAGCGAAACCGTGGGCGACAGCAAGAGTGAGCCGGTTGAAGGCCAGGATGCCGTAAGCGAGCCGGCGATGGCCGCTCTTGCCGAGGAACCTGCTGCTCCCGCCGCGGCTAATGACGATGCCGAGGCGGTCGAAAAGCCGAAGAAGCCCCGCCGTTCGAGGGCTAAGAAGGTGGCTGAGGAAGCCGCGGCCGAGACGGTATCGGAGCCTGTGGCCGAGGCTCAGGTCGCGCCCCCGGCTGTCCAGCCCGAGCCGGAGCCGGCCGCTGCCGCTCCCGCGGCCACCGAGGCGGAGCCTGCCACCAACGCCCATCCGACGCGGCGCAAGCCACAGTCAGTCGACGCGCCGGTTGTTCCCGTGGTGTCTTCGAACGTCTCCGACGAGGCCAAGGCCGAAGATAAGCCGAAGCGCGCCGGCTGGTGGCAGCGCAAGGGTTTTTTCTAGACCTTTCAGATCGTTAAGCTGATCTTTTGAAACAATCCCGCGCCCCATCAGGCGCGGGATTTTTCATTTTCGCCGGCTGCTTTTTCAGCGCAGCTCCGGGTGGCAAACCGCCAGCGCTTTGCTGTTTTACGGCGCGAAGATCGACCAGTTCATCATCCGGGCGAGCTTCTCCAGCGCGATGGAGCCGAGCTTGGAGTTGCCGTTCTCGTTGAGGCCGGGCGACCACACCGCCAGCGAAGCAACCCCTGGCACGATGCCGAGAATGCCGCCGCCGACACCGCTTTTGCCGGGGATGCCGACGCGGAAAGCGAAATCGCCGGAACCGTCATAGTGGCCGCAGGTCAGCATCAGCGCGCCGATGCGGCGTGCCCGTTCGGCCGAGACGACCGAATGCCCGGTCGCCGGGTTCCTGCCGCCATTGGCTAGAAACCGGCCGGCCATGGCGAGCTGACGGCAGCTCATGGCAACCGCGCAATGGTGGAAATAGACACCCAGCGCGAGCTCGGGAGCATGATGGAGATTGCCGAAGGATTTCATGTAGTTGGCCAGGGCAAAGTTGCGGTGGCCGGTGGCGCGCTCGGATGCCGCCACCTCGCGATCGATGATGATCGTCTCGTCATCGGCGAGGAAGTGGATGAAACGCAGGATTTCGCCGATCGCCTCGCGCGGCTGATGGCCGGCGAGCAGGACGTCGGAGACGACGATGGCGCCGGCATTGATGAAGGGATTGCGCGGGATGCCGTTCTCATGCTCGAGCTGGACGATCGAGTTGAACGGGTTGCCGGATGGCTCGCGGCCGACGCGATGCCATAACGCATCGCCGACCTTGCCCAGCGCCAGCGTGAGCGTGAAGACTTTCGAGACGCTCTGGATCGAAAAGGGCTGATCGGCATCGCCGGCCAGGATGACGCGGCCGTCATTGGTCACGGCGGCAATGCCGAATTTCTTCGGATCGACCTTGCCCAACTGCGGGATGTAGGTCGCCACCTCGCCGCGGTCGGTGCGCTCCGCCATTTCGGCGGCCACTTCCGCCAGTGCCTGCTCGAGTTCC
This sequence comes from Mesorhizobium sp. Ca11, assembly GCF_020165275.1. Classification (NCBI taxonomy): domain Bacteria; kingdom Pseudomonadati; phylum Pseudomonadota; class Alphaproteobacteria; order Hyphomicrobiales; family Phyllobacteriaceae; genus Mesorhizobium; species Mesorhizobium sp. Ca11. The sequence goes on along the minus strand of NZ_JAIUHU010000006.1, from coordinate 130,908 downwards.
GGCATGGCGGTTATTTCAGCCAGCGTTCGATGCGCGCTAACGCCTCGACCATGTCGTCATGGCTGCCGGCATAGGAAAAGCGCATGGTGCGATGGCCCTGCAGCGGGTCGAAATCGCGGCCGGGCGTTGCTGCGACATGCGCCTCGGCCAGCATCTTGCGCGCAAAGGCCATGCTGTCGTTGGTGTGGCGCGTGACATCGCAGAACGCATAGAAGGCGCCGTCCATCGGTGCGGCGAGCGCAAAGCCGAGTTCCGGCAGGCGCTTCATCAAAAGGTCGCGGTTCCAGGCGTAGCGCGCCTTCACCTTTTCCAGTTCCTGCGTTGCCTTGAATGCCTCGATCGCCGCGACCTGCGACAGTTCAGGCGGCGAGATATAGAGGCTCTGGGCGATCCGCTCGACCGGCCGCACAAGCTCTTCCGGCAGCACCATCCAGCCGATCCGCCAGCCGGTCATGCAATAGTATTTCGAGAAGGAATTGATCGCGGTCACGCCGGCGCCATGCGCCAGGGCGGTGACATCCGGCGCCGCGTAGGCCAGCCTGTGATAGATTTCGTCGGAGATCACGGCGATGCCGAGCTCCTCGGCGGTTTTCACCAGCGCGGCAAGCTCATCGGCCGGAATCACCGCGCCGGTCGGATTGGCGGGACTGGCGAACAGCACGCCCTTCAGCGGTTTCCCGCGATGGGCGGCCTTGAGGTGCTCGGCATGCAGGTAGGCATCCGAGCCGAGCTCTATCTCGACGATCTCGATGCCGAGCGCGGCCATGATGTTGCGGTAGGCAGGATAGCCGGGCGCGGCGATGGCGACACGGTCGCCCGGATCGAACATGGCCAGGAAAGCCAGGTTGAAGGCGGCAGACGAGCCGGTCGTGACGGCAATGCGCGATGGCGCGACGTCGATACCGTAGTGCTCGCCGTAATGCCCCGCGATCGCCTTGCGCAGATCGGCCAAGCCCAAAGCGTCGGTGTAGCCGATGCGGCCATGCCGCAGGGCCGCGGCCGCCGCCTCGCGGACCCCGACCGGCGCGGGATCTGACGGCTGGCCGACCGCCATCGACACCACGGGCACGCCGGTGGCCTTCAGCCGGTTGGCTTCGGCCAGGATGTCCATGGCGTGGAACGGCTCGACTTCCCCGCGGCGCGAAAGCGAAACGACCATCTGACCTCTTCCAACTGCTCTATTTGGGCGAATTCTGGACGCAAGCCAGAGCAGACTTGCCCCAACTGCCCTAGTTACGGGACAGCGCCGCACAAATGCCCGATTGATGTGGGGATCACAAGCGCGCAGGAAGTTGCCGGCGCCGACTTTTCATCTTTCGCCCGCTCGTCTACCAGTGGACCTATGTTGAGCCGACCCCGACCGTTAATTGGCAAAGCGACCTCACTCAGCCGAACCGCGCGCGGCTTCGCGACGATTCTGCTGGCCGCCACCGTTGCTTTATCGAGCTCGGTCAGCGCCTTCGCGCAGGGCGTGCCGGTGGTGCGCGACGCCGAGATCGAGGCGCTGGTGCGCGATTATGCCCGGCCGATCTTCAAAGCGGCGGGGCTTGCCAATGACGGCATCGACATCGTTTTGGTCAACGACCAGAGTTTCAACGCCTTCGTCACCGGGCGGCGGCTGTTCATCAACACCGGCGCGCTGGTGACCGCCGAAACGCCGAACGAGATCATCGGCGTTATCGCGCACGAGGCCGGCCATATCGCCGGCGGCCACCAGGAGAAATTGCGCGACCAGCTCGACCGCGCCAAGACCATGGCCATCATCGCCACGCTGCTCGGCGCCGGCGCCATGGTGGCCGGCGCCACCACCAACAGCCGCGGTCTTGCCGGCGCCGGCATGGGGGTGGCCGCCGGCGGCGGCGAGATGGCGCAGCGCTCGATTCTGGCCTATCAGCGCACCGAAGAGATCACCGCCGACCGTTCGGCGATCACCTATCTGAACGCCACCGGCCAGTCCGGCATGGGCATGCTGAAGACCTTCGCCCGCTTCCAGAGCGCGCTCTCGCTCGCCGGCACCCAGGTCGATCCCTACCGGATCAGCCATCCGATGCCGCAGGAGCGCATCGCCAACCTCGAAGTCCTCGTCAAGCAAAGCCCCTTCGTCAACGCTGTCGACTCGCCGGCACTGCAGCAGCGGCACGACATGATGCGCATCAAGATCGCGGCTTATATGCAGGGCCAGGCAGCCGTCGCGCGACTGATGCGCAAGAACCCGACCAGCCTCGCCTCGCGCTATGGCGACGCGCAGCAGACCTATCTTTACGGCAATCCGGGCGCGGCGCTCGCCAAAACGGCGGCGCTGATCAAGGAACAACCGAAGAACCCCTATTTCCACGAACTGCGCGGCGACATCCTGATGAAGGTCAACAAGCCGAAGGACGCGGCGGACGCCTATGCCAAGGCGGCCAGCCTCGATCCCGCGCGCTCCGGCCTGCTGCTGGTTTCGGTCGGCCAGTCGCTGATGGCGGTCGGCACGCCCGATTCGCTGAAAAAGGCTGTCACCCAGCTTAACAACGGCGTCGCGCGGGACAGGGAGAATTCCGAAGCCTATCGTTTTCTGGCGCAGGCATATGGCGAGCTCGGCGACATTCCGGCTGCCGATCTTGCTACCGCCGAGGGTCACTATTATGCGGGCGACTACAAAAACGCTAAGATCTTCGCCATGCGCGCTCAACAGAAATTGAAGCGCGGCGAACCCCGCTGGGTCCGGGCGCAGGATATTATAAACTACACGCCATCGAACAAACTCAAATGAACCTCCCGGGCCCTGGCGGCGACCAAGGCGGACCGGAACCGGCAAAAGGAACGACGATATGAACAAGGCAATCCTGCTTGGCAGCGCCGGCGGTCTGGCGGTGGCGCTCGGCATGCTGGCTTTCGGTTTCATGGCGGGAAACCCGCAGCCCGCGAGGGCCGACACCGTGCAAGTCGCCCAGGTCACGTCTTCCACCGATACCAAGGCCTCCGCCGATACCAAGATCGATCGCAAGGAGGTCGAAGGCATCATCCGCGATTATCTCTTGAAGAATCCAGAAGTTCTGCTCGAGGTGCAGGACGCGCTCGAGGCCAAGCAGAAGGAAGAGCAGCGGCTCGCCGCACTCGGCGTCATCAAGAACTCCAAGGACGAGATCTTCAACTCGACCTTCGACGGCGTCGTCGGCAACCCGAAAGGCAAGGTCACGATCGTCGAGTTCTACGATTACAATTGCGGCTTCTGCAAACGCGCCATCGAGGACATGCAGGCGCTGACCAAGTCCGATCCGGACCTGCGCTTCGTACTCAAGGAGTTCCCGATCCTCAGCCCGGATTCGCAGAAGGCCAGCGTCGTCTCCATGGCGTTCCACCTGATGCATCCGGAGAAGTATCGTGAGTTCCACACCGCGCTGCTCGGCGGCCAGGGTCGCGCCACCGAGGCGACCGCGATCAAAGTGGCGCTTTCGCTCGGCGCCGACGAGGCAGCGCTGCGCGAGAAGATGAAGGACCCGCGCATCGCCGAAACGCTCTCGCGCACCTATGATCTTGCGACGAAACTGTCGATCACCGGCACGCCGTCCTATGTCGTCGGCAACGAGGTGATCTTCGGAGCGCTCGGCCAGCAGGTTCTGGCGGAAAAGATCGAAGAGGCAAAAAGCGCGCTCTAGGCGCGCCCGCGGTGTAAAAGCCGGCCGCTGTGGACAGCGAAAGAACGCACTTGCGCTCTTTTCGCGGGCGGCTATGCCCATTATAGAGGCCCAGTGCGCCGGCTTGGGGTCGGCGCAGAACAAGGTCGGCATATTGAAAACGATTTTCGTCCTCAACGGTCCCAATCTCAATGCGCTCGGCAAGCGCGAGCCGGGGATTTATGGCGGCAAGACGCTTGCGGCCATCGCCGAGGACTGCAAGACGGCCGGCGCCGCGCTCGGGCTCGAGATCGATTTTCGCCAATCCAACCATGAGGGCGATCTGGTCGACTGGATCCAGGAAGCCAGCGAGAAGGCGGCAGGCATCGTCATCAACCCCGGCGCCTACAGCCACACATCGATCGCCATCCATGACGCCATCCGCGCCGCAGCACCGCTGCCCGTCGCGGAAGTCCATCTTTCCAACATCCACGCGCGGGAGCCCTTCCGCCACGTCTCCATGGTCGCGCCGGTCGCTGTCGGCATGATCTGCGGGTTCGGGCCGCTCGGCTACACGCTCGCGCTGCAGGCACTGGCGGCACGCCTGTGACCGACCCCCAAACAGAAGGCTCGAAAATGTCGATAAAAAAGAACGGTGTTGACCAGCAGCTGATCCGCGATCTGGCGGGCATTCTGAACGACACCAATCTGACCGAGATCGAGGTCGAGCTCGGCGACCTCAAGGTGCGCGTCTCGCGCCAGGCGCAGGCCGTCCATGCGGTTGCAGCGGCGCTGCCGGCGCCCGCCGCGGCTCCTGCGACCGCCGCGGCTCAGCCAGCAACGGCAGCCGCGGCCGCCGATATGTCCAAGAACGCAGTGCCCTCCCCGATGGTCGGCACCGCCTATCTGGCACCCTCACCCGACGCCAAGGCGTTCATCGAGGTCGGCCAGAAGGTCAAGGAAGGCCAGACGCTGCTCATCATCGAAGCGATGAAGACGATGAATCAGATCCCCTCGCCGCGTGCCGGCACGGTGACGGCGATCCTCATCGAGGATGCCCAGCCGGTCGAATACGGAATGCCGCTGGTGGTTCTTGAGTAGAGCCGGGAACAATCAGGAGATGTTCCAGAAAATCCTCATCGCCAATCGCGGCGAAATCGCGCTCCGGGTGCTGCGCGCCTGCAAGGAGCTCGGCATCCAGACGGTGGTGGTCCACTCGACCGCGGATTCCGACGCCATGCATGTGCGGCTTGCCGACGAGAGCGTCTGCATCGGCCCACCGCCGTCCCGCGAAAGCTATCTCAACATCCACCAGATCGTCGCCGCCTGCGAGATCACCGGCGCCGATGCCGTGCATCCGGGCTACGGCTTCCTGTCGGAGAACGCCAAGTTCGCCGACATCCTAGCGGCCCACAACATCACCTTCATCGGCCCGTCAGGCGACCATATCCGCGTCATGGGCGACAAGATCGAGGCCAAGCGCACGGCGAAGCGTCTCGGCATCCCCGTCGTGCCTGGGTCCGATGGCGCGATCAGCGAAGAGAAGGAAGCCAAGCGCGTCGCCGCCGAGATCGGCTATCCGGTGATCATCAAGGCCTCCGCCGGCGGTGGCGGCCGCGGCATGAAGGTGGCGCACACCGAGGCGGACCTCGAAGTCGCCTTGCAGACGGCCAAGTCGGAAGCGGGGGCGGCCTTCGGCGACGACGCCGTCTACATCGAGAAATATCTGCAGAAGCCGCGCCATATCGAGGTGCAGGTGTTCGGCGACGGGGCCGGCCGAGGCGTGCATTTCGGCGAGCGCGACTGCTCGCTGCAGCGGCGCCACCAGAAGGTCTGGGAGGAAGCCAATTCCCCCGCGCTCAATGCCGAGGAGCGTTCGCGCATCGGCGGCATCTGCGCCAGGGCTATCGCCGATCTCGGCTATTCGGGCGCCGGCACGATCGAGTTCCTCTACGAGAATGGCGAGTTCTATTTCATCGAGATGAACACGCGTCTTCAGGTCGAGCATCCGGTGACCGAAGCGATCACCGGCATCGACCTCGTGCATGAGCAGATCCGCGTCGCCTCGGGCGGCGGGCTGTCGGTCAAGCAGGAAGACATCAAGTTCAACGGCCATGCCATCGAGTGCCGTATCAACGCCGAGGATCCGCGCACCTTCACGCCCTCGCCCGGCACGATCACGCATTTCCATACGCCCGGCGGCCTCGGTATCCGCGTCGATTCCGGCGTCTATTCGGGCTACAAAATCCCGCCCTATTACGACAGCCTGATCGGCAAGCTGATCGTGCATGGCCGCAACCGCGTCGAATGCATGATGCGGCTGCGCCGCGCGCTCGACGAATTCGTCGTCGACGGCATCAAGACGACGCTGCCGCTGTTCCGCGACCTGGTCGGCAATCCCGACATCGCCAATGGCGACTACGACATCCACTGGCTGGAAAAATACCTGGCCAAGGGTGAATAGCACGGGGATGCGATGACCCGCCCCTACGCACCAGGCTATCGCATTCCGACCGACCTGCTGCTTCGGGCTTACGCTTCCGGTGTCTTCCCGATGGCCGAGAGCGCCAACGACCCGGAAGTGTTCTGGGTGCGGCCGGAAACGCGCGGCATCATTCCGCTGGACGGATTCCACACACCGCGCAGCCTGAAGAAGACGATCCGCAAGCATCCGTTCGAGATCCGCTACGACTTCGATTTCGAGGCGACGATCGACGGCTGCGCCGAAAAACGCGAGGAGCGCCGCTCGACCTGGATCAATGCGCCGATCCGCGAAGCCTATGTCGAGCTCTATCGCTTGGGCCACTGCCATTCGGTCGAAGCATGGCGCGAGGAACGGCTGGTCGGCGGCCTCTATGGCGTCTCGCTCGGACGCGTGTTCTTCGGCGAAAGCATGTTCGCCAGGGAGACCGACGCGTCGAAGACCTGTCTCTACCATCTCGTCGAGCGGCTGAAGGCGCGCGGCTTCGCGCTGCTCGACACGCAGTTCACGACCGAGCATTTGAAGCGCTTCGGCGCTGTCGACGTGCCGCGCGGCCAGTATGAGAAGCTGCTCGCCGAGGCGCTGAAGGGCGAGGCCGTCTTCTATCCTTGAGCCCGCGCTGCCGCCTCGATCGGCGTTTGCGAATGGAACATCATCTTCCAGCCGTCAGCGCGATGGACATAGCCGGTGCTGACGAGGGCAGCATAGGATTCGCCGTTCTCGCGCGTCGCGCGCGCCTCGTAAGTCAGCATGACGATGTCGCTGCCGGGCTCGACCATGCCCTTCAGCTTAATGTCGAGGTCGCGCCATCTGTTAGGCTTGGCCGCCGTCTTTGCGAGATCGGCGTTGGTCATCGCCTGCGCCATCTGCGGGAACGCCACCAGGCAATCCACATCGGCATTGGCTTCATAGTAAGCGGAATCGCCTGTCCAAAAGCCCTTCTCGATATCGAGAAGCTCCTGCTTGTTGGCCGTGATCGATCTGGTGGTCATCGCAGAATCCTCCTCGCCTGTCGCCGATCTGGAACGGCTCAAAGACGGGCAGGTTCCGAGATCAGTTGGTGTCGGTCGTGTCGTCGGGTGCCGGCGCCGCATCAGTCGGTTCGGAGGCGGCGTCCGCCGGCTGCGCCGGAGCCCTGGCCTTGGCGGCTTCGGTCTTCGGCTTGCCTGTGTCGGCCTTGGCCGCGGTCGGCGGCGGCACGTCCGACTTCTGCTTGCAGCCCTTGAGCCAGACGTCATAGACGGCGTGCTCAACGGCGTTGAGGCCGGGGCTTTCGGCAAACATCCAGCCGGTGAAGATGCGGCGGATCTTGCGGTCGAGCGTGATCTCGTCGACCTCGACGAAGGAATCGGTCTTCGGCTGCTCCGTGTCCGGCCGCGAATAGCAGACGCGAGGCGTCACCTGCAAAGCGCCGAACTGAACGGTCTCGTCGATATAGACGTCGAAGGTGATGATGCGGCCGGTGATCTTGTCGATGCCGGCGAACGCGGCCACCGGATTGGTGATGCGGTCAGAGGCCGCAGGTGCAGCGGCCGGCGCCTGCGCGGCGGCGAACACCGCTGTCGAGGCAAGCAGAACGGACGTCGCCGCGATTAGGGCCTTTGAGATGTGGCTTGGAATCCTGGGGCGCAATTCAGGACGGAAAACCGCTGCGCACTTTTCCTGGAATTGCTTAGGAGAGCTCATGCAAATACCGGTGGTTGTGCCCGGGTGATTCTTCAACGCCCAAGGCTAGTCGAGGCTGCGCAATCAGCAAGCAGCTAAACGCCAATTGTGGCGACAAAGGACCGAAGCGGCGTCTGGGACGTGGATTACGATCCGGGCGTCCAGGCGTCGTAGTCGCCGGTCACCTGCGGGCGATGCTGGTTGGTCAGGATGGAACCCTGCGGACGATAGGCGCCGGGCGTTCCGGTCAGGTTCGGCCGATGCTCCTTCTGCCACTCGCGAGCCTTGTAGCTCTCGCTCGATGGAGGTGTATCGACGCGGTGGTGGATCCAACCATGCCAGCCCGGCGGGATCTTCGAGGCTTCCGAATAGTCGCGATAGATTACCCAGCGGCGGGTGCGGCCTTCCGAATCGATGCCGCCTTCATAGTAGACGTTGCCGGCTTCGTCCTCGCCGACCCGCTTGCCGAAGCGCCAGGTGTGGAAGCGGGTGCCGAGCGTCTGGCTGTTCCACCAGGTGAAAAACTGCAGCAGGAAAGTCTTCATCCAAATCCTCGCGGCGGCAGCGGCTGCGCCTTTCCCCTGCTTATGGCGTCACGTCACCGCGAAGGCAAGGGCTTTGCCACACCCCGAATGGAAATGCTCCATGCGTTCATATCTTGATGCATGTCGTCGTCCCAGAACCGCTCCACACTTCCGGCCGACATGCATTAGTCGATGCAGTTGTCCTGCCGGCGGCAGTGCGGCTTGCCAAGCGCCGCCTGTCTTTCTAAAGCTCGGCCCGCCCGTTCGGGGCACGCCTTGAGGAGGTGACGATTGAGCCGGGATCCGTCCGCAGACAGCCGGATCAGCGCCGAAGACATTCGCCGCCGCAAGGGCGGCGTGCCGATCGTTTGCCTTACCGCCTACACCTATCCTGTCGCCCGCCTGCTCGATCCGCATGTCGACCTGCTGCTGGTCGGCGACAGCGTCGCCATGGTCCTGCACGGCCACGCCACCACGCTCGGCGCCTCGCTGGAGATGATGATCGCGCACGGCCAGGCTGTGATGCGCGGCTCGGCCAAGGCCTGCGTGGTGGTCGACATGCCTGCGGGCAGCTACGAGACGTCGGCCGCCCAGGCCGTCGCTTCGGCGCGGCGCATCGTCGGGGAAACAGGCTGCCAGGCCGTGAAGCTCGAGGGCGGCGTCGACATGGCAGCCCAGATCGCGGCGATCGTCGCCGAAGGAATACCGGTCATGGGTCATATCGGCCTGCAGCCGCAATCGGTGGAGAAGGACGGCGGCTACAAGATCAAGGGCCGGACAGACGACAATATCGCAGCGCTCTTGCGCGATGCAGAGGCGGTGGAAAAAGCCGGCGCCTTCTCGGTGGTCATCGAGGGCACGATGGAGGCCGTGGCTGCGAAGCTTACCCGTCACATTTCCATACCGACCATCGGCATCGGCGCCAGTGCCGACTGCGACGGCCAGATCCTGGTGATCGACGACATGGTCGGCATGACCGTCGACCGCGTGCCGAAGTTCGTCAAGGAATACGCCGACTTGCGCAGCATGATCGCGAATGCGGCGGCCCGCTACGCCGCCGAGGTGCGCAGCCGTGCCTTTCCTGGCCCCGACCACGTCTTCACGACAGCATCCGGCAAGGACGACACATGAACGCGCCAATCGTCGTCGACAGCGTCGCCGCGCTTCGGACACAGGTCAGGAACTGGCGACAGGCCGGCCTGAAGGTCGCCATGGTGCCGACCATGGGTGCGCTGCATGACGGCCATATCTCACTGGTCAGGATCGCGCTCGAACGGGCCGATCGCTGCGTCGTCTCGATCTTTGTCAACCCGGCCCAGTTCGCGCCGACGGAGGATCTCGACAAATACCCACGCCAGCTGGCGCACGATCTCGACCGGCTGCGGGATGCGGGTGCGCATCTCGCCTTCACGCCGGGCGTAAACGAAATGTACCCCGCTGGCTTCGCCACGAAGATCTCGGTGGGCGGCCCCTCTCGCGGCCTGGAAACCGACTTCAGGCCGAGTTTCTTCGACGGCGTCGCGACCGTGGTAGCAAAACTCTTCCTGCAGGCGGCGCCCGATTGCGCCGTGTTCGGCGAGAAGGACTACCAGCAGCTTTGCGTCGTCAGGCAGCTCTGCCGCGACCTCGACCTGCCGGTCGAGATCGTCGGCGCGCCGACGGTGCGCGACGTCCATGGCCTCGCCATGTCGTCGCGCAATGCGTATCTCGGCGAGGCCGAGCTCGGCATAGCACGCGAGCTCAACGTGATCCTGCGCCGCACCGCGGCGGCGCTTGCGGGCGGCGCGGATGAAACCGGCGCCACCGATGCCGCAGCGAAGTCCCTCGTCTCCGCGGGCTTCCAGAAGGTTGACTATGTCGCCGCGCGCGAAGCCGCGACGCTCAGCTCCTGGCGGAAAGACCGCGACGGCCGCCTGCTGGCGGCCGCCTGGCTCGGCACGACACGCCTGATCGACAATGTGGAAATTCCCTCCGCCTGATCGGACTTTCGTTCGATCAGGCTCGCCGCCTACTCTTCCGACGGCATATGCAGATACATCGACTGGATGCCGACGCGGCCTGGCCCGGTGAAGCGATTGACGACGAAATTCATGGCGGCGCCGAAGAAGCCGCTGGAAAGCCGGTCGATCCTTGTATCCATCTTTACCGATGCGTCCTTGAACAGCCAGCCGCCCGGCTCGATGTCGATGGTCTCGCCGGGCGCCAGCACCTTCTCGAAGACATTGCCGTAACCGTGCAGCCAGACGATGCCGTCGCCTGTCTCGCCGCGGAAGCGGTCGATGAAGAAGCCGCTCTGGCCAAACAGCATCGTTCCCAGTCCGCGCACGCGCTCGAAAGTGTAGTCGACGCTGGCGGTCGCGGCGAGGAACTGGTGCTCGCGCACCTGGATCTCCTCGCCGCGCCGAAGATGGATCGGCACGATATGGCCCGGTCCGTCGCGGCTGAAGGCGATGATGCCCGGCCCCGACGCCTCGGTGACGAATATCTGCATGCCGGCGATCATGCGCTTCAGCGCGCCCTTCAGCGATTTCAGGCCGATGGTGATGGCGGTGTTCTTCCAGAGCAGGATATGGTGCTCGAAATAAACCGGCATGTTGGTCACATCGACCGACAGCACCGGCACCAGTTCTCCGGCGACGTGATAGGTCACGCCGCCAAAAGTCTCGTCCGACACCTCGGTCGGCATCAGTTCAGGCAAGCTCGGCATGGCAATCCCCCATTTGCCGGCGACGCCTCTGGCTAGTGGGAGAGCGGGACACCGGCGATGCGCAGCCTTGACCACGCGGATCGGCGCGATCAAATCAAAACCGCGCGATGAATGGGGGCTCGCTGCCGATCTAGCGGAGCCGCTTCTCCATGATGAGGGCGGGCAGTCCCGAATTGCCGCCGCAATCGGCGGTTCTGCCTGTCGCGCGAAACCCGTTCGCCTCGTAGAAGGCGATCGCCGCGGCATTTGCTTCCTCGACCTCGAGGCGCAGCGTATGCATCTCCGGAAAACTGGCTTCAACTTCATCGAGCAGCGACTGGCCAATCCCCTGCCGTTGGCAGGCCGGATGGACGTAAAGCTGGTTCAAAAGAACGATCTTCGGGTCGGTGGTGGCGGCAGCGAACGCCATGCCGCCGAGCCGCTTGCCGTCGTCAGCCACCAGGAACTCGGAATTCGGCCGCGCCAGCCGCGCCTTGAGCGAGGCGATCGAATGCCAGTCATCCGTGATTTCAGTTACCCGCTTGGTGCCATAGACGGCGTCGTAAGTGGCATGCCAAGTCTCGACCAGCAACGCACGGACGGCTGCGAGATCGCGTTCGCTGGCCGTCCGCACGAACATCGCTAGCCCTCGATGCCGAGCTTGGCCTTGACGAGGTCGTTGACCGCCTGCGGGTTGGCCTTGCCGCCGGTCGCCTTCATCACCTGGCCGACGAACCAGCCGGCCATGGTCGGCTTGGCGCGCGCCTGCTCGGCCTTGTCGGGGTTGGCGGCGATCACCTCGTCGACGGCCTTCTCGATGGCGCCGGTGTCGGTGACCTGCTTCATGCCGCGGCTCTCGACGAGCTGGCGCGGATCGCCGCCCTCGTTCCAGACGATCTCGAACAGGTCCTTGGCGATCTTGCCGGAGATGGTGCCTTCCTTGATCAGGTCGATGACGGCGCCGAGCTGCTCTGGCGAAAGCGGAGCATTTTCAATGTCTTTGCCGGCTTTGTTGAGAGCGCCGAGCAGGTCGTTGATGACCCAGTTGGCGGCGAGCTTGCCGTCGCGGCCGGATGCCACCTTCTCGAAATAGTCGGCAATCGGCTTTTCCGACACCAGCACCGAGGCGTCATAGGTCGACAGGCCCAGCGACGAAATCAGCCGCGCCTTCTTGTCGTCGGGCAGTTCCGGCAGGTGTTGCGCCAACGCATCGACATAGGCCTGGTCGAATTCCAGCGGCAGAAGATCGGGATCCGGGAAATAGCGATAGTCATGCGCCTCCTCCTTGGAGCGCAACGAGCGCGTCTCGCCCTTGACCGGGTCGAACAGGCGGGTCTCCTGGTCGATCTTGCCGCCATCCTCGAGGATAGCGATCTGCCGGCGCGCCTCGGATTCGATCGCCTGGCCGATGAAGCGGATCGAGTTGACGTTCTTGATTTCGCAGCGTGTGCCGAATGCGCCGCCCGGGCGGCGCACCGAGACGTTGACGTCGGCGCGCAGCGAACCTTCGTCCATGTTGCCGTCGCATGTGCCGAGATAGCGCATGATGGTGCGCAGCTTCGTCACATATGCCTTGGCCTCGTCGGCCGAGCGGATGTCGGGCTTGGAGACGATCTCCATCAGCGCCACGCCGGAGCGGTTGAGGTCGACATAGGACATGGTCGCATGCTGGTCATGCATCGACTTGCCGGCATCCTGTTCCAGATGCAGGCGCTCGATGCCCACCTCGATATCCTCGAACTCGCCCTGGCGGTTGGGCCCGACGGAGACGATCACCTTGCCCTCGCCGACGATCGGCTGCTTGAACTGCGAGATCTGGTAGCCCTGCGGCAGGTCCGGATAGAAATAGTTCTTCCGGTCGAAGACCGATTTATGATTGATCGCGGCCTTCAGGCCGAGCCCTGTACGGATCGCCTGCTTGACGCATTCCTCGTTGATGACCGGCAGCATGCCCGGCATCGCTGCGTCGACAAGGCTAACATTGGCATTGGGCGCCCCGCCGAACGACGTCGAGGCGCCGGAAAAGAGTTTTGCCTCCGAGATCACTTGCGCATGCACTTCGAGCCCGATGATGATCTCCCAGTCGCCGGTGGCGCCAGGGATCAGGCGTTTTGCGTCGGGGGTGCGGGTGTCGATGATGCTCATGGAGGCCTGCAGACTTTGAATTCTCGGAGTTGCAATTAATGTACTCATTGAGATGCATTAATGCACATTTTGGGTGCGCAACTTCGCTAGTCCAAACCGCCCTGCGAGACAAGCGCAAAGCCCGCACGCTGGCCTTTTCCGCCACGTTCGCTTATAGGATACCCCATTCCAATGGAGAGTGGATGTCCACTTACGCTCAGTCCCGGTGAAGCCCTGACCTCCTAAGCGAGGCAGGCAGAAAACCTGAAACCCCGTGCCGCGATGTCTCGCAGCGGCGGCTTTTGTTGTTTTTCCCGGGACTTCTCCAATGGACATTTCGCGTAACGAGCAGCGCATCCTGCACCTGCTCGCGCAGGGCGGCGCATTGAAATCGAAAAGAACGAAAGCAGGAAGATCGCCTCGGTCCTGTGCCTGACCCGCGATGGCTGGCGCTATCCGGGCTTCGACCTGGAACTCTTTCGGAAATTGAGGCGCAAGAAGCGGTTTCCTCGACGAACGGCGGTCCTTACCGCATGACACGACGCGGGCTCGAGCTCGTGCGCGCCGAACTCGACAATCGCTAATGTCCAATGCCGCCGGCCGAAACGCCGGCGGCACCTTTCCGTTTGCTTCAGGCCGTGGCGATGTAGGCCCTGATCTCTTCGGCTTCGCGCTCGACATCCTCGATGCGGCGCTTGACCACGTCGCCGATGGAGACGATGCCGTCGAGCAGCCCGTTTTTCTCCACCGGCAGATGGCGGAAGCGGCCGCGCGTCATGATCTCCATCACCTCGTTGACGGTGTGGTTTTCGTTGCAGATCTTGACCTTCGGCGTCATCGCCGAGCGCACGGCGATGTCGAGCGCGGCGGCGCCCTCCTTGGCCACGACCCTGACGATATCGCGCTCAGAGAGAATGCCGACGATCTTGCGGTCGCCATTGGTGATGACGAGCGCGCCGATCCTGTGCTCGGCCAGCATGCGAATGGCCTCGCTGAGTTTTTCATTGGGCCCGAGCGTGAACACGTCATGGCCCTTGCTCTCAAGAATTGCCTTAACCGTCATGGCGTCCTCCACTGCCTTTGACGCTCCCGGCGCCCTTAGGAAGACACTGGGTGCTTGGGCAACATCGTGCGCCGTGATTGGTTGCATTTCAAGTGCGCCTAAGGAGTAGATCAGGATGGCGTCTCGTTGAATCACCATCCTGATCTATCTCTTGTTGGAGTATGATCTTCTCCGAAACCGGTTCCCGCTTCTCGGGATCATGCTCTAGGCGGCAGCCAGTGGACGGTCGAAGAAACGCAGTCCGAAAAAGCCGGCGACGAAGCCGCCAATATGGGCTTCCCAGGCGATCTGGCCGTCGATGCCCGGCGCGAAGCCGAGCAGGCCCGTGGCCAGATTGATCACCATCCAAACGCCAAGAAAGGTCATGACGCCGCGCGAACGCAACACCGATGCGACCGGCAGCGGCTCGCCGGCGAAGGCACCCCGGCCCGACGAACGGTCGACGCGGAAGCCGTAGCGCGCGGCCGCGCCCATCATCCCGGAGATCGCGCCCGATGCGCCGACGAGCGGCATCTCGCCATAGGGATGCAGTGCCCAGAACAGAGCGACCGAGGCCAGTCCGGTCACAGCGTAGAACATTGCGAAACGTAGCGCGCCAAGACGATTGGCGAGCGGCGAGCCGAAGGCTGCAAGCCAGATCATGTTGATGGCGATATGGGCGACGCCCCCATGCATGAACGCATAGGTGAACGGGCGCGTGAACAAGAACCAGTCGAAGCCGTATTGGCCGGTGTACAGCACCGGAATGAAGGCGCCGTCATAGAGCAGCGTCATTTGCTGCGTTTCGTTCAGCACATATTGCTGCAGCAGATAGACGACCGCGCAAATGCCGATCACGGCAAGCACCACCGGCGGCAGGTTGAATACAGGTTCGCGCCGCCGCGGCTCGAGCGCCTCGTCCGGCAACGGTTTGTTTTCGGTGGGGTTTACGGGCTCGCTCATGCACCCTTGCAGGTTCGGGACTCGGCGTTTTCGACGAGCATGTAGATCACGCGCTTTGGAATCACAAACGGCTAATCGCCACAGCGCCCGCGCAGAAAAAGGCGAATCAGAGCAAGGGCCGAATCAAAAAGAAGGCCGTTCAGGTGTCCCCCTGAACGGCCGGTCGAGCCCCCTGCTCCCCATAAACTCGTGACTGAAGTGCTGCCGATCGCTGCTGAAACGACCGTTTTGGAGTGGTTTTGATGTGCCACAGGCCTCGGCGGCACACAATGTAAACCGTTTGTTAACCTTAACGATCCCGAGGCGTGAACAAACGTTAACGATACTGGCACGCATCCTGCTCCGCACCGCATGAAGGTCATCGGAGGGCGCCCTGTCTGTTCGCCGATGGGACATCAAAAGACAGGTTGTGCGGAGCAGGATGGACATGAACGAAAAAGGATCGATCGCGCTGTTCCAATATTGGAACCAGCTGCGTGATGGCCGCCTTGCCCCGAAGCGATCGGAGGTGGAGCCGGCGGACATCAAGTCGCTTCTGGCCGACACCTTCATCCTCGAGCGCGATACGCGCGGCGAGGCGGTGTTCCGGCTGGCCGGCACGAGGCTCTGCGCCTATTATGGCCGGGAGCTCAAGGGCTTCTCCTTCCCTTCGCTCTGGCGCGAGAAGGATCAACGGTTGGTGTCGCGGCTCATGCAGGGCGTTTTCGATCAGAAGTCGGTTCTGCTCATGACCTATGAGGGATTCAGCCGGAACGGCCGCTCCAACAAATTCGAGCTCTTGGCGCTGCCGTTGGACGGCGGCGCCGAGAACCCGCGCTGCCTGGGCATCATCAGCACCGCCGACAAGCCGTTCTGGCTTGGTGCCGACCCGCTCGCCGACGCGCTCATCGATTCGATTCGGGTGATAGACCCCGAGAAGGAGCCGATGTTCCTGAAGAACCGTCCGGCCATCGACGTCCCCTCGCTCGTTCCGACCGAATTCGATGCTCCGGAGACCATTTCGGCGCTCGGCCGCGTGCGTCGCATCCGCCATCTCGTCGTCCTCGACGGCGGGCGTCACGAGTGAGCCCCGCCGTGTGAGGTTTCCCGCCGCTCTCGCTAGATTTTTCAGCGCTGCGCGTGTTCCAGGCCCAGGCTTTTGCGGCCGACTTTTCCCGTTTGTTAACCTGCTTTGCTGTAGCTTTTCGGGCGAAATTCCTCGCATCGTCGCGCGGAATGCCAACCGGGTGTAGGCAGTCATGAGGTCAGCGGCGGTAGAATATGCGCCGTCACGAGCTGAGCGGCGCAACTTCCAGCGTGTCCGCGTCAAAATCTACGGACGTTTCATGCTGGAAGACCGCACCGAGCATCCTTGCCAGGTGATCGATATGTCGCCCGGCAACGTTGCGTTGCGCACGGACCGGATCGGCATGCCGGGCGAGAAGGTTATCGCCTATATCGACCATATCGGTCGTGTCGAAGGCATCGTGACGCGTACGTCGCAGGACGGGTTCGCCATGACCGTCATCGCCTCGGAGCGCAAGAAGGACAAGCTTGCCGCGCAGCTCACCTGGCTTGCCAACAAGCATGAACTCGACCTGCCCGAGGACCGCCGCCACGAACGCGTGGCGCCGCGCAATCCGATGAGCGTCCTCCAGCTCACGGATGGGCGCCAGTATCAGTGCCGCATCATCGACCTGTCGCTCTCCGGTGCCGCCATCGAGATCGATGTCAAGCCGGCAATCGGCGTCCAGGTCACGTTAGGCACGATGCGCGGCCAGATCGTGCGCCATTTCGAGGACGGCGTCGCCATAGAATTCGCCGTCATCCAGCGGCCGGAAACTCTGGATCAGGAATTCAACGCGCCGCGGTCCTGACGCAAACCCGCACCGCAAGCGCGAAGCGAGCCGGCCGGTAGCGGCCGGTTTTTTGTTGCCTGATTTTGGCGGGTCGGACGCGGGTCGCCAGCGCTATCTAGATCTCACGCGAGCCGGCGAAATCTGAATAATCCGAAATCGCGGTAGTTCAAATTTTATGTTTATTCTACTGGCGTTTTACTCAATGTCTACTTCGGGTTTTTGCGTCAAATAAATCCCAACGTGGCACAGTCTCCTCAAACGGGGAGACTACAACAATGAAAATGACGAGGGGCAAGCTGTTGCTCTTGGCAATGGCGATGCAGCTTTCCGCCTGGGGTACGGCAAGCGCAGGACCGGCTTTCATGCATACGGGTGGCCGCACCACCCAGCCGGTCGGTCACTACGATTTCTGCCAGCGCATTCCCGTCGAATGCAATGAACGGACGCCGAAGGGTTCGCCGGTCGAGCTGACGCGCAAGCTGTGGGCGACGATGGTCAACGTCAACAATTCGGTCAACACCCGCGTCAAGCCGCGCACCGACATGGAGATCTACGGTGTCGAGGAATACTGGGCCTATCCCGACAAAGGTTATGGCGACTGCGAGGATTACGCGCTGGAGAAGCGCCGTGAGCTGATGGCCGTGGGCGTGCCGGCCGGCAATCTGCTGATGACGGTGGTGCGCCAGCCGAACGGCGACGGCCATGCGGTGCTGACGGTGCGCACCAGCCTCGGCGAATTCATCCTCGACAATCTCGAGCCGAAAGTGCTCGCCTGGAACGACACCGTCTACACCTACCTCAAGCGTCAATCGACGGAGAATTCGGGCGTTTGGGTGACGATCAACGACGGCCGCGACGACGCGGTCGCCAGCGTCCGCTAAGGCGCCAAAGCGATCGGGTACGTCGCCGTGACGCGGCGGCGCGCCCAGGAAGAAAGCCCGGTCGAGTCCCCACCCTCCCCGTCCCCAACGACCGGGTTTTAGGAGCCGGCCCCTGTCCCCGGGGCCGGCTCCGCCATTTCGGTCGCCGCCCGCCGGCTGCAACCAATCGGCGCTGCGCTGCCGAAGCGCCATGGTCGGCACGCCCTTCCCCGCCGAGGCGGATGGGAGCAGTATGGCTCGTTCGTTGCGGATGAAGCCAATGCTAGAAATCCCCGAGGATCGCGGCACCCGCCACCTGTTGTTCAAGGCCATAGACGACGCGTTCAAGGCCGGAGACTTCGCGGCCCTGGGTGTTGCGCTCGGCGGTTCACCGCGCTGGTTCGACGAGCGGATGCCGTCCGAGCTCGGACTTGGCCACCCGCTGGAATACGCGATCTACTGGAGCCCGGCCGCGTTCATCACCGCGCTTCTCGATGCCGGCACAAACCCGAATTATGAAGACCCGGCGGGGTTTCCATCGATCATTGCCGCGCTGTCGACGGAACGGCCGGACCGGTTGGACGTCATCCATATCCTGCTCGCGCATGGCGCCGACCCGGATATGCGGGGCGTGAACGACTGGACCGCCCTGCACTACGCTGTGTCCCGGCGCGACGCCGAGGCGATCCGTCTGCTGCTCCTGTCAGGCGCGGACGCTTCGCTGAGGACCCGCATCGACGACTATGAGACGGCCCTGGAAGGCGCCGAGCAGGCCGGCTTCGAAGCGGGCGCCCTTCTGTTGCGTGAAGCGATG
This sequence comes from Mesorhizobium sp. Ca11, assembly GCF_020165275.1. NCBI lineage: Bacteria > Pseudomonadati > Pseudomonadota > Alphaproteobacteria > Hyphomicrobiales > Phyllobacteriaceae > Mesorhizobium > Mesorhizobium sp. Ca11. The sequence continues at coordinate 112,311 of NZ_JAIUHU010000006.1, read as the reverse complement.
AACAGCCGCCGCGGATGAAGACAGGCGGAGTTGCCGCCCGCCGCCGTCACACTGTCTTGAGCTTGGCCTTGAAGCGTTTGGCATTGGCCACATAGTGGGCCGCCGAGACGCGCAGCCGCTCGATCGCCGCTTCGTCCAGCGTCCTTATCACCTTGGCGGGCGAGCCGACGATCAGCGAATTGTCCGGAAAAACCTTGTTTTCGGTCACAAGGGCGCCGGCGCCGACCAGCGAGTTGTTGCCGATCCTGGCGCCGTTCAGCACGATGGCGCCCATGCCGATCAGGCTGTTGTCGCCGATCGTGCAGCCATGCAGCAGAGCGCGGTGGCCGATCGTGCAGCCTTGGCCGATGGTCAGCGGAAAGCCGGGATCGGTGTGCATGATCGTGTGTTCCTGCACATTGGTATCGGCGCCGATGATGATCGGTTCGCCATCGCCGCGGATGGCGACGCCGAACCAGAAGCCGGCATTGCGGCCGATCATGATATTGCCGATCAGCGTGGCGTCCGGCGCGATCCAGTTCGTATCGGCGTCCTCGAACTCAGGCGCTTTTCCATCGATCGCATAGACCGGCATTGTTCGTCCCCGAATCGTCTCAACCAGCGAATTCGAAAGACCCTAAGTTTTCCGTCGCCCAGGATGCAATGGCGATGAGCACGATGCCGAGCGCCAGCGCCCAGGCAATGGCCGTGCAGCCGCAGGACAACAGCGCCATCGTGCCGATGCGACCCTCGCGGCGGGCGGCCAAGGCCTCGTTGGTGAGCATGAACGGCCCGGCGCAGGCCGTTGCCGCAAGCGAACGCAGGATATGGACCGGCGAAACATAAGGCTCGGCAAAGGCCAGGCGTCGGCCGGCCAGCAATTCCATGGCCGATCCGGCCAGCCCGCAAGCCGTGAGACCAACCGCGAAAGCGTAGAGAACAAGCACAACGGGATCCATGTTTACCAACCGTTTACCATGAAAACGCACAGTCGTGCCACTGCGCTGCAAGGGCCATGCCGCGCAAGCTGTGCCGCCGAAGGACAGGTGGGCGGATCGGGGAAGAGCAAATGAGAGGGGCAAATATTGCCAAGAGCGCTGACTTCGAGGTCGTCAACTCGACCTTGATGAAGCGGGTCTTTTATATCTTCGCGGCGCTGGCGCTGCTTTCGATTGCCATCAGCGTCGGCGGCAAATGGCTTGGACGATCGATCGCCATGGCCGGCTATACCGATGACACGACGGTGCGCCGGATCGTCATGGGCAACAATCTGATCAACGTGCCGGCAAACTTCATCCGCTTCGACCAGGCGAGGCGCGACGGCATCGCCTCGCGGCTCGACCTCTATCTGCGCTATCCCGAGATGGACGGCTACAGCACGGCCGCGCGCGACGACTTCAACCATGCGACGACCAGGAAAATCATCTTCCTGTCGTTCGAGCCGCGAATGATGTCGCGCGACATGAGCGGCCGTTTCGCGCCCATCTACAGCGCTCTGATCGAAAAGCCGGGGACGCCCGGCCCTGGCGGCACGACGGTTTACGCCTTCAGCGAAAAATCAGGTTATCTCAACGAAGTGTTGGCTGTCGCCGAGCGTCCCGGCAAGGATCCGTTCGTCGCCCGCTGCCTGAGCGGCCCGAGTGCCGAGGAATCGCTGGCGCCCTGCGAGCGCGACACCCAGGTCGGCGACGATCTCAGCCTCACCTATCGCTTTCCGCGCGAGCTGCTCGCGAACTGGCCGGCGCTCGACGCAGCGATTGCAGCCAAGGTCGCGAGCATCTTGAAGACGGGCCACTGACGCTGGCGGCTAGCCGAATATCCAACGACATCATTTCGGTGCATGGCCAGCGCTTCAAACCCGCAATCTGGCTCAACGGTTCGATTTCACGGGCGCCAAAATACGGTCTGGCATCGGGCTGACAAGGCGCGCTAATGGTCGGGCATGACCGATTTAATGCCTTCGTATCTCGCGTTTGATCTCGCCAGCCGCCGCCTGAATCTCGATCCGCACGAACCAGCCTTCGTGCAGAACCCTTATGAAGCCTACGCCTTCCTGCACGGCACTGCCAACGCGTTTTTCTGGGAAGACTACGGGTTCTGGTGCTTTGGCGGCTTCGATGACGTCAACCGTCTGCTGCGCGACCGCCGTTTCGGCCGCCAGAATCCGGCGGGGATTCCCGACAGCCGGGGCGTCGGCGACGACCGCTCGCATCTCGTCGCCTTCGACGCGATCGAGGCCAATTCCCTGCTGGAGCTCGAGCCGCCGGTGCATACGCGGCTCAGAACGCTGGTCAATCGCGCCTTCGTCTCACGTCAGGTCGAGCGGCTCAGGCCACGCATCGAGGTTTTGGCCAACGAGCTGGTCGACCGCTTCGAGCCAAGCGGCATCGACCTTCTGCCCGCCTACGCCTCGCCTTTGCCGATCACCATCATTGCGGAAATGCTCGGCGTACCGGTGGAGATGGGGCCGCAACTGCTCGACTGGTCGCATCGGATGGTCGCCATGTACATGCATGGCCGCACGCGCGAGACCGAGGAGACGGCGAACCACGCCGCGCGCGATTTTTCCGACTTCCTGCGGGGCTATATTGCGGAGCGGCGCAAGAAACCCGGCGACGACCTGCTGTCGCTGCTCATCGAAGCCCAGGACAACGGTCAGAAGCTTTCGGAAGACGAGCTGGTTTCCTCAGCGATCCTGCTTCTCAATGCCGGCCATGAAGCGACCGTGCACCAGACCGGCAATGCGGTGCGCTCGATCCTCGCGCAAGGCGGCGATCCGCGCCGCTTCTTTGCGACACCGGAGGCGAATGTCGCGACGGTCGAGGAATGCCTGCGATGCGACCCGCCGCTGCATATGTTCCTGCGCTACGCCTATGAAGAGATAGAAGTTTCGCCGGGCATTTTGGTCAAACCTGGAGAGATGGTCGCGCTGCTGCTCGGCATGGCGAACCACGATCCGCTTGCCTTTGCCGAGCCCGACACCTTCAATCCGGCCCGCACGGACCAGAAGAATGTTTCCTTCGGCGCCGGCATCCATTTCTGCATCGGCGCGCCGCTGGCCAGGCTGGAGCTGCAGGTGTCGCTGAAGACGCTGTTCGATCGGCTGCCCAACTTACGCTTAGCGGAGACACCGCGCTTTCGCGACACTTACCATTTTCACGGGCTGGAACGGGTCGCCGTCACCTTTTGACCGGCGGACGATGCGACTCGAACAGCTGAAATTGTCATTCGGAATTCAGAAATGAGATTCGCCTTCCTGCAAGAGCCGCCCTTCTGCTTCACCGATGCCGCGGGCAAGCTCGGCGGTTGCGACGCGGTGCTCGCCGAGAAAGTTTGCCAGATGCTCGACCTGGAGAACTTCTCGCCGATCGAGGCGGAATTCGCCGAACTGCTCCCCGGTTTGGTGGACGGCCGCTGGGACATGACGACCGGCCTGTTCATCTCCGAGGAGCGCAGCAAGCTCGTGGACTTCACGCGGCCGATCTGGTCACTGCCGGACGGGTTGATGGTCGCCAAGGGCAATCCGCTGGAGCTGAACGGCTATCGCTCCGTCGCCCAACATCCTTCCGCCGTGCTCGCAATCATATCGGGTCAGATCCAGCACCAGACCGCGCTGCAGAACGGCGTTCCGCCCCAGCGGATCAGGATATTCGCCACGCAGGCCGAAGCAGCCGAAGCCGTTGCGGCAGGCCATGCCGACGCGTATGCCAGCGTCGCCATGGCGCATCGCGGCTATGTCAACGGACGGACTGGCGTACCGCTTGCTGTCATCGACATCCCGGCCTTTGAACAGCAGCCTGCGGCAGGCGCTTTCGCCCTCGCCAAGGGCAACGATGCGCTGCGCCGGCGCGTCGATCAATGTCTCGGCGATCTGCTCGGAAGTGCATGGCACCGGGAGATCATGAGCAAATACGGCTTTTCCGACGGCGATGTCGATCGGCTGCTTTGATTGCTGGAAGCATTCAAAGCCGGATCACGTATTCCTTGCGCGTCGTCTCGAGCACTTCCCATGTGCCCTTGAACCCTGGCCTTAGCACGAAACTGTCGCCGGCCCGCACGGTGCGCGCCTCGCCGCCATCCTCGGCGATCACCGAGACGCCGGACAGGATGTGGCAGAACTCCCATTCGTCGTAGACGATGCGCCATTTGCCCGGCGTCGCTTCCCAGACGCCGGCACAGAGGCCGCCGTCGCCCTCCTCGACATTCCAGGTGCGGAATTTGGGATCACCCGAAATCACCCGGTCCGGCGGCGGCGCGCCGGCCTCCGGTTCGACCGCATCGGTGTTGACCGCAAGAAAGGCCGACATATCAGACCTTGCCGAGTGCCTGCTCGAGATCGGCGACGATGTCGTTGACGTCCTCGATGCCGACCGAAAGGCGGACGGTGTCAGGTCCGGCGCCGGCCTTGACCTTCTGCTCGTCGGAAAGCTGGCGGTGCGTGGTCGAGGCCGGATGAATGACCAGCGATTTGGTGTCGCCGACATTGGCGAGGTGCGAGAACAGTTCGAGCGCTTCGACGAATTTGATGCCGGCCTCGTAGCCGCCCTTGAGGCCGAAGGTGAACACCGCGCCTGCGCCCTGCGGCGAATATTTCTTCTGCAGCGCGTTGTTCTTGTCGCCTGGAAGGCCGGGATAGTTCACCCAGGCTACCTTCGGATGGCTCGACAGCCAGCCGGCAACGCTCGCGGCATTGTCGCAATGACGCTGCATGCGCAGCGGCAGCGTTTCCAGGCCGGTCAGGATCAGGAAGGCGTTGAAGGGCGAGATCGCCGGGCCGATGTCGCGCAGACCAAGCACGCGGGCGGCAATCGCGAAGGCGAAGTTGCCGAAAGTCTCGTGCAGGACGAGGCCGCCATATTCAGGGCGCGGCTCCGACAGCATCGGGTATTTGCCGGACTTCGACCAGTCGAAGGTGCCGCCATCGACGATGACGCCGCCGATCGAATTGCCGTGGCCGCCGATGAACTTGGTCAGCGAGTGCACGACGATGTCGGCGCCGTGCTCGATCGGCCGGACCAGATAGGGCGAGGCCAGCGTGTTGTCGACGATCAGCGGCAGGCCGTGCTTGCGGGCAATGTCGCCGATCTTCTCGATGTCGACGAAGACGCCGCCAGGGTTGGCAAGGCTTTCGATGAAGATCGCCTTGGTCCTGTCGTCGATCTGGCTCTCGAAGGTCGCCGGATCGTTTGCTTCTGCCCAGCGAACTTCCCAGCCGAAGTTCTTGAAGGCATGGCCGAACTGATTGATCGAGCCGCCATAAAGCTTGTTGGCGGCGACGAAGTTGTCGCCCGGCTGCATCAGATTGTGGAAGACGATGACCTGCGCGGCGTGGCCCGAGGCGACGGCAAGTGCCGCAGTGCCGCCTTCGAGCGCCGCGACGCGTTCCTCGAGAACCGCCTGGGTCGGATTCATGATGCGCGTGTAGATGTTGCCGAAGGCCTTCAGCCCGAACAGCGAGGCGGCATGGTCGGCGTCGTCGAAGACAAAGGAAGTGGTCTGGTAGATCGGCGTGGCGCGGGCGCCGGTCGCCGGGTCGGGTTTTGCGCCTGCATGAACGGCTAAAGTGCTGAAACCAGGCGTACGGGTCATCGAAATCCCTCTCCTAACGTTCGAAAATCGCCGGGCATTCTTGGCGAAGCGCGGCGGGGAATGCAAAGAAGAAAATACCGTTCGGGGCGCGATCTGCGACGAACGCCCGGGAAAATCCGTTTCGTCCCGGAATAATTTTGCGCGAACTACCGCATGCTTATTTCTGTCTTACGCCAAAGCTCTGAAATCCCTGGCGCATCAGGGGTTTTTTCGACGACAGCACGCCGGAGTTGACGCCGGTCCAGCCGATCTCGCCGGATAGCTTGCCGTATTCGATCTTCGGGCAGCGGTTCATCACCACCTTGATGCCGACAGCTTCGGCGCGGGCCGCGGCCTCGTCGTTACGCACGCCAAGTTGCATCCAGACGACCTTGGGCAGCGGGTCGAGCTGCAGCACCTGGTCGACGACGCCAGGCACGGCCGCCGAGCCTCGAAAAATATCGACCATGTCGACCGGATGCGGCAGATCTTCGAGGCTCGCATAGACCGTCTGTCCGAGGATCTGCTTGCCGGCATGACCGGGATTGATCGGGAGCACCCAAAAGCCCTTGGCTAAAAGATATTTCAGCACGAAATAGCTGGGCCGCACATCGTTGGGCGAAGCGCCGACCATGGCGATCGTCTTCACCGAATTCAGGATGCCGGCGATGTAGGCGTTGTCGTAGCTATCGTGATTCATGCTGCGATGGTCTTCCTGCGGTAATGGTAGCGATAGAGTTCGCGGTTGAAGCCGAGAGAGGCGTAGAGCGCGCGTGCGGGCGTGTTCAGCGATAGAAAAGCCGGGCATGCGGAAGAACTATTCGTCGGTCCATTCGGGCTTGCGCTTGCCGATGAAGGCACCGATGCCTTCCTCGGCGTCGCGCGCCAGCATGTTTTCCACCATCACGCGGCCGGTATGGGCATAAGCGTCGGCCAACCCCATTTCGGCCTGGGCATAGAAAGCCTCCTTGCCGGTTTTGATCACCAAAGAGGATTTGGATGCAATGGTTTGCGCGTATTTGTTGACAACCTGAATCAGATATTCGCGCGGCACGATGCGGTTGATGAGCCCGAACTCCTTGGCGGTCGCCGCGTCGATCGTCTCGCCGGTGAGCAGCATTTCCATCGCCTGCTTGCGTGAGACGTTGCGCGACAGCGCCACCATCGGCGTCGAGCAGAACAGGCCGATATTGACGCCAGGCGTGCAGAAACTCGCCTCATGCGAGGCGATGGCAAGGTCGCAGCTGGCGACCAGTTGCAGGCCGGCGGCGGTGGCGAGGCCGTCGATCTCAGCGATCACCGGCTTCGGGTGGCGCACGATCGTCTGCATCAGGTTCGCGCAAGCCGCGAAGGTCGTTTCGAAGAAGGCCTTGCCCCGATCCGGTTCGGCGCGGTGCGCCGTCATTTCCTTGAGGTCATGGCCGGCACAGAACACTTTTCCCGACGCCGCCAGGATGATGACGCGCACGGATCTGTCGGTCTTAACGCGATCGAATTCGGCCTGCAGCGCCGCCATCGTCGCCAGCGAGAGCGCATTGGCCGGCGGGCTGGCAAGCGTGAGGCGCAGGATGCCCTTGTCCTGGCTGACAAGAACAGGACCGTCGGCGACGGCGGGCTTGATGGCGACGACTTCGGCCACTTTCAAAAAACCTCATGCTTATGGAGCAACAGAACTAGCACGCTGCCGGTTGAAGAACAGCCGCGAGACGTGTTTTCTCCGTCGCACCGTTTGGTCCAGGCGCACCGCCCGGAGCTGCTCATTCATATAGGACGTCGCCATGCCCGCCCAAAGCGATCTGAAGCCAATGCTCAACGCGGCGGAAGTCAATGCACTAATGGCAAGCGTCTATCCGCAGCTCAACGACAATTTCACCTCCTATGAGGCGATCGACGTTTTTCCGGGCGGCTGCACAGTGCGGCTGAATGCCGACGAGCGGCATCTGCGCCCCGGCGGCACGGTATCCGGTCCGGCGCTGTTCACGCTGGCCGACATCGGCGGCTATGTCTGCGTGCTCAGCCATGCCGGCCCGGACGCGCTTTCGGTGACGGTCAACCTCGACATCAATTTCATGCGCAAGGCCGAAGCCGGTCCGATCGACGGCCATTGCCGTATCCTGAAGCTTGGCAAGAGCCTGATGGTGTTCGATATCGATATTGTCGCGGGCCCGGACGGACACACTGTCGCGCATGCCACCGGCACCTATTCGATCCCGAGGAAGCGAATAAGCGACAAGCCGGCCTGACGTCTTGCCGGAACTCCCAGTCGATAGGTTCGTTCTGCGGCATGCCCGATGTTACGACCTACCTTGCCTTCGTCGGCGCCGTGCTCGCCTATCAGCTTTCTGGTGTCGGTCCGGACATGATGCTGGTGATCAGCCGCGGCGTCGGGCAAGGCTGGCGCCACGCCCTGGCGACTGCAGCGGGCTGCGTATCGGCCGGCGTCGTCCAGATTCCATTACTGGCAATGGGGCTTGCCTCGCTGATCACATCCTCCCCATCTCTTTACAGCTTCCTTCAGATCGTCGGCGCCATCTATCTGATCGCCATCGGGATCAAATTCCTATTGGCCCGTCGGTCGGGCAAAGGTGGCGGTGCGTCTACCTTTGCCGAGACGAGCAGTATCCCAGCCGCTTTCCGGCAAGGCGTGATCTGCAATCTCACCAATCCGACGACGCTCGCTTTCATGCTGGCGGTGCTGCCGCAATTCGTTCATCCCTGGGTCGGTTCGCCTGCACTGCAGTTCATCATTCTCGGTACGACCATGAAGGTGATGGGACTGGTTGTCCTCAGCGCCGTCGCGTTGACCTCCGGCGCGGTTGGCGGCTGGCTGGGGCGCCGAGGCACGTTCGTCGTTTGGCAAGAAAGGCTGGCAGGAGCCTTGATGATCGCGATCGGCGTCAAGCTTCTCCTTGCCGCCGTGACCGGGCGGCGGTGAACGAAAGAGAGCTATTTTGACATAGAGGCATGAGGTAAAATAATACCACTAATGTTAGTCATTGAATTTAAGGGGCTTTTCGCGACCATACACCGCAACCGACGCTTGACGCGCCAAACACCCTCGCCTATAAGCCGACCCGAAGCAGCGGCCCGCAAAGGCCGCCGTTTTGTTATTGGCGGAGCGGCTCCGGTCATCCCGTCAATCTAAGCAACAAGAAACGCCTTCTCTGTCCCTCCCGGACGGGAAAGGTCAAACCTGAGAGCAAAACATGGCTACCTTTTCGCAGAAGCCTGCGGATGTGGTGAAGAAGTGGGTGCTGATCGACGCCGAAGGTCTCGTCGTCGGTCGTCTGGCCACTGTCATCGCCAACCATCTGCGCGGCAAGCACAAGCCCACCTTCACCCCGCATGTCGATGACGGCGACAATGTCATCGTCATCAATGCCGACAAGGTGGTGTTCACCGGCAAGAAATATACCGACAAGGTCTATTACTGGCACACCGGCCACCCCGGCGGCATCAAGGAGCGCACCGCGCGCCAGCTGCTCGAGGGCCGTTTCCCCGAGCGTGTCGTCGAGAAGGCCGTCGAGCGCATGATCCCGCGCGGCCCGCTTGGCCGCCGCCAGATGAAGAATCTCCGCGTCTATGCCGGCGCCGAGCATCCGCACACCGCCCAGCAGCCCGTCACGCTCGACGTGGCCAAGCTGAACTCCAAGAACAAGAGGGCCTCGTAATGGCTGAGCTTTCCTCGCTCGCAGAACTCGGCACAGTCGCCGCGCAGCCGGCCGCGCCCGTGCATGTCCAGAAGCTCGACAAGTCGGGCCGCGCCTATGCCACCGGCAAGCGCAAGAACGCCATCGCGCGCGTCTGGGTGAAGCCGGGCTCCGGCAAGATCACCGTCAACGACAAGGAATTCGCGAGCTATTTCGCGCGTCCGGTGCTGCAGATGATCCTCAACCAGCCGATCGTCGCGGCCAACCGCGCCGGCCAGTACGACATCGTCGCCACCGTCATCGGCGGCGGCCTCTCCGGCCAGGCGGGTGCGGTGCGCCACGGCATCTCCAAGGCGCTGACCTACTACGAGCCGGGCCTGCGCTCGGTGCTGAAGAAGGGCGGCTTCCTGACCCGCGACAGCCGCGTGGTCGAGCGCAAGAAGTACGGCAAGGCGAAGGCCCGCCGCTCTTTCCAGTTTTCCAAGCGCTAAGGAGCGCTTGGGGGCAAGTTCTCGAAGCGCTAAGCGCCGCGAGTCCAAGCATTTCGAAAAGGCCGCCTCCGGGCGGCCTTTTTTCGTCACCAGTGCCCGGCCGGTGTCTTTAGGTAGTCGATGAAGGCGCGCAGCGGCGCCGGCACTAGCCGCCGCCCGGGATAGTAGAGAAACGGCCCCGAGAAGCTTTGCCACCATGGCTCCAGCACAGGTTCCAGGACGCCGCTGTCGAAATATGGGCGTACCCAGTCCTCGAAGAGCCAAAGAATGCCGACGCCGGCGATCGCCGCATCGATGGCGAGATCGACGCCGCCGCCGATGCTGACGACCAATGGCCCCGTGGTATCGACCCGCACCACCTCGCCGTGGCGCTCGAACTCCCATGGCGTCATGACCCCGCTCGGGAAGCGGCCGCGCACGCAGGCATGGCCAAGCAGGTCACGCGGATGCTGCGGCCGACCGTGCCGATCGAGATAGGCCGGCGCGGCGGAGGTCGTGAAGCGCTGAGTGCGCGGCCCGATCGGCACGGCGATCATGTCCTGCTCCAGCCGTTCGTCATAGCGGATGCCCGCATCGCAGCCGGCCGCCAGCAGGTCGACAAAGTTCTCCTCCGCGATCACCTCCAGCCGGATGGCCGGATATGCAGCGAGAAATCCCGGAACAATCTTCGGCAGCACCAGCCGCGACGCACTTATCGGCACGTTGAGGCGCAAGGTGCCGGCAGGTCGGTCACGAAAACCGTTCACGACGTCGAGCGCGGCCTGCACCTCACCCAGCGCGGGGCCAAGACGCGCCAGCAGGCTGGCGCCTGCCTCGGTCAGTGCAACACTGCGCGTGGTGCGATTGAAGAGCCGCACACCAAGCTGGGTTTCCAGACGGCGGACGGCTTCGCTGAGCACTGAGGCGCTGCCTGCAGTCACGCGGGCCGCTTCGCGAAAGCCGCCGGCGCGAGCGACGGCCATGAATGCTTGGAGATCGTTGAGATCAGCCGCCATTGTTCTTATTTCCGCACAGGTCGTGCCGGTTATACCCGGTTATCAGGACAGCAGCCATCCCTTATCTCCCTCGACGACAGCGAAGGAGAGCAACAATGTCCAGTGTAGACAAATCCGGTACTTATAAACTCGGCGACCGCTCGGTGCATCGCCTCGGCTATGGCGCCATGCAGCTTGCGGGCAAAGGCGTGTTCGGCCCGCCGAAAGACCATGACGCGGCGATTGCCGTGCTGCGCGAAGCGGTGTCGCAAGGTGTGAACCATATCGACACCAGCGACTACTACGGGCCTTATGTCACCAACAAGCTGATCCGCGAGGCGTTGGCGCCCTACCCCGACAACCTCACCATCGTCACCAAGATCGGCGCCCGTCGTGGGGAAGACGCCTCCTGGCTGCCGGCTTTTACAGCTGATGAGCTCGAACAGGCCGTGCACGATAATCTTCGCAACCTTGGCCTCGAGGTGATGGACGTCGTCAATCTGCGCATCATGTTCGGTGTGCACGGTCCAGCGGAGGGCTCCATCGAAGCGCAGGTCACCAAGCTTGCCGAGCTTCAGCGCAAGGGCCTCGTGCGCCATATCGGCTTGAGCAACGTCACCCGCGCGCAGATCGCGGAAGGCCGCAAGATCTGCGACATCGTCTGCGTGCAGAACCAGTACAATCTCGCGCACAGGGACGACGACGCGCTGATCGATGAGCTCGCGCGCGACGGTATCGCCTATGTGCCGTTCTTCCCGCTCGGCGGCTTCAGCCCGCTGCAGTCGTCGACGCTCTCGGACGTCGCGGAACGGCTCGGTGCGACGCCGATGCAGGTTGCGCTGGCATGGCTGCTGCAGCGCTCGCCCAACATCCTGCTTATCCCGGGCACGTCGTCGGCCGAGCATCTGCGCGAGAATCTGGCGGCGGCAGAGCTCGAGCTGTCGGGGGCGGTGCTGCGGGAGCTGGAGGGCGTGGCGAAAGCGGCGTGATGGACGATTAGCTGATCTCCCCCCTTGTGGGGGAGATGGCCGGCAGGCCAGAGGGGGCGTGAAGGAACGCGGCGCTGCAGGATCAAGGTTCCTCGCCCCACGAATGTGGGGAGAGGTGGCTCGGCGAAGCCGAGACGGAGAGGGGAGCGCCCTACGAAGGCTCCCTCTCCGTCCGCTTCGCGGACACCTCTCCCCCACCTTTGGCGGGGGCGAGGAACCCAAGCACCGTTACGCCGGCGGGACAGCGCCCCCCTCTGCCCTGCCGGCCATCTCCCCCACAAGGGGGGAGATTGGCTGTATCCGCGCCGCCTCTAATTAATGCTCGCCGTATGCGCCGGCTCGGCTTGCTTGATGTCCGTCGTGTAAGGCACGCGATAACCATTGGCCGTCAGCCACGCGATTGCCGCCTTCGGCTCGTCGGTCTGGATGATGGTGGCGCCGCGGTCGACCCAGAAACCCCAGGCTTCGCGCGGCAGGCTGGCGGCGACGGCAAGCTCGTCGCCACGGCCGCCGGCGAGGAAGCCGCCGGGCTTGTTGACGACGGCGTAGGTGTCGGCCCAGAGGTGCCAGTCGCCCCGCGCCGCTTCTGCCCGCATGCGGGTGCTGAACAGCGGCCCGCCGGTCGACGTCAGCGTCTCGGCGCCGTTGCGCCAAGTGATCAATTCGATGGCGCGCGGCGCGAAGGCCTTGTCGACCTCGCTGGCGAAAACTGCATCATGCACGGCGTCGTCGGCAAGGATCGGCATGAACTGGAAGCCGCCGCCGGCCTGGGTAAGTGCCGCGCTCGCGGCATCGATGCGCTGCCGGTTCCAGAGATTCTCCTTGACGATCACCTGATCGGCCATGCCGAGATCGCGCGCCTCCGCGACCATGCCAGGCAGGTCGGTCACCTCCAGCTTGTTGTCGAGGTTGATCAGGATCCTGTCCCTGGTCGTCAGCAGCATCTCGCGCAGTGTCGACACGGTCTCTTTGGTGACGGTGCCCGTGCCCTCGACGACCAAACGGCATTTCTTAAGCTCGGCCAGCGTGTATTTCACCACCTCGCCCTTGCACGTGGTCGTGCGGTCGAGCCAGCTGTCATGCATGATGACGAATTCGCCGTCTTTCGCGCGCCGGACGTCGACCTCGACGATCTCGGCGCCGATCGCGATCGAGCCCTCGACCGCGGCCAGCGAATTCTCGGCATAAAGCGTCTTGCCGGCCTGCATGCTGCCGGCGCGATGCGCGGCGATCATCACATGGTCACGCCACTGGTTGGCATGCTCGAAGCGGGCGAGGATCTGGCTGGCGCGGCTTTCACCGGCTAAGCTTTGCCCCGCAACGGTGGCAAGGGCGGCGGAAAAGGCAAGGCTCAGCCAGAGTGTTCGCATCGGGGAATCGCTCCGTTCCGGGTTGGGACCCGGTTAGGCGATGCCCATGACAGCGCAGTGAACGAAGCCGGCTAGTTTTTGGATCAGATCCGCTTGGAAATGCGGCGGAACCAGGCCAGTGCCGGCATTTCGACGAAGCGCCATGTGAACCACGACGCGGCAATGACGGCGATCAACATCGCGGCCAAAGCCGCGAAGCCGATCCAGGGCGAGCCGGGGCCGAAGCCGGTCGCATGGTCACCGCGCAGCATCAGGTCGCCGACTATGCCGAGCCCGAGCTTGCGTTCGATCAGGCCGCCGACATTGATCACGCGGGCCTGGACGAAGATGTGGACCATGTAGATCGAATAGGAGAGCGAGCCGAGCAGCAGCATCGGCCGGCTGCGCAAGGCCAAGCTGACCCACCCGCCCTCATGGGCAAAGAGATAAAGCGCCAGCGCGAAGACGATCGGCGCGGCAATGCCGGCGTCATTCGTTCCCGCCACCGAAACGAACAGCGCGATCACGACGATCATCGCCAGCTCGGGCACCGTCCAGGCGAGGCGCCCTGCCCCGCCGCTCAGCGCCTGTCGCGCCTCTGCAATGGAATCGTGCTGAAACCAGGCAAGCAGCGCGCCGAGCGAGAAGCCGTAAAGACAGCGAATGAAGCCGAAATCGAAGGACACGTCCATATGACGCGTCGAGACCGCGAGCAGGAAAAGCGGCGCCGTCACGGCTGCGGCGACGAGCCATATCCAGGCGCGCTGGCCGGCGGTGAAGACTACGGCGGCGAAAAGCAGATAGGTGAAGAACTCGGCCGAGATGCTCCAGCTCGGCGCGTTCCAGCTCAGATGATCCTCAACGCCCATGCCCTGCAGAAGGAAAAGGTTGGCGACCAGGCTCTTCAGGTCGAAGCCTGCGGTGAAGGGCGCCGGGCCCGTTCCGTGAAGCGCCGGCAGCAAGAGCCGCAGCGCCTCGAAGCCGGCGAAGGCGGCGAGCATCAGGAGATGCAACGGATAGATGCGGCCGAAACGCACGAGCGCGAACCGTGCAAGGTCGTCCTGCCCAGCGAGCCGCCCGCCATAGGCGCTGGCAATGACGAAGCCGGAGAGCACGAAGAAGAAATCGACGAACAGATAGGAGCCGCCGACAAAGGCGCTCTGCGACACTATCGAGGTGGTCGGGAAATGGAACAGCGCCACCAGCAGCGCGCAGATACCGCGCCAGGAATCCAGCACCAGGAAACGCTCTCCGGCCGTCGTGCCGACACGGGTCGCGGCGGGCGCGGATGCAAGATTGAGCAAGGCAGTCTCAGCCATAATGATACAGATCCTGTGTTGCCGTGGCACTCGCCGAGCGCCGCTTCGTTTCCGCAAGCTGTGACTGGCATGTTGCGTGCCGGTTCTGTAGTTGTGGCTGCCCCGACGAAACCGAGGATTCCTAATGGCGAACAATGAGATCGACCACGCCTTCACCGCCCGCTCCAAGACGGGCGCGTCGTTCGAGCCGACCTATGCCGGCGCGCTGTCGTTCATGCGGCGCAAATATACGAAGGACGTGAAGGGCGCGGACGCGGTCGTGTGGGGCATTCCCTTCGACGCCGCCGTCACCAACCGGCCCGGCGCTCGCTTCGGGCCGCAGGCGATCCGCCGCGCCTCGGCGATCCTCGACAACGATCCGCAATATCCATTCTCGCGCGACCTCTTCGAGCACCTTTCGGTGGTGGACTATGGCGATTGCCTGCTCGACAGCGGCAATCACCAGAAAACTCCCGGCACGATCGAGCGCGAGGCGGCCAAGATCCTGAAATCAGGCGCGTTCCTTTTGACGCTGGGCGGCGACCATTTCGTCACTTGGCCGCTGCTAAAGGCGCATGCCGCCGTCCACGGGCCGCTGGCGCTCGTGCAGTTCGACGCGCACCAGGACACCTGGCCCGACGACGGCAAGCGCATCGATCACGGCTCCTTCGTCGCCCGCGCGGTGAAGGAGGGGATCATCGACCCAGATCGCTCGATCCAGGTCGGCATCCGCACGCATGCGCCCGACACGTTCGGCATCAAGATCCTCTACGGCCATGAGGTCGAGGAGATGCGCGCCTCCGATATCGCCTATGCGATCGTCGAGCGCACCGGTGGCAAGAAGACCTATCTCACCTTTGACATCGACTGTCTCGACCCGGCCTTCGCGCCGGGCACCGGCACGCCGGTGGCAGGCGGCCCCTCCTCGGCCAAGATGCTGTCGACACTGCGCCAACTCGGCCAGATCGACATCGTCGGCGCCGACATCGTGGAGGTTGCGCCGGCCTACGATCATGCCGATATAACGGCGATCGCCGGATCGATCATCGCCATGCATTATCTCGGTCTGCTGGCAGAGCGAAAGGCGCGGCTCGACGAACTGAGCAACGGCAATCATGCCGCGGCAAATCACGCCTACGGCATATGACATTGGAATCGCGAGGAATTTGGCAAGGGATGAAACCGAAAATCTTCATTGACGGCGAACACGGCACGACAGGCCTGCAGATCAGGGCGCTGCTGGCCGACCGTGACGACCTGGAGATCATCTCCATCCCGACGGAACGCCGCAAGGAGACTGCCGCCCGCGCCGAGATGCTCAACGCGGCGGATGTCGCGATCCTTTGCCTGCCGGATGCGGCGGCCAAGGAAAGCGTGTCGCTGATTACGAACGATACGACCAAGGTGATCGACGCCTCGACCGCGCATCGCGTGGCCGAGGGGTGGGAGTATGGCTTCGCCGAAATGGACAAGGACCAGGCGAAGAGGATCGGCAGCGCGAAACGCATAGCCAATCCGGGCTGCTGGCCGCAGGGGCCGATCGCGACGCTGCGGCCACTGGTTGCGGCGGGCCTGCTGCCTGCCGACTTCCCGGTCACCGTCAACGGCATTTCCGGCTATTCCGGCGGCGGCCGCCCGATGATCGAGGACTATGTCGGCAAGGGCGAGGACGCGCCCGAGTTCCTACCCTACGGGCTGACGCTGCAGCACAAGCATGTGCCGGAGCTCCGCACCTATGCAAAGCTGTCGCACGACCCGATCATGCAGCCGGCGGTGGGCAATTTCGCGCAAGGCATGATCACCGTGGTGCCGCTGCAACTCGGCGGTCTCGACCGCGTGCCGACTGGCGCCGAGCTTCACGCGGCGATTGCCGACCATTATGCGTCGATCGATGGCGGCGTGGTCGAGGTCGCGCCCTACACCCATATGGAGCGCATGCCGGAGATCGATCCGGAGATCTATAACGGCACCAACCGGATGAAGGTCTACGTCTTCGCCAATGATGAGAGGGCGCAAGCACTGCTGATGGCCGTCTACGACAATCTCGGCAAGGGCGCGTCGGGCGCCGCGGTGCAGAACCTCGACCTGATGCTCGGCATCAAGCACTGAGCGGTCGTGAACCTGGAGCTTGCTACCGCCGAGGCGATCCGCAAGGTTCGCCTCAGCCTCTGACGCGTATATCGGTCGGCAGCGGATAGGCGCCCTTGGTGCCGCGCCAATGCGCGGCAGCGAAGCCAAGCAACACAAGCGCGATCGTCTGATGCGTCAATGCCATGTGCAGCGGCACCTGCATCATTAGCGTGCCGATGCCGATCGAGGCCTGGACGACCACCAGCGCGAACAGAAGCGTGGCCCGGCGGGCATGGGTGGTGCCAGGCTGGCGTCGCCACGTCGCGATCATATGCCAGAGCGCCACGACAAAGATCGTATAAGCGCCCACTCGGTGGACGAACTGCACCGTCTTCGGGTTTTCAAAGAAGTTCAGCCAGGCCGGCTTCAGAAGAAGCAGATCGGAGGGGATCACCTTTCCATCCATAAGCGGCCATGTGTTGTAGGAAAGGCCCGCATGCAGCCCCGCGACCAGCCCGCCGAGATAGATCTGGATCAGCGCCAAAAGCACTATGAAGCCGGCGAGCCGCTGCGTCGACCGGTCGGCGGCGGGCTCCGAATGCGGCGCCAAGCCTCGCGCCACCACCATTGTCGCCGTGAAGATCAGCGCGGCAAGCGTCAGATGCGTCGCCAGCCTGTATTGGCTGACCGAGACGCGGTCGACCAGGCCCGAAGCCACCATCCACCAGCCGATGCCGCCTTGCAGTACACCAAGCAGAAGGATGCCGACCAGCTTCGACCCAAGGCCTCGTTCGATGCGGCGCGTCGCCCAGAAGAACAGCAGCGGCAAGGCAAAGACCACCCCGACGCCGCGCGCCAGGATGCGGTGCGCCCACTCCCACCAGAAGATCGATTTGAAATCCTCGACGATCATGCCCTTGTTGATCTCGGCATATTGCGGGATCTGCTGGTAGCGCTGGAACTCTTCCTGCCATTCGGCGTCGTTGAGCGGCGGGATGACGCCGTGTATCGGCTGCCACTCAGTGATCGACAGACCCGAGCCGGTGAGACGAGTGGAACCGCCGACCAGCACCAGCGCGACCAGCACGAGCAGCACGACGTAGAGCCAGCCGCGCACCAAAGCGCGGTTGTGCAGGTCGCGGTCGCGTGTGGCATAGGGGGCTGTGGCGGTGATGGCAGCCATTTCGCATTCCCGGCGGTTGAAACGCGAGATTGGTGGACCAAGGCCGCTCAACTGGCAAGACTGGACAGCGCGGCACGCCGTCGCGCCGGGTCGCGACGGTTGCGCGCTCTTGTCATTCGGCCTAAGCGGGGCGGGTCAACGGAACCGCGACATGCCCATTCGCCTGAAAAAGCTGATCGGAACCATATTGCTGGTGGCGCTGGTCGTCATCTACGCGCTGATCGCCTCCGCCGTCGCGGTCACCAGGCTCGCCGAATACGGGCCCACGGCGCATCTCCTGTTCTTCCTGCTCAGCGGCTTTCTCTGGGTTCTGCCGGCCATGGCCATCATCAAATGGCTGATCATCGAGCCGCGCCCGAAGGGATGAACCTTGCCGGCGTCAGGCAAGCGTGAAGCAGGCCTAGACCGTAACGACCATCTTGCCTGCATTGGCGAGCGGCGTCGTGATGCCGGACAGCATCGTGCGGATATGCGCAAGGCTTTGATAGCGGCCATTGACGGAGATGCGCGGCAGCGCGTGCAGGAAGCCGGCATGCTCGGCGCGCAGCACACCATGCCGCGTGGTCACCGCCGAGGCATAGCCTGCGTCACGGGCAAAGCCCACCTCGCGGCAGCTGACGGCGCTGGCATAGCCATAAGGGTAAGCTAGATGACGCGGCTCCTCGCCGAGTTTTTCCGCGAGGACGCGGCGGACGTCGCCGATCTCATGGCGCGCATCGGCCTCGGACAGCCGCTTCAAGTTCCGATGATTGACGGTGTGCGCACCGATGGTCACCAACGGGTGCGCGGCCATGATGCGAAGCTCATCCCAGTTCATCAAGGTGCATGGGCGGCCCGAGCCGATTTTGAACCCAGTCGAACGGGCGAGCTCGCGCAGCGCTGCGCCCTGCTCCTCCTCGGGGACTTCCAAGGTCAGCCAGGCGTTCAGCCGCGCGACGGCCTGGATCTTTCGGCCTTGTGTCGAGCAATCGATCGCCGTCGACTTGCCCCCCATCGTCAGCGTCAGGCGCGAGCTGGTGTCGACGATGTCCTCGATCACGTCCCACCAGAGATCGACGGCGCCGTCGATCAGGCCGGGGGCGACGTAGATGGCGATCGGCGCGCCGTGTTTTTCCAGGATCGGAAGCGCCTCGGTCATGTTGTCGCGATAGGCGTCGTCGGCCGTGATCGTGGCGAACTGGCCGCCTTTCCCGCCCGTCTTGATGCGTTCGATCGCCTCATCAAGGGAAACAAAGGCATAGCCACGCCCCTTCATGTCCGAGATCAGCTTGTCGAGGAAAGTGGGAGCGATGTTCAGATGCCGATTGACGCTGTTCGGCTTCTCCGGTGTCGCGGTGACGCGGTGCAGCATCAGGATAGCGCCGATGCCGCCGACAAACGGCCGCGCCAGAGGAGCAAGGCCGGAGTAGCGGGCAAGGTTCAGCGCCAGCTTCCGGATTGCATCGCCCCCGTCGATCATTCCTTCACCTTTTGCGCCTAGGCTTATTCAAGCAAGACATTCGCCTATGCGAACCCCAGGTTGCAACCAATACGTCTTAAGGATTGAGGGATGGTTGACGCCACCGCGTCATTTGATGGCAATCGGGTCGCGGCCAACGAGGCTTCCGCGCGCCCGGTGCGAGCCGACCGGGACCGGTGGATTGCGACCGCAAGCGGCGGCACCGGTGTTGCCGACTATGTTCAATTCTGCGCCTCGGCGCTGTTCGCGCCGGCGCAAAGCGCATTTTGGGTGAGCAACTGGGCGGCCGCGACCGGTGGCGACATGGTTGTCGCGACGCTGTCCTGTGATGGCCGCCCGGCGCTGTCGCTGGCCCTGGAGATCGTGGGGCGCGGCCCGTTCAAGGTTGCCCGTTTCGCCGGCGGGCGCCACGCCAACGGTAATTTCGCCGCCGCCGACCCGCGTTTCCTGCCTTCTATCGAAGGCCAGGCGATCCGCTCGATGTTCAAGGCAATCGGGCGGGCGCGGCCGGATATCGACCTGATCTCGCTTGAAAGGCTGCTGCCAGACCTCGACGGCGTCGCCAACCCGCTGACCGCGCTGCCCGGCTTTCCAAGTCCGAACCTCGCGCTTGCGGTCGATCTCGGCGGCGGGTTCGACGCGCTGCTGTCGCGCGCGAGCGGCAAGCGCAAGCGCAAGAAGCACCGCTCGCAGACGCGCAAGTTCGAGGCGGTCGGCACCTTCCGCCGCATCGAGGCCCGCACCCGCGAGGAGGTCGACAGGCTGCTCGATGCCTTCTTCGAGATGAAGGAAGCGCGTTTCGCCAAGATGGGCATCGCCAATGTCTTCGGCGACAGGCAAGTACGCGACTTTTTCCGGGCGCTGTTCGCCGATGCGCTGGCCGAGGAAAAGCCGCCCTTCCTGCTGCACGGCTTGGATGTGGCGGGCAAACTGCGCGCGGTGACCGGCTCCAGCCGGTCCGGCAAGCGGCTGATCTGCGAGTTCGGCGCCATCGCCGAGGACGATCTCTCGTCCGCCAGCCCGGGCGACTTCCTGTTCTTCGACAACATCCAGGAAGCCTGCGAGCTTGGCTTCGATGTGTATGACTTCTCAGTCGGCGACGAGCCTTACAAGCGGCTCTGGTGCGACATCGAGGTCCAGCATTTCGAGGTGCTTGCGCCGCTGACGCTGAAGGGCCGGGTGCTGGCGGCAGGGCTGCGGCAAGGCGCGCGCGCCAAGGCCTTCATCAAGAACAACCCGACGGTCTGGAAGCTGACCAAGATGCTGCGCCGCAAGGCTGCCGGACAGGCGGCGCCTGTCGCGGCCGAAGACGACAGCTAGGCCTGGTCAGAGTCGCACAATCGCCGTCGTGTTCCCGGCGCGATGCGCGCAAGCGGGACCTGAGTGACTCAACGGAACCTATCGAGCGCCGGGAGGTTTTCGCACCCAGAAGGAGAATGGCCATGGCTAAGTGCGACCAGTGCGGCAACGACTATGACAAGGCATTTCTTGTGAGCCTGGGCGGGCAAACCTACACGTTCGACAGCTTCGAGTGCGCGGTCCAAAAGCTTGCGCCGACCTGCCCTCACTGCAGGGTGCGGATCATGGGACATGGCGTCGAGCAGGGCGATGTCATCTATTGCTGCGCGCACTGCGCCGGGCAGGAAGGGGCCAACGCTCTGACCGATCGCGCGCCGTGACAATCGCGATTCCGCTGCCCCTTCAGGCCACGCGAGAATGCCTTTCCGAACGCGCCCTTGACCGCGACCCTGCGGCAGGCGTTCAGTTCTGGAGCGGTTGCACCGTTTCACGGAAACGGCGAGCCGCGCTGTCTCTTTGTCTTTGACGCAATTCCAGCCGGAAGGCTGCGGCGGGGGCCGGCCTAGGGTTCACGGTTCCGCTCTCGATCATCCACGCACGAAAAATGCGCAGCGCGAAGCATCAAAACTAGGTGCCTCGCCACCGATGTAAAGTGCAGGAGTCGCCGAGAAATGCCGCGGTTCGCCCTTGTAGCTAAGAATTGCCTCGGGGCTGAGCCGTGTCCCATTCGTCGCGGTGCCGGCCTCCGGTCTTATGCGGCCGACCGGCGTCGGGGCGATGGGTCTCCCGGTTCATGGCCGACCGGTGTGACCAGTGTCAGGTTGGGATAGCCGTTCTCGATCAGCTTGACCGCGGCCTGCGTCACCTGGTCGTCGGCCTCCAGCATGGACAGGAAGACTTCGGTGCCGTCACCGACCAGGCGGCCGATGCCTTGCGCGTCGGCCGGGCCGCATTCGACCACGACGAGATCGTAGGCCGTGGTCAGCGACTGCATGATGATCGGCAGCCGATCGGCGGCGCGCATCGCGCGGACGGGGTCGGCGGTGCCGACCGGAATGACATGCGCATCCGAATAAAGATCGGGGTGGATGACGTCGCTGAACTGCGCTTCGGAAGCGAGCAGATTGGTGATGCCCGGGAACAGGCTCGAGTCCAGCATCGGCCGCGACGCCGCGCCCGATGCTGTGAGGTCAAGCAGCAGCACGCGCAGGCCGGCGTCGGATACTTCACGCGCCACGAGCACGGCGGAGGCGGCCGCCTCGTCGCCTTCCGGCGATACGAAGATCGCGCGCGCGGCGCCGGAACCGATCAGCTTCTCGGCAGCCCTGTCGACATCTATCTCGCCGAGCCTGGACGGACCCGGCTTGGGTTCCGGCTCGGGCATTGGTTGCTCTGCCGCAACGGTGTCGGCTTCAAATGTCTCATTCTGCGCGATCGGCGGCTGTCTCTCCGGACGTCGCTCGCTGGCCGTGGACGTCTCATAGGATGCGAAAGAACTGTGGTCGTCCTCGATTTCGGCTACAACCGGCTCGGTGCGCGCAGCGGGCATCGCCACCTGCTCGATATCGGTGAAACGGGCGCCGGCGGCCGGACGCATGGCACGGCCCGAGAACAGCTCGCCAAGCAGCGTGCCGATCGCCATCAGCAGCAGCGAAGCGGCCGCGGCGGCCCCGGTGATCGGCCCGATCTTCGGAAAATAAGGTTGCGACGGCACTTGGGCCTGCGCGATCAGGCTCGCCGCCACAGGCGAGTATCTGCGATCCTTGCGCGAGGCTACCGCATTGTAACTGGCCATATAGGATTCAAGCTGTTGGCGCTGAACGTTCGCGTCGCGCTGCAAGGCATCCAGCTGCACCTGCTGCTCGCCAGCGCGCGCTGACGCGGCCTTCAAGGTGTTGACGTCCGCGATCAGCTGATCCTCGCGGGCCTTCGCCGTCTGAGCCTGAGCCGACAACCCCCGGATGATCTTTTGCGCCTCGTTGCGAATCTGGCCGTCGAGGTCGGCAAGCTGCGACTTCAGCGCCCGGATGCGCGGATGGTTGTCCAGCAGGGTTGTGGAAAGATCGGCGATATTGGCCCGCAGCTCCACTTGGCGCTCGCGCAGGCGCTGGATCAACTCGGAAGACAGGACCTCCGGCACGCTATCCAGCGAACCGCCATTCCGCAGCGCCCGGCGCACGCTCTCGGCACTCGCCTCGGCGGCGGCGCGGCTGGCGCGCACACGCGACAATTCGCTCGACAGCTCAGAGAGCTGCTGAGTCGGAAGCACCGAATTGTTGCCGCCCATCAGCAGGTCGGACTGGGCGCGGAACGCGGCGACCTTGGCCTCGGCATCCCTCACGCGATTCTGCAGATCGGCGATTTCCGGCGCCAGAAAGTTGGTCGCGGCGGCGTTCGATTCGAGCTTGGCGTCACTCTTCGAGGCGATATAGGCCTCGGCAATGCCATTCGCGACCGCTGCGGCAAGCTTGGGATCCTTCGAGGCGAACTCGATCGCGATCGCGCGCGTCTTTTCAACGGCGTAAACATTGAGCTTGTCGTGCATGGCGTTCAGCACACGCTCGTCCGGCGGGATATCGAAGGGATCGCTTTTCAAGCCGACGAGCACAAGCACACGCCCGAGCGACGACATTTTCAGCGTTTCGTCGAACTCCGGCAACTTGTCCAGGTTGAGCTTGGTCGCCACCTGCTTGAGGATGTCGGGCGAGGAAATGATCTGGACCTGGGTGGCCACGCCCTGCTCGTCGAGAATCGGCTTATCGTCGTCGTTGGTGCCCGGTGGCCGCGTGTATTCCGATTCGCGCGAGCCGATCTCCAGCTTGGCTGTCGCCTTATAATAGGGCGTCGCGAGCCAGGCGAAGGCGAAGGCCAGCCCGGTGACCAAAAGCGTGACAAAAACAATGCGCAGCCAGTTCCTCGCCAGGCTGGCGAAGAGCTGTCTCAGATCGACATCGACGTCTGCGGCCGCTGACTGAACGGACATGCATCCTGCTCCGAGCTTTGAGTCGAAGCTGGACCGTAAAGAACTATGGTAACTCACCCGTTAAGATCAGAATGAATGCTTATTAGAGGGCACTCAAAGAAGATTGCTCGAAAGCAATAGAACAATTGGGCTTTTTACCGATCTCCGCTCTCCCGGACCGCGCTCCTTTACCGCCCATTAACCCTAACAGGATGATAACGGTCGCACTTTCCTGGGGTTGTGCCGCGGCTTGCGGCAAGAGCGATGAAGGTTCCTGGCCGGTCATGAAAAGCACTGCTTCCCTCTTTCGCGCTTTGCTTGCCCTGTCGCTGCTCACCGGCTGCTCGAGCTACCGCCCGACACCCGCCGCCTTTCATGAAGTGCTCGATCAGCCCTACCGACTCGGCGCCGGCGACCGCGTCCGTGTCACGGTGTTCGAGCAGGACGGGTTGACCAACACCTACAGCGTCGACCAGTCCGGCTATCTGTCCTTTCCGCTGGTCGGCGCGGTGCCGGCGCGCGGCCACACCGCGCAGCAGTTGGAAAAGGCGATCGCCGACAAGCTGCGCCAAGGCTATCTGCGCGATCCCGACGTTTCGGTCGAAATCGACCGCTACCGGCCGATCTTCGTCATGGGCGAAGTGGGCGCTGCCGGGCAGTATTCCTACGTGCCGGGACTCACCGTGCAAAAGGCGGTCGCCATTGCCGGCGGCTTCACGCCGCGCGCCAATCAGGAGAGCGTCGACATCACCCGCGATATCAACGGCAAGGTGATGACCGGGCGGGTGCTGACATCCGATCCACTCCTGCCCGGCGACACCGTCTACGTCCGCGAACGGCTGTTCTGAAAAACCGTCGTGGCGGTGAACCTCAGGATCGTGCACTGCTTTCGCTCACCTGTCGGAGGAATCTTCCGGCACGTGCGCGACCTGACCGAGGCGCAGGTCGCCGCCGGCCATGCGGTGGGAATCGTCTGCGACTCGACCACCGGCGGCGACTATGAGGAGCGCTTGTTCGAGGCGATGAAGGACAGCCTCGCGCTCGGCATCCATCGCACGCCGATGCAGCGTCATGTCGGGCCGGGCGACCTCGCCTCGGCCTGGCGCACCTATCGAATCATCCAGGAATTGCGGCCGGACGTGCTGCATGGGCACGGCGCCAAGGGTGGCGCCTATGCCCGGCTGTTCGGCTCACTGTTGCGGGTATCAAGGTTTCGCGTTGCCCGCCTCTATTCGCCGCATGGCGGCTCCCTCCACTATGACGAAACGACGGCGATGGGAAAGCTGTTCTTCGGCCTGGAGCGCTTCATGGCGCGCTTCACCGATTGCCTGCTGTTCGTTTCCGACTACGAGCGCAACACCTATCGCCGCAAGGTCGGCGAGCCGCCCATACCCAACACGCTTGTCTATAACGGCCTGCGCGCCACCGAATTCGAACCGGTGACGGCGGCGGCGAATGCCGCCGATTTTCTGTACATCGGCATGATGCGCGACCTGAAGGGCCCGGATATCTTCATCGATGCGCTGGCTATGGCCGGCGACGAGCTCGGACGCCCCTTAAGCGCCGTGATGGTCGGCGACGGCGACGACCTGCCGCGCTACCACGCGCAAGTGGAGCGACTCGGCCTGAAAAGCCACGTCCGATTCCTGCCGCCCATGCCGGCAAGAGATGCTTTCGCGCAGGCCGAGATGATCGTCGTGCCGTCCCGCGCGGAGGCGATGCCCTATATCGTGCTCGAGGCTTTAGCCGGCGGCATGCCGATGATCGCGACCGCGGTCGGCGGCATTCCGGAAATCTTCGGCGAAGGCTCCCCTGCCCTGATCCGCCCCGACGCATCCCAGCTCGCCGCCAAAATGGGGACGGCGCTCAGCGATTTTGACGGCTATCGAAAACTGATGCCGCAAGCCGATGAGCTGAAGGCCCGATTCGGTGCGGATGTCATGGCCGCCGATATCGAGAAGGCCTATTTCGCGGCACTGAACAAATAGGCCGCGGGCCGCAACAACTCCAAAACCACCGGTTGTTTCAAGGCTTTCTTAGCTCTCTTTTGCTATGCAGTTGCGCGAAGCTCGCGGACAGTTCCCATGAATGAGATCGACCCCGCGCACCGCTTTTCCATGGATGCGGTGCGCAACTACGATGCTCCCGCCGATGGCGAAAAGCCTGGCGGCATCAACGATGTGGCGCGCCAGGTCGCTTCGCAATACCGGCGTGATACCATGTCGCCGATCATGGTCAGCGGCGTGCTGCGCATGGTCGAGTTCGCGATGCTGTTCCTGTCTGGGCTCGGCGTCTATTTCTACTATGTCGGCTTCTTCAGCTATCTGGCCTGGCAGTATCCGTTGGCGATCGCGGCTACGTCGTTCCTGGCCGTGGTGCTGCTCGACGTGACCGATTGCTACCAGATTGCGGCGCTGATGCGCCCCCTCGCGAATTTCGGCCGCGTGCTGCTGGTCTGGGCCGGCAGCTTCGCGCTGATGGCGCTCACCGCCTTCGCCATCAAGGCGTCGGAAGACTATTCGCGCCTGTTGTTCGGCACCTGGTTCGTAGCCGGCTTCGCGCTGATCTTCGGCCTGAGACTCGTGATGTCCAGCCTCATCCGGCGCTGGGCGCGCGACGGCCGCATGGAGCGCCGCGCACTCATCGTCGGCGGCGGCAAGGCGGCCGAGCAGCTGATCCGCTCGGTCGAGAAGCAGCCCTACAACGACATCCGCATCTGCGGCATCTTCGACGACCGCAACGACAAGCGCTCGCCGCCGATCGTCGCCGGCTATCCGAAGCTCGGCACCATCTCCGAGCTCATCGAATTCGCCCGCATCGCGCGCATCGACATGCTGATCGTGTCGTTGCCGCTGACCGCCGAATCGCGCGTCTTGCAGCTTCTGAAGAAACTCTGGGTGCTGCCGGTCGATATCCGGCTTTCGGCACATTCCAACGCGCTGCAGTTCCGGCCGCGCGCCTATTCCTATATCGGCTCGGTGCCGATGCTCGATATCTTCGACAAGCCGATCAACGACTGGGATTCGGTCGCCAAGCGCGCCTTCGACATCGTCTTTTCACTCATCGGGATCATCGTCTTCTCGCCGGTGATGCTCGTCACCGCGATCGCCATCAAGCTCGACAGCAAGGGCCCCGTGCTGTTCAAGCAGAAGCGGCACGGCTTCAATAACGAGATCATCGAGGTCTACAAGTTCCGTTCGATGTTCACCGACCGCTCCGATCCGACCGCCAAGCAGACGGTGACCAAGAACGATCCGCGCGTCACCCGCGTCGGCCGCTTCATCCGCAAGACCTCGATCGACGAGCTGCCGCAGTTCTTCAACTCGCTGTTCGGCTCACTGTCGCTGGTCGGGCCGCGCCCGCATGCCATCGCCGCGCAGTCGCACAACCTTCTCTACAACGAGGTGGTGGACGGCTACTTCGCCCGCCACAAGGTCAAGCCCGGCGTCACCGGCTGGGCGCAGATCAACGGATGGCGCGGCGAGATGGACACCAACGAAAAGATCCGCATGCGCACCGAATACGACCTCTATTACATCGAGAACTGGTCGATGCTGTTCGACCTGCGCATCCTGTTCCTGACGCCGATCCGCCTGCTCAACACGGAAAACGCCTATTGAGCGCCATCGCCAGTGAATTGCCGCCGCAGGCGGTTAACGCCAAGCTGATCTCGCTGATCGCATCGGCTGCGATCGGCGTCGGCATCCTGCTTTCCGGCTTCGTCATCAGCGAGCCGGCGCCCTATGAAATCTACATGGCAGGGCTGATCGCGGTCTGGGCGCTGTTCGGCCTTCGAATTTCGCGCGCGATCGTGCCCCTGCTGGTGCTTCTGGTGGCGATGAATATCGGCGGCATGATCGCCATGACGCAGATGGCCGACCTGGCCAACACGCCGCTCTATCTCGCCGTTTCGCTGTTTTTGGCCTTCAGCGCGGTGTTCTTCGCCTCGGTGACCTCGGTCCAGCCGAGCCTCTACCGGCTGATCTTCATCGCCTATGTCTTGTCGGCGGTGGCGACGTCGCTGCTCGGCATCGCCGGTTACTTTCATGCCTTTCCGGGCGCGGAAATGTTCACCAAATACGACCGCGCCGCCGGTGCCTTCCAGGATCCGAACGTGTTCGGGCCGTTCCTGGTGCTGCCGGGCACCTATCTGCTCTATCTGCTCTTGACCGGCCCGGTGTCGCGGATGCCGTTTCTGGCGGTGCCGCTGCTCATCATCACCGCCGGCATCTTCTTCTCGTTCTCGCGCGGCGCCTGGGGCATGTTCGCCGTGTCGGCGGTGCTGCTCACCGCCTGCCTATTCCTGCAGAGCGCCAGTGGCAAGTTCAAGCTTCGCGTGGTGGTGATGACGATCGCGGCCGCGGCGCTGCTGGTCATCGCCCTCATCGTCATCCTGCAGTTGCCTGGCGTGTCGGACATGTTCACGCAGCGCGCGCAGCTTGAGCAGAGCTACGATTCGGCGCGGCTCGGCCGCTTCGCCCGCTATTCGATCGGCTTCCAGCTGGCGATGGAGCACCCGTTCGGCATCGGCCCACTGGTCTTCGGCACGATCTATGGCGAGGACACGCACGACATCTGGCTGAAGGCGCTGATGGATTATGGCTGGCTCGGCTTCGTCTCATTCCTGACGCTGACGCTATGGACGATCGGCGCCGGCTTCCGCATCCTTCTGCGCGACCGGCCGTGGCAGCCCTATCTGCTTTGCGCCTATGTCGCCTATCTCGGCAATATCGGGCTGGGCACCTTCATCGACATCGACCACTGGCGTCATCTCTACCTGCTGATGGGTCTGGTCTGGGGCGCGATCGCGCTGGAGTACCGGCACCAGCGGGAATTGCGGCTGGCGAGGTCTGCATCCCTGCCTGCAATTTCACCTGCGCGATAGGCACCGAATTCGGTTGACCCGCACCGCCTTATCACGATACATCGCCACCCGGTCCGGAGTGTAGCGCAGCCCGGTAGCGCACTTGACTGGGGGTCAAGGGGTCGTCGGTTCGAATCCGGCCACTCCGACCATTTGAAAGAGAACTTCCCCCCAAGTTCTTAGGTTGAGCCGAAGGCTTCCGCTCCTTGGGCAACCGTTTGGTCCAAAAACAGCTTCTCGTTGATTTTAGAGTAGTTCCGCGACTTATCGGCAGAAGCTTGGGGGCTGTCACGCGAGCGGAAGATCTATCTGGCCAGGAGGCCGAAGAACAAGAAGATCGTTGTCCGTCCGCCAGTGGGGCATGCGGTGCGCTTCTTCATCGGCGATCAGAATCGTCGACGCAGTGACGTGCATGGCGCCGAGCAGCGCCTCCGTTCTCCCCATGGCGCCGGGCGCTGACACCGGCGTGGAGCGTTAACGGATTTGTTAATGCGGCTCGGCGTATAGGATTCGAAGCAGTATCGACAGTTCTGAGCACCGCTTCGCGCTTACAGCAACGGCACTCTGTATGAAACCGAAGCCTTCTTCAGCGGGATCGAGCCTCACACAGCTGACCAGCTTGCGATTTTTCGCCGCTCTCTATGTGCTTGCCTTCCATTCGGCAGACATTGACGGAGCGCCGCCCCCGATCGCCAATTTTGTGCAGAACGGCTATCTGGGCGTCTCGTTCTTCTTCCTGCTGTCCGGCTTCATCCTAACCCATTCCTACTTCGACAAGATGTCTGACTGGTACGAGGTCCGTCAGTTCGCCTTAGCGAGGTTTTCCAGAATTTATCCAATCTATCTCCTTGCCCTTATTGTGGCTCTGCCGCTGACAAGCATGCCTTTGGATCACCCGCTTGCATCCGTGGCGACACTTGGCCTTGTTCAGGCCTGGGGCGCACCAACGACAATGCTCGGATTCTTCTGGAATCCTCCGGGTTGGACACTCTCGATCGAGTTCTTTTTCTATCTTGTGTTCCCGTTATTGCTTCCCGTCCTTTCAAGGCTTACGACCGGAGTCCTGTGGATCAGCCTGGCAGCTTTGGTGCTGATTTTCGTAGTTATGTGTCTGCCGGGTCTCGGACCGACCGGCTACCTTGCGTTCGGCTGGATGAAGCTGGTGCCTCTCCCGCTGCTGAGGCTGCCCGAATTCATGACCGGCATCATTTGCGCTCTGCTGTTTAGGGCCGGCGCGTTCGATCGCTTCCGCAGCGACCGGGCAGCCATTCTGGCCATGGCGTTCACGGTTGCCACGCTTGTCGCGACACGCATGGTGACGACAGGGGGTTTCGCGGCGATCGGCTTTGTCGCGCTGATTGCGACATGCGCCGTGAATGACGGCAAGACCCAACGCGTGCTGTCGTACAAGCCGCTCGTGCTGCTGGGCAATGCAAGCTATGCCCTCTACATCCTGCAAATCCCGGTGCGAAAGTGGATTCCGGTGCTGTTCACCGGAGAATGGGATTGGGTCGGAAGTCTTTTGTACCAGCCTTTGCTGGTCGTTATCTCGGTCGTCGTTTTCATTCTGGTGGAGGAACCTGCCCGCAAGCACCTGCGCTCCTCAATTCCGCAGCGAGCGAGCCCTTCCGTCGCATGATTCAAGCGCCATGCGCCGTGAGCATGCGGCGCGCGCTTTCCTCGTCGGTGATCAGGATGGTCGGCGCAATCAGGTTCATGGCGCCGAGCAGCGCCTCGGTCTTTTCCGCGCCGCCGGAGGTGAGGATGCGGATCGGCGCCTTGCGCAGGCGGTCGACATCCACCGACATCACATGGCTGTTGACGGGATGGTCGACCAGATCGCCATTGCGGTCATAGAAATGGAACAGGAGATCGCCGACGGCGCCGCGCGCAAGCAGCGCCTCGCGGTCCGCTTCCTTCAGGAAGCCGCCGCGCGAGAAGGTGGTGGCCGAAGCGATCCCGCCGACGCTGAGCAGCACGGCGTCGAGCGCATCGGCCATCTCAAAAATCTCCTGCAGGCCGCAGCGCTCGACCAGCGCGATTTTTGTCTCGACGCTGTCCACGACCGCAGGCGTCGGCATCAGATAGCCGTCACCCTGGAAGATCTGGGCGAAGCGCCAGGCGAACTCGGCCGGGTTGACCCGGCGCGCGACGCCGACGCCGCCAAGCAGCGAAATCACGCTGAAATCGGTTAGCGATTTGGCGCTGATGAAGGGCAAGGTGTTGAACAGCGTCACGCCCCAGCCGACGCCGACCCGCATGCCGGATTTCATCGCGTCGGACAGGAACATGCCGGTCTTGGCGGCGATTGCCGGGATCGGGTCGGCATTGGGATCGGTGAGCGGCGCCACCAGCGCCTGCTGCAGGCCAAAGGTCCGCTCCAGCGCGCGCTCCAGCCGCACGATCTCCAGGAGCTCGCTCTCGATGGTGATCTTCACCTCGTTGCGCGCCCTCGCCTCCGCCAGCATGCGCACGATGGTAACGCGGCCGACGCCCAGCACGTCGGCGATCTCGTTTTGCGTCATCTGTTCGACGAAATACATCCAGGCGGCGCGGATCCTGAGGCGGTCAGTCCGGCTTTCGCTGACGACCTGCTCGGATGCCTCGGCCGCCGCCCTGCCGTTTTCTGGTTCGCCCTGCCGTCGCCTGCCCAATTTCCCCTCCAACCCCGGCGGTGACACCTCGCCGATTCTGCATGCTGGTTAAATATCGCCTATTGATCTACCAAGCGAGACGAACAATCTAGAGAGGGCGGCTGACGCCCAAAGCCGTGACCGGCTTCAGCATTTCGAGGCAATTGGCGATGCTGCGACAAATTTCGGAAGACGTCCGCGCCAACCTGAAGGACCGGCTTCGGGAGCTGCGCGACGCCATCCGCCAGAACCGCCACGACAGCGCCGGCGACCCCGCGCACGATCTCGCCGGCAATTTGCCTCCTTTCCCGGGCCGTAGCCTGCTCGGCCATGCCGCGAGCGCCGTCGACGAGGCGCTGACGATCGCCGAATCCTTCGTACCGCATTCCCGACCGCTCAAGGTCGACGGCACGACCGTCAAAAGCCTGCGGATCTATTTCCCGCACGGCGATGAAGACCGGCAGATCGGCGGCGAGCGTCAGTTCAGGCGCGACATGTATTATCTGACCCGCACGGTCCTTGCCGGCTACGGAATCGACAATCCGCGCGTCCACGAGGCGAGCTTTTCCGCCGTGCATGTCGCAATGCGCAAGCGCTACGCGGACCTCCTGACCGGCGCGACGACGGACGCGGCATCGACGGACCAGGTCGCGGCGGCCTGCGCGGCTCTCCTCGTCGAATGCCTCAACCACCGCCCGGTTCAGTCTGGCGAGACCGGTCCAGGCCCGGCGATAGCCAGCGACCGATCACTCGACATCAGGTGCCTCGCGCCCGTGGTGCTTGCCTGCGGACTGGCGACCAAGGCAGACGGCGGCACGCCCGAGCCCGACATTCTCGAGATCGCAGTGCTGGCGGCCCAAGTGCGGGAGGATCGCATCCGGCAGGCTTGCGTCCAAGCCAATGCCGTCCAGGAACTGACACCCATATTCGCCACCCTGCTCGCGCATCTGACGTAACCGCCGCGAATCATCCGCTATCGCTCGGCCGCCATGGCCGCGATCGTCTTCTTGGCGCGCTGGATCGAGGCCGGGCTCATGCTGAGCTCGGTCAGGCCCATCCCGATGAAGGTGGGGATCAGGTCCGGACGGCCGGCAGCCTCGCCGCACATGCCCACCATGATGCCGGCGGCGACACCCGCCTTCGCCGTCAGCTCGATCGCCGACATCACGGCCGGATTGGTGACGTCGTTGAGCTTGGCGACCGTCGGATTGAGACGGTCGGCGGCCATGATGTACTGGGTCAGGTCGTTGGTGCCGATCGAAAAGAACGCCACCTCCTTCGCCAGTGCCGGCGCGATCAGCACGGCGGCTGGCGTCTCGATCATCACGCCGAGGTCGAAGCTCGCATGCGGCACGCCTTCGGCCTTCAATTCAGCCGCGCATTCGTCGACCAGCGCGCGCGTGCGCGTGACCTCCGCGATCTCCGAGACCATCGGCAGCATCACCTTGATGTTACCGTGGACGGCGGCGCGCAACAGCGCCCGCAGCTGCTTCTTGAAGATGTCGGGGCGGTCCAGGCACATGCGGATGCCGCGCCAGCCGAGGAAGGGATTCTCCTCGTCCGGAAATTCGATGCCGGCGATCGGCTTGTCGCCGCCGATGTCGAGCGTGCGCACGATGACCGGATGCGGCGCGAAGGCCTTGGCCAGCGCGCTGTAGGTTTCGGCCTGCATCTCTTCCGACGGCAGATGCATGTGGCGCATGAAGAGCAGTTCGGTTCGGAACAGGCCGACCCCCATGGCACCTGCTTCCTGCGCCGTCTCGATCTCCTCCAGCGAGCCGATATTGGCCGCGACCTCGATCACCGTGCCGTCGGCGCGCGTCGGCGTCACGCCTTTGAACACTTTCAGCCCGGCGCGCTCCTGCGCGGCAGCCTCGACGCGCCGGGTGAAGTCAGCCTGCGCGGTCTCGTCAGGGTCGACGATCACATGCCCGGCACTGCCGTCGATCGCAACCTCTTTGGCGGTTCGCAGCTCGTTGACCTTGTCGCCCAGACCGAGCACCGCCGGGATGCCGTGCGAGCGGGCGATGATGGCAATGTGCGAGGTGGCGCCGCCATGGCCGCAGACCACGCCGCCGATGCGCTTCAGCGGCGCGCGCGCCAGATCCCAGGCGCCGATGTCGTCGGCAATCAGGATCGCGCCCTGCGGGATGGTTTCCAGGCTGACTTCGTCCTGGCCGAGCAGCGCCAGGCAGATCTGCCTGCCGACGGCATGGACGTCGTCGGCCCGGGCGTTGAGATAGTGGTCGTCGACCGCGCCGAAATCGGCGGCAATGGTGGCCGCCGCGCCGATGACGGCGGACACCGCGTCATCGCCTTCCTTGATCAGCTTCTCCGCCTCGCCGGTCAGGCTGTCGTCGGCGGCGATGTCGCGCAAAGCGGCGACGATGCCGCGGTCGCCAGCGGAGAGATTGTTCTCGGCAAGCGTGCGGTCCATGCGCGCCTGGACGCTGGCGACGGCGCCGCGGAAGCGCTCGAGCTCGCCGTCGATCTCATCGGCCGGCAGGCGTCTGCCCGGTCCCTCGATCTCCGGCGGGAAATGGGCAAAGGCCGGCCCGATCGCCACGCCCTCGCTTGCGGCGACGCCTTGAAGTTTCGGGGTTCCATCCACCGCTGCGGCAGAAGGCTGCGCGGCCTCACGAGCGGGCGCCGGGGCTGCGGCTTGCGAGCCCTCATCACCCGCCTCGCCCTCGTCGTCGAGGCCGGCGCGCGGGTTCTCAAGATAGCCGATCAGCGCCTCAATCGCCTCGATCGCGTCGGCGCCGTTGGCGCGCACGGTGACTTCCTGGTTCTCCTTGACAGCCAGGAGCATCAGCTTGACCGAGCTCTTGGCGCTGACCGCCTTGCCGTCCTTGACCAGCTCTACGTCGGATTCGAAACCCTTCGCAAGCTTCACGAACCGCGTGGCGGGACGGGCGTGCAAACCTTCGTGCACTCTGACGATGGTCGAGCGTTCCATGGCAATTACTCTAGGCTTGGGCGCCGTCGACAGACAGCGCGGATATTATCAGGCGGCGATGGTGATGACAGCGCCTGGCGTCAGCGCCGCCACGAGCGCCCCGGTGTCGACCTCGGATGCGCAAACCTCGCCCGGCCTTTCGGCCTCGGATGCTCCGTTGAAGGAGATCACGACATGACCCATTTCCCGGACCTTGCTCCAGGCCGTGGAGCCGACCGCCGTTATCGTCGCCGAAACCGGTCCGAGCGTGATCGACGCGCCCTTTTGCGGCGCGTCGTCACTAGGCCCCTGCTCTGCCAAGTGCAGCACCGAGACTTCGGCGAGTTCAGGAGGCGAGCCATCCGCGAACAGGATGACCACGCCGCCTTCGGCGAGGTCCGCCACTTCGGGTCCGACAGCAGTGACCCGTGTCTTGAGAAGAACCGACATATGGCGAACCTCGTTGTTACGCGTTTTTAGAACACGATCAGGGAGACGATCCATGCGATCAGCACGGAGACCGGGCCCATGATCTGGCGGCTGATGAGCACCGCCGGCACGCCGATCTCGATCGTCTTCGGCTTGGCTTCACCGAGCGCCAGACCGACGGGAACGAAGTCGCAGCCCACTTGGGTGTTGTAGGCAAACAACGCCGGCAAAGCCATTGCGGGCGAGATGGTGCCGTTGGCGATCTGCGGCCCGATGATGGCGACGCCGATGACCTGGGCGATGACCGCGCCTGGGCCAAGGATGGGCGACAGGAACGGCAGGCCGCAGATGGCCGAGATGACCAGCAGGCCGACGATGTTGTTGGCCAAGGGTCCCATCGGCTGTGCCAGCACGTCGCCGATGCCGGTGTAGAGGATCAGGCCGATCAGCATGGTCACGAAGGCCATGAAGGGCAGCACGTTGCGGATAACCTGATCGATGGTGCGGCGGCCGGAGTTGAAGAAGATGCCGACGACACGGCCCATGACGCGGCCGATCGAGCTGATCAGGCCGATAAGCCCGCCTTCGCTCGGCAGCGGCTCGGCCGCCCTGGCAGTGGTGTTGTTGCTTGAACTCATCGATGCTGCTCCCCCCGCAGTGGTGACCGCCTCGGATCCGTCCGCCATTGTGACGTTGGCCGGCTTCACGCCCGAAACGTAGATGTCTTCCGTGATGAACTGGGCGAGCGGACCCGCCTGGCCGACCGGCGTCAGGTTGACGGTCGGGATACGCTTGCGCGGATAGACGCCGCAGCGCGCGGTGCCGCCGCAGTCGACGACGACGACCGCCATCTCGCTTTCGATCGGCGGCGACTTGAAGCCGTCGACCGCTTCGGCGCCAGTCATATCGGCGATAAGCTGCGCCACCGGATGAATGCCGCCGCCGGTTACCGACACGACCTTGTTGCGCTGTTCGGTCGGCTCGATGACCAGAGGCCCGCCCCACCCGGTGGAGCCCCTCGAGATCTTTACTGCCTTGTATGTCTTGGCCATGGTGTCCTCCCGCCCTTAGAGCTCGACGCCCTGGCGGCGTGCCATGATGGCCGTGATGCGTTCGGTCAGGATGCCCTTGAGCAGGATGACGACGAGGCCGACGATGGCGTACCAGATGGCCACCTTGACGTGATAGCCGTTGGCGATGACGCCCCGCTTCTCGAGATCGAGCAGCGCGACCAGCATGCCGCCCCAGACGAAATATTCGCCGGGGTTGATATGCGGGAACAGGCCGAGTGGCGGATGCACGTAGGACACCGCCGCGTCGTAGAAGGCAGGCTTGTGCTTTTCTTCGAGGAAGGAGCCGAAAGTGTAGGCCATCGGGTTGGTGAGGAAGAACACCGACAGGACCGGCAGCACGGTGTAGCGGGTCAGCGCGATACGGCCGGCGCCGCGCGCCAGGCCGTGGACGCGCTCCTCGCCGACCAGTTCGGTGATGGCGTAGAAGGCGGTCATCAGCACGACCAGCGTCGGGATGATGCCGGTGACGAAGCCGGCGAACACTTCGCCGCCCTTCTGGAAGATGCCGATGAAATATTTGCCGATGGCGGTCAGCCAGCCGAGCTGCTCTTCCTGCTGCACATTCTTCAGCTGTTCCTTGAGCTGATCGGCGGTGACGGGCGCATTGTCGGTCGTCGCCTGCGCCAGGACCACGAGATGGTCGGTAGCATGCTCGACGCCGAGCTTGCCGTGCCAGGCAGCATCCGAGACCATGGTGCCTGCGATATGCAGGTTGTGCACCGCCAGATCGGCATGCTGCGCCAATAACGAAATTACAGACATTTCTCCTCCTTATGACCCCCGCCGGTCATTCCCAGCCGGCTGCCGGCGTCGCTTAAGCCCTTGCTACGTTCAAACCGGACAGGCCCGGCTTCTTCCCCGGCTCCGACCGTGCGCGGTCGATCTGCTCGATCGCCCGTTTCACGGCCTCGGCCACACCGGGTTCCCCCTCCCCCATGATCGCAGGGTTGGACCGGAGTCGATCGAGGGGAATCCCCTCGAATTCTTCATGTCGCTTGAACTTGGTGAGCACCGAACGGCCGCTCATGACCATCATGCGGCGCACGATGAGGTCCGGCGTCACGACGACGAGCGCGATGGTGCCCTTGGCGAGCCGGCCGCGGAAATTGCCGGCTCCGACAAAGCCGTCCTTGAACTCTCCGGTGACGCCTTTGAAGACGTCCGCATAATGCCGCATCTGCAGCCAGACGCCCAGTGATTGCAGCGCCCAGACAACAAACAGCAGAAGCAGTGCCCACTGCCAGATCGCCATTTCGGTTTCCTCCCGATTCTCTTCCTCCGGCACATATTGGACGGAGGCGAGATGACCCGAAAGTGAGAACATTTGTTTCCTAGAATGTCAACATGTATTATATTAGCCGCCGTAACGCTCCACAGGCGGCTGACCGATTTCGGCAACGGCAGCGCCTGTGCTAGCCTGTCGTCAAACGGGATCAGAGACATGGATCTGCCTTTCAGGCACGAACTGGCGCTTATGCCGGACCTTCGTCACCGGCTGCGGCAGCTGCGCTGGTTTCGCGCCACATTCCGCAGCAGCGCGAAGGTGGTGTCGGAAACGTTCGGCGTTCGTTTCGAGATCGACGAGGCCAAGCTGACACGCGCCTTTCTCGACTGGATCGACGTCATGGAAGCGCAGAAGCGATTCGCAGCTGTCGACCGCGCGGACTTCATCGTGTTCGCCGCCGGGCTGGTGCTGCGCGAGCTGATCCGGCAGGCGCCGGCGCGGGAGATCTCAGGACTCACCGAAATGATCGAGACCGAAGCCAATGCTGGCACGGCGGAAATCGTGCGCTTCTGGCCGGAGGGATTTCTCTATACCAACTACTGCGTGTCGGCGATTCTGGCTGTGCACGAGCAGGAGTTCGGCACGGCGCCCAGCATCGACAAATGCGCCGACGACCTGCGCACTTGGTGGTCCTACCGTGAGAACGCGACGGAAATGCCCGCCTATGCCGTGGCCTTCCTCGACCGCTTCCTCGGCGCCGAGCCCAACTGGATCACACCCGATCGTGCGCAGTCGCGCCAGGCTATGCAGCGCGCGCTTGGATCCACGCCGGCCAGCGAGGCGCTGCGTCAGCTTTGATGCGCAGGAGATGCATCCGCCTCACTATTGAACATCTGACTTTTTATCGATAGCGATGTGCTTATTGGCACAGAGGCCGGGAGAAGCGCGTGGCGCAACCTAGACTGATTTTCGATTGCGACGGCGTTCTCGTCGACAGCGAACCGCTGGCCGCCAAGGCCTATGAGCGCGTCTACGAGAAGCATGGCATGCCCGGCGTCCATGGCGGCATCATCGCGCAATGCATCGGCATGAAGCAGGCCGACATCATCGTCAAAATCAAGGAACTGACCGGCCATCAGTTCCCGCCCACCGCCGACGGCGACATCTGGGCCGAGACCAAGCTGCT
Source organism: Mesorhizobium sp. Ca11 (assembly GCF_020165275.1). Classification (NCBI taxonomy): domain Bacteria; kingdom Pseudomonadati; phylum Pseudomonadota; class Alphaproteobacteria; order Hyphomicrobiales; family Phyllobacteriaceae; genus Mesorhizobium; species Mesorhizobium sp. Ca11. The sequence goes on along the minus strand of NZ_JAIUHU010000006.1, from coordinate 74,692 downwards.
CTTTTCGGAGGAGCTGAAGCCGACACCGGGGATCCTGCCGTTCCTGAGCGCGCTTGCCGGCGACCGCTGCGTCGCCTCGTCATCTTCGGTCGAACGCATCAACCACAGCCTGTCGGTGACCGGACTGTCGCGCTTCTTTGGCGAGGCGATCTTTTCCTCCTCGATGGTCAAGAACGGCAAGCCGGCGCCCGACATCTTCCTCTACGCCGCCGAGAAAATGGGCGCGAAACCCGCCGACTGCATCGTGGTCGAAGATTCGCCTTTTGGCGTCCAGGGCGCGGTTGCGGCCGGCATGATCGCGATCGGCTATACCGGCGGCGGGCATACCTATCCCGAGCACGGCGCCCGGCTGAAGGCCGCAGGCGCGGATTTCGTCTGCGCCGACTGGCACGACGTCAGCCGGCAGTTGGCCGGGCTTGGTGTCCCGGCCTGAACTAGCGGAGACTTGGGAAGCGACGCCGCGTCCACTCCCCAGGCGGGACCAATCCCCCCACGCGGAAGTTGAAGGACAGGACCCTCGTTGCATCGGCGTCGACCTCGCAGCGGAAGCTCAGATCATACCACTGGGTTGTCGTGCTGAAGGCAGCCTGCGGAGGGTTAAGAACATTGCCCTGCTTCAGGGGAATGGTCGGCAGCCATTTGGGCGAGTAATCGGCACTCTGCAATTCCTGGTTCAGAACATTGGCGCAAAGATTGGCAACGCGCTGATCGCGCGGCACGTTCTCCATCGAGCTTGTGGCAAACGCGTTGCCGGTCGCACCTGGCGAGTAAAGCTTTCTGACGCCCGGAAGGCCGGAATAGATCGGCGATCCCGCGACCTCGCTGTCGGCGGGGCTTGAGCTTCCCGGGTTTCCCCTTGGCGCTCTCAAAGCTCTTGCGGATTTGAACTTCATAGCTTTGGAAGGCTTGGGCTTTGCCTTTTCGGCTGGCGCAGGCTTGTCGCCGGCCTCGGCCGTCAACGGCTTTGGCGTTTCGGCAGCTTGCTTTTCGGCGGTTTGCGGCTGCTGTTTGTCAGTGTCCTCGGTTGCCTGCTTCTCCTCGCTTTGCGCGGGTTTTTCGTCCGGCGCGGTGGTTACCGGCTTCTCTTGAGCCTCGTTGGTGTCCGCCTGCTGCTCGGGCGTTGCAGGCGGAGCCGGCTGGTTGGGCGCGGGTTGCGATGAGACGGGCGGCTTCGCGGGTTCATCCTTGGGCGGCGACGGGGCGTTGGCCGGCGCGCTGCCGCCGTCGGGAGATTTCTCCGGGCCGGTATCCTTCTCGCCATATTGGAAAACGCGCTTCAGAACCGGAATGTCGTCGGGTTTCGGCGGCTGCGGCGGTGGCTTTTGCACGGCTTGCTCGGGCGGCTTTTCAGCCTTCTTTTCAGGCTTCGGCTCCGGCGGCTTTGGAGCGGGCTTCGGCTTGGGCTGCTCGGGCGGCGGCACGATCGCGACATTGACCGGCTGTTCCTGGTGATCCGGCTGTTGATCGGGTCTCGGCAGACCAAAGAACAAGAATGCTGCGATCAAGGCATGCAGGAATAGCGATGCGGCCAGGGCCCACCGCCAATTCCGAAACCATTCCCGCATCTTGCCGTTCATTGCGCCCGATGTGGAACGAAATGACGGCGGCTTCAAGCGCCGGCAGGGATTTGCGGTAGCTGCCGGCCTGACAAGTCGGTGATCGGAGGGCCTGTGGCGTAAGCAAGCCGGATCAAGGCCCTGCAGGGATTGGCTTACACCAGCATGCCCATCGGGTTTTCGATCAAGCGCTTGAAGGCGCCGAGGAGTTCCGCGCCAAGCGCGCCGTCGACGGCGCGGTGATCGGTCGACAAGGTCACCGACATCACGGTGGCTATCTTGATCTCGCCCTTCTTGACCACCGCCCGCTCCTCGCCGGCGCCGATTGCCAGGATCGTCGCATGCGGCGGGTTGATGACGGCGGCAAAGTCCTTGACGCCGAACATGCCGAGATTGGATACCGCCGTCGTGCCGCCCTGATATTCTTCCGGCTTCAGCTTGCGGCTCCTGGCGCGGCTGGCCAGGTCCTTCATCTCGTTGGAGATGACCGACAGCGTCTTTTCGTCGGCATGCCGGATGATCGGCGTGATCAGGCCGCCGGGAATCGACACGGCGACGCCGATATCGGCGTGCTTGTGCTTGACCATGGCGTTCTCCGTCCAGGAGGCGTTGGCATCCGGCACCGCCATCAGCGCCATCGCCATGGTCTTGATCACCATGTCGTTGACCGAGAGCTTGTAGGCTGGCGCCTCGCCCTTCTCGGTCTTCCGCATCGGGGCTGCGGCATTGAGCTGCGTGCGCAGCGCAAGCAGCGCATCGAGCTCGCAATCGAGCGTCAAATAGAAATGCGGGATGGTGGACTTCGCTTCGACCAGGCGACGCGCGATGGTCTTGCGCATATTGTCATGCGGCACGAGCTCGCAGGAGCCTTCGGCGAACAGCTTCAGCACCTGGTCGTCCGAGATCGGCTTGGCTGCGGCCGGAGCGGACGGGATTTCGACCGGAATCTCGGTGGCTGGCTGACCAGGGGTGGCCGCGGCTTTCGCGGCGACTGCGGCTTCGACGTCGGCGCGCACGACGCGGCCGCGCGGACCGCTGCCTTGTATTTCGGCTATCTTAAGACCGGCTTCGCGAGCCAAGCGGCGCGCCAGCGGCGTTGCGCGCTCGCCTTGCGATTGGCCGATCTCCCCCCCCGTGGGGGGGATGCCCGGCAGGGTAGAGGGGGGCGCGAAGGAACGAGACGTTGGCGGGACAGCGCCCCCCTCTGCCGGCTTCGCCGACATCTCCCCCACTAGGGGGGAGATTGGCGCCCTGTTCTGCGGCGTCGTTCCTGATTCATAGACCTCGTCATCGGCGTAAATCCAGGCGACGGGCTCGCCGACCGGAATGTCGACGCGCTCCTTGCCGGTGACGTTGCGCAGCGTGCCGCTGGCCGGCGCATCGATCTCCATCGCTGCCTTGTCGGTCTCGATTTCGAAAAGCACGTCGCCTTTCTTGACGTGCGAGCCCTCCTCGGCGAACCAGCGCGAGATCTGTCCGGTCGCCATGTCCATGTCGACCTTGGGAAGAATGACTTCGGTCGGCATCGCTCAGCGGACCCCTTTCACGAGGTCGCGCGCGGCGGCGATGATGTCGGGAACTTGCGGCACCGTCGCCTTTTCCAGATCCGGATTGTAGGGGATCGGCGTCTCGGCGCCGCCAAGGCGCACGATCGGCGCATCGAGATAGTCGAACGCCTCGCTTTCGGCGACGAGCGCGCTCACTTCCGCGCCGATGCCGAGCGTTTTCACCGCTTCGTAGACGCAGAGCAACCGCGAGGTCTTCTTCACGCTGTCGATCACGGTCCGCCTGTCGATCGGGCGGATCGTGCGCAGATCGACCACTTCGATGTCGATGCCCTCGCCTTCAAGCACAGCCGCGGCGTCGAGCGCCTTCTGCACCATGATCGATGTAGCGACGATGGTGAGGTCGCGGCCTTCGCGGCGGATCTCGGCCTTGCCGATCGGCACGGTGTAGTGGCCTTCCGGCACATGGCCCTTCATCTTGTAGAGCAGCTTGTGCTCGAAGATCATGACCGGGTCCGGATCGGCGACCGCGGCAAGCAGCATGCCCTTGGCGTCGTGCGGCGTCGCCGGCTGGATGACCTTGAGGCCGGGCACATGGCCGAGCCAGGCCTCTAAGCTCTGGCTGTGCTGCGCGGCGGCACCCGTGCCCGAGCCCGCCGGGAAACGCATCACCACGGGAACCGAAACCTCGCCGCCGAGCATGAAGCGCATCTTGGCCGCCTGGTTGACGATCTGCTCCATGCCGAGCGTGGCGAAATCCGAGAACTGGAATTCGAAGATCGGCCGCATGCCGGTGACGGCCGCGCCCACCGCGACGCCGGCGCCGCCCAGTTCGGAGATCGGCGTGTCTATAACCCGCTCGGTGCCGTAGCGCTCGACGAGGTCGCCGGTCACCTGGAAGGCGCCGCCATAGACACCGATATCCTCGCCCATCAGGAAGACACGTTCGTCCATGTCCATGGCGATCGCCATGGCTTCCTGGATCGCCTGGGCGTAGCTCAGTTCACGCAGCGTGGCATCCATCACGCTTGCTCCGTGTAAACATAATTCTGCAAGGTGGCGATCTCCGGCGTCGGGCTCGCCTTGGCAAACTCGATGCCGTCGGCGATCTCGTTGGCGACCACGTCGCGGATCGTCTGGATGCCCTGGTCGTCGATGAAGCCGAAATCGCGGAGTTCCGTCTCGAAGAGCGTGATCGGATCGCGGTTCGCCATCCAATCCTCGATCTCTTCCTTGGTGCGGTAACGGTTGCGGTCGCTCTTGGAATGGCCGCGATGACGGTAGGTCTTGGATTCGATCAGCGTCGGCCCCTCGCCGGCCCGCGCCCGCTCCACGGCCTTGAAGGACGCCTCGGCGACCTCGGAGAAGATATTGCCGTTGACGATGACGCCCGGCATCGAATAGGCGGCCGCGCGCTCGGCGATGTTCTTGACCGCTGTCGAGCGCGCCGTCGAGGTCGACATGCCGTAGCCGTTGTTCTCGCACACGAAGATCACCGGCAGCTTCCAGACCGCCGCCATGTTCAGCGCCTCGTGGAAGGCGCCCTCATTGTTGGCGCCGTCGCCGAAGAAGGAAACCACGACCTTGCCGGTCTTCATCATCTTGGACGAGAGCGCGGCGCCCACCGCAATCGGGATGCCGCCGGCAACGATGCCGTTGGCACCGAGATTGCCCTTGGCGACATCGGCGATATGCATGGAGCCGCCGCGGCCCTTGCAGTAGCCGGTGGTCTTGCCGAAGAACTCCGCGAACATGCGGCTGACTTCGGCGCCCTTGGCGATGCAATGGCCATGGCCGCGATGCGTCGAGGTGATCTGATCGTCCGCAGCGAGCGGCATGCAGATGCCCATGGCGCTGGCTTCCTGGCCGATCGACAGGTGCATGGTGCCGTGGATGAGGCCTCGCGTGTAGCACTCTTCCGCGCCCTCTTCGAAGCGGCGGATGAGGTACATCTTGTGAAGCACCTCCCTCAGCTGCTCCGGACTGTACTGGCGATAGACGAAAGGCAGGTTGGCCCGGCTATCCACGACGGCGGCTTTGCTGGCTCCAGCCATGATCACGCCTCCACGGCGCCGTAAACGAGCTTGTCCTGGCGGGCACGCAGCTCGGCGATCTTCGAGCCCGGCGCGGGCGCCGCGTTGGCATAGGTGATGAGCTCGCCCTTCTTGATGGGTGCAGTCACGGAGCCGCCCTGCAGCAGGCCGCAGGGAACGGCGCGCGCCGCATGGGCTTCCGGAGCCGTCATGATCCAGGCGCGGTAGCAATATTCGCCGATGGCATCGAGCTTGTCGCCGGGCTTCAGATCCTTCTTGGCAACGGCGCAGACTTCGGCCACGGGCTTGGCCAGCGGAACCATGTCGGCCTTGCCATAAAGCACGACACGGGCGCAGGTAAGCGGCACTTCCAGCGAGGTGAGGTGATAGGGACGATGGAAGGTGAAATACGGACCCTTGCCCATCTTCAGGTCTTCCATGCGCTCCGAGATGCGCGGATGCGACATGTCGGCGACGACGAAGACGCCGGGCGCCACACCCTTGCCGATCGAATAGTCGACGACGCCAACCTTCGACAGCACGCCGCCGTCCTTCTCGGGCACCAGCACCTTCGACAATTCGCCGAGCGTCGCCGCCGGACCGTGCATGCCGGGCTTGTCGGGCACCAGCCCGGTCGCATTGGCGATCGCCGCCATCTCGACCATGGTCTTCGAACCGTCGACGAATTCGACCAGCATGCGCACGTTCATGTGCCGGCGCTTCGCCTCCTCCTCATAGTCCGGAGGCGTGGCGTCGATGTTGAGCGGATTGTTCTTGCCCTTGCCGGCGGCAACGATCGGGTGGCCCATGGCGGAGACGAACTCGATCAGCTCCATGCATGAAGACGGCTCGTCGCCGGCGCCCAGCGAGTAGGTGACGCCGAGGCGGTCGGCTTCGCTCTTGAGATAGGCGCCTATGGTGACGTCGGCCTCGACATTCATCATCACCAGATGCTTGCCATGCTCCATGGCGCGCAGGCCGATCTCGGCGCCGACGGCCGGAACGCCGGTCGCATCGATGACGACGTCGATGAGGTCGTTGCCGATGACGAGGCTGGAATCGTTGGTGACGGCGATCTTGCCGGCCTCCATGGCCGACGTCATGGCCGATGCGCTCGAAACCTCGCGCGCATGGCCGGTTTCCTGGAAGGCGATATCGACGGCCTTGCCGGCGGCCGGCAGGTTAAGTTCGGAAATGGCGCCGATCTCGATGCCGGACATGTGGGCGACGCGGGTGACGATGTCGGTGCCCATTTCGCCCGAGCCGATCAGGCCGATGCGAATGGGCTTGCCGGACTTGGCGCGCTCCTCGAGGTCACGGGCAAGGCCCGTCAACGAAATATTGGAAGCCATGCCGCTTATTCCTCCCACATCGCATGCTGTTTGATCGCTTGACGGGTATTGAACATCTGTATTTCTGTCAAGACTAATGTCCAAATCTTTGACCATCCTCGACGCTTTTCGAGTCGGTTGACGCGCGACGGCGAAAGGCGCGGATGCCTATACCAAAACAAATGGAGCGAGCGGGCCGCGCCGAATGTCGGTCAAAGCCGCGCTACGGCCCGCGACGAACCATGACGGGATATCTAGGCGGCAATTGCTACTGGCAAACGTCGACCCATACGGCGCCGACCAGATAGGCCATGCGCTGCGGTGTGATGCGCACCGCGGCATTGGTGGCGCCGGCTGCGGGAACGACTTCGTCGAAGGCCTTGAGCGACAGATCGCAATAGACGGGTAGCGGCGACGGCAGGCCGAACGGGCAGACGCCGCCAGGCGGATGGCTGGTGATTGCCAGCACCTCCTCGCCGCCCAGCATGCGCGGCTTGCCGCCCATGCTGTCCTTGAATTTGCGGTTGTCGAGCCTGGCGATGCCGCTGGTCACGACCAGCATGGCCTCGTCGCCCACGCGCAGGCAGATCGTCTTGGCGATCTGCGCCGGCATGACGCCATGGGCTTCGGCGGCAAGCGCGACGGTGGCCGAACTTGCCTCGGTGACGATGACTTCGATATCGGGCGCATGCTCGGCAAAAAAGGCGCGAACCGATTCCAAACTCATGGCGACCCCTCGTCAGACCTGTCGAACACCGGCTGGCGAATCGCATGGCGGCGCGGTCATTGACAAGAGCCACGGCCGTGCGTTGCGCATCCTTGTCTTGACGCATGCCGTTTCCCCAAAACCGCAGCGCATAGTTGGGCGACATGCATCAAAAAGCCCGCCAGGCATGCCTTGGCGGGCTTTCACATGGACGCTTGCTTGCATCCTATTGCTGCGTGGGCCGGTTCTCGGCGGCCGGCACTCTGATCAATTCCTCTTCCGGCACCTGCAGGGCGGAAGCGATGCGCCGAAGCTTGGCGGGGTCGGCATCCTTGCCGTCCTCGATGTCGACGATCTCGCCCACGGCGAGGCCGCAGGTCAAAGAGAGTTCCTCGATCGTGTATCCCCTGGTTTCGCGCGCGGCTTTGAACGGGTTGAGGCCGGACGCGGCAATAATGTCGTTGGAAACAGCGTTTCGTACGGTGTTGGGCATGGCAACTCCTTGAGATGAAACAGGGTCGGATGAAATGTGGTGTTGCCTGAGACGGGCGGGAGAATGCTCGTTAACAAATGATTTGCCAAGAGCACCCATGCGGCGTCACGCGTTCGTGAAGCTGCGTTTCGGCTGATGCCTCGGGCTGCGTACATGTAAGGTCGCGCAGCGCTCAATCAAGTTCTTTTGAAGGTCCGCGGCCGGATCCGCCGGCATTTTCGACGTCTCGATTCGTTAGCTTGCCGTCGCCGGCGGCAGACAGACCGACGCCGGGCGTTTCTCGGAAGGATCGGATGCCATGAATTTGAAATCGGTCGCAATTGTGCTCGGCACAGTCTCAAGCGTCATCGGCGCGACGCAAGCGTGGGCCGCGGATGCCATACGTGTTCGAGGCACTGTCGTCGGCGTTGCCGGGTCGACGCTGACGGTGAAGGATCGCGATGGCAAAACCAATGCGATCACGCTCGCCAACGGATGGAAGATTTCGGGCGTTGCCAAGGCGTCGGCAGCCGATATCAAGCAGGGCGACTTTCTTGGCATCGCCTCGATTTCCAAGGCCGACGGCGGCAGCGGCGCGCTGGAAGTCGTGATCTTTCCGGCTGCTCTGAAGGGTACCGGAGAAGGCGATCGCGACTGGGATCTGCGGCCCAACAGCCGCATGACCAACGGCACTGTCGCCGATGTCAGCGAGATCGACGGCCGCACCGTCACGCTCACCTATGACAACGGCCAGAAGAAGCAGATCGCTATCCCGCAGACGACACCGATCGTGACATTCGCCACCGCCACGCCGGCAGATCTCACGCCGGGCATCGCAGTGTTCGTCAATGCCGAGCGTGGCGGCGACGGCAAGCTGGTCGCGAACCGGGTCGTTGTCGGGAATCACGGCATCGCGCCGCCGATGTGAGGAGGCAGCGAGCAGCTCGAACAGCTTTGGCCGCTTGAACACTCGGCCTATCTGAGGCGGCGGCATCGCGGAGTGAGCCGCCTCCGTGTCGGGTGCCGCGCGCCGGATGCGTGGCGCGCGCCGAGGAGAGCCGCGCCCGGCTTTCCCAATTCGCCGATATCGCCGGTCAAATGAAAAAACTCGCGCATCATATGAACCTTTCCATTGGCCGCAGCACCAAGCGGTCATGGGCACCGCGAGGTGCTCCTCAACCCAACGGGACGCCAGGACGGCGATCCCAAAACCAATGGAAGGAAATGCTCAAATGACCAACTTCAAGCGTATCACCCTGGCCGCGGCTCTCGTCGTCTCGGCTTTCGGCTCGGTCTCGGCTCCGGCTTTGCGGGCACGCATCCGACCGGCGACGGCGGCGCGGTCTGTAAAGGCCATGGTTCTTGCCTGGTGCTGCAGCTGGATTGCAAAGGCACCTATACTGATGCCACCGACAAGAACGGCACCGTCTACGGCAAGTGCAGCCAGGTCATGAAGGTCGACCCGAAGACGCGGCTCAAGCTTGCGAACTGATCACCTGTAGCGGCACGGAAATGGCGGCCGTCGAGAACGGCAGCCATTTCTGTTTATATCCCCTCGATCGATCAGCGCCGGCCGATCAAAAGGCCGGCAAGCAGTCCGACCACGACCAGCCCGACGGCGGCGGCCGTCGCCGGATGATCGCGCGCCGTGCGCTCGATCGCCCTGCCGCTGCGCCTTATTGTCGGAAGCGCCTCGTGGAGGCGATCGGCAAGTTGCGAATAATAGTCGGACGCCGCCTCGCGGCCATCCTCGTAATAGGCGTCGCCGCGCCTGGCCAAAACCTTCTTCAGGTCGTGCAGTTGTCGCGAAAGTGCCGCGACCTGCTTGTCGATATCAACGTCGGAGAGGGTCGAAAACGATGCCATGCTTGTTGTCCTTCTCTTCGAGAAGGCCTAACGCACGGACGAAGAGCCCGTTCCGGCCGACCGACCGAGCACCGTCAAGTCGAAGATGACCGTTCAACGAACCTGGTCGAGCAGGCGCTTGCATTCCAGCAAGTCGAACAGCGCCTCCTGTAGCAAGGCGCGATTGTCACGCGACAATTTCGACGTGTCGGGTTGAACCGGACCTTCGTCGTCGCTCTTGCCCAAGCCGAAGAAACGGCGGCTGGGCTTCACCTTCGGCTGGCCGACCAGCGCGTCCTCTTCGCCGCGCGGCTGCGCGGCCGCCGTCAGCGGCACCTGCTCGGCCTGGCGGCGCTGGGCGATGGCCTCCACCGCGGCCATGTCGCCATTGCCGATGGCGACCAGGAAATGGTTGCCGTTCTCGCGCAACAGCTTCTGCACGCCTTTGATCGTATAGCCCTGATCGTAGAGCATATGCCGGATGCCCTTGATGAGCTCGACGTCTTGCGGCCGGTAGTAGCGCCGGCCGCCGCCACGCTTCATCGGCTTGATCTGGGTGAAGCGGGTCTCCCAGAAACGCAGCACGTGCTGCGGCAGGTCAAGATCTTCCGCGACTTCGCTGATGGTGCGGAAAGCATCGGGGCTTTTGTCCATGGGCCAATCCTCCACACTGGACCACGATCCTGGCATGGTGCCGAATCGCGCCTTATTTCAGCGATTTATGAAACGATATTCAAGCCCAGCTTCAAAACCGCCGGCGGTTTTCAACCGCATTCGCCAGCAAACTACTTGCCGCCCTTGCCCTTGCTGTTCTGATGCGAACGCAGGATCCGGTTCTTGAGCACGTTCGAGGACTTGAACGTCATCACCCGGCGCGGCAAGATCGGCACTTCCTCGCCCGTCTTGGGATTGCGGCCGATGCGCTCGTTCTTGGAGCGGACATGGAAGGTGGCGAAGGACGACAGCTTGACCGTCTCACCGCGAACGATGGCTTCGCAGATTTCGTCCAGCACAGCCTCGACGAGTTCCGCCGATTCCGTTCGCGACAAACCAACCTTCCGGTAAACGGCTTCAGCAAGGTCGGCACGCGTAAGTGTCTTTCCCCCCATGCGACCGTCCCATCTGCTCGCAAAAACGTAAATCGATACAGGCAAAGGCTGAGCCTAAGTAATTGATCCGGCAAGGTCAAGGACCGAACCGGCGAGTTCGGCACTTACCAGCGGAGCAACACCGCGCCCCAGGTGAAGCCTCCACCCATCGCCTCGAGAAGAACCAGGTCGCCCTTCTTGATGCGACCGTCGGCGACGGCCACCGACAAAGCGAGCGGCACCGAAGCAGCCGAGGTGTTACCGTGTAAATCGACGGTGACCACCACTTTCTGCTCGGCAATCCCGAGCTTCTTGGCGGAAGCGTCAATAATCCGTTTATTGGCCTGATGCGGCACGAACCAGTCGAGGTCCTCGGCCGTTATGCCGGCCTCGCTGAAGGTCGCTTCGATGACGTCGGTGATCATGCCGACGGCATGCTTGAACACTTCACGGCCTTCCATCCTCAGATGGCCGACCGTTCCCGTGGTCGAAGGACCCCCGTCGACGAAGAGCTTGTCCTTGTGCACGCCGTCGGAGCGCAGACTTGCGGCCAGCACGCCGCGATCGGTGATCGCGCCGGCTCCGTCTTCCGCTTCGAGAACCAGCGCGCCGGCGCCGTCGCCGAACAGCACACAGGTCGAGCGGTCGCTCCAGTCGAGGATGCGCGAGAATGTCTCTGAGCCGATCACCAGGACGCGTTTGGCCAGGCCGCCGCGGATATAGAGATCGGCAGTGGCAACGGCGTAAACGAAGCCAGAGCACACGGCCTGCATGTCGAAGGCAAAGCCGTGATGCATGCCGAGCCGGTTCTGGATTTCGACAGCCGTCGCCGGGAACGTGTTGTTGGGCGTCGAGGTCGCCAGGATGATGAGATCGATATCGGCGGGCGTCATGCCGGCGCTGTCGAGCGCGGCCCGCGCCGCATCCTCGCCAAGCGAGGCAGTCGTCTCGTCGTCGGCGGCGACGTGGCGCTGGCGAATGCCGGTGCGCTGGACGATCCACTCGTCGGAGGTCTCGACCATGCCTTCGAAGTCGGCATTCTTCATGATGCGGCGGGGCAGCGCGGCACCGTTGCCGCGCACGACTGATCTGATCAAGGCTCTTTCCTATTCCTCGGCGTCGGCGACGCCGGACTTCCTGTTTGCCTGCGCGGTCGGGTTGCGCGCATGGAACAGATCGAGGTCGGCCTCGATCCGGTCAAGCAGATTGTTGCGTACCATATCGTAGCCGAGCTCGATGGCGGCCGCGAATCCGTCCGAATCGGCGCCGCCATGGCTCTTCACGACGATGCCGTTCAACCCCAGGAAGACGCCACCATTGGAGCGACCGACATCCATTTTCTCGCGCAGCCTGTCGAAGGCGCCCTTGGCGAAGACGTAGCCGATCTTGGCCATGAGCGTGCGGCTCATGGCGGCGCGCAGATAGCCGGCGATCTGCCTTGCAGTGCCCTCGGCGGTCTTGAGCGCGATGTTGCCGGCGAAGCCCTCGGTGACCACCACGTCGACCGTGCCCTTGCCGATATCGTCGCCCTCGACGAAGCCGCGATAATTCATCGAGGCCATGTTGGCCTCGCGCAACATGCGGCCGGCTTCCTTGACCTCTTCCTGGCCCTTGATCTCCTCGACGCCGACATTGAGCAGGCCGACGCTCGGCCGCTCGACGCCAAACACCGAGCGCGCCATGCCGGTACCCAGAATGGCGAAATCGATAAGCTGGTGCGCATCCGCGCCGATGGTGGCGCCGACATCGAGCACCACGCTTTCGCCGCGTGTCGTCGGCCAGAGCGCCGCGATCGCCGGGCGGTCGATGGTGGCCATCGTGCGCAGGCAGAATTTCGACATCGCCATCAGCGCGCCGGTGTTGCCGGCCGAGACGCAGGCCTGCGCGCCGCCGTTCTTGACCGCTTCGACGGCCTTCCACATCGACGACTTCCAGCGGCCGTGGCGAAGCGCCTGGCTCGGCTTGTCATCCATGCGCACGGCGATCTCGCAATGGACGAACTCGCATATCTCGGCGAGTTTCGGGAACTTGGCGAGCTCTGGGCGCACCACGTCCTCGCGGCCATAGACGACGAAGCGGATGTCAGGGCGGCGGATGGCGACGGTCATCAGCGCCGGGATGACCACGCTCGGTCCGTGATCGCCGCCCATGGCATCGATGGAAATCCTGATCACGTAGTGCTTTTCTCACGGTTTGCCTGGCTTGCGGCGGACGCCTGCCGAGGTAAGGGGCCTCGCGAAGGTTCGGCGAAAATAACGGTTTTGTGCCTGCGCACAACCAACTTTTCCAAAATCCGGACCACCCTCAGGATTTCCCAAGCAGCGAACGCAGCTTTTTCTGGAATTCGCTTTCCTCGGTCTGATCGTCGCCGGCAACGTCGAGCGAGGCTCCCGACTTGCGCGGATAAGGGTCGATAGCCAGACCGAAAAACTGTTCCGCCAGCCCGCCGACATCGATGGTGTCGCCGGAAAATGTCTCCGGACTGTCCGGTCCGTCGGCGTCGAGGACGATCTCGCCGCTGCCTTCGAAACCTTCGCGCCCAAGCTTCGACTGCTCGGGCAGAAACAGCGCCTCGACGGGCTCGTCGATATGCGCCGCGACCGGATCCAGGGTGACGATGCAGGCTTGCGTGATGTCGGCCGCGACGCGACCGGTGACCTTGACGCCATTGCGCTTCCAGGGAACCACAAGCAGTTCGGCGCGATAGCTCTCGACCGAAAGCAAATCATAGTCGGCGGCAAGCGCCTCGCGCTGGCGCTCATCGGCCTCGACAAGGACAGGCAAGCCCTTTTGCGGCAGGCGCGCGACATTGGCGACGAAGGATACCGGGCTGCGCAGTTCGGCGTCTTTCATGCCGGCCTCCTTCACGCTGCCCCCGCCGCCGGGAACGCGGCGGTGCCGGCAGCGATCGATTCGGTCGGCTGGGCGGCAAGCTTGTGCGAGGCCTCGCAGACATAGTCCGCCAGCAGCGGCGCCTGCGGCCAGGGGCCGGAGTCCGGCCTGACGTTGCGGGCGAGCGCCGCCGCAAGCGCCACCCGATCGTCTTCCTTGAGCGCCTCGTCATAGGCAGCCGTACGGCCGTAAAACATCTTTGCCAGCCTCTTCATGCGTTTGGGCACGCCGACATCGCCAATGCCAAGTTCGCGCAGCGAATGCTCGACATCGAGGAAGAACTCGTCGATCAGCACTTGCGCGACCTCGGCGGCAACGCCTTGTTCGCCATGCAGCCGGTGCTGGACGAGATACATGTGCAGCGACAGCATCTCGAAGCGGCCGAGCGGCGTATCCGGCACATTCCAGTCGGAATAAAACACCGTTTGCCGCGCCGCCGCCACGATTTGTGCGTAGAGCGCGTCGGTGATAGCGCGGTTGGCATTGCGTTCGCGGCCAAAAAGGCGCTGGAACATTGAGGGCGGTCTCCCGGGGACCTGTTGTTTGATTTGGCCTTGTTGCATCGGCATGCAAGCTGGTTTACCGGTTTTGCGGCCCAGCGCAAGTTGCGGGGATGTGATGGAGATTTGTTGTTGGGTGCGCTGAAATTCAAGTCGTTCTTTGCGCCCGCCCCGGTGGGCGCGGCTTCGCTGCTGGTAATGGTGTCAGCGCTTTCCGCCTGCAATTCGTCCAAGATGTTCGGAGATCTCCATCCGAGCGAGACGCTGACGAAAGGCTACGTCATCGACCAGCAGGCAATCGATTCGGTGCCGGTCGGATCGAGCCGCGAGCAGGTGCTTCTGGCGCTGGGCACGCCGTCGACGACGGCGACCTTCGACAACGAGGCCTTCTACTACATCTCGCAAACGCGCAAGCGCTACGTCGCCTTCGACAACCCGCGCATCATCGACCAGCACGTGCTGGCAGTCTATTTCGGCGCTGACGGCCGCGTCACCCAGATCGCCAATTACGGTCTCAAGGACGGCAAGGTCTTCGACTTCATCTCGCGGACGACGCCGACCGGCGGCAAGGACCAGAACTTCCTGAGCCAGGTCATCAGCGGCGCCAGCAAGCTGGCGCCTGGCATTCCCGGCGGCGGTAGCGGCGGTACGCCCTGAGTTCGCTCGCACGGCAACCTGACTGAACGAAAGACTTCGATCGACGGCCTTTCGTCGCCTGCCGGCGACCGTCCGACTGCGCTTGCCTATACCCGTATAGCCACGTATGACGCTTTGGCGATTTCCGGGGGGCTGGATATGAGCAACAACGATCGTACCGTACCGCAGGGCTGGATGGCGACCGGCACGCCTGACCAACAGACGGTGACGCCGGACTGGCTTGCCGTCGATGCGCCGCCGATCGAGGGCGTCACATTCAAGGAAATCAGACCCGTCGCGACTTCCAACGGCTACCTGACCGAGATCTTTCGCGAGGAATGGGCTCTCGATCAATCGCCGGTCGGGCAAGTGTTCCAGCGCACCATGTATCCGGGCGCAGTGACGGGCTGGCACGCACATGCGGCGACCCTCGACCGCCTGTTCTGCTGCGCCGGCAGCGTGCGGATATCGCTTTTCGACGGGCGCAAGGCCTCGCCCAGCTTCGGCACGGTCTGGCACAAGATCGCCGGCGCCCTGCGACCGGCAATCGTTACCATTCCGCCTGGCGTCTGGCACGGTGTCGTGACCCTCGGACCGGAGACAGCGTTGCTGCTCAACCTCGTCGACAAGGCTTACGCCTATGACGCGCCCGACCATTGGCGCCTGCCGCCCGATACGGAACAAATCCCCTACAAGCTGGTGTAGTGTGGAACAGGCCGGTCAAGGCGCGCCAATCGGACCGATCGAACCGCTGGTCTCGATCGTGATAGCGACGCACAATCGTCCGGCGGTGCTGCATCAAGCCCTGAAGAGCCTCATTGGTCAGACCCTGCAGGACTGGGAGGCCATGGTCATCGGCGACGCGTGCCGCCCTGACACCGCGGCCACGGTCGCTGCATTCGAAGACGCCCGCATCTGCTATATCGATCTTCCCGTGAACTTCGGCGAGCAGTCGGGTCCGAACAATATCGGCTTTGCCCGGGCCCGCGGCCGCTTCATCGCCATCTTGAACCATGACGATCTGTGGTTTCCCGACCATCTGGCGTCCATGTGCGGCTGGATCGACGCCACCGGTGCCGATGTGGTGATCGCCCGAGGTGCAGTCATCGAGTCGTCCGCGAGCAAAGGCTCCAGGCATATGATCCTCGGGATGGGCCGGGACGGCTTCTATGACCCAGTTACCACTGTCGGATTCGGTTCCGCGCAAATGATCCGGCGCGCGTCGCTGCCAAGGCTTGGGCCATGGCGCCCGGCCAGCCAGTGCGTTTGCGAGAGTTCCCAGGAATGGCTGTTCCGTGCCTGGCGCAAGGGTGCGGTGATTGCGACAATGCCCCATCTAACCGTGCTCATGCTGCATTCGGGCAAGCGCGAAGGCAGCTACGCGCGAGATACGGCGCGGGAACAGGAAGAACTGATGGACGCGATGGATGCTCCAGACGCGTTGCGGGTCAGGATTCTCGGCAACGCCGAGGAGCCTGCCCCCCTCAAGCGCTCCCGCTATCTCAAACGCAGGCTTCTGGCCATGTTTGGCATACATCCGCGGGCGCGGTCCTTCCGTCGCCAATATCGCCGCGGCGCGTTCATTGCCATGTTGCGCCGGACACGCGGCTTGCCGCCGATGCCCGAACGAGAACCAGACGCCAACGCGTTGCTGGCCCGCTATCGCCGTGACGGCGAAAGGCCGGAAGCCGGTTGAGTGCCCCGGAATGTATGATGTCATGCCGAAACACAAAGCCCGCGGGATCGCTCCCGCGGGCTTTGTCCTGGAATAGCCGCAATCAGCCGTGCGCAAGCACGGCAAGCAGAAGCAGCGCGACGATGTTGGTGATCTTGATCGCCGGGTTGACGGCCGGGCCGGCGGTGTCCTTGTAGGGATCGCCGACGGTGTCGCCGGTGACCGAGGCCTTGTGCGCTTCCGAACCCTTCAGGTGCTTGACGCCGTCCTTGTCGGTGAATCCGTCCTCGAACGACTTCTTGGCGTTGTCCCAGGCGCCGCCGCCGGAGGTCATCGAGATGGCAACGAAGAGACCGTTGACGATGACGCCGAGCAGCGAGGCGCCGAGCGCCGCAAAGGCCGAGGCCTTCGAGCCCGAGATCAGGAGCACGCCGAAATAGACGACGAGCGGCGCCAGCACCGGGAGCAGCGACGGAATGATCATTTCCCGGATCGCCGCCCTGGTCAGGATGTCGACGGCGCGCGCATAGTTCGGCTTCGAGGTGCCGGCCATGATGCCCTTGTCCTCGCGGAACTGCTTGCGCACTTCCTCGACGATCGAGCCGGCGGCGCGACCGACCGCGGTCATCGCGATACCGCCGAACAGATAGGGAATCAGGCCGCCGAAGATGAGGCCGGCGACGACATACGGGTTGGAGAGATCGAACGAGATCTCGCCCATGCCCTGGAAGTAGGGGTACTTATCGCCATTGGCGGCAAAGAACCTGAGATCATTCGAGTAGGCGGCGAACAGCACCAGCGCGCCGAGGCCGGCCGAGCCGATGGCATAGCCCTTGGTCACGGCCTTGGTGGTGTTGCCGACGGCGTCGAGCGCATCGGTCGAGTGGCGCACTTCCTTCGGCAGGCCGGCCATTTCGGCAATGCCGCCGGCATTGTCGGTGACCGGGCCGAAAGCGTCGAGCGCCACAATCATGCCGGCCAGCCCGAGCATGGTGGTGACCGCGATCGCTGTGCCGAAAAGGCCGCCGAGCTGATAGGTGGCGATGATGCCGCCGACGATGACGATGGCCGGCAGCGCCGTCGATTCCAGCGAGACCGCGAGGCCCTGGATGACGTTGGTGCCGTGGCCGGTCACCGACGCCTGAGCGATCGAGTTCACCGGACGCTTGTTGGTGCCGGTGTAGTATTCCGTGATCACGACAATCAAGCCGGTCACAGCCAAGCCGATCAGGCCGCAGATGAACAGGTTCTTGCCGGTGATGACGATGCCGGCGACCGTGCCGACCTCGCCCCAGCCGAGCGTGGCCGATGTAGCGGCGGCGAGGCCGACGATCGACAGCAGGCCGGTGACGATCAGGCCCTTATAGAGCGCGCCCATGATCGAGCCGTTGGAACCCAGCTTGACGAAGAAGGTGCCGACGATCGAGGTCAGGATGCAGGCGCCGCAGATGGCCAGCGGATAGAGCATCGCGGCCCCCAGCATCGCGGTACCGCCGAAGAAGATGGCGGCGAGCACCATGGTGGCGACGACGGTCACCGCATAGGTCTCGAACAGATCGGCGGCCATGCCGGCGCAGTCGCCGACATTGTCGCCGACATTGTCGGCGATGGTGGCCGGGTTGCGCGGATCGTCTTCGGGGATACCGGCCTCGACCTTGCCGACGAGATCGCCGCCGACGTCGGCGCCCTTGGTGAAGATGCCGCCGCCGAGACGGGCAAAGATCGAGATCAGCGAGGCGCCGAAGCCGAGGGCGACGAGTGAGTCGATGACGACGCGGTCGTTCGGCTGCAGGCCCATCGGGCCGGTCAGGATGAAGTAGTAGATCGAGACGCCAAGCAGCGCCAGGCCCGCTACCAGCATGCCGGTGATGGCGCCCGACTTGAAGGCGATGTCGAGGCCGGCGGCAAGGCTGTTCGAAGCGGCTTGCGCGGTTCGCACATTGGCGCGCACCGAGACATGCATGCCGATGAAACCGGCGGCGCCCGAGAGCACCGCGCCGATCAGGAAGCCGATGGCGGCGGTGATCGAAAGCAGCCACCAGGCAAGCAGGAGAACGACGATCCCGACGATCGCGATGGTCGTGTACTGGCGCGCCAGGTAAGCCTGGGCGCCTTCGCGGATGGCGGCGGAGATTTCCTGCATGCGCTGATTGCCCTGATCGGACGCAAGGACCGAACGTGTCGCCCAGATGGCGTACAGAACTGACAGCAGGCCGCAGGCGATGACGGCGGTAATGATGGTCATTGCCGGATTTTCCTCGATTGATGGCCCAAAAGAACCCCTCCCTGGGCCGTTGGAACGGAGATGGATGCCGCATGCGGAATCCACCCCTTGGCTGGGGTGTATGCGAAACAGGGCTTGGAACGTCAAGATATTGTTCGGTTTTTGCCCGGCTTTCGCCCAAAAGACGATGGTGCCAATAGCTGTGTCGGCGCAGGCTTCGAATTAGATCGATTGAAATGACGCCGGGTATTGCCGACCAACCAGCTACTCCGCCCCCTGTCCCATACGCCGCGCGGCGTAGCGTTCGATCGCCGACAGGCCGTCATAGATCAGCACGGCAAGCGCCGCGACGATCAGGCCGCCCTGCAGCACGAAGGCAAGGTTGTTCGAGATCAGGCCGGCAATTATCACCTCGCCCAGCGTCTTGGCGGCAACCGTCGAGCCGATGGTCGCGGTGGCGAGGCTGATGACCACCGAGAGCCGGATGCCGCCGAGGATCACCGGGGCGCTCAGCGGCAGCTCGACCTTCATCAGCCTTTGCCAGCCAGTCATGCCTGCGCCGCGCGCCGCTTCCATCACGTTGCCGGGCAGGGTGGTGAGCGCCGTCAGCGCATTCTCGAAGATCGGCAGCAGGCCATAGAGGAAGAGCGCGATCAGCGTCGGCTTCTCGCCGAAGCCGACGGCCGGCACAGCAAGCGCCAGCACCGCAACCGGCGGGAAGGTCTGGCCGATATTGACCAGGCTGCGCGACAAGGGCAGGAACTCGGCGCCGGCCGGCCTGGTGACCAGGATGGCTAAAGCCACGGCCACGATCGTCGCCGCCACTGTCGCCATCAGCACGATCCGCAGATGCTGCAATGTCAGCGTCAGCAGGCTGCCCTGGTTGTAGATCGCCGGCGCACCATTCTCGGTCAGCGGTTTCAGCAGCGGCTCGAACCAGTTCGGGCTGGTGATGAAGACCGCCAGCAGCAAGAGAACAGCCAGCCTCAGCATCGCAGGCAGCCGGGCTTTCATTGCGGCCTCGCCGCGCGTTTGACCAGGCCTTCGATGGTGACGCGGCCGAGCAGCTTGCCGTCGGCGCCTTTCACCGGCAGCGCCGGGCGTCCCGACCACAAGAGCTCGGCCAGGGCGTCGCGCTGCGTGGCTTCGCCGGGGATCGCCTCGCCTTCGGCACTGCCGGGCTCCACGGCGTCGCGCACTGGCCCCAGCGACAGCAGCCGGAACGGCCTTTCGCTGGCGCCGACCAGTGTCTCGACAAAGCCGTTTGCCGGTCTGGCCAGAATCTCCGCCGGTCTTGCGTATTGCACCAGCTTGCCGGAATCCATGACGGCTATTTTGTCGCCCAGATGCACGGCTTCTTCCATGTCGTGGGTGACGAGGATGATGGTGGTGCCGAAGCGCTTCTGGATCGCCAGCAGATCCTCCTGCGCCTTGGTGCGAATGATCGGGTCGAGCGCGCCGAAGGGTTCATCCATCAAAAGCACGTTGGGCTCGGCGGCTAAAGCGCGGGCAACGCCGACGCGCTGCTGCTGGCCGCCGGAAAGCTCGTGCGGGTAACGCGGCCCGTAAGCCTGCGGGTCGAGCTGGTAGAGCGTCATCAACTCGTCGACGCGCGCCTTGATGCGGTCTCGGTCCCAACCGAGCAGCAACGGCACGGTGGCGATGTTCTGCGCTACCGTGCGGTGTGGAAACAGGCCATGCCCCTGGATGGCGTAGCCGATGCTGCGGCGCAGCTGATAGCCGGGCAGCGAGCGGTTGTCGGCGCCGTCGAGCTTGATCACGCCCGCGGTCGGCTCGACCAGCCGGTTGATCATCCTGAGCAGCGTCGTCTTGCCGGATCCCGACGTGCCGACGATGGTCGCGATGGTTCGGGGCTCGATGACCATCGAAACATCATCGACCACAATCGTACTGTCATAGCGCTTGGTGATGCCTTCGATCTCGATCATGCCGTTTCGACCCTGCGCTTGGTGGCTGTCATCTCGACGACCGCGTCGAGGATGATCGCCGCAGCGAAGGCCATCGCCACGGTGGGCAACGCGCCGAGCAGCACGAGGTCCATCGCCGTCTGGCCGACACCTTGGAAAACGAACACGCCGAAGCCGCCGCCGCCGATCAGCGCGGCAATGGTGGCAAGGCCGATATTCTGCACCAGCACGATGCGGATGCCGGTCAGGATCACCGGAAAGGCGAGCGGAAACTCGACATCGAACAGGCGCTGGCGGTCGGTCATGCCCATGCCGCGCGCGGCGTCGTTGGCCGCGCGTGGGACGCCGGCAAGGCCGACCACGGTGTTGGCTACCACCGGCAGCAGCGAATAGAGGAAGAGCGCGACGAAGGCCGGCGCAGTGCCGATGCCTCTGATGCCGACCGCGGCGGCACCCGGCACGTGCACGGCGACCCAGCCGAGCGGCGCGATCAGCAGGCCAAAGAGCGCGATCGACGGAATGGTCTGGATGATGTTGAGCACGTTGAGCACCCCTGCCCGCAGCTTCTCGACGCGATGGCACAAGATGCCGAGCGGTATCCCGACCACGACCGCGCCGGCCAGCGAACCAAGCGCGAGCGTGACGTGCTTGGAAGCTTCAGCCCAGAAACTGTCGGCTCGGCCGGCATATTCCTTGAGGATGGAAAGACTGTCCCAACGTCCCGAAACGAGCAGCGCGGCAATGGCCAAAGCGGCAAGCACGAGCACGCCGACGCGCGCCCTGGGTGACAGGTTCAGCCTGGTCAGCACATCGGCGAGGAGCAAGGTGAAGGCAAAGATCAGCAGCCAGAAACCCGAAGCCGGCGAGACGCGAGCGAAGGTGTTGCCGGCGGGCGTCAGAAAACCGCCGGCAACACCGATCAGGACCGATAGCGCGACCAGCGCCACGACGCCGGCGATGAGCCTGAGCAAAAGCGGCGTCCTGAGCAGGGCGACGATCGCGGCCCCTGTCACTATCGCCAGCAATAGCATGCCAAGCATGGACGGCAGCGCTTCGAGGATCGAGCGCGCCTGCCCGGGCACGATACGGTTGGCGCGGAACGTGGCGAATGGGGCGAGGAACGCGGCATAGGCCACGATCGCGGCAATGACGACGCCGAGCTTGTCGAGGCGCAGGATCATGACGCGCGTTTGCGCGAGGCGCCCCCCTCTGTCCTACCGGCCATCTCCCCCTCTAGGGGGGAGATCAGATGTCGCGAGAGCCTTCGCCAATCACCAAGGCCGGAGAAGGGAGCGAGGCGCAGCAACAGCCAATCTCCCCCCTTGAGGGGGAGATGTCCGGCAGGACAGAGGGGGGCGCCTCGCAACGACTTCTCGCTTTTCAAGGCGGGCTTATCTTACTTCAAAAACCCGTTCTTCTTCAAAAAATCCTCCGCGACCCCCTTCGCCGGCTCGCCGCCCAGCTGAACGCGGCCGTTGAGCCCCTGCAACGTGACGAGATCGAGCTTGGCGAAGACCGGCTTCAGCAGCGTCTCGATCTCGGGATGCTGCTTCAGGACCTCGTCCCGGATGATCGGTGCGGGCTGATAGACGGGCTGCACAGCCTTGTCGTCCTCGAGCACGACGAGGCCGGAAGGCTGGATGCCGCCATCGGTACCATAGACCATGGCGGCGTTGGCGCCGTTGGTCTGGTTGGCGGCGGCTGCGATGGTCGCCGCGGTATCGCCACCGGAGAGCGTGATCAGCTGGTCCGGCTTCAGCGTGAAGCCGTATGTCGTCTGGAAGGCCGGGAGCGCCGCCGCCGAATTGACGAACTCGGCGGAGGCCGCCAGCACAACCTTGCCGCCGCCCGCGACGTATTTGCCGAAGTCGGTCAAGGTGACGAGCTTGTTCTCGTCGGCCACTTCCTTGCGCAGCGCGATCGCCCAGGTGTTGTTGGCCGGCGACGGCGACAGCCAGACGATCTTGTTGGCGTCATAGTCGAGCTTCTTGGCGGTTTCGTAGGCCTTGGCGGCGTCCTTCCAGACCGGATCGTCGGCCTTCTGGAAGAAGAAGGCGGCATTGCCGGTATATTCGGGATAGATGTCGATCTCGCCGGCGGTGATCGCCTTGCGCACCACGGGCGTCGCGCCGAGTTGGATCCGGTCGGTCGTCTTGATGTTGTTGGCGTTGAGCACGAGCTGGATGATATTGCCCAGCACCCCGCCTTCGGTATCGATCTTCGAGGAGACGACCACCTGGGCGCTGGCCGAGGCAGTGGCAAGGCCGAGCGCAATGGCTGCTACGGCGAGCTTTCCGATTGAAAACATTGTGAAATCCCTTGCTGTGAACCGATTGATCGGTGGCTGTATATGAGCACGGCTATGACGGGCAGTCGGGGTACACGGTTTCATAACTTGGGGGACAGGCGCAATAATTTTGTTCGATCCGACAAAAGCACTGTTCCACCCGACATAGCGCGATGCCGACCTAAGGCCGGCTGGCGGCTTACCCTGTTTTGCGAAATATTGGGAAAGGCGGGTCGGCGGCCAAAACAGGAGTGTGTCATGGCCAAGCACAAAGTCGGCTACCTCATCGGCAGCCTCGCCAAGGGCTCCATCAACCGCAAGCTTGCGAAGGCTCTCGTCAAACTGGCGCCGCCGGAACTTGAGATGACGGAAATCCCCTTCAAGGACTTGCCGCTCTACAGCTACGACTATGACGCCGCCTTCCCGCCTGTCGCCCTGGAGTTCAAGAAAGCCATCGCATCCGTCCAGGCGGTGCTTTTCGTCACGCCGGAGTACAACCGATCGATCCCCGGCGGCCTGAAGAATGCAATCGACTGGGCCAGCCGGCCCTACGGCAAGAACTCCTTTGCCCGCAAACCGACTGCCGTCATCGGAACATCGCCGGGCGCGATCGCAACCGCGGTCGCCCAACAGAGCCTGCGCAGCGTGCTCAGCTTCTGCAACGCGCCCCAGATGAACTCGCCCGAAGCCTACATTCAGTTCGCCCCGGGGCTGATCACCGACGATGGCGAGGTGACGGTGGCGTCAACAGAGACATTCCTGCGCAACTATATGCAGGAGTTCCACATGTTCATCGCGCGGGTCCTGCAGGTGCTCCCCCCGGATGCCTGACGCCGGTCGTTCAGGCAGGTTGTTCAAGAGGCCGGAAGAGCTGGTCGGGCGCCTTCTTCAAGATTTGGGAGCGCCCACCAACTTCAACGTGCCGAGCGCGGCAAAGCAGAGCGCGACGACCGGGAAGACGATCCAGTTCAGCATGGTCCAGCCCCAGGCGTTGTAGATCGCGCCCGACATCAGCGAGGCAAAGGCGACGGAGCCGAACAGGGCAAAGTCGTGGAAACCCTGGACCTTGCTCTTCTCGGAGGGCCGGTAGCTGGCCGCGACCATCGACGTGGCGCCGATGAAGCCGAAATTCCAGCCAAGCCCGAGCAGGATCAGCGCCGTCCAGAACTGCCACAGCGCCAAGCCGGAAAGCGCCACGGCGCCGCAGCCGATCAATAGCACAAGCCCAGTGGCGACGATGCGCTCGGCGCCGAAGCGATGGATCAGCGAACCGGTGAAGAAGCTCGGCGCGAACATGGCCATGACGTGCCAGGAAATGCCAAGCGTGGCATTGTCTTCAGACAGGCCGCAGCCGACCATGGCGAGCGGCGCACCGGTCATGACGAAGCTCATCAGCGCGTAGCTGCCGACGGTGCAGAAAAGTGCTGCGACGAAGCGCGGCTGGGTGACGATCTCGATCAGCGGTCGGGCATCGCTTGCGGCGGCTTCGGTCACGGCGTTCGCATGTGCGGAAACCCGCAGGAACGACAGGATGAGCGCGCCGACCGCCGCCAGCGGCAGGATCGAGGCGAAGGATCCTGCGAACATCACCGGGGCCAGCAATTCGCGCGTGTAGATCACGATCTGCGGCCCGAGGACGGCGGTGATGATGCCGCCCGCCAGCACGAAGGAGATGGCGCGCGCCTTGAATTCCGGCGGCGCATTGTCGGCAGCCGCGAAGCGGAATTGCTGGACGAAAGCGCCACCGACGCCAATGACGCAGAGGCCGAAGGCGAACAGCCAGAAACTTGCCTGAAAGAGCGCGAGCGTCGCGACCAGGCCGCCGAGCGCGGTGACGACAGTGCCTGTCATGAAGCCGCCGCGATGGCCGAGCCGGCGGATGATGGCGGCGGCCGGCAACGCTCCCAGCGCCACGCCGATATTGAAACCGGTGACCGGCGCCGTCGCGAGCGACTTATCTGGACCGAGCAGATATTGCCCGGCCAACGCGCCTAGCGAAATGGCGATCGGCGCGGCCGAACCGACGATCGCCTGCGCTGCGGCAAGCAGCACCGCCGTGCGACGCCCTTCCCTGCCGGTCTCGGCGAACGCGGCCGTTGCAGTTGTCACGAAGCGTCCTTGCCGCGTCCCTCGCCGCGAACCCGGCGCGAAACGCGATCCAGCACGGCGTTGACCAGCTTCGGCTCGTCTTCCTCGTAAAATGCCTTGGCGATGTCGACATATTCGGAGACGATCACGGCCACCGGCACGTCCTCGCGCTTCATCAATTCATAGACGCCGGCGCGCAGGATGGCGCGCAACGTCGAATCCAGCCGCGACAGCGGCCAGTCCTCGGTGAGCGCCTGGCGGATGACGGGATCGATGGTCTTCTGGTTCTCGACGACGCCGGTCAGGATGGCGCGGAACCATTGCGCGTCGGCCTCGCGATAGAGCGCGCCGTCGACTTCCTTGCCGAGGCGGAAGGCTTCGTATTCGGCCGTGATCTCGAAGACGCCGCTGCCGGCCACATCCATCTGATAGAGCGCCTGGACGGCGGCAAGACGAGCGGCACCACGCTTGTTGGCGTGGCGCACCGCACCGGTCGAGGCGGGATCGGTCACGATTGGGCTCCGAATTTCTCTTTGAGCGCGATCATGGTCAGCGCCGCGCGCGCCGCGAAGCCGCCCTTGTCGCCTTCCGTCTTGCGCGCGCGCGCCCATGCCTGCGCGTCGTTCTCGGTCGTCAGGATGCCGTTGCCGATCGCGATCGCCTCCTGCACCGAAAGATCCATCAGCGCGCGGCTCGATTCATTGGCGACGATGTCGAAATGATAGGTGTCGCCGCGGACGACGGTGCCGAGCGCAACAAAACCGTCGTAATGCGTGCCGCCTTCGGCCGCTCCATCGAGCGCGAAGGTTATAACGGCCGGTATTTCGAGTGAGCCGGGAACCGTCACCACGTCATAAGTGGCGCCGGCTTCGTCGAGCGCGCCTGTCGCGCCTTCGAGCAGGGCGTCGGCGAGATCGTCGTGAAAGCGCGCTTCGACAATGAGCAGATGCGCCTTCGCCTTCGG
The DNA here is from genome assembly GCF_020165275.1 of Mesorhizobium sp. Ca11. Lineage (NCBI taxonomy): Bacteria > Pseudomonadati > Pseudomonadota > Alphaproteobacteria > Hyphomicrobiales > Phyllobacteriaceae > Mesorhizobium > Mesorhizobium sp. Ca11. The sequence continues at coordinate 48,962 of NZ_JAIUHU010000006.1, read as the reverse complement.
GCGAATGAACGCTTTGCCGTGTTGGGATGTGCCAGCCATAAAAGTCTCCGGGGGGTTGCCGGTGACTTAGGCCGAAGCCGGGTTGACCGCAAGCGGAAGATGCTGCGGCGCGACGTTCTGTGACCTATTCAGGCTGACGCGTTGCGAGATCCGCGCGATCCACCAGGCTTTTGACCCAAGCCTCGACTTCCCGGTGTTTTATCACTCTGCCGGCATCGACATCCGCCGACGCGTCGAGAGTCATCTGCCGGCGCTCGACGGTCTCTTCAGCTCCTTTGGGATCCATCACAGCCCCTCTTTCGCGGCCTCCGCCAGGCGCGCGGCATAGCGGGCCATAGTGTCGATCTCGATGTTGACGCGGTCGCCGGCCTGGCGCTCGCCCCAGGTGGTGACGCTCAGCGAGTGATGGATGAGGAGCACGTCGAAGCGGGTCGCTTCGACCTTGTTGACAGTAAGCGAGGTGCCGTCGAGCGCGACCGACCCTTTGGGCGCGATGAACTTCGCCAGATTGCGCGGCGCCTCCAGCGTGAAGCGCACGGCATCGCCCTCTTCCTTGCGCTCGACAATTTGGGCGGTGCCGTCGACATGGCCGGAGACGATGTGGCCGCCGAGTTCGTCGCCGATCTTCAGCGCGCGTTCGAGATTTATCCTGGTGCCGGGCTTCCAACTCGACGCGGTGGTCAGTCTCAGCGCTTCTTCCCAGGCCTCGACCTCGAACCAGCGCGCGTTGGAGCCATGCTCGGGCAGCGCCGTGACGGTGAGGCAGACGCCGCCGCAGGAAATCGAAGCGCCGATCGCGATGGTCTCGGGATCATAGGCGGTGTCGATGCGCAAGCCGACGCCTTCCGCCAGCGGCTTCACCGAAGCGATAGCGCCCACATCCGTGACAATTCCTGTAAACATCAGAGAGTGTCTTTCGTTTTGACCATGATCTCGCACAAAGAGCGGTTCCACTTTTCGCGATCATAGCCTTACCCATTCGGCATAGCTGTCCTCGCCAAACCGCATGTCGCGCAATTTGCGAAAGCCTGCCGGGATATGGTCGGCGTCGATGGGCGATGCAATGCCGTCCTCGCCGATCGCCTCCGGCCCCTGGAACAGGACGATGCGATCGACCAGGTCTTCCTCCAGGAAGGCCTTGGCCACCCTGGCGCCGCCTTCGACCAAAACGCTCGCCATGCCGAGTGCCGCCAGATCCTCCAGCAACTCCGGCAAGGCTATCTCGCTTTCATAGGTTTCCGTGCCGATGAAGTGCACGCCTGCGCGTTCGAGCGACGCCCGCCGGTGCGCATCGGCCTCTGGGCAAGCAGCGACATAGAGCGGCACGCGGTCGACGCCCGAGACCAGCTTCGACGTCTCCGGCAGCCGGATCTGGCGATCGAGGACGATGCGCGCCGGCGAACGGTTCTCCAGTCCGGGCAGGCGCACGGTCAGCGCCGGATCGTCCTCCAGCGCGGTGCCGATGCCGATCAGGATGGCGTCGGCCTCGGCGCGCATCAGATAGACGTCGCGCCGGGCGATCTCGCCGGTGATGGCGACCTGTCCGGCGCCTTTGCGGCCGATCTTGCCGTCGCTCGAAACCGCAAGCTTCAGAGTCACTTCCGGGCGTTTTTTCAGAGAACGAGTCAGATAGCCGGCCATCTGATCGGCGGCCTCGGTGGCCAGCACCTTCTCCGTCACCTCGACGCCGGCGGCGCGCAGGATGGCGTAGCCCTTGCCGGAGACGCGCGGATCGGGATCGCTCGCCGCACCGACGACGCGCGCTATGCCGGCATTGACCAGCGCGTTGGCGCAAGGCGGCGTGCGGCCGTGATGGGCGCAAGGCTCCAGAGTAACGTAAGCCGTGGCGCCACGCGCGAGTTCGCCGGCTTCGGCCAGCGCCTCGGTCTCGGCATGCGGCCGGCCACCCACGGCCGTCACCCCGGTGCCGACGATCATCGGACCGGCGCCGTCGTCGCGCACGATGATGGTACCGACAGAAGGGTTGGTCGAGGTGCGGCCGGCATTCCGCCGCGACAGCCTGATGGCCGCGGCCATGAAACGGCGATCAAGGGCCGCCCGCGCGGCCTCGTCCAGTCGCTGTCCCGCCATGATCAGCCGGCGTCCTCTTCGGTCTTCTCCTCGTCGCCCTTCAATTCGCCCAGCAGCTCGTGAAAATCCTTGGCCTCGCGGAAATTGCGGTAGACCGAGGCGAAGCGGACATAGGCAACGTCATCGAGCGATTTCAGCGCCTCCATGACCAGCCGGCCGACCTCGCCCGAGGCAATCTCGGTTTCGCCGGAGCTTTCGAGCTGGCGCACGATGCCGGTGACGGCGCGGTCGATGCGCTCGGGATCGACATTGCGCTTGCGCACCGCGATCTCGACCGAGCGCAGCAGCTTGTCGCGGTCGAACGGCACCTTGCGCCCGGACTTCTTCACAACCACGAGGTCGCGCAATTGCACGCGCTCGAAGGTGGTAAAACGACCACCGCAATCAGGGCAGACGCGGCGCCTGCGGATGGCCGCGCCATCCTCCGCGGGACGCGAATCCTTCACCTGCGTATCTTCGGACTGGCAATAAGGGCAGCGCATGGAAAGCCTTGGGTTCGCGATTCTCAGATGGCGGAAGGCTTAGTGCCTTTTGCCGTCTTGGCAAAGGAAAGACCTTTTCTCCCCTTCAGAGATAGCGAGGCGCGAGCAAGATTGCCAGCGCCCCTGCCCGGTAGGCCAACAAGCGTCAGGGCGCGACGTCTTTGGTCGAAAACCCACAGGACGTGCCGAGATTGCGATAGGCCTTGGTGAAGCCATCCATCGGGATGCTGGCGACGGCCTGCTTGCCGAAGACCACATCGAGCGAGGTGACCTTGCGCATGGCGCGCAGCAAGGCAAGGCTGGTCTTGGCCTGGTTGTCGACCATCCAGCTGGGGCGACCGCCGGCGGCGGCGTTGGAGGTGACCGTCGCGGCGACCTTCACGCCGGGGTCGCCGAAAGTGGCGGCGATCTTGTCGCCGGTCGGCAAGGTCTTATTGTCGATGATGAACATGATGGCCGGATAGGCATCCGGCGGCAGCGCGTCGCCGGTCGAGATCGACAGCGTCAGGGATCCGGCATTGCCGTTGCCGTCGAGGAAAGCCGTCGAGGCGGCGCAGGTCTTGTGCGCGTCCTGCCCGGTATCGAGCGTATCGATGATGGTGGTCCACCTGCCGAAAGTATTGGTGGCGGGCAGATCAGTATTCGGCTTGGTTTCGTCCTGAGCCATCGCGGCGGAGGCGGCGAAGGCGGCAAGCGGGCCAAGCAAAGCCGCGGCGAGACGGGAAGTACGCATCATCGGATCTCCAGTAAGCCGCGCCGCCCAGAGGAGCGGCGCAAGCGCAGGATAAAAGATGACGCGCGGCGCCCGGTCAACCGAGATAGGGATAGAGCGGAAAGCGGTCGGTCAGCGCCGTGACCTTGGCCTTCACAGCGGCCTCGACCGCCGCGTTGCCTTCATCGGAATTCGCCGCCTTCAGCCCGTCCAGCACCTCGGCGATCAGCTTGCCGATCTCGCGGAACTCGGCCTGGCCGAAGCCGCGCGTGGTGCCGGCCGGCGTGCCGAGGCGCACGCCAGAGGTGACGAACGGCTTTTCCGGATCGAATGGGATGCCGTTCTTGTTGCAGGTAATGTTGGCGCGGCCAAGGGCTGCTTCCGCGCGCTTGCCGGTGGCGTTCTTCGGACGAAGGTCGACCAGCATCAGGTGATTGTCGGTGCCGCCCGAGACGATGTCGAGGCCAGTCTCCTGCAGGCTGGAGGCCAGCGCCTTGGCATTGGCGACGATGCTTTCGGCATAGGCCTTGAAGCTCGGCTTCAGCGCTTCGCCGAGCGCCACCGCCTTGGCGGCGATGACATGCATCAGCGGCCCGCCCTGCAGGCCCGGGAACACCGCCGAGTTCATCTTCTTGGCGATTTCCTCGTCATTGCACAGGATCATGCCGCCGCGCGGGCCGCGCAGCGACTTGTGGGTCGTCGTGGTCACGACATGGGCGTGGGGCAGCGGCGACGGATGCATGCCGCCGGCGACGAGACCGGCGATATGCGCCATGTCGACCATGAGGTAAGCGCCGATCGAATCGGCGATCTCGCGGAAACGCTTCCAGTCCCAGATGCGCGAATAGGCGGTGCCGCCGGCCAGGATCAGCTTCGGTTTCGTCTCATGCGCGGTCTTCTCGATCGCGTCCATGTCGAGCAGGTGATCGTCCTTGCGCACGCCGTAGGAGACGACCTTGAACCACTTGCCGCTCATATTGACCGGCGAGCCGTGAGTGAGATGGCCGCCCGAATTCAGGTCGAGACCCATGAACGTGTCGCCGGGCTGCAGCAGCGCCAGAAACACCGCCTGGTTCATCTGGCTGCCCGAGTTCGGCTGGACGTTAGCGAAGTTGCAGCCGAACAGCTTTTTGGCGCGCTCGATGGCCAGTTCCTCGGCCACGTCGACGAACTGGCAGCCGCCATAGTAGCGCTTGCCCGGGTAGCCCTCGGCATATTTGTTGGTCATGATCGAGCCCTGCGCCTCGAGCACGGCGCGCGACACGATGTTTTCGGAAGCGATCAACTCGATCTCATGGCGCTGGCGACCGAGTTCGTTGCGGATGGCGCCGGAGATTTCCGGATCGGCATCGGCAAGCGTGGTCTCGAAGAAGGATTCGAATTTGGTGGAGGCTGCCGCGGCATTTGACATGGCTTGCTTTCCCTTGGGGCCGGAGGTCTGCGAGGTCGCCGCGCATTAACACAGTTGTTTTCGGCCTGCCACGTTTGCGGCGCGAAATTTGCTGGCCGGTTTGCGTCAAGCCAAGCCTGGCGGATGCTAATCGCGCGGTTCGCGGCTTCAGCATCGCCTCTGAGAAGGTGATTTCGGTGAACAGCTTGCGCGCCGCATGGTCGTTGATGTCGCCACGGCGAAGCGTCGTCCCGCAGTTCGGCGCGCTCGGCCTCGATGCCGGCAAGCCTGAAGCCGGTTCGATCGCTGATCAAACCCTGCGGCTGGCCTGAACAAAAAAGACCGCTACGAGAGCGGCCTTTTTCTTCTTAGATCGAATGCTTAAAGCGCGGAGCTGATCTGCAGCTCGCTGGCGCCGTCGAGGCCGTAGATGTCGTCGCGGAATTGCACGACGCCCGGGGCGGTCGACCACGCCGACAGATAGAGGAAGTGAACCGGCACCGGGTTGACCACATTTATCGGGGTGTTCTCGCCGGTCTTGATCGCTGCCTCGAAATGCTGGCGGTCCCAGCCGGGCGTGTCGCGCAGGATCCAGGTGACGAGGTCGCGCACGTTCTGGACACGCACACAGCCGGAGGAATCGAAGCGCATCAGCTTGCCGAACAGGCTCTGCTGCGGCGTGTCGTGCATGTAGACGCCGTCCGGGCTCGGGAAGTTGATCTTGACCGAGGCCATGGCGTTGCCGGCGCCGGGATCCTGGCGGAAACGGTATTTCGCGGCGTCGTCCGTCGACCAGTCGATGGTCATCGGATCGACCTCGCTGCCATCCGGCGCGAACAGGCGGATGTGGCTGTCCTTGAGGTAGTTCGGGTCCTTCCGCATCAGCGGAATGATGTCCTTGCGCACGATCGAGACCGGCGCATTCCAGTATGGGTTGACGATGATCTCGTTGATCTTCGAGTTCACGATCGGCGTCTGGCGGTCGATCTTGCCGACGATCGCGGTGTGGCGCAGCACGACGCGGTCGTTCTCGACCGCTTCGACCTGGGCGCCCGGAATGTCGACCAGCACGTAACGGTCGCCCAGCGTGCCGGCCTTTTCCTTCAGGCGCTGCAGGTTGGTCTGCAACTGGCCGAGCCGGACCTGCGCCGACACGTTCATGGCGGCGTAGGTGTATTTGCCCATGGCGCCGTCGGCCGGCAGGCCATGACGGAGCTGGAAGCGCTTTACCGCCGAGTCGACATAGGAATCGAAGGCCGTCGAAATGCCGGCGCTCTGCGGCAGGTCGCCCGAGACCATCAGGCGCTTGCGCAACGGCACGACATCCGGATCGTCGTCGCCAAGCTGCAATTTCTTGGTGGCCGGAACCTGCTCCCAGCCGCCCTGGGAGACGATGTTCTGGTACTGCGCCACCGCCTGCTCGGTGAAGGCCACCGTCTGCAGGCTGAAGATCGGCAGCGTCGAAGCGACCTTGTTGGTGTCGGTGCCGCGCGCGTCAAACTGATCGTCCCAATTGCCGCGTGTCGAGGATTTCAGGATGTCCCCGATCACGTCCTGGGCGCTCGCCTGGCCGGCGACCAATGCGGCGGCGAGCGCGGAGGCTCCGGTAAGGAAGAAACGGCGGCTGGTTCTCATGGCAGACATTCTTTGCTTAATCGCTCTCGCTCAATCGCTTGCCGGGCGGCTTGTCCGCACTCTAGGGGTGGCAAACTTAACAATTCGCCAACCATGACCCGCATCGGTCGGCCGCCAGAAACGCGCTGCCGCAACGCAGATTCCAAGGAGCGCAAGGCACAGGCCCGCAGCGTCACTCACAAACCGCATTGACCGCGATTATGGCGGCAACGTGGCCTTGGCCCGCGATTTGCATGCGGCGGCAAGGTGAAAGGAAGGGCGGCGATGCTTTTTTGCATCGCGCGAGCTGGCGCGTCCTTGCGAAGTAAGCACCCTGCCCTTCAGGCGCGGAGCTTCAATGCGCAGAGCGACGGTCAAACTCCCGCAGATGCCCGCCTTCGCCAAAAGGATAGGACCGGTGCGCTTCAAGCACCGATCCCGTACTCTTCTCCCGGTCGCGCTTCTTCGGCGCGGCTTTCCCGTCCCCAATTGCGAAGCGCTCACATCCGGTAAGCGATCGTATCGTTCCAGAAGCGGTCGAGCCGCTGCAGCGCGCGGTTCATCTGCTTGAACTCGTCGGTGTTGATGCCGCCGACCGCCTCGATCGAGCCGACATGGCGCTCGTATAGGCCGGCGACGACGTCGGCCACCTCGTTGCCCTTCGGCGTCAGCGAGACGCGGACCGAACGGCGGTCGATGCGCGAGCGCTGGTGGTTGATGAAGCCGAGGTCGACCAGCTTCTTCAGATTGTAGGAGACGTTCGAGCCGAGATAATAGCCACGCGAGCGCAGCTCGCCGGCGGTCAGTTCCGAATTGCCGATGTTGAAGAGCAGCAACGCCTGTATGGCGTTGATGTCGGAACGGCCGTTGCGGTCGAACTCGTCCTTGATCACGTCAAGCAGGCGGCGGTGCAGACGCTCCACCAGCTGCAGCGATTCCATGTAAAGCGAGCGGATAGCCTCGCGGCGATCGTCGGATACGTTTGCGGTCTTCGCCGCCGGACGCGAATTGATCATTGTCTTTGCCTCTCGTTTGTCGCCTTGGTGATTTTTTGTTTTTCACCTTGATCGCGACACTATCGAATACTCATAAAATTCGACTTAAACGCCAGGGCTAACAAGAGCTTACCGGTAAGAGGTTTCGGAAGACGCTTAACGATCGGTCACCCGAGCAAGAACAATTAACCTAAAGATTTAGCCAATTGATTTTCCAGTGAAACGGGGCCGCGAAATCGGCCCCGAAGGCCGGCCCTCGGCCGGCTTTATGGGTGGAGCATGATGTCGTCCGAAAACCGCTTCACACTTTTCGGCATCATGCTCATTGGCGGAGCCGGCGCTTGTGCAGCCAGATGGTGACGCGAAAGACGATGTAGAGCAAGGCCACGCAGGCGTGCGATACGACGATCAGCAGCCGGTGGCCGAAGAGATCGGGGAAACCGGCATACATCACCGTCTCGGTCGCGGCGCAGATGAACCAGATCACCGGCCCCCACGATGCCAGCATCCAGAGGCCGGCGGCGGCGAAGGGAAAGAACACCGCGAGCATGGCCGCCGCCACCTGCCAATGCACCGGCATCAGGTCGAAGCGCCACATCTCGCCCGGATAAATGCCGATGAGGCGGATCCAATAGAGGATGCCGAACAACAGGCAGTAGCCGGCGATGACGCGCTGGAACCAGGCGAAGATGACCTCGGTGGTCGAGGGCTGCAGCACCACGCGCCTGGAGGTGACCTCGCTCACAGGACAAGCTCCTTGTCCCCGAGCGGCGCGAAATAGGCGTCGATGTCGGCCGTCCGGACCTCATCCAGGCGTGCGGGCCGCCACTCGGGCTTCGAGCCTTTTTCGATGATGGCGGCACGGATGCCTTCATAGAAATCATGGCCGGCAAGCATGCGGTTGAGGATGCGGAACTCCATCTTCATGCATTCGTCCATCGACAGTGTCGAGCCGGCGCTGATCTCGCGCCAGGCGACGTTTAGGCTGGTCGGCGAACGGGTCTTGATCGTGGCAAGCGTCCTGGCGGCGAAAGCATCGCCAGCGGCGGCCTCCTCGAGGCTGGCGATGATATCGGCAAGCGAGCTTTGCGAAAAATGGCGTGCGATCGAATCCAGGTCCTGCTGCTCCGTCTCGCGTTTTGCCGGGACGGAGAAATTGCGCAGCTCGGCATCCGGATCGTTGCTGGTCGCCAGCGCGTCGAGCAACCCCGCCTGGTCCTGCGCCTTGATGGTGTGCGTGGCAAGCCCCGACCAAAGCGCATCGCCGTAGCGGATGCGATTTCCGGTCAGCCCGAGATACATGCCGAAGGAGCCGTCGAGATCCGGCAGCAAATGACTAGCGCCGACATCGGGGAAGAAGCCGATGCCGACCTCCGGCATGGCGAACTGCGCGTTTTCGGTCAGCACGCGATGCGAGCCATGGAAGGAAATGCCGACCCCGCCGCCCATGACGATGCCGTCGATCAAAGCGATATAAGGTTTTTTGAAGCGCGCGATGCGGGCGTTGAGCCGGTACTCGTCGGCGAAGAAATCGACCGGAGGTTCGCCGGCGCGGCCGGCCTCGTAGATATGCAGGATGTCGCCGCCGGCGGAAAACGCCCTGCCCTCGGCCTTGACGACGACGACACCGACGCCCGTGTCCTGCTCCCAGGCGTCGAGCGCCCTGCCGAGCGCCTTGACCATGTTGTGCGTGACGGCGTTGAGAGCCTTGGGGCGGGTCAAAGTGACCACACCCGCTCTGCCCAGCCGCTCGAAGCGGATCTCGTCGCCTCCGCCAAAATCCATCACCAGAGAATCCCTCTCTCCGCCCGCCGGGGGAGAGAAGTGCTAAAGGCGGCATGGAGACGCGTCAATGGCGGCGGTTACTGGCAGCGCTCCTTGCGCTGGCGGGCGGCAGCGCCAGATGTTAGGTAACCGGCAAAGCACTGTGCCCGCGCCCGACAGGTTTCGAGCAGATCGACATGCCTGAAATTTTCCGCTTTGCGGTTGGATTGGTCGGTCTCCTATGTCTGGGACTGCCGGTCCGCGCCGCGACAATCGCCGAGCTCTACCAGGCGCAGGCGATCGTCACCGGCACCGGCGAGGCAAATCGCGAGATCGGCTTCAAGAATTGCCTCGACAAGGTGCTGGTCAAGGTCTCGGGCGACCAGCGCCTGACGCAGAAGACGGAGATGCTGGCTCTGCGCGACAAGGCGGCCGACTTCGTGCAGTCCTTCCGCTATCACGACCGGCTCGAAGGCATCCCGATCCATGACGAGCAAGGCACGCATGACAGGCCGCATGATCTCACCTGCCTCTACAAGCCAGCTGTCATCGACAAGCTGCTGGCGCAACTCGGCAGCAGGCCCTGGCTCGGCGAGCGGCCGCCTATCGCCGTCTTCATGACTGCCGAGCAGGGCTCGCGGCATTTCGTGCTGACGGCGGATGAGGACCTGGGCAAGACCATGAGGGAATCCTTCGCCAACGCCATGAGTCCACTGCTGATGCGCATTGTCTTTCCAAAGGCCAGCCAGCTCGGCGGCCTTGACGAAAAGGCGCTCGCGGCCGCCGATATGGCAAAGCTCGACAAGCTCGCGAAGAAAGCGGGAGCGGCCCGGGCGCTCGCCGGCAGCATCGTGTGGAGCGACAAAGAGCTTGGCTGGATCGCCGACTGGCGGCTGGCCGATCGCGGCAGGACCTACCGCTGGCAGGCGCGCGGCGTCAGCTTCGACGAGGCGTTCCGTGTGGCGATCAGGGGCGCGGCGCAGATTTTGTCGGGGCACGGGCAGCCGTGAGGGTTCCTCGCCCCACGCAGTGGGGAGAGAGGTGGCTCGGCGAAGCCGAGACGGAGAGGGGAGCGCCCTACGAAGGCCCCCTCTCCGTCCGCTTCGCGGCCACCTCTCCCCCGCCTTTGGCAGGGGCGAGGAACTCGCGCTTCGACGCTGGCACAATCGTGTCGCATTGGTCAGCAGCGGAGACGCGTGGTAAAAGCCGGCGCAAAAGAGAGTTTCGGCGATGAACAAATTCACTCCCGCAAAGCCCGCCGGCGCGCGCAGCGTCGACGAGATCACCGGCAGCCGGCGGCTGCGGCGCATGCGCAAGGCCGACTGGTCGCGACGGCTGGTGCAGGAGAACCAGCTTTCGGTGAACGACCTGATCTGGCCGATCTTCGTCATCGACGGCAAGAACACGCGCGAGCCGATCGCCGCGATGCCGGACGTCTATCGCCTGTCCCTCGACCTCGCGGTGAAGGAAGCCGAGCGCGCGGCCAAGCTGGGCATCCCGGCCATCGCCACCTTCCCCAATGTCGAGCTTGCGCTGCGCGACCAGACCGGATCGCACATCCTCGACCCCGACAATGTCATCAACCGCGCCACGCGCGCCATCAAGGACGCGGTGCCGGAGATCGGCATCATCACCGATGCCGCGCTCGACCCGTTCACCAGCCACGGCCATGACGGCATCCTGCGCGACGGCATCATCGTCAATGACGAGACGGTGGAGCAGGTCGCCGCGGCTGCCGTCATTCAGGCCGCCTCGGGCGCCGATATCATCGCTCCGTCCGACATGATGGACGGCCGCATCGGCGCCATCCGAGACGCGCTCGACGCCAACGGCTTCCAGGACGTGGCGATCATGTCCTATGCGACGAAGTTCGCCTCGGCCTTCTACGGACCCTATCGCGAGGCGGTCGGCACGGCCGGCCTGCTCAAGGGCGACAAGAAGACCTACTATATCGACCACGCCAATTCCGACGAGGCCGTGCGCGAGGCCGAGCAGGACCTCGCCGAGGGCGCCGACATGCTGATGGTCAAGCCCGGCCTGCCCTATCTCGACATCATCCGCCGGCTGAAGGACGAGCTGCGGATGCCGACCTTCGCCTATCAGGTGTCGGGCGAATATTCGATGATCAAGGCAGCGGCCGCCAATGGCTGGATCGACGGCGAAAAGGCGATGCTGGAATCGCTGCTTGCGCTGAAGCGGGCGGGCTGTGACGGCGTGCTCACCTATTTCGCGCCGGTGGTGGCGGAGATGCTGAGGGGCTAGCCTCGAACGCCCGCTCCGTTTTCGTGCGGGTAAGCCGCATGATTGGCCGTTCCCTCGTTGGAGACGGCACGCGGACGAAACCCATGCGCTCGAAGGTCGAGACATAGCCGCTGCTTGACGCACTGGGCGACAGCTCCGCGTCTATCGGATAGGCCTCCACGGCTGGCGCGCCGCTCTTGAACGCAAGCGCCACCGCGCCTTCGATCAATGCGGTGGCGATCCCTCGCCTGCGATAGCCGATGCGAATATAGAGACAAGACAGCGACCATACCGGCACATCGTCGCCAGCCCTCAGCCGCCAGACCCTGCCCAGATGCGGCAAGGCACTGCGCGGCGTTATCTGACACCAGCCGACGGCCTTTTCCCTTTCGAATGCAAGCAAACCTGGGGGCGGTCCTCTTTCCACCACCGTCTTGAACGCCGACCGGTTGCGATCAGCCGGTTGCTTGCGGTAGCCGGCGCCGATGCGCCAGTACATGCACCAGCATCCCGCCGCCGCGCCCTTTTCGCCGAACAGGTCCTCGAGCGCGGGCCACAACTGCGGTGTGAGCACCCGTATGGCAAACTTCTGATCCTGGGGTCGAGCGGTCATCGCGCAGGCATAACGTTACCCTGACCGGAGAAACGCTGTCACAGATCGCCTCGAGGAACAACCGGGTCGGCAGGATGGCCCATCTGAAAGTCGTCAGCCCGCTGGAATAAACTGCTTGCAATACGCAATCAGTTAAGCTATCCCAAAGACTGATTTCGAATTACAACTGGTTTAGGAGGCAGCCATGTCCAAGTTGCGTGTCAACGCTTTCACCTTGTCGCTCGACGGTTACGGCGCCGGTCCCGACCAAAGCCTCGACACGCCGCTGGGCGTCGGTGGCGAAAAGCTGCACAAATGGATGATCAAGACCCGCTCTTTCCACCAGATGATCGGCAAAGATAGCGGGACCACGGATACCGACAACGATTTTGCGGTCCGCAGCTTCGAGAATGTCGGCGCGTGGATCCTCGGTCGCAACATGTTCGCGCCGAGCCGCGGCGAATGGCCGGACGACAAATGGAAAGGCTGGTGGGGCGACAACCCGCCCTATCATGTACCGACTTTCGTGCTGACGCACTACAAACGCGCACCGATCGAGATGGAAGGTGGTACGACTTTTTACTTCGTTACTGACGGCATCCATTCGGCGCTCGAACAGGCGAAGGCAGCGGCCGGCGGCAAGGATGTGCGGGTCGGCGGCGGCGTTTCGACCGTACGGCAGTATCTCGAGGAGAGGCTGATCGACGAGATGCATCTGGCCATCTCGCCTATCCTGCTCGGCTCGGGCGAGCATCTGTTCGCCGGGCTCGACATGCTGAAGCTGGGGTATCAGTGCACGGAACAGGTTGCCACGGCGGATGCCACGCATGTGATGATCGGGCGGGCGTAGGCCAGGCTTCTCCTTCTCTCTTGTGGGAGAAGGTGGCCTCGCGAAGCGAGGTCGGATGAGGGGTGCTCCAGCTTGGCGACGAGCTGGAAATCGTCACCGCCTCATTTCTTCCAACACCCCTCATCCGTCTCGGCGCTGCGCGCCGATCCACCTTCTCCCACAAGGGGAGAAGGAGGGCGCCTCAATACTTCTCCGGCACGTAGAGTTCGCGCGGCAGGACCTGGCGCTCATATTCTGGATTGAAGACGCGCTCCGGCAGCGTGATTTCCTCGTGTGGAACCTCCTCATAGGGCATCTGCTGCAACAGATGGTCGATGCAGTTCAGCCGTGCCCGCTTCTTGTCGTTGCCCTCGACGATGAACCAGGGCGCTTCCGGAATGTTGGTGCGGGCGAAGGTCTCTTCCTTGGCCTTGGTGTATTGCTCCCAGCGCACACGCGACTGCAGGTCCATGGGCGAGAGCTTCCACTGCTTCATCGGATCGTGGATGCGCATCAGGAAGCGCATCTGCTGCTCCTCGTCGGTGATCGAGAACCAGTATTTCACCAGGGTGATTCCGGAACGGACCAGCATGCGCTCGAATTCGGGCACGTCGCGGAAGAACTCCTCGACTTGGTCCCCATTGGCAAAGCCCATCACCCGCTCGACGCCGGAGCGGTTGTACCAGGAGCGGTCGAACAGCACGATCTCGCCGCCCGCGGGCAGATGCGGCACGTAGCGCTGGAAATACCATTGCGACTTCTCGCGCTCGGTCGGCGCCGGCAATGCCACGACACGGGCGATGCGCGGATTGAGCCGCTGCGTGATGCGCTTGATGACGCCACCCTTGCCGGCGGAATCGCGGCCTTCGAAGACCACCACCAGCTTCTTCTTGTGGTAGGCGACCCAGGACTGCAGCTTGATCAGCTCCGACTGCAGCCTGAGCAGCTCGCGAAAATAGGTCATGCGCTCGATGGAGGGCGGATGCGACTTCTTGTAGATCTTGGCGATCTCGAGCGAGAGCGCCGGCTCGGACAGCTCCAGCTCATAGTCCTCGTCGAGCGTATCCTCGAGCTCGGCCTCCAGCCAGTCCTTGGCTCCGGAATTCGGTTTCAGTTCATTCATCGCGCTGCTCCGTCTGCCTGTCAGCCATCACCGCTTCGGAAGCCCCGGCCGGACACTCCGTAAGCCGACTGAGATACAGAGGCGCAATGACGGTTTTATTGCAATCGCCCGGCAGCTGCATCGACATGGAAGATATGTGATCGACCCCGTATCGATAGCGGGGCGACAAGCGGCGGGAATTGTCCTACAAATCCCTCGCTCTTTCCGGCGCTCGCCACGGCGCTTCTTCAAAACAAATTGCGAGGACCGACATGGAATACCGCACGCTCGGCCGATCCGGCTTGAAAGTCTCGACATTGACGCTTGGCACCATGACCTTCGGCGGCACCGGTCCGTTCGCCGCCGTCGGCAATTCGGATCTTTCGGAAGCCCAACGCATCATCGACACCTGCATCGATGCCGGCATCAACCTCATCGACACCGCAAACGTCTATTCCAATGGGCTGTCGGAAGAGATCATCGGCGAGGCGCTTGGCGGCAAGCGCAAGAACGATGTGCTGATCGCCTCGAAGGCGCGCATGCGTATCGGCACCGGCCCCAATGACGAAGGCCTGTCGCGCCATCACCTGATCCGCGAGTGCGAAAAGAGCCTGAAGCGGCTCAGGACCGACGTCATCGACGTCTATTTCGTCCACCAATGGGATGGGCTCACCCCGGTCGAGGAAACGATCGCGGCGCTCGACACCTTGGTCAATCAGGGCAAGATCCGCTATATCGGCTGCTCCAACTGGTCGGGCTGGCAGGTAATGAAGGCTCTTGCCGTCAGCGACAGCCGCCATCAGGCCCGTTTCATCACTCAGCAGATCCACTACACGCTGGAAGCGCGGGAGGCCGAATACGAATTGCTGCCGATCTCGGTCGACCAGGGCCTCGGCGTGCTCGTCTGGAGCCCGCTGGCCGGCGGACTGCTCTCCGGCAAATACCATCGCGACAGCCCGACCGCGCGCCAGATCGGCGGCTGGACGGAACCGCCGATCCGCGATGAGGATCGCCTGTGGCGCATTGTCGACGTGCTCAACTTCATCGGCAAGGCACGCGGCGTTTCGGGCGCGCAGGTGGCGCTTGCCTGGCTGCTCGGCCGACCGGCAGTAAGCTCGCTGGTGATCGGCGCGCGCAACGAGGCGCAGCTCAAGGACAACCTCGCCGCGGCAAGCCTGTCGCTCACCGAGGACGAACGGCAGCGTCTCGACATCGTCAGCCGGCCGCCGGTGCTTTATCCCTATTGGCACCAGCAGTTCACGGCCAGGGATCGTTTCGGGCCGGCCGACGAGGTGCTCGACCGCTCTCACGCTTAAAACGCTCAGCCGGCGATAAAGCGCCAGACTTCCGCGTCGGGCTTAATCTGCCCGCTCAGCACGAAATATTTGTAGAGGACGAGCAGCGAGATCGCCTGCTCGTCCTGCTCATTGCCGAATCTGCGGCAATAGGCATTGGCGGCGGCGGTTATCCGTCCCGCCTCGTCGGGATGTTTTTCGAAATAGGCCACCTTGTCGAGCAGGTCGGAGAAATCCGGCTGCAGGGGCACATAGTGGACGTTGGGCTCGACCTGGGCTTCGGCGAACCAGGTTTCGTAGGTCGGTTCCGGCATGAGGCAGAGTGAATTGGAGCTCATGATCCATTTCAGGTTCGTCGCGACATCATTGCCTTCGAGCGAGACGATGTAGCGATACTGTCGCTGCTGCTCGATGTTCAGGAACGGCTTGCGGTATCCGTCCGGCGCATCGGCCCTGTGGGAACCCGCATCGCAAATCGGCAGGTCGGCGGCTTTTTCGACGAAGCGGGTGCGAATCGGATTGTTGAGATGACCGCGCCAGACCACCATCGGACGCTTGGCGGCGAAAGACAGGTTGTCGGGCGGCATGTAGAAGTGACGGAACTTGTTCAGCTTCATCAGCACGCCGTTCGCATTGTCGTCGCCGATGGGCCGGTCCTTGACGATCCTCGGGAACTCCGGAACCCCGACAACGTCGCCGAATTCGAAATCGATCAGCAGGCCGGGATCGAAATAGCGCGCGAATTCCTTGAGGTCGTAATAATACATGCTGGAAGAGGACGGCAGCTTGCCGACGGCTACGGCGTCCGGACTGGGCACGAACGGGTGTTCCAGCTTGTTGTAGTAGTTCAGCCGCTCGCGAACCGTCTTGCCCGAAAGCATGGCCTGTTCAAGCCGGCTGGCGAGGCGGTCGCGAAACAGGGACTGCGGTGCGCGGTCGCGCGCGAAATTGCGCGCGTAATAGAACAGCTTTGCGGCGGTTCGAGAGAGTGTGGCCATACGTCCGCGAGTTCAGCAAGTTCCCCTCGTCTCCTACAGCATTCTCCCGGCCATGTTGCAAGCCCGCTAATGCAACCGGCGTTGTGTCGACGCTTTCCCTCAAGCCGCGACCACGGCAAACCCGCGTGCGCGCAAACCGCGCCGGTCGTCATGCAATGAGGTGACCAGCCGATCTCGGCTGCCGGCGATGTGAGCGGAAAGCAGTCGCGCCGCTTCATCGGCATCGGCGCTCCTGACGGCGGCGAGGATGGCATGATGTTCGGCCCAGGCACGGCCGAGCGCCTTCTCATCGCGCACCTCCAGCCAGCGCGCACGCGACAGCCTGGTCATCGCGTCGCGCACCGCCCTGAGCAGAAACTCGTTGCCGGAAAGCCTTGCCAGTTCGATGTGGAAATCCAGGCCGACGCGATGCCACTCCTCGCGCGGCGTCTCAGCATCGCAGGAATCGAGCATCGCCGCGATCACGTCGATGCCGCCACGGTCTTCGAGCGCCGCCGTGAGGCGAACCGCCGCGACTTCGACCGCCTCGCGGTAGACGGCGATCTGCCCGAGTTCGGCAAGGTTGATTGGCGCCACCGTCCAGCCGCGGCCGTCGCGGCCGATCAGCCCTTCCGTCTCCAGGCGCAGCAATGCGGCCCGCACCGGCGTGCGCGACGCGCCGAAGCGGCTCTCGATCCAGCGCTCGGTCAGCCGCTCGCCCGGGCCGATCTCCAAACCGAGGATCATCTCGCGAAGCTGTCTTTCGACATTTTGCATCTGCGACATTTGTCGTCCCGTTTTCCAAGCCGCGTTGACGGCGCTCGCATTTTGACGGATACCAGCTTGGTATCCCAAATTGGTATCCGCAACAACCCCAGCATTGGCACGCATGACATGACGCCCAAGGAACCCGAACAGAGCGGCTTCAACATCCATTGGCGACGCAATCTCGCCGTCTGCTTCGCCGGCTCGTTCAGCACGCTTGTCGCCATGACGCTGCTTCTTCCGTTCCTGCCGCTGTACGTCGAGCAGCTCGGCGCCGAGGGCCACGCGGCGATCGTGCAGTGGTCGGGCATCGCCTATGGCGCGACCTTCTTCGCGGCCGCGCTGGTCGCGCCTTTGTGGGGACGGCTGGGCGACCGCTACGGCCGCAAGCTGATGCTGGTACGCGCTTCGTTCGGCATGGCGATCTGCATGTCGTTGACCGGCATGGTTGAGAGCGTCTGGCAGCTGGTGCTGCTTCGATTGCTGATCGGTTTTGCCGGCGGTTATTCATCGGGTTCAACGATCCTGGTGGCGATGCAGACGCCCAAGGAGCGCTCCGGCTGGGCGCTGGGCGTGCTGGCGGCGGGCATCACGGCGGGCTCGCTGGTCGGACCGCTGCTGGGCGGCCTGCTGCCGCCGCTGATCGGCATCCGCGCGACCTTCCTGCTGTCCGGCGCCGTCATTTTCCTGGCCTTCCTGGCGACGACTTTCCTGATCAAGGAGAACCCGCCGGCGCCCAAGCCCGCCTCGACGACGAAGCCGAAAAGCGGCTGGTCGCAGATCCCCGACAAGCGGCCGATCGTCGCCATGCTGGCCACCGGCATGCTGCTCGCCTTCGCCACCATGTCGATCGAGCCGATCATCACCGTCTATGTGCAGCAGCTCGTCGAGGACCAGAGCAAGGTGACCATGGTCGCAGGCGTCGTCATGTCCGCGGCGGCGCTGGGTACCATCCTGTCCTCGTCCTGGTTGGGAAAACTCGCCGACCGCGTCGGCCACTGGAACGTCGTGGTCGGTGCGCTGGCGGTCTCGGCATTGCTGCTCATTCCGCAAGCCTACGTCACCAATGGCTGGCAATTGATCGGCCTGCGCTTCCTGATGGGCCTGGCGCTGGGCGGACTGTTGCCCTGCATCACCAGCGTCATCCGCCACAATATCCCTGATGGGGTCGGCGGCAATGTGCTTGGCCTGGCGATCTCGGCGCAATATGTCGGCCAGGTCGCGGGACCGCTGTCCGGCGGCTTCGTCGGCGGGCATTTCGGTATGCGCTCGGTGTTTCTGGGCACAGCGGTGCTGATGGCGCTCGGTGCTGCCTATAACTGGATTGTCCAGTCGCGCCGGGCGCGGCATATGCTGCTCGAAGCTGGCGAATCCTAAACCGGCGCCTCCACCTCAACCGCAGCATGGAGATCCAGGATGAGCATTGCCGGGCAGGCATCAGATGGCGGGAGCCGCATCCTCGTGCTGGCAGCCGGCCTCGTCGGCGCGGCCGGCGTAGTGCTGTCGGCGACGGCGGCGCATCGCGGTGGCGCCTTCACCGGCACGGCGGCCAATTTCCTGCTGATGCATGCGTCGGCATTCCTTGCCATCGGCCTTGCCGGCGGCAATCGCTGCCTCAGAATCGCCAGCCTCGTCCTGCTCGCGGGCCTGCTTCTGTTCTGCGGCGATCTGCTCGCCCGCGACTTTCTCGGCTCGCGGCTGTTCCCGATGTCTGCGCCGATCGGCGGTACACTTTTGATTGCCGGCTGGGTAGCGATCGCCGTCTCGGCGCTGTGGCGTCCTCGGCCGTAGGTATTTCCGGCGAGCGTTTTTAACTCGCGCGCCGCTTGCGCTTGCGCGCAGGCAGGTCGTTGGCGCGGCGCCGCTCGGGCTGCTCGGTTCCGCGCGTGATGCCCCAATAGTTGCGGTAGATGTCCTGAAACAGATGACCAATCGGATGCATGACTGCTTCTCCTCAAGTTGAATCGATCCAATGCGTGGACACGAAAAATGGCCACGGTTCAGCCGCGCTTGCGCTCCACGAGGAAGCGCAGTTCGCGGCGCCAGGGACCCGCTCTGCCGCGCCGCTTCTGGCTAATGGCCGCCGAGGCGATGCCCCAGTCGTTGCCGTAGATGTCCTCGAACAAGTAACTCACCGGATGCATGGCACCCTCCTGTTGAAACCGCTCCGTCAAAAAGCGAGCGGACTTGGATCGATTCAAATCATAGGCCTCAATCACGCGAAGTCAAGCAGGCTTTGAATCGATCCAACAAAAATGTTAGATGACCAGCAGCAATTCAGCGGTCATGTTCTTCCCGTGACCGGATTCGGAGGAACGACATGGCATCAGTCCTCGAAGGCCAGGCAAGACCGATCAGGCTGGCCGACATCGCCAAGGCCGCCGGCGTCTCGCATGGCACGGCCTCGAATGTTTTCAGCCGCCCCGAGATCGTGCGCGCCGAAGTGCGCGAGCGGGTCAAGGCGGTGGCGGAGCAGATGGGTTATGCCGGTCCGGACCCGAAAGGCCGCCTGCTACGCGCCGGCAAGGTCAACGCCATCGGCGTCGCCACGACCGAGCCGCTCTCCTACTTCTTCGACGATCCGTTCGCCCGCGTGATGATGGCCGGCATTTCCGAAGCCTGCGATGCCACCGGCGCGGGCATCGCGCTGGTCTCGGCCGCCAATCAGGAAAAGCTGGCCTGGAACATTCAGAGCGCGCTTGTCGATGGTTTTGTACTGTTCTGCATCGAAGGCGGCTCGCGTCTTGTCGACCTGACGCGCGAGCGCAGGTTGCCCTTCGTTGCGCTGGAGCTCGGCTTCCAGGACGAGACCGTATCGGCCATCGGCGTCGACAATGTCGCCGGCGCCAGGCTCGCCGCGCGCCATCTCGCCGAGCTTGGCCATCGCCGTTTCGCCGTCCTGTCGCTGGGCTTTGCCGACAACCGAACCGGCTTCGTAACGCCGGAAGCGGTGCGCACCGCGGTCTACACCGGAACGCGCGATCGCCTTGCGGGCTATTTCGAGGAGCTGTCCCGCTTCGGCATCGATACGGCGAAGATCCCGGTCTATGAGACCGAGAACGAGGAAAAAAGCACCAGGGCCGGCCTCGAGGCGATCTTCGCCAGCGGCGAACCGCCGACCGCCATCCTGGCGATGTCGGACCGCATGGCCCTGATCGCCATCGACTGGTTGAGAGCACGCGGCCTCGACGTTCCCGGCGATGTCTCCATTGTCGGCTTCGACGGTGTGCCGGACGGCGCGCTGTCCACGCCGCCACTGACCACCATCGCCCAGCCGATCACCGAGATCGGCCGCCGCGCCGCGCGCATGATTCTCGACCATGATGGCGCGGTGCGGCGCGAGACGATGGGCGTCGAGTTCGTCGTCAGAGGTTCGACCGGGCCGGCACCGAAAGCCTGAGCGGGCTGAGGCAATTCGGATAGATCGTAGGCATTTCTTTGCCCTGCGGTCAGTAGCCGCCCGCCCGCGCCGGCAGCGGCTGCACGCCGAATGTCGCACGCGCAGGCTCCTCGCGCACCGGCTTGGCGCGGGATGGGCCGAGGCTGGCAAGCCATTCGAGGTAGAGCGCAAGCGCGAGCTGCATAGCGATGCCTGCCGCGATCAGCAGCGTGTCGTAGGCCGGGCCGCCCGGGTTGATCAGCTTCAGCACCTGCGCCGCCATGGCGAGCAGCGTGCCGGCGATGAACACCGGCAGCGAGCGCTTGCCCAGGATCGCGAGCGGATTGTCGGGCCGGACGCGGAAGAGGTTGGAGACCGCCGGCAGCGCGACGATCAGGTAGCTGACCGCAAGAATGTGCAAGAGCCGCGGCAGCGACAGGAAGGTCTTGTCGAAGCCGCCGATCACCACCGGCAGGTTGAACCAGGTGATCTGACCCCAGAGCGGAGTGTGCACCCAGATCGCCGCGCCGCCCACATAGATGCCGGCGGCGCCAAGCAGCCACGGATTGACCGGGATGCGCCCGCCGCGCTTCACATGCAGCATGGCGGCAAGGCCTATGTTGAACAGGAACTGCCAGGACAGCGGATTGAGGAACCAGAGGCCGGGCTCCGGATAGTTCGGCGGCGCGATCTGCCAGATGCCGGCGACGAGCCACAGCAGGCCGGACGCGATCAGCGCCGGCACGGGCCGATAGCTGACGAACAGCACGAAAGCAGGCGCCGCCAGAAGCAGCGCCGCATAGACCGGCAAGATGTTGTTGTAGCCGAGCTGGTGGCCGAGCGTGACGATGCCGAGCAGGGCCTGCGGCGTGTTGCGCATCAAGGGTTCTATGTTGATCATCGCCAGCATTTCCGGCCGGTGCGCGAACAGCGCGGCGGCGCTAAACAGCGCGATCACCACCATCGTGATGACGATGTGGGAGATGTAGAGCACCCCGGCGCGCCGCCACATCTTCAAGGTCGCGAGCAACCGGCCGCCCGGCTTGAACTTCGTGCCATAAGCCAGCGCCACCGAGATGCCGGAAATCAGCACGAAGGCTTCCGCCGCGTCGGAAAAGCCGAAATTTTTGTAGGTACAGTTCTCGAAAACGGTGCCAGGCACATGGTCGACGAAAATGGTGAGCAGCGCGAGCGCGCGCAGCACGTCGATACGCGTGTCACGATCGATACGTGTGTCACGATCGTTGATGCGCGTATCGCGCTCTCCGACACGCTTATCGCGGTCGTTGGGAACAGGGGTGGTCATCGACAAAAGGCCTCAAAGCTGGTTGTTCATAGCCAGCAAATGCGACCCCCGGGGCGCACCGCTTCGATTCCTCCCACGGGGGAGTGTATCGGCGGAAAAACGGCCCGAATTGCGCCTGGTTCAATCAACTTTCGCGGAGCGCGAAAATATTCCGTTTTGAAGCCGGCAAATCAATAAATCTCTTATGGAATCAAATGGATATGAGCGCTTCCGAATATAGCGATAAAAACAGTATCCTGCGCCGGGACCTCGCCTTTCCTTACCGTCTGCTGAGGCCGGCGAACGCAAGCGGCGAGTGCCTGTTCGTGCTGCACGGGTCAGGTGTCGACGAGACGACGATGCTGCCGCTGGCAAGGCAGATCGCGCCGCGTTCGGTGATCGTCGCGGCGCGCGGCCGCATTCCACAGGAGGACGGATTTCGCTGGTTCGAGCGAATCACGCCGACCAGTTTCGAGCAGGTCTCCATCCATGCCGAGACGGCCGCCTATGCCCAGTTCGTGACGGAGGTCGCGGAGGTGCAGCGGCTCGACCTGCAACGCGCGACCTTCCTTGGCCATTCGAACGGCGCCAATGTCGTCTCCAGCCTGATGCTGCTCCATCCCGGCATTGTCAGACAGGCAGCGCTGTTGAGGGCGATGCCGGTGCTCGACATCTCGCCAATGGCCAACCTCGGCGGCAGCCGCGTGTTGATCATTGCCGGGGCGGCCGACCAGACCTATGGCCCTTTCGCCCCTGCCATGGTGACACTGTTCAGCGAACGCCAAGCCGAGGTCGACGCGCGCATCGTCGCCTCGGGCCACGAGTTTGGCGATGCGGACGCCGCGATCCTGCGGCAGTGGCTGGTAGCGCCTGTCGCGGTCGCCTGACTGGGCCAGGCGGGGCCCGGTGCGGCCATCAACGATCGAGACCATCCCGGCATGTTATAGGAACATCGTCCAGACACGCGTTGAGGGGCTGCTCGACCGGCCTCGCCCGATCCCCTCACCCATGTCCCATCCGGTTCCAGGCGTCCAGGCCGGCGATCTTGTAGGCCTCGGCCAGGGTCGGGTAGTTGAAGGTGTTGTTGACGAAGAAGTCGACCGTGCCACCGAGATTGATCACGGCTTGGCCGATATGGATGAGCTCGGTGGCGCCCTCGCCGACGATGTGGGCGCCGAGCAGGCGGCGCGTCTCGACCGAGAACAACAGCTTCAGGAAACCGCTGCTCACCCCCATGATGTGGCCGCGCGAGGTCTCGCGGAAGCGCGCCAGGCCGACCTCGTAGGATGCGCCGCTGTCGCGCACCTGCTCTTCCGACAGGCCGACCGTCGAAATCTCCGGCACGGCGTAGATGCCATAAGGAAAGCTCTCCGGCGGCGGCGGCAGGTGAACCCCGAAGGCGTGGCAAGCCGCCACCCGCCCCTGCTCCATCGACGTCGAAGCCAGGCTCGGGAAGCCGATAACGTCGCCGGACGCGTAGATGTTCGGCACGCTGGTCTGGAAAGTCTGCGGATCGACCTTGATGCGGCCGCGGGCGTCGGCCTCGATGCCGACCGTGTCGAGGCCGAGGCTGGCGACATTGCCGGTGCGGCCGGCGGCGTAGAGCACCATCTCGGAGCGGATGGTGCGGCCGTCGGCCAGCGTCACTTCGGCGTGGTCGGGTTTCGAGGCGATCTCCTTCACCGTGCTGCCGAGGCGGATGGTCATGCCGCGGTCGCGCATCTGGTGGATGAAGTCGTCGACGATCTCGCGATCGATGAAATCGAGGATGGTGTTGCGCGGCTCGACCAGTGTCACCGGCACGTCGAGGGCGGAAAAGATGGTGGCGTATTCGACGCCGATGACGCCGGCGCCGATCACGGTCAGCGTGCGCGGCAGATGATGGAGCTCCAGCATCTCGTCGCTGTCGAAGACGCGCTTCTTGTCGAAGGGCACGTCGGCCGGGCGGTGCGGCCTGGTGCCGACGGCGATCAGCGCGTTGGCGAATCCGACTTCGCTATAGTCGCCATTGTCGGCGGTCAGGCTGACCTTGTTCGGCGTGAGGAACTTCACCGCGGCGCGCACGCTCTTCACCGTGTTGCGCATGAACTGGTGCTGCAGCACCTCGACCTCATGGTCGAGCGTCTTGTGCAGCCGGTCGACCAGATCCGAGATCGAAATGTCCTGCTTGACCCGGTAGCCGCGTCCGTAGAAGCCACGTTCGCGCCAGCCCGAGAGGTTGAGCACCGTCTCGCGCAGCGTCTTCGACGGGATGGTTCCGGTATGCACCGAGACGCCGCCAAGGCGCCGGCCCCTGTCGACCACCAGCACCGACTTGCCAAGCTTGGCCGATTGCACCGCGGCGCGGCGCCCCGAAGGGCCGCTGCCGATGACCAGCATGTCGTAGTCCATGTCCCGTCCCCTTTGTGCGCCGCAGCAAGCTAGACCGGGAAGAATGTCATGTTCAACAGGCAACACCATTCCCTCGGCAGGCGAATCCGCCGATGCAACCAAAAGCACGAGAAACCTTAACCGGACGGCAAGGCTTGCGTGCAATGGTCCATATCGAGGGGACCACCGGGGTAACAGAGTTGGCGATTTCCAAAAGCGATGCGCTGCCTGGCGCAGAGACCGGTTTCTGGTCCGGCCTTCAGAGCAGCGTGGTTCTCACCGACCTGCGCGAGGGCCTGTTCCGTTTCATCGCGCTGGTGGTCGCCGCGGTCTTCGTCTATCGCGGTGCTCGTCACCTCGTCATCGATCCGGGCCGGCTGAACATCCTGCTGCTCATGATCTCCGACGTTCTGACCTTTACCTGGCTGCTGCTGGCGCGTCGGCCGATTGTCCGCGACTGGAGCCCTTTCACGGTATTCATCTCGGTGACGGCCGCTTTCGGTTCGGGTTTCGTATCGTTCCAGGATGGAATCGCCGTCATCCCGCTCTATATCGCGGCGCCGCTGCAATTCCTGGCGCTGTGGCTGGTGATCTGGGGTAAGATGTCGCTTGGCCGCTCCTTCGCCATCCTGCCGGCCAACCGCGGCGTCGTCACCGGCGGCGCCTATCGGTTCGTGCGGCACCCAATCTATGCCGGCTATCTGGCAGGGCACATCCTGTTCCTGCTGTCGAGCTTCTCGCTCTACAATTTCGCCGTCTACGCGATCATTACCCTGTTCCAGGTCCATCGCATCCTGCGCGAGGAGCGCATCCTGGCGCTGACAGAGGAGTATCGCGACTATCTCGGGCGGGTTCGCTACAGGCTCTGTCCCGGCATCTTCTGACGTCGCGCCCGGCGGTGGCGGGCACGTTCCTTGAATTCCAGGCCGCCCTCACCATTTGAAAAGGCGGCAGGCATTCCCACGGGGGTGCTGCGATCGAGGAACGGATATGAACGCACGCGTATTGGACGGCGAGATCATCACGACGAGGTTTGAGGACACCCGCGCATATCGTGGGGTGCGGACAAGGCGCATTTTCGCCTTCCTGCTCGACTATTTCTTCGTCGCGCTGCTGACCATTCCCTTCGCCATCCTGGTCGCCATTCTCGGCCTGTTGACCTTTGGCCTCGGCTGGGCGCTGTTTTCCGTGCTGGTGCCGATGGTCGCCATCCTCTACATCTGGAACACGCTGGGCAGCCGCGACCAGGCGACGACCGGCATGAAGATCATGGGCATCCGCCTGGAGAAGCTTGACGGCAGCCGCATCGACGGCATGACGGCTGTGGTTCACTCGGTGCTGTTCTGGGCCGGCAACGTCATCCTGACGCCGCTAGTGCTCCTGGTCACGCTGTTCTCCGACCGCAAGCGCACGCTGCACGACCTGCTGCTCGGCACCGTCGTAACCCGCACCGATATCTGACGGATTCACGGCCGCGCGCATCAAGCCGCCGCGTCGCCCGTGCTTAAATATGAACAGGCCAAGGCCATCGCGGCAGCATAATCCTGTTGAATTTTTCGGCGACCGGGCCAAAGGTAGGGCGATTCGCAGGAGCGTTTCCAAGATTAGATGACGCAGCATCCGACCCAGTCGCCGCAGTTCTTCCTGACCGCGCCGTCGCCGTGCCCTTACCTGGAGGGACAGTTCGAGCGCAAGGTGTTCACGCACCTTGTCGGCGACAAGGCGCCGGAGATGAATGACCTGCTGACGCAAGGCGGCTTCCGGCGCTCGCAGAACATCGCCTACCGTCCGGCCTGCGAGTCGTGCCGCGCCTGTGTGTCGGTCCGCATCCTGGCACAGGAATTCAGTCCCAGCCGCAACATGCGCCGCGTCATCCAGCACAATGCCGACCTTGTCGGCGCCATGCATGACGCGCAGCCTTCGACCGAGCAATACTCGCTCTTCCGCAGCTATCTCGACGCCCGGCATCGCCGCGGCGGTATGTCGGACATGACCGTGCTCGACTATGCGATGATGGTGGAAGACACCCATGTCGACACCAAGATCATTGAATACCGGCGTCGCGGCCCCGACACGTTCATCACCGGCAAGGGCCATGGCGAGCTGATAGCCGTCGCGCTCACCGACAAGATGGCCGATGGCCTGTCGATGGTCTATTCCTATTTCAATCCCGACTTCGAGGACCGCTCGCTCGGCACCTTCATGATCCTCGATCACATCGCCCGCGCCAAGGCGATGGGACTGCCCCACGTCTATCTCGGCTACTGGGTCAACGGCTCGCGCAAGATGAATTATAAGATGCGCTTCATGCCGCAGGAGCATCTCGGCCCGAAAGGCTGGGAACGCTACGACCACGAAGCGGTCAGTCGCTGAACCTCCCCACGCTTCATCCTTAACTGTTTCAAGGAGGAGGACACCGGCCTTTCGGCCCTCAGGCTGGAACGAGCGCGGCGTGGCCGCTGTGCGCCTGCTCAAGATAGTTTGCGAGAATGCCCAAGTGTCCACCCACACCGACCACCAAAAAGGTCTCCTGATCACCGCCATAGGCGGCCTCACACTGACCGTCGACATACCGCTGATCCGGCTCGCCGACGGCACACCCTGGACGATCATGATGTTGCGCACCGCCACCACCTTGCTGGCCGGGCTGGTGGTGTGGGCCGTCTGGCGGTCGTTCGACCGGAACGCGCCCCGGCTCATCCCGGGTTGGTCGGGACTTGCCGTGGCCTTTTGCTACGGCATGACCGGGATATGCTTCGTCACGGCGGTCTATCACACCTCGACGGCCGACCTTGTCTTCATCCTGGCCTTCAACACCGTGTTCGCGGCGCTGCTGTCATGGCTCTTCCTCAAGGAAAGACCGCGGCCTGCAACCGTCATCGCCATGCTGGCGATGATTTTCGGCGTGCTGATCATCGTCGGCGGCTCCGTCGGCACCGGGCATCTGTTCGGCGATTTCATGGCGCTGTGCTCGACCTTCTTCGTCGCCCTCGCCATCACCATTTCGCGCGCCAGCGGCGAGGACATGGGCTTCACCGCGCTGGTCGGCGTCATCCTGCCGCTGGCGCTCGCCGTCTTCATGGTTTCAGGCGAAGGCGTTCACGTGAACGCACCGTGGTGGATCGTCTTCAACGGCGCCGTGATCATGCCGATCTCGTTCTTCTGCCTTGCCAACGGACCGAAATACATTTCAGGCCCGGAAGTGGCGATGTTCTATCTGCTGGAGACGGTGCTGGCGCCAGTCTGGGTCTGGCTGATCTTCGCCGAGGAGCCCACACGCAACAGCCTGATCGGCGGCTCGATCCTGATCGTGACGCTGGTCGCGCATTCGCTGTGGCAGTTGCAGGGCCGCAAGCGCCGTGCCGCGCTTGCCGTGGTTCACCCGGCCTGAACTTTCCTCGGCTCGGCCGCAGCTTCGATCTGTGGCGGCGCGCCGGCCTCGTCGGCGACAGGCGCAAGCTCGTCCATGATCTCGACCTCGCGCAGCCATTCGCGCCAGATGGCGACGAGCAGCGCCATCAACACCGGGCCGATGAACAGGCCAAGAAAACCCATCGTCTTGACGCCGCCGATCAAGCCGAAAAAGGTCGGCAGGAAGGGGAGCTTGATCGGGCCGCCGACCAGCTTGGGCCGCAGCGTCTTGTCGACGATGAAGAGCTCGACCGCGCCCCAGATGAACAGGGCCGCGCCGGCGAAAAGCTTGCCGCTGGCGGCGAGGTAGATCGACACCAGGGTGAAGGAGAGCGGCGCGCCGCCCGGGATCAGCGCCATGATGCCGGTAAGCGCGCCAAGCGTCACCGGGGATGGCACGCCGGCCAGCCAATAGGCGATGCCGAGCACAAGGCCCTCGCCGATGGCGATGATGGTCATGCCCGTCACGGTCGAGGAAATGGTTGCCGGCACGACGCGCGAGATACGTTCCCAGCGCGTCGGCAGGATGCGTTCGCCGAGGCGATCGACCTGGGCCGCGAAAGACTCGCCGTCGCGATAGGCGAAGAACAGCGCGATCATCATGAACAGAAGCGTCAGAATCAGGCTGAAGGCGCTGCCACCGGCGGCCAAGGCGCCGCGATAGATGCTGCCGATGTTGGAGCCGCTGATCAGCTGGATCAACTCGCCGATGCCGCCGGGATGGCCGAGATAGGCCGTCCACTGCTCGTTCAGCCACTGGCCGACGACCGGTATGGCGGCGATCCAACCCGGTGTCGCCGCGCCGTGGCGATTGGTCTCGATCGCCCAGGTGACCCACTCGCGCAGCTCGTTGATGGCATAGGTGCCGGCAAGCGCGATCGGCACCACCAGGAAGGTGAGGATGAAAAGGATCGCCAAGGTCGCGCCGACCGTGCGGTTGCCGCCGACACCAACGAGCAGCCGGCGGTACAGCGGCCAGCTGGCAAAGGCGATGACGAGCGCCGCCAGCACCGGGAACAGGAAGCCGTGGAAGAAATAGACGCCGGCAGCGACGATCAGCGCCAGGAGCCAGCGCGCCGCCGACAGCGGTGGGATGACGGCCGCCCTCAGCGGCGTCGACAGGCCGAACAGGCGCTGCCCCGGCTTCTGGATCTCGGCGCGCTTCAACCCGGCGTTGCTCCCTGCCTGATGGTTCGATGGATGCTTATGCACCATCATAGTGCAGCAATCGTGACGATAGTCCAAATAGTGCCTTTCCTTCTCCCCTTGTAGGAGAAGGTGGATCGGCGCGCAGCGCCGAGACGGATGAGGGGTGTTTCAGCGGGGTGAGGCGTTGGCGGCATCCAACGCAGCTCAAGTCCGTGTCAAGCTGGAACACCCCTCATCCGTCGCCTTCGGCGACACCTTCTCCCGCAAGGGGAGAAGGAAAGGTGCTGCTTCACCCAAATTTCCCCGTCCTGGGAAAACCCTTCGGCACCATGCGGCCGGCGGCGGCGCGGGCTCCGATCCACTCGGACAGCTCCTCGCGCGACTTGGTGAAGGTGCGATCGGCCGAATCCTGCCAGGAGAGCCCCGTCGCCAGGGTGAAGGTCTTCAGGTCCAGCACGCCGCCGTCCTTGTATTTCTGCAGGCGCACACCCTTGCCGCGCGCCATTTCCGGAATTTCGGCCAGCGGGAAGACCAGCATCTTGCGGTTCTCGCCGACAATAGCGAGATGGTCGCCCGAAACCGGGATGCAGCGCTTGGCCTCGTCCGGCGCCTTGACGTTCATCACCTGCTTGCCCTTGCGGGTGTTGGCGACGACCTCTTCCTCCGAAACGACGAAACCGTTGGCGTCGTATGAGACGAGCAGCAGCTTGCGCTTCGGATCATGGACGAAGGCAGTGACGATGTCCTGGTCGTTCTCCATGTCGACGATGATGCGGATCGGCTCGCCATGGCCGCGCCCGCCCGGCAGCCGATCGGCGCCGATGGTGTAGAACTTGCCGCCGGTGGTGAAGACCAGGATCTTGTCCGTGGTCTGGGCATGGAAGGCGAGCTTCAGGCTGTCGCCTTCCTTGAAGGTGAGCTGCGAATGGTCGGTCAGGTGGCCCTTCATGGCACGCAGCCAGCCCTTTTCCGACACAACGACGGTGACCGGCTCGCGCTCGATCATCGCATGCGCGATGTCGGTCAAGTCGTGCTCGGGCGCATCGGCAAACTGGGTGCGACGCTTGCCGAGCTCGGTCTGCGGACCGAACGTGTCACGGACCTTGGCGACTTCCCACTTGATCGTCGACCATTGCTTGGCGTCGGAAGCCAGCAGGGCCTCGATCTGCTTCTTCTCGGCGGTGAGGCCGTCGAATTCCTTGCGGATCTCGATCTCTTCTAGCTTGCGCAAAGCGCGCAGGCGCATGTTGAGGATGGCTTCGGCCTGGTTGTCGGTGAGCGACCAGCGGGCCATCATCACCTGCTTGGGCTCATCCTCCTCGCGGATGATCCTGATGACCTCGTCGATGTTGAGATAGGCGATCAGATAACCGGCGAGGATTTCCAGCCGCTTCTCGATCTCGCCGAGCCGGTATTTCGAACGACGGATCAAAACCTCGCGGCGGTGGTCGAGCCACTCCTTGAGCACGCCCTTCAACGACAGGACGTTCGGCACCTTGCCGCGCGACAGCACGTTCATGTTGAGCGGGAAGCGGCTTTCGAGCTCGGTAAGCTTGAACAGCGATTCCATCAGGATGCCGGGATCGACGGTGCGGCTCTTCGGCACCAGGACGATGCGGATGTCCTCCGCACTCTCGTCGCGGATGTCCTCGAGCAGCGGCAGCTTGCGTGCCATCAACAGCTCGGCGATCTTCTCGATCAGCCTGGCCTTCTGCACGCCGTAGGGGATCTCGGTGACGACGATGCTCCAGGTGCCCCTGCCCTGGTCCTCCTGGCCCCATTTGGAGCGCACGCGGAAACCGCCGCGGCCCGTCTCATAGGCTTCGAGGATCGAGGCGCGGCTGTCGACGATGATGCCGCCCGTCGGGAAATCCGGCCCCTGGACGAAATCCATCAGCTTCGCCACCGGCGCTTCGGGATGCTCGATCAGATGGAGCGCTGCGTCGCAAAGCTCGGCGGCGTTGTGCGGCGGGATCGAGGTAGCCATGCCGACGGCAATGCCCGACGAGCCGTTGGCGAGCAGGTTGGGGAAAGCGCCCGGCAGGACGGACGGCTCCTCGTCCTCTTCATTGTAGGTCGGCCGAAAATCGACCGCGTCCTCGGTGATGCCGGCAAGCAGCTCGCTCGCCACCTCGGTCATGCGCGCTTCGGTGTAGCGCATCGCCGCGGCGTTATCGCCGTCGATGTTGCCGAAATTGCCCTGCCCGTCGACCAGCGGGTAGCGCATCGAGAAATCCTGCGCCAGCCGTACCAGCGCATCGTAGATCGATTGGTCGCCATGCGGATGGAACTTGCCCATCACGTCGCCGACGATGCGGGCGCATTTGGCGAAACCCTGATCGGGGTTGAGCCTGAGCAGCCGCATGGCATGCATGATGCGGCGATGGACCGGCTTCAGTCCGTCGCGCACATCCGGCAGCGCCCGGTGCATGATGGTCGACAGCGCGTAAGCGAGATAGCGCCGCTCGAGCGCTTCCTTCAGATCGACCGGTTCGATTTTATCGCCGCCGCCATTGTCATCAGGCGGCAAAAGCCTTTTTCCCATGGATTTGGACTAGCCGAGCGGGTGATTCGCGGCAAGCGCCGCGTGTACGTCGGCGCATTCGCCGCGGCTACAGACACGCAGCCGGCGGTGTGAAGGATTTCACGGAAGCGGCGCCACGGCGGCTGCAATTTGCCGCCGATCTGCAACAGGCTTGGTCGGCAACATGACGCCGACCAACATCAATCCGTTACATGCGGCCGCTATCTGGCAATGCAACGCGCTGGCGGAGGAAAGCCGCGGTCTTCATGACAAATTCACCGCATCGGGCAATAGCTGCCGACCGGCGTTTGCTTTTCATCGCCGTTTTCGACAAATGGGCCCGGAAATGCCTTTTTCCCGTCCCGTTCGTCACGGAATGGTGATGGAGCAGATGTCAAAAATAATTTCACAATAGCCAATCAGGACAGGGAACTCGCCATGACAATCCAACGCTCAACACTCAAGAAACTGGCCTTTTCGACCTTTCTGCTGACGCTGCCGCTCAATTCGGCCTTCGCCGCCGATCCGGCGGTGGCCGAGCGCATCAAGGCGGCCCTTGCCGCCCAGGGCGTCGAGATTTCCTGGACAGGTGTCTCCGGCGACGATTCGAACGCCGTCCTGCAAGGTGTTTCCATCAAGCCGGCGGCCGAGAAGGAAGCGCTGCCGATCGGCGACGTGAAGCTGGAGGGGGTCAGCGAGGCCAATGGCAGCTATGAGATCGCAACCCTCTCGACCTCGCCTTTCGAGCACAGCAAGGACGGCGTGACGCTCAATCTCAGCCCGGTGGTCGTCCACGGCATGAAGGTCCCGGCCGAAGGCGGCACCGATCCGCTCGGCTCGCTGATGATGTACAAGTCGGCGGAACTCTCCAACATGACGGTCAAGGTCGGCGACAAGACGGCTTTCGCGATGGACGGGCTTGCCGTCCAGATCACCCCGCCGGCCGACGGCAAGGCGATGGACTTTACCGCCAACACCGAAAAATTCACCGCAGATCTCTCGCTGGTCGACGATCCGAAGTCCAAGGAAGCGATCGACGCGCTCGGCTACCAGAACATCTCGGGCAACATCGCGATGGCCGGCACCTGGCAGCCGAGCGACGGCAAGATGGAGCTGTCGAAATATGACATCTCGGTCGAGAATGCCGGCACGCTCGGCATGACCTTCAATCTCGGCGGCTACACGCTCGACTTCATCAAGTCGATGCAGGAAATGCAGAAGAAGCTCGCCGCCCAGCCGGAAGGCGCCGACAATTCCGCGCAAGGCATGGCCATGCTCGGCCTGATGCAGCAGCTTTCCTTCAACGGCGCATCGGTGCGCTTCGAGGACGATTCGCTCACCGGCAAGGTGCTCGACTATGTCGGCAAGCAGCAGGGCATGTCGGCCAAGGACGTCGCCAACCAGGCCAAGGCGATCGTGCCGTTCGGCATGGCGCAGCTCAACAATCCCGAGCTGACGGCGGAAGTCTCGGCGGCAGTCAATACCTTCCTCGACAATCCAAAGAGCCTGGAAATCTCGGCCGAGCCGCCGTCGTCGGTGCCGTTCGCGCTGATTATGGCCGGCGCCATGTCCAACCCTCTCGACCTGCCGAAGACGCTTGGCGTCAAGGTCAAGGCGAACCAAGACTGATCGGACAGTCAGCTGCAAAGAAAAGCCCGGCAGCGATGCCGGGCTTTTCTTGTTGAAGGCGATTCTTGTAGGAAAAAGAAGATCCTGGCTACGGCTTTTAGCCTTCCTTCTTCGCCGCAGCGACGCGCAGCGACAGCTCGCGCAGCTGCTGCGGAGTCGCTTCCGAAGGCGCGTTCATCAAAAGGTCGTAGGCCTGCTGATTCATCGGGAACATGGTGATCTCGCGCAGGTTCTTGGCCCCCACGAGCAGCATGACGATGCGGTCAACGCCGGCCGCCATGCCGCCATGCGGCGGCGCGCCATATTGGAAGGCGCGATAAAGGCCGCCGAAGCGCTCCTCCACGGTTGCGCGGTCGAGACCGACCATCTCGAAAGCCTTGACCATGGTTTCCGGCAGATGGTTGCGGATGCCGCCCGACGCTATTTCGAAGCCGTTGCAGACCATGTCGTACTGGAACGCCTTGATGCTGAGGGGCTCCTGGCCGTTCAGCGCATCGATGCCGCCCTGCGGCATCGAGAACGGGTTGTGGGCGAAGTCGATCTTCTTCTCGTCCTCGTTCCATTCGAAGAACGGGAAATCGACGATCCAGCAGAGCTCGAAACGCTCGCGATCGACGAGGTTCAGCTCCTCGCCGGCGCGGGTGCGCGCGGCGCCTGCGAAGGTGACGAACTTCTTCGGGTCGCCGGCGACGAAGAAGGCGGCGTCGCCATCGGCAAGGCCGAGCTGCTGGCGGATCGCCTCGGTGCGCTCCTCGCCGATGTTCTTGGCGATCGGACCCGCGCCTTCGAGTTTTTCGCCTTCCTTGCGCCAGAAGATGTAGCCGAGGCCAGGCTGCCCCTCGCCCTGCGCCCAGGAATTCATGCGGTCGCAAAAGGCGCGGCTGCCGCCGGTCTTTGCCGGAATGGCCCACACCTCGGCTTTCGGATCGTTGGCAAGGATGTTGGCGAAGACCTTGAAGCCGGAGTCGCGGAAATGATCCGAGACCGCCTGCATCTCGATCGGGTTGCGCAGGTCAGGCTTATCGGTGCCGTAGGTGCGCATCGCCTCGTCATAGGGAATGCGGCGGAATTCCTGGGTCACCGGCTTGCCGGCGGCAAAGGTCTCGAAGACGCCGCGCAGCACCGGCTCCATGGTGGAGAGCACGTCGTCCTGCTCGACGAAGCTCATCTCGAGGTCGAGCTGATAGAATTCGCCAGGCAGGCGGTCGGCGCGCGGGTCCTCGTCGCGGAAGCAGGGCGCGATTTGGAAATAGCGGTCGAAGCCGGAGACCATGATCAGCTGCTTGTACTGCTGCGGCGCCTGCGGCAACGCGTAGAAGGTGCCGGGATGGATGCGCGACGGCACCAGGAAGTCGCGCGCCCCTTCGGGCGACGACGCGGTGAGGATCGGCGTCGAAAACTCGGTGAAGCCGACCTCCCCCATGCGCTTGCGCATCTCGGCGATGATCTTGGTGCGCGCGACGATGTTCTTGTGCAGCGTCTCGCGGCGCAGATCGAGGAAGCGGTATTTCAGGCGGATGTCTTCGGGGTAATCCGGCTCGCCGAACACAGGCAGCGGCAGCTCCTTGGCGGCCGACAGCACTTCGATCTCGCGCGCGAAAATCTCGATCTCGCCGGTCGGCAGGTTCGGATTGACGGTTTCCGGCAGCCGCGCCTTGACCTCGCCGTCGACGCGGATCACCCATTCGCCGCGCAAGGTCTCAGCGACCTTGAAGGCCGGCGAATCCGGATCGGCGACGATCTGGGTCAGGCCGTAATGGTCGCGAAGATCGATGAAGAGCAGTCCGCCATGGTCGCGCACGCGATGCACCCAGCCCGACAGGCGGACGGAATTGCCGACGTCGTTCTTTCTCAACTGGGCACAGGTGTGGCTGCGGTAACGATGCATAGTCATGGGGTAAAGTCCGGAAATTGCGGGCGTCGGCCCGGCTCGAAAATTGGCGCGAAAAGCGCATGAGAGGCGGGCTTTGTCAAGGCAAGCGGTCACACAGGCGCGCCGCTGCGACTGTTCAGGCAAAGTGGACTTGCACACCCCGGCTTTGGAAATCGGCGAGCGTGGCAGCAGGCGCGGTCCTTTCCACCACGAGATGGCGGATCGCATCCGCTTCCGCCACGCGATAGGGCGCGGCGGTGGCGAGCTTGTCGTTGGTGACGGCAATGACGATGCCGGCGCTGTTTTTCGCCATGGCGCGTTTCACTTCGGCTTCGGCGGAATCGAAGGCGGTGACGCCGCGCGCGACATCCAGCCCGCAGGAGCCCAGAAAGAACAGATCGGCGCCGAGCTGCGCCACAGCGGCCAGCGTGTCTGTCCCGACGCAGGTGCCGAGATCGGGCACATAGCGGCCGCCGAGCACGATCAGCTCGACCAGGGGAAGGTCCGTCAGAGCCGAGGCGACGCCCAGCGAATTGGTGGCGACGGTCAGTTCCATATCGCGCGGGATCGCCCGGGCGATCGCCTCGTTGGTCGTGCCGCCGTCGATGAACAGCGACTGCCCCGCGCCGAGCAGCGCAACAGCCGCCTTGGCGAGCCGGGTTTTTTCCTCGACCGCATGACGGCTGCGCTGGCTGAGCGGCGCGGCTGCAAAGGGCCCCGATGGGACAGCGCCGCCATAAACGCGACGCAGCTGCCCGGCCTTCGCCAGTTCCCTCAGGTCGCGGCGCACAGTGTCCTCCGATACGCCGAAACGGCTGGCGAGCTCGCCGGCCAGCACCTTTCCGTCCGCCGCAAGCCGGTCGCGAATGAGTTGGTGGCGTTCTTCGGTGAGCATGCGCGATCCTGTTTATTTGTGCACGTTGTTGCATGTTTTGCCTGTTCATGCAAGAAACAGAGTCGCCGGCAGCCTGAGAGCCGCCGCCGAAATCTCCTTAGCGGATTTGCCTGATGACCCTTGGCCTGAAACTCGCCCCGCAGCACCGCGTCTATGCCGGCTTCGCGATCTATTCCTTTGCCATGGGCAACATCTTTCCGCGGCTGCCCGATATCAAGCGGGCCATGCAGATCGAGGACGGCACGCTCGGTCTCGCCCTGATCGGAACGCCGATCGGCACTCTGATCGCGCTGACGCTGGCGACGCCGATCCTGGAGCGCGTCGGCTTCCGCCGGGCGCTGCTGTGGCTGGTGCCGCTGCTTGGCTTCGCCTACGCCGTCGCGGTGCATGCGTCGGGCCCCGCGGCCCTGTTCCTGATGCTGCTCCCGGTCGGATTGATGATCGGCAGCATCGAGATCATTTTGAATGTCGAGGCGGACAGGACCGAGTTCCTGCTCAAGCGCCGGATCATGAACCGGGCGCATTCGTTCTGGAGCATCGGCTTCTTCGGCGCAGGCCTGTTCGGCGGCGCGCTGGCGCATCTCGGCCTGTCGCCGCAACTGCATCTGGCGCTGGTGGTGCCGACGGTGGCGGTTGCGATGGCGCTGTTCCTGGGCGGCTTCGAACCCGCGCCTGCCCGTTTCGCCGCGACCGGCGACAAGCCGCCGATATTCGCCCGTCCGACGCTGCCGATCCTGATCCTCGTCGCGGTGACATTGTCGGCAATGCTGATGGAAGGCGCCAGCATGGACTGGTCCGCCATCTATATGCGCACGGTGTTCGACTCGGGCCCCTTCGTTGCCGGCTTCACCGTGGCGCTGTTCGCCTTCTCGCAGGCGACGACACGCTTCTTCGCCGACAGCTTTGTCGACCGCCACTCGCCGAGCGGCGTAGCGCGCGTGCTGCTGGCAACAATGGCGGTCGGCGTGTTCATCGTCTTCTTCTCACCCCTACCCTTCATCTCGATGCTGGGCTTTGCGCTTCTGGGCATCGGCAGCAGCGCCATCTTTCCGCTGGCGATCTCGGCTGCGGCGCAGCGTACCGACCGTCCGGCGGCGATCAATGTCGCGGCCCTGTCGCAGATCTCCTTCGTCGCCTTTCTGCTTGGCCCGCCGCTGCTCGGCTTCGTGTCGGACCACTGGGGCATCCGCTCGGCCTATGGCATCAGTATACCCTTCATCCTGCTCAGCCTGGCCACAGCCGGCGTGCTTGGCCGACGGCCATCGGCCGAAGCCGCGGATACCGCAAGGCAAAGCGTGGAGGCGCAGGCCGGCGAGGCCTGAACCGCCCCGCCGGGCCAGCGCATATCGCCATCGCGCGAAACTAGCGGTGCGTGACGACGTCGCGGCGCTTGACGAATGCCCGCGCGGCTGAAATTGAAAGAGGCCTAATATTGTGCCAAAAGCGATTTGATGCAGGTCATCACCACACAAGAAGAACTCGAGAGCGTTGTCACGGCGTTCGAAAAGTCGGAATTCGTTACCGTCGATACCGAATTCATTCGCGAGACGACCTTCTGGCCGATCCTTTGCCTGATCCAGATGGCCGCGCCTGGGATTGA
This sequence comes from Mesorhizobium sp. Ca11, assembly GCF_020165275.1. Taxonomy (NCBI): domain Bacteria; kingdom Pseudomonadati; phylum Pseudomonadota; class Alphaproteobacteria; order Hyphomicrobiales; family Phyllobacteriaceae; genus Mesorhizobium; species Mesorhizobium sp. Ca11. Next base: position 11,998 of record NZ_JAIUHU010000006.1, on the reverse strand, counting down.
GGCGCTTATCGATCCGTTATCGCCCGGCATCGACCTGAAACCGTTTTTCCGGCTCATGGCCAACGAAGCGGTGCTGAAGGTTTTTCACGCGGCGCGCCAGGACATCGAAATCATCGTCCATCTCGGCGATCTGGTGCCGCATCCGGTGTTCGACACCCAGGTGGCGGCGATGGTCTGCGGCTTCGGCGACAGCGTTTCCTACGACCAGCTCGTGCAGAAGGTCACCGGAGCCCGGCTGGACAAGTCCTCGCGCTTCACCGACTGGCGGCACCGGCCGCTCTCCGACAAGCAGCTCGAATACGCGCTTGCCGACGTCACCCACCTGATCGAGGTCTACCAGCATCTCAGCGCCGAGCTGAAGCGCGAGAATCGCGGCCACTGGCTGAACGAGGAGATGGATGTCCTCACCTCGCGCGAGACCTACGATCCGCATCCCGAAGATGCCTGGAAAAGGCTGAAGATGCGGCTGCGCAAACCGCAGGAGCTGGCGATCGTGCAGGCGGTGGCGGCCTGGCGCGAACGCGAGGCGCGCGAGCGCGACGTGCCGCGCGGCCGCGTGCTCAAGGACGACGCGATCTATGAGATCGCCCAGCAGGCGCCGCGCGATGCGGCCGCGCTCGGCAAGCTGCGCACCACGCCGAAAGGCTGGGAACGCTCCGCCACGGCAACCGCGCTGCTCGGCGCGGTCAACGCGGCACTGGCGCTGCCCAAGGACGCGATGCCGAAACTGCCGAAAAGCGTGCAGCCGCCGGAGGGGTCGAGTGCGGCGGCGGAACTGCTCAAGGTGCTGCTCAGGATCGTCGCAGAGAAGGAAGGCGTGGCCACCAAGGTGCTTGCCTCCAGCGACGATATCGACCGCATCGCCGCCGAGGGCGACGAAGCCGACGTGGCGGCATTGCAGGGCTGGCGGCGCGCCGTTTTCGGCGAGCAGGCGCTAAGGCTGGTACGCGGCGAGATCGGCATCAAATTCGACAAGCGCCGGATCGCGTTGTTCGAGCTGTAGCGCCTCTTCCTTCTCCCCTTGCGGGAGAAGGTGGATCGGCGCGCAGCGCCGAGACGGATGAGGGGTGTTCCGGCGGAGTGAAACGCTGGCGATCTCCTATCGCGGCATCCAACGCTGGCTTAAGTCCCTGTCAAACTGGAATCCGGCCGCTGCGCGGCCACCTTCGTCCACAAGGGGAGAAGGGAAAGGCGAGCCTCACACTACCTCGAGCAGGTGGAGCGCGAACCAGATCCAGGCGATGAGAAGTATGCCGGCGCCAAGGAAGAAGGCGCGGCTGCGGTGCAGCACATGGTTTCTGTCGAGATGCACCCAGGCGTGGACATAGCGCGTGACTATGAACAGCCACATTAACGCTAGCGTCAAGTAGTTCACGCCATTGGTGACGAACAGCGCCAGGCACAGCACGTGAAAGAGAACCGGCAGCTCGAACTGGTTGATCAGGTTGTTGGCGACGGTGACGCTCGAGGCCGGCTCGGTTGAGCGGACCTTGTACTGGCCGATCCTGGCTTCGCCGGACTTAACAGCGAGATAGCGCCGCTTGAACATCACCAGATAGACGACATAGACGAGAAGAACATGCGCCAGCATCGGCCAGAAGATGGCTGTCTGGCGCATCTGCTTGTCCTCAGCGTCGCCGCCCGGCCAGCGCGAAGACCGCGATGACGAAGACCGGAATCGCCAGCAGCGCGAATTTGCTGACGGTCAGCAAAGAGGCGAAGGCCAGCGAATCGGGATTTGCCAGCTGGAAATCGGAGAGCAGCCGCGCCATGGCAAAATTCTGGGTGTAGTCGGCGACCGCATAAGGAGCCACTAGCACCAGCGAGAACAAGGCCTGCAGCTGCGTCGGCAAGGCGCGGAAGGTGCTGAGTCGCCGCCCGAAGACGAGGATAAGGCTGACCAGCGTCAGCGACAGCAGCGCCGGGAACAAAAGATCGAAGGTCAAATAGTGCCAGACGATGATGATCTCGCCGCCGCGCCGGCCGAGCGCGGTGAGCCACGCCATGCCTTCGTCGGGCGTGAAGCCGGCGACGCGCATGTCGAGCGAGGCCAGGCCGCCGCTCAAGCGCTGGAAATAGAGAAACTCCAGCGCCGTCATGAGGAGGAACAGCGCAATCGAGGCGATGGAGAGCGCTGCCGCGTGACGCGACAGCCGCAGCACCGCCACGCTCAAGTCACGCCACAGTCCCCGCCGGCAGTCAGGCCGATCGGTCTGCCGATCAAATTCCGCCCGGGTAATTGGGGCTTTCGCGGGTGATCGTGACGTCATGGGCATGGCTTTCACGAAGTCCGGCGTTGGATATGCGCACAAAAGTGGCGCGCTCGCGGAAATCTGCAAGATCACGTCCACCCACATAACCCATAGCGGCTTTCAGGCCGCCTGCAAGCTGGTGCAGCACGCCAGCCACAGGTCCTTTATAGGGAACCTGCCCTTCAATGCCCTCCGGAACCAGCTTCAGCGTGTCGCGAACTTCAGCCTGGAAGTAGCGGTCGGCCGAGCCGCGCGCCATGGCGCCGACCGAACCCATGCCCCGATACGCTTTGAAGGAGCGGCCCTGGTGGAGATAGACCTCGCCGGGGCTCTCGTCGGTGCCGGCAAGCAGCGAACCGATCATGGCCGCGCTTGCGCCGGCGGCGAGCGCCTTGGCGAGATCGCCTGAATATTTGATGCCGCCATCGGCGATGACGCTGACGCCGGCCCTGCTGGCCGTCTCGACCGCCGACATGATTGCCGACAGCTGCGGAACACCGACACCGGCGACGATTCGGGTGGTGCAGATCGAACCCGGGCCGATGCCGACCTTGACGGCGTCAGCGCCGGCATCGATCAGCGCCTGCGTGCCCTCGGCCGTGGCGACATTGCCGGCCAGGATGCGCACGGAGTTCGACAGCTTCTTCGCCCGCGTCACCGCATCCAGCACGCGCTGCGAGTGGCCATGCGCGGTGTCGATGACGAGCAAGTCCACGCCGGCGTCAATCAGGCGCTCGGCGCGCTCGAACCCGTCATCGCCGACGCTGGTGGCGGCCGCCGCGCGCAGGCGCCCCTGCGCGTCCTTGGTGGCGTGCGGGTTGAGCTGCGACTTCTCGATGTCCTTGACGGTGATCAGGCCGACGCAATTGCCGTTCCTGTCGACCACTACCAGCTTCTCGATGCGATGCTTGTGAAGGAGACGCTTGGCTTCGTCCTGGTCGACATTCTCCTTGACCGTGATCAGGTTCTCACGCGTCATCAGCTCGTAGACCTTCTGCGCCGGATCGGAGGCGAAGCGCACGTCGCGGTTGGTGAGGATGCCGACGAGGCGGCCGACCGTGTGGCCGCCGGTGCCGCCATTTTCGACCACCGGGATGCCGGAAATCGAATAGGTGCGCATCAGCGCCAGCGCATCGGCCAGCGTGGCGTCGGGGCCGATGGTGACTGGGTTCACCACCATGCCGGATTCGAATTTCTTCACCTGCCTGACCTGCTCGGCCTGTTCGGACGGCGAGAAATTGCGGTGGATGACGCCGATGCCGCCGGCCTGCGCCATAGCGATCGCCAGCCGCGCTTCGGTGACGGTGTCCATGGCTGCCGACAGGATCGGCACGTTGAGATCGATGTCGCCTGCAATTCGGGTGCGGATGTCGGTCTCGCCAGGCATGACTTCGGAATGGCCGGGCTGCAAGAGCACGTCGTCGAAAGTCAGCGCCAGCGCGCCGGTGGACGTTTCGATGATTTTTGCCATGGCCAGTCCTTTTGAATGCGGAAAAGGCGCCGGGCCGATTGGCCAGCGCCGACTCTTCTTCTTCCCTTTCAGGATTGGCGCTGGCTGGTACCACGTCCTGTCGCGGTTGAAAAGCCGATCGTTGCGAGACGGCCTATTCGATGCCGAGAAGAGCATCGAGCAAAGCGTGGCGCGGCAACTCAAAAGGATTGACGACAGTTACGCCGCCCCAGGTAAAACCGTCTTGAAGATCTTCTGACAAAAGGAGCCGGCAACCCGCTTGCGAAGCGGCGGAAAGAATGACGGCATCCCAGACGCCGAAACGATGGTCCGCAGCAAGATCGACAGCCGTCATCATCACTTCCGGCGTTGTTTCAATAACCGGGAAGGCGTCGCGCCAGCTAAGCAGTGTATCGCGAGCCTCCTGGGGCGATCTTCTAGCTTTGCGAAGCAGAACATTGAACAGTTCACCCAGCACCTGGACCGGAACAACCACAGCGCCTTGCGGAACGTTCCGTAGCAATTCGAGGGCGAGGTCGCGCTTCTCAGGATCATTGACGCCCTCCGCGTAGGCAAGGACGTTGGTATCCAGCGCGATCTTCACGGGTTATCCTCATAAAGATCCTCGCGAGTCCAGCGTCCTGCATTGACGATCGGCTGCCTTTCGAGTCGCGACAGCAGAGCTGCGCGCGACCGGGAGGCCACGCCCTCGTGCTTGTCCGCAGGCACGATCCGCGCCACTGGCCGCCCATGGCTGGTCACGACGTAGCTCTGCCCCTCGCGTACTTCACGCAGGATATGAGAGAATCTGCGATTGGCGTCGGCTGCAGAAACAGTTTCGTCCATGGTTGCACCTATAATGTAGTTATTATTACTACATAGCGGCCGGCCTTGCATTTGACAAGTCCGCGTACCGTGACGCCAACCAGGACTGCGCTCCCGCAAAAGTGACAGCAATTTAATGCGACATCCGGGGCGAGGCGTGATAACCGCCCGGTCGCACCGGTTCGCCCCCAAGCCGGGCCTAGATTCGCGAAGACAGATCAGGGCGTTTCCCTTGAACCGCATCATCCCGCTCATACTGGCGGTCGCATTGTTCATGGAGAACATGGATTCGACCGTGATCGCGACGTCGCTGCCGGCGATCGCTGTCGACATCCACACGAGCCCGATCGCGCTGAAGCTGGCGCTGACGGCTTATCTGGTGTCGCTGGCGATCTTCATTCCGATCAGCGGCTGGATGGCCGACCGGTTCGGCGCCAAGAACGTCTTTCGGGCTGCGATCGGTGTCTTCATCGCCGGCTCGGTTGCCTGCGCGTTTTCCAATTCACTGCCGGCTTTCGTTGTGTCGCGCTTCCTGCAAGGCATGGGCGGGGCGATGATGACGCCGGTCGGCCGCCTGGTGCTGGTGCGCGCCACGCCCAAGAGCGAGCTGGTCGCGGCGATGTCCTGGCTGACCGTGCCGGCGCTGGTCGGCCCGCTCGTCGGCCCGCCGATCGGCGGCTTCATCACCACATACTTCACCTGGCACTGGATTTTTTTGATCAACGTGCCAATCGGCTTTATCGGCATGTGGCTCGCCACCCGCTATCTGCCCAGGACGGAGCCCGCCGAGACGCCGCCGCTCGATTTCCCGGGCTTCGTGCTCTCCGGCCTTGCCGCTTCCGGCATCGTCTTCGGCCTTTCCGTCGTCAGCCTGCCGGCGCTGCCGCCGATGGCCGGCTTCATCACCATTGTAGTCGGCGTGGTCTCGGGCGCGCTCTATCTCCTTCATGCGCGGCACGCCAGGAATCCGCTGCTGGCGCTGGAGCTGTTCCGCAACCAGGTTTTCCGGTCCTCGGTGCTCGGCGGCTCGCTGTTTCGCATCGGCATCGGCGCGGTGCCGTTCCTTTTGCCGCTGATGTTCCAGATCGGCTTCGGGTTGACGCCCTTCCAGTCCGGCATGATCACCTTCGTCTCGGCGATCGGCGCCATCGGCATGAAGTTCGTGACCGCGCTGATCTTCAGGCTCGCCGGCTTCCGCCGCGTGCTGATCTGGGGCTCGCTTGTCGCGGCCGCATCGATCGCCATCTACGGCCTGTTCACGCCGCAGACGCCTTACGCCCTGATGCTGGCGATCCTTTTGGTCGGCGGCTTCATCCGCTCGATGTTCTTCACCGGCGTCAATGCGCTTTCCTATGCCGAGATCACGCCCGCCGACACCAGCAAGGCGACACCGATCACGGCGGTTTTCCAGCAATTGTCGATCGCGCTCGGCGTGGCGCTGGCCGGCGGCGTCCTCGAAGTGTCGACCTCGATCCATGGCGGACCGCTGACCCTGCGGGATTTCCACATCGCCTTCTTCATCGTGGCAGCCGTCTCGGCGGCGGCATCGATCACCTTCATGCGGCTTGCGCCGGAGGCCGGCAACGCGGTCTCGGGCCACGGCCGGCTGACTAAGCCGAAGACGCTGGAAACGGTGGGGACCGCGGGGAAGTGAGCGCCGCTTCTCCTTCTCCCCTTGTGGGAGAAGGAGAAGGCGCTAGCCTTTGAACTCCTTCGCCAGCAAATACAGCTCCACCGATTCATCGCGCGAGGCCGGCGGTTTCACATGATGGACGGATCGGAAATTCTGCTTCAGCAATGACAAAAGCTCGTTCTCGGCGCCGCCCTGAAAAGTCTTGGCGAGGAAATGTCCGCCGGGCTCCAGGACGTGCAACGCGAAATCGGCCGCGACTTCGCACAGATGCATGGTGCGCAGATGGTCGGTGCGGCGATGCCCGGTCGTGGGTGCCGCCATATCGGACAGCACCACATCCGGCCGGCCGCCGAGCGCCTCGGCAAGTTTTTGCGGCGCGTCGGGATCGAGGAAATCCATCTGCAGGATGACGGCGCCCGGAACCGCGGCCATCTCGAGATAGTCGATGCCGACGACATGTGGGTTTTCCGCCGTCGACTTCGTCCGCGCGGCCGCTACCTGGCACCAGCCGCCGGGCGCAGCGCCGAGGTCGATGACCTTCATGCCGGGCTTCAGCAGATGATGCTTGTCGTCGATCTCGATCAGCTTGTAGGCGGCGCGCGAGCGGTAGCCGTCGGCCTTGGAGCGCTGCACATAGGGATCGTTCATGTGGCGCTCGAGCCAGCGGCGCGAGGATTCCTTCAAGCCGCTCTTCTTCTTGATCCTGGTCTTGAGGACGCGAATGCCGGCGGAACCCGGCTTATCCGGTTTCCTAGCCATCAACGGCCTCGCCCGCCATCGCGCCAGACACCGTCGTCCGCCATCAATTCGCTCAGTATCCCCTCGCGCAGGCCGCGGTCGGCGACGCGCAAGCGCTCGGACGGCCAGACACCGCGGATCGCTTCCAGGATGGCGCAGCCGGCGAGCACGAGGTCGGCGCGGTCGGCGCCGATGCAGGGGTTGGCGCAGCGCTGCTGGAAATCCCAGCCGATCAGGCGCTCGATCATGCGGTCGACGCTGTCGCGGTCCATCCAGAGGCCATCGACGCGGCGGCGGTCGTAGCGATCGAGATCGAGATGCACGCCGGCCAGCGTCGTCACCGTGCCGGAGGTGCCGAGCAGGTGGAAATTGGGACTTGCCAGCACATGTGCCAGCCGGTCGCGGCCGTCGAAGACCTTCAACCGCGCGGCCACGTCGTCGACCATGGCGGCAAAGGTCTCGCGCGTGACCGTGCGGCCGCCGAAGCGCTCGGCGAGCGACACCACGCCGACGGGCAGCGAGGTCCAGGAGACAATATGGTTGGCGAGCCGCGGAGAGCGCCGTCCGGTCAGGTCGATCAGCGCGATTTCCGACGAGCCGCCGCCGATGTCGAACAGCACCACGCCTTGCGTGTCGCGCTCGACCAGCGAGCCGCAACCGGAAACGGCAAGGCGGGCCTCGGTCTGGCGGTCGATGATCTCGAGCTTGAGTCCGGCCTCGCGCTCGACCCGATCCAGGAACTCGACACCGTTTGCGGCCGAACGGCAGGCTTCGGTGGCGATCAGCCTGGCTTTCCTGATCTTGCGGTTGCGCAGCTTCTCGCCACAGACCTTCAGCGCCTCGACCGCGCGATCCATCGCGGCTTGGCTGAGCCGGCCGCTGGCGGTCAGCCCCTCGCCCAGCCTGACGATGCGCGAGAAAGCGTCAATGACGCGGAACTGGCCGTGACGGCCAGGCACCGCGACCAGCAGCCGGCAATTGTTGGTGCCGAGGTCGAGCGCGGCGAAGACAGGCAATTCCTGTTGCGGCGGACGCTGCGGGGCCGCCAGCCTTGGCTCAACCGGCGAAAGCCCGCTCGGAGGCTGTTTTGTCGCCGTGGCGGCAGGCGCGGCATGCGGCACGGCGACGTTCTCGTCACGCGCGAACACCTTGCGGCCGCGCTTGCGCTTGCGTCGCTTGCGCGTCTTGCCTTTCGGTTGATCGCCATGCTGGTCGGCCTGGCTTAGGCCAATCTGTCGCTGGCCGGCATGTCTTTGGTGCGCACCCGCGTGGCGGCTGAATCGCGCCGTGTGCGGGCCCGCCGATTGCGTCGGCGATGCCCCGGACATGCCCACTGCCGACGCGCCCGCGCCGGTATCGTGGTCTTCCACTTCAGTTCCTTCCGGCGCCGCGCGAACCGGTAGCGGACGCAGCAGGCACCTCGATTTGTTCAAGTTGCCAACAGAGTAGCAGCGCAGTTCACAATCACCAAGAGCGCGAGGCCGAATTTCGCAAACGTCGCATTTTGCCAGATCACGTTGGGGCAATGTCTTGCCGGTTGAATAGCCGGCTTCAATCAGGCATGTCTGAAATGAAGGTTCGAAGGTTGGGCAACATCAAAATCAATGAGTTGCAACGCATGATGACGACGCCATGAATTGGAGGCGCTATTTCTGGCCGGTCATAGGCATCGCGGCCGTGGCGTTCTCGCTTTGGCTGCTCATCCACGAACTGCGCGGCGTTTCGCTCGACGACGTCTGGGCCGGCATTGCCGCCATCCCGCCGCGCGGCTGGGTGCTCGCGGCACTGAGCGCGGTCGTCGCCTATGCCTCGCTCGCCGGCTACGACCACATCGCGCTGCTGCATATCGGCAAGAAAGTATCGTGGCTGTTCGTCACGCTGTGCTCCTTCACCACTTACGCGGTGTCGCACAATATCGGCGGCTCGGTGTTTTCCGGCGCGGTCATCCGTTACCGCGCCTACGGCACGCGAGGACTGACCGGCCAGGAGGTCGGCGTGCTGGTGGCGATCTGCTGGTTCACCTTCATCCTGTCCAGCGTTTTTCTCGGCGGCCTCGTGCTGTTGCTGGAACCGCAGATCATCGATCGTTTCACGGGCGCGCCGCATCACGGCGCCGCATTCGCCGCAGGGCTCGCCATGCTCATCCTTGCCTGCGCCTACGCCTTCGGCAGTTGGCTGCGGCTGAGACCGCTGAAGATAGGCAGCTTCCAGCTGCACTATCCGGCGCTGCCGATCGTGGCGCGGCAATTGCTGATTGGGCCGGTCGAACTGCTCGGGGCCGCCGCGATCATCTATTTTGCCCTGCCCGAGATCGGCAATCCCGGCTATTTCGTGGTGCTCGGCGTGTTCATGGTGTCGTTCTCGATCGGGCTCCTGTCGCACGCGCCTGGCGCGCTCGGCGTGTTCGAGTTCGTCTTCCTCACCGGGCTTTCGGACATGGATCCGGTCGGCGTGCTCGCCGCGCTTCTGGTGTTCCGCCTGTTCTATCTCATTATTCCGCTGCTGATCGGCCTTGGCGTGGTGCTCTATTTCGAGCATTCCCAATACAGCAAAGGCGAGAGCTGAGCCTTCGGCGCCTGGCGGCAGAGCCAATGCATGTCGCCCAAAGTGCGGAACGGCTTTGGGAGAACGACATGCATCGGACAAAGGTTCAAAAAGCCTGCGTTGATCTCAGCTGCGGGCTTGACTATTTTCGGATGGCGGCTACAAGGCAGCGCTCGCGGCACATGAGCCGTCCGCATCGCGCGATACCAGACGCGCCTGCTGGGGAATAGGTTAACGGTAGACCCACGGACTCTGACTCCGTTAGTCCTGGTTCGAATCCAGGTTCCCCAGCCAAACTGGATGTCCTGTGGACGACTTGGTTCCACAAGCTTCTTTCGCCGTCCCCATGTACGATTCTCCGCCGCGATTTCACGCAGGAGACGCGTCTGTTCGACCAATGCGCAGATTCGATCATAGAAGGCGTTGTCGACGCGCCTATCGAGTTTGAACGGAGACTCAGACGCGCGCGAAGAGCGGGCATCAGCATGGCCGTTCTGCACGGCCGGAAGTCCTGCCGAGGTGGTTGACCGTGAGGGTCTATGACCTAGCTTAGAGTTCAGAATGGACTGTCCGGACTCCCAAAAATGCGGATTGGAAAGCATCGTGGGAGAACTTTTGGGATATTGACGATGGAGAGGTGCGAGTCGGCTTTTCGGGACATTTGCGGCGGGCGACAACCGGCGGCCACGGTGTCTTTGAGCTTCGGTTCGAGCGCACATCTTCTGCGCCGGCATCTTCTGCCGGCGCATGACCGCGCTCCGCAACGCAACAAATACATTCGCACCGCACTGGAAGGCCCGAAGCAGTGACAGCTTCGAGAGCAGCAGCAGCTTTAGCCAGCATCGGGGAGAAGACCCAAACACCGCTTCGCGAACTTAAATTGCACCCAAGACCACATGGGCACGACGATGCCAAATCATCTTGCCGAAATTTACACGAATAACACAGATCTCGCCATCCTGGCCGGGATTGCGATACTCGTACTGGCGGGCGTCTTTCTTGTGCTCCGGCATGCCCTTGTCGCAGTGCTGCGGAGTCGCCCGAAACCAAATGCCTACCTGAAAGAATGCAAGCCTGTTCCTCTCGAGGAGGTTCCTTGGGTCTGGGAACGCCCGGTCGACCTTGCAACCGGACCTGGTTCTTCTCAGGCTGTCGTATCCTCGGATGCGGATGCCCGGCCTCAGGATGCAAACTACCGTCAGTTCGGGGTGCGAATCGAGCATTTCGAGATGATCTCCGAAGCTTATGAGAGTTCGCCAGGCGACCTGCCCAATCCCTTCGCTTCCCCGACAAACAGCGCTACGGACTCACCTCCCCGTGTTCGCTGGCCTATTGGTCTTGTATCAGGCCTGGGCATCGCCACGATCTGCCTGGCCGTGTCGCTTGGCTATACGATGACGAGACAGAATTGGGTCGAAAGCGCCCCCGCCATTTCGCAGGCCCAGAATCCCTCCCAGCCCGATCTTTCGCGATCCTTCGCGGTTCCGGCGAGTGCTGCATTGGATATGGAGGGACCAGCCCAGGGCGACGGGCGTACGAATGCCGCATCGCCTGGCCCGGATCTCGCGGCTGCCAAGGCTGAAGTCGAGGCTGCTCGTGCTCAGGTATCCGCCGCGAGGAATCTGGCCGGCCAGGAGCACCGAGCTGTGGAAGAAGAGCGCGCCAGAAGCGCCTCTCTGCAGAGTGCGCTCTTGGAATCGCGCAAGCAGGTCGATGCGCTGAGGACAAGCATGGCAGCAGCCGACGACGCATACGGGGAGCGTTTGCGCAACGAACTCACGGCAGCCCGCACGTACGACGCATTGCAGCGCATTGCGGGAGATGCTCGCAGGCTGCTGGGCGAGAGCATCAACTATGTCGTTACGCAGATGCCGGCTGCTCATCTGGAGCGTCAGCGAACTGAATTGATGGCACGCGACCTATCCCAAGCGCGGGCGCAAATTTCGCAGCTTGAGGCCAGGGCCGCCGAGGACCGCGCCAGTGCCAAGGCCTCGCTTGCGCAAGTGAACGCAGTGCTTGACGACGAGCGCCGGAAGTCGAAGGACCTTCGCGGCGACCTCGCCGCAATGGAACTGTCCAAGGCCGCGATCGCGGATAAGGCCGAGCGGGAACGAACCGGTGCAGCCACAGCGAGAGAACGGGTGGAGCAGACCGCATCCGAGACGGCGCAGGCTCTGACACGAGAACGCGCTTCCGCAGCATCGACCCGTGAGGACCTCGATAAAGCCCGCCTCGAGCGCGACGCGGCTGAACAGGAACGAGCCAAGGCTGTCAAAGCAAAAGAGCGTGCGGAGCAGACCGCAGCCGAGACGGCGCAGGCTCTGACACGAGAACGCGCTTCCGCAGCATCGACCCGTGAGGACCTCGATAAAGCCCGCCGCGAGCGTGACGCGGCTGAACAGGAACGAGCCAAGGCTGTCTCAGCAAAAGAGCGTGCCGAGCAGACCGCAGCCGCGACGGCGCAGGCTCTGACACGAGTACGCGCTTCCGCAGCATCGACCCGTGAGGACCTCGATAAAGCCCGCCGCGAGCGTGACGCGGCTGAACAGGAACGAG